>DATAEH010000001.1:0-30646 GCA_036258115.1 Streptosporangiaceae bacterium
GCCTGTCCTTCGGTGTGAGCGGCCCGCGTTGCGGCTAGACGTTACGGTCCTTCTTGAGGTCCGTGGGCGGGGCATCATCATGCGCCTCGGTCTCCGCCGCATCCTCGTGCTCGGCCTCAGGCTCGCCGGGCTCGTCCTCCAGGTCGATGTCCTCGTGCGAGGGCATGCTGTCGTCGGGGAGGACCTCCATGACCGCCCGCCGGAGCATCGTGACCTCCACGCCGGGTGCGATCTCGACGACCACGTCCCGGTCATCGCCGGACACCACCGTGCCGTACAGGCCGGCCGTGGTACGAATCCGCTGACCGGGCATGACCTGGCTCTGCGTCTGCATCGCCTTGCGCTGCCTGTTCCGCTGCGGGCGCATGATCAGCACGTAGAACAGGCCGATCAGCACGGCCAGGATGATGAACGTGAACGCGGGGCTGCCGCCTGAGCTCTTGCTACTAGCGGCGAGAATCATGGTCCCCATAGCGGGGCTTCCTTCCGGTTGATGGCGCAGCGGCCGGGGTGCTGCACTGGTGCGGCGCCGGGCGGTACCGGCGGCGGCGCCAGGCGGCTGGAAAGACCAACTGCCGAAGTGTAGCGGCGCGGGCGCCGCGCACAAACAGGCTACGACCTCCACGGAGTGATCGTGACCGCCCCGCAACAGATGTGCTGTTGTGTGGCAACTTCGCCTGGCCCTGCTGGCCGCATGCCTCGGGCTCTTTCTCCCTAGTCAAACAGCGTGATGGCCGCCGCGCCATCCCCTGTCCCGCCTTGCTGGGCCGGCACGGGCGGCTCCAGGCCCAGATGCAGCCAGGCCGCGGGGGTCGCAACGCGGCCGCGCGGGGTCCTGGCCATCAACCCGGCTCGGACCAGGAACGGCTCGGCCACCACCTCGACGGTCTCGGCTTCCTCGCCGACCGCGACGGCCAGCGTCGACAAGCCGACCGGTCCGCCGCTGAAACGTTCAACCAGCGCGGTCAGCACGGCGCGGTCCAGCCGGTCAAGGCCGCTCTCATCGACCTCGTAAAGCTCGAGCGCAGACCGCGCGGCGATCCTGGTGACGACTCCGTCGCCGCGAACCTCGGCGAAATCCCTGACCCTGCGGAGCAGCCGGTTCGCGATCCGCGGTGTGCCGCGGGACCGGCTGGCGATCTCGTCGGCGCCCTCGTCGCGCAGCGTGACGCCGAGCAGCCCAGCCGAGCGGCGGATGATCACGCCGAGCTCACCGGCGTCGTAGAAGTCCAGGTGACCGGTGAAGCCGAACCTGTCCCGCAGCGGTGCGGGCAGCAACCCGGACCGCGTGGTCGCCCCGACGAGGGTGAAGGGCGCGATGTCGAGCGGCACCGCCGTCGCACCAGGCCCTTTGCCCAGCATCACGTCGACGCGGAAGTCCTCCATCGCGAGGTAGAGCATCTCCTCGGCGGGCCTGGCCAGCCGGTGGATCTCGTCGATGAAGACCACCTCGCCGCCGTTCAGCGAGGTCAGCACCGAGGCGAGATCTCCGGCACGCTCGATCGCCGGGCCGCTCGTGATCCGCAACGGCGCCCCTAGCTCGGCCGCGATGATCATCGCGATCGTGGTCTTGCCGAGTCCGGGCGGTCCCGACAGCAGCACGTGGTCCGGCGCCTTGCCACGCCGCATAGCGCCCTCGAGGACGAGCGTGAGCTGCTCGCGCAGCCTGGCCTGGCCAACGAACTCGGCAAGCTGCCTGGGTCGGAGCGCGCCCTCGATCTGCCGCTCGTCAGCGTCGGCGAGCGGGGAAACGAACCTGTCGGTGTCGCTGGCGTTCACGTCCGCCCCAGGACGCGTAGCGCAGCCCGCAGCGCGACCGCCACGTCTACCGAGCTGTCGGCGTCACCAGACCCGGCAGATCCGCCCGTGCCACCGGCGCCGTACGCGCCATCGGTGGCGTCCGAGTCAGCAGTGGCGGCGAGCAGGTCAGGCTCTATCGCGGCGATCGCCTGCTCGGCGTCCCTGGCCTGCCAGCCCAGGTTGACCAGCCCGGTGCGGACCTGATCGCGCCAGGTCAGCGTTCCGACCCGAGATGAGGTTCCGGTCGTCGAGCTGGCGCTGCCGGAACCAGCGACAGCGGCGACGCCGTCATCCGGTGAACCGAGCCGTCCGGCGAGTTCCAGCACGATTCGCTGGGCGCCCTTGCGCCCGATGCCCGGCACGGCCATCAGGGCGGTTACATCGGCGGCCGCGACCGCCCGCCGCAACCCGTCGGGACTCAGCGTGGCGAGCATGGCTAGCGCCAGCCGCGGGCCGATCCCGCTCGCGGTCTGCAGCAACTCGAACGTGTTGCGCTCGTCGTCATTGGCGAACCCGTACAGCGTCAGCGCGTCCTCGCGCACCACCAGTGACGTGCTGACCTTGGTCCGCTCCCCCGGCCTGAGCGCGGCGAGGGTGCCCGGCGAGCACTGCACGAGCAGGCCGACACCGCCGACATCGATCACCGCTCCTTCGGGCGCGACCGCCGCCACGACGCCATCCAGATGCGCGATCATCCGATACCCGCTCCTTCCGCGCTGGCTGAGGCGGTTGTCACAACCGCGACGCTGGTGCCCTCGGCAGCTGCGCCCGCGGCGATCCTTGCCTGCGCGCCCCCGCGCCACAGATGGCAGATCGCCAGCGCGAGCGCGTCGGCGGCGTCGGCTGGCCGCGGCGGGTCAGGCATCTTCAGCAGCCTGGTCACCATGTGCGTGACCTGTGCCTTGTCAGCGCGGCCGTTGCCGGTGACGGCCGCTTTGACCTCGCTGGGCGTATGCATGGCGACCGGCAGTCCGCGCCGGGCCGCGCAGACGATCGCCACCGCGCCAGACTGCGCGGTTCCCATCACCGTCCGCACATTGTGCTGGCTGAAAACGCGCTCGACGGCGACGGCATCGGGCTCATACCGCTCGAGCCACCAGGTGATCTGCTCGGCGATCGTCAGCAGCCGGCTGCCGATATCGGCGCCGGGCGGCGTCTTGATGACCGTCGTGCCTGCTAGCCGGAGCGGCACGCCTGGGCCGCCCTCGACCACGCCCAGGCCGCACCTGGTCAGGCCGGGATCGACCCCGAGCACCCGCATGCGGCCACCACCTGCTCCATAACGAACATGTGTTCGGCTGCGACATTACCGGCTGGTCTCCCGCCCGTCCCCGAACCGATCCGGCGTGTCGCTCACGTGCGCTCGCCCAGACCCGGCCTCGACCTGCGCTCCGCCTCGATCGGCAGCTCCTTGCGTGGAGGATTTTCAGCAGATTTGCTGAAAATCCTCCACGATCATGAAGCTGAGCCGTTGGGCTGCGGCGAAGCGCCGTTAGAAGTAGTCGAGCAGGAACGACTGGGCGCCGAACACTGAGTCAAGCGCGGCATCCGCCTCGCGGTCGCCGCCGGCCGCGAGCCCAGCGACGCGCAACGTGGCCATCGGCAGGCCCGCGTACAGCGCGGCGAAGCCGCGTGGCCCGAGCGTGACCGGCGACGATGCGGGCGAGGTAGCCGTGCGTCCTGTTCCGTCCCTGATCAGAGTGCCTAGGCCGCCGGACACGGCGAGCGTATAGCGGCCGGCGTTGCCCGGCAGGTTGGCGTCGGTCAGCCGCAGCGCCACCTGGGCCCGCGCGGTCGCGGGAAACCCGCGCCCGGCGACCGCGGCGGCCGGATCGATCACCCGCAGCATCCAGTGCCGCAGCCGGCGTACGCCCACGTCTGGTTCCCTGGTCAGCCAGCTCACGGGATCGGCCGGTCCGGTCATCGCGTAGACCACCTCGGCCACCGAGGAGTGTGATGCGACGATCCGCCACAGCGCGGTAACCGTTCGGGCCGAGCCGGCCTGCAGGATCTCGATGAGGATGGCCTTGCTCGTGTCGCCGTGCCAGCGATAGCCGAGGAATCCGTCCTCTGACAGGTAAAAGAACATGTCAGGATCGGCGAGCCAGCGCCGCACGCTCGCCGCGTCGC
This sequence comes from Streptosporangiaceae bacterium, assembly GCA_036258115.1. Classification (GTDB taxonomy): domain Bacteria; phylum Actinomycetota; class Actinomycetes; order Streptosporangiales; family Streptosporangiaceae; genus Chersky-822. The sequence goes on from DATAEH010000001.1 coordinate 3,931, forward strand.
GGGTGGCAGGACCGCAGTCGAGCGCGGCCGCGTGCACGGCGCCGACAGTAGCGATAACGCGCTCGGCGTCCTCGGGCCCGGCGCGCGTGATCGCGGGCGCCGCGTCGGCATGGCCGGGACGTCCAGGTTGTCCTGCTTGGTCATCCGACAGCTGCGGATCGGGAGGCAGCAGCGACCCGAGAGAGCGTCCGGGCACCTCAGCGCGATAGTTACCGCCCGCGAGCTCCCAGCCAAGCGACCGGTAGATCTGTGCGGTCGCCGGATAGAGCACAGAGAGCGCGAAGCCCTGCTCGGCGAGCGCGGTCAGCAGGGCCGACATCAGCGCCCGGCCGACGCCGCGCCCCCTTGCTTCAGGCGCGACCTTGACCCCGCCCACTCCGGCCATCGGCACGGCCCTGCCATGCCAGTACTGCCGCATGTCGTTGTACCTCGCCGCGCCAAGCAGCTGACCACCGTCCCAGACGCCGAATTGCCTGCCCGTCTGCACACAGTCGACTAGCTCGGCGCGCCAGTAGGCGCGGGCGTCGCTGCTCATCGGGCCAAACGAGCGGTGCCGCAGGTCAAGCTCGGCATCTAGGTCGTCATCGGCCCGCATGGGCCGGATCGTCAGGCCGCCAGGGAGGTCAGCCAATCTTTTCCATGATCTCGTCAGGCACCGCGTAGTTGGCGTACACGTCCTGGACCTCGTCGGACTCCTCGAGGACGTCAATCAGCCTGAAGACCTTCCGCGCGGTCTCCTCGTCAAGCGGTACCTCGACCGACGGCAGGAACGGGGTCTCGGCCGACTCATAGTCGATGCCTGCTTGCTGCAGCGCCGTCCTGACCGGCACCAGGTCGGTCGCCTCGGATACCACCTCATAGGACTCGCCGATGTCGTTGACTTCCTCGGCGCCAGCGTCGAGCACCGCCATCAGCACGTCGTCCTCACCCAGCGTCGGCGTCTTGGGCACGATCACGACGCCCTTCCTGCTGAACAGGTACGACACCGAGCCCGCGTCGGCCATCGAGCCGCCGTTGCGGGTCAGTGCGACCCTGACCTCCGACGCCGCCCGGTTCCTGTTATCGGTCAGGCACTCCACCAGCAGTGCGACGCCGCCAGGCGCATAACCCTCATAGGTGACCGTTTCGTATGCGGCACCGCCGGCCTCCAGGCCTGCCCCCCGGCGAACGGCCCGATCGATGTTGTCGTTAGGAACCGAGCTGCGCTTGGCCTTCTGCACCGCGTCGTACAAGGTCGGGTTGGCGCTCACGTCCGGGCCCCCGTTGCGCGCCGCCACCTCAACGTTCTTGATCAGCTTGGCAAAGAGCTTGCCGCGCCTGGCGTCGACGACAGCCTTCTTGTGCTTTGTGGTTGCCCACTTGGAGTGGCCGCTCATGAGAGCTCCCTCACCATGTCAGTAAAGATCGAATGCACGCGGTTGTCCTGGGTGAGCTCGGGATGAAACGCCGTGGCGAGCGCAGGACCCTGGCGAACGGCGACGATCCTACCGGTGCGCGGCTCGGTGGCCAGAATCTCGACGCCGGGGCCGACCTGTTCCACCCAGGGGGCCCTGATGAACACCGCACGGAACGGCGGTCCGCCGGCGCCCGCGAGTTCGATGTCGCTCTCGAACGAATCGGCCTGGCGCCCGAACGCGTTCCTGCGGACGGTCATGTCGATCGCGCCGAATGTCTCCTGGTCGCTGGCTCGCTCCACCAGCCTGCTGGCCAGCATGATCATCCCGGCGCATGACCCGAAAACCGGCATTCCGGCGCTGATCCGCTCGCGCAGCGGCTCGACCAGGTGGAATATGTCAGCGAGCTTCCAGATCGTGGTGGATTCGCCGCCGGGGATGATCAATCCGTCGACCGCGTTGAGCTCGGAGGGCCGGCGCACCGGCAGCGCGCGGGCACCCGCCCGCGTGATCGCGCGCACGTGCTCGGCCACATCGCCCTGCAGCGCGAGAACGCCGATCGTCGCGGTTGCCGGGGCCGTCGCGGCCTGGTCCGATGACGCGAGCGCCGCGTCACTGGCTGGCACTTTTACCCTCCCGTGCTGTCTGAGGAGCCAGTCTGAGGGTATCCGCGTGTCAGTGGTGTGCCATAGCCAAGCCGTGGGTAGCCATGAGTGAATCACGCACTGCAGTCAAGCCGCGGCCAACTCCCCGCCAAGGTCAGCCAAGGCCCGGCAACCCCCAGACGAGGCACGTGTGGAGGCGCGAGATGGGCCAGGTTTGGACGTTCGAAGGCACGCCCGCGACCACCATGGCAGCACCGGCCGGGCTGGTCACGCTGCTCGACGGGACCACGTTCTGCATCTCGGACACCTCAGGCGACCTGCGCCAGGGCGCCGCGCAGGGCTTGTTCGTCAGGGACACCAGGCTGATCAGCCGGCTCGACCTCAGCATCAACGGGCACGTGCCAGAACCACTGGCCCCGCAGGCTCGCGAGCCGTTCGCGTGCACCTTCCTCAGCCGGATGCCGCCCCTGCCGGGCCTCGCGGACAGCAAGATGCTCGTCGCCAGGCGGCGCGTGCTGAACGACGGCCTGAGCGAGGAGATCACGCTGCGGAACATGAGCACAGAGCCGCTCCCCGTGACCCTGCGGATCGGCATCGGCGGTGACTTCGCCGACGTCTTCGAGGTGAAGGAAGGCAGGACGCACACGGACACCGCGGGTGTCGAGGGCATGACAGTCGGCGTCGAGGACGACTCGATCATCCTGAGCCGCCAGGTCGGGACCGCGCTGCGGGGAGCCAGGATCACCGGCACCAGGCCGCCAGGCGCCGAGCTCGAGGTCTCGGCCAGCCAGATGACCTGGCATGCGGTCGTGCCAGCGCACGGCGCCTGGAGCACCGCGCTGCAGGTCACGCCGTCGCTGAACGGCAAAGACCTGATCGAGTACCGGGTGCAGGCTCAGCCCAAAGGCGAGCGACCCACCGCCGCCGACGGACCTGAGCAGCGCCTAGCCGACTGGCGGCGGCAGAGCCCGCTGGTCATGGCCTCTGACCCGCGGCTGGCCACGGTCTTCGCGGCCAGCACTGAAGACCTAGGATCGCTGCGGATCTTCGATCCCGAACATGCCGATCGGATGGTGGTGGCCGCGGGGGCGCCGTGGTTCATGACCATCTTCGGCCGGGATTCGCTGCTCACATCCTGGATGCTGCTGCCGCTGGACGCCTCACTGGCGCTCGGAACCATGCGGACGCTGGCCAGCCTGCAGGGCAGCAAGGTCACCACCGCGACCGAAGAGGAGCCGGGCAAGATCCTGCATGAGATGCGGTTCGGCATGCAGGCTTCGCTCTGGCTGGGCGGCAGCAGCGTCTACTACGGGTCTGTGGATGCCACGCCGTTGTTCGTGATGCTGCTCGGTGAGCTGCGCAGGTGGGGCCTGGAGCGTGAGGTCGCCGACGAGCTGCTGCCGCACGCCGACCGGGCGCTGGACTGGATAGTGAACTACGGCGACAGGGACGGCGACGGGTTCGTCGAGTATGCCAGGTCTACCGAGCTAGGCCTGGCGAATCAGGGCTGGAAGGACTCCTTCGACGGGATCACCTTTGCCGACGGAACGATCGCCGAGCCGCCGATCGCGCTTGCTGAGGTACAGGGGTACACCTACGCCGCGTTCCTCGCGAGGTCGCACCTGTGCACAGAACGAGAGGACATCGACGGCGCGACCTATTGGGCGGAGCGGGCGCAGGACCTCAAGGACAGGTTCAACCGCGCGTTCTGGATGCCGGAGAAGGGCTATTACGCGCTCGGCCTGGATGGCCAGAAGCGTCAGATCGACTCGCTCGCCTCGAACATGGGCCACTGCCTGTGGACCGGCATCGCCGACGCCGGTAAGGCGGCATCGGCCGCCAGGCACCTGACTGGGCCGCAGATGTTCACCGGGTACGGCATCAGGACGCTGGCCAGCTCGAACGCGGCGTACAACCCGATGAGCTACCACAACGGCTCGGTCTGGCCGCATGACAACGCGATCTGCGCCGCCGGCCTGATGCGGTACGGGTTCGTCGAACAGGCGCAGCAGGTCTTTGCCGGAATCCTCGAGGCTGCCGAGGCCTTCGGCGGCCGGCTGCCCGAACTGTTCTGCGGCTTCGACCGCGCGGAGTTCCCCGAGCCGGTCAGCTACCCGACATCATGCTCGCCGCAGGCCTGGGCATCCGCTGCCCCGTTTTTGCTGCTCCGCACGCTGCTGCGGTTCGACCCGTCGGTGCCGGCCGGCAAGCTATGGTGCGACCCCGCCATCCCGGCCAAGTTCCTGCCGCTGCGCATCGACTCGATGAACGTGGCCGGCGCGCGCGTGTCGGTGGACGTGCGCCAAGCCGGCTGGTCCTTCGACGGCCTCGGTGAGGCGCTCAGCCTGGTGCGGTCGGGCCGCGATCCGCAGACTGCTGTGGCCAGCTAGCGGCCTATGCCCGGCTACTGGCAGAGCTTGGCGTGCCAAGCGGTCGCGGACGTGTCGGTCAGCGAGGCGACCTGGTCAACGACAACCCGGAGCCTCGCTGCATCAGAGCCTGCCGACTCATAATCGGCCCGGAACATCGGATCGAGCGCTCCTGGCGCACCGTCCGCCAGCGCGGAGGCGAGCTCGGTGAGCACCTGGCGTTCCCTGGCTTGCGACGCGACCGCTCCGGTACGGCCCATCACGTAGTAAGCGGTCACGCCCTTGAGCAATGCGCACTCCAGCCGTTGCTTCCCTGGCACGACGAGATCGCTGGCATAACGGGACAAAGGCGTGCTGCGGGCTTGTCTGGTGGCTGTTAGCGCGGCGTCACAGAATCGTCCGATCAGCTCGCTGGTCAGGTTCTTGACCGCGGCCACGGTCTGCGGCTCGCCGTCGAAGCGTTGCGGCCAGAACTCCTGCCCGAGCAGCCCATCGAAGATCTCGCCGAGCTCGTCAAGCGCGACCGACCCTGGCGCGCAGTAGTCGGACTGGGTCAGCGCGGCTACCCTGCGTCGTTCACCGGGATCACGCAGCTGATCCAGCCCGATCAGACCGCTGTGCAGGCCGTCCTCCAGGTCGTGCACGGAATAGGCGACGTCGTCAGCCCAGTCCATGACCTGGGCCTCCAGGCACGGCTGCCGCTCGGGCGCCCCGTCCCTGATCCATGCGAAAACCTCACTATCTTCGTCATAACACCCATACTTCGCCCCCGCTGCCGGTTCTGAAGCGTCGGGAGAAATGGCTTGCGACGCTAGCCAGGGGTACTTCAGCGTGGCGTCGAGGGTTGCCCTGGTCAGGTTCAGGCCGGCGCCGGGAATCTTGGCTTCCAGCCTGGTCAGCAGGCGCAGGCTCTGCGCGTTCCCCTCGAAGCCACCGCACCGCGCCGCCACCTGTGCGAGCGCGAACTCGCCGTTGTGCCCGAACGGCGGATGCCCCAGATCGTGAGCGAGGCAGGCCGCGTCGACAAGGTCAGGGTCGCAGCCCAGAGAGGCCCCCAGCTCCCTGCCGATCTGCGCGCATTCCAGCGAGTGGGTCAGCCTGGTACGCGGAAAGTCGGCCTGGCCGACCTCGACCACCTGCGTCTTCGCGGCCAGCCTGCGCAGCGCCGAGCTGTGCAGCACCCTGGCCCTGTCGCGCTGGAACGCGCTGCGCTCCTGGGTGTGCGCGCGCTTGACGGATTCACGGGCGAACCGTTCCGTCGCATACCCGTCATAGCCCAAGCGGCCGCGGCCCGCCGTCCAGCGTTTGCCGCCGTTGTTCACCTGCTGTCGCTGCCCCCCGCTTCCTCGAGGGCAACCGCGCGCCCGGCCTCGAGCCTGGCGACCGGCACCCGGAACGGCGAGCAGGAAACGTAATCCAGGCCGGCCCGGTGGAAGAATCGCACCGACTCGGGGTCACCGCCGTGCTCGCCGCACACGCCGACCTTGAGGTCCGGCCGCGTCGCACGGCCCTCGGTGGTCGCGATCTCGACCAGCCTGCCGATGCCCTCGGTGTCCAGCGTCTCGAACGGCGAGACCCCGAAGATGCCCATCTCGATGTACTTGCCGAAGAACGCGCCCTCGACATCGTCACGCGAGAAGCCCCAGCCCATCTGGGTCAGGTCGTTGGTACCGAACGAGAAGAACTCCGCGGCCTGCGCGATCTGCCCCGCGGTGAGCGCCGCCCTCGGCACTTCGATCATGGTGCCGATCAGGGTGTGCGCGCGGACGCCCGTCTCGTCAGCTACCTCGGCGAGCACCTTCTCGGCCTCGTCCCTGGCGGCCTCCAGCTCCTGCACCGCTGCCACCAGCGGGATCATGATCTCCGGGCGCGGGTCGCCGCCCGCCTTGACCCGGTCAGCGGCGGCGTGGGCGATCGCGCGCACCTGCATCTCGTACAGTCCCGGGATGACCAGGCCGAGCCGGACGCCGCGCAGGCCGAGCATCGGGTTCTGCTCGTGCAGCCTGCGGACCTCCTCGAGCAGCTTCTTGTCCTTCTCGCTGGCCTTATCACCTGCCAGCGCAACCTTGACCGACAGCTCGGTCAGGTCGGGCAGGAACTCGTGCAGCGGCGGGTCGAGCAGCCTGATCGTGACCGGCAGCCCGTCCATGGCCTCGAGGATCTCGACAAAGTCGCCACGCTGCAGCGGCTCAAGCTCGGCCAGCGCCGCCTGCCTGCCCTCGGTGGTGTCGGCCAGGATCAGCCGCTCGACCAGCTGCCGCCGCTCGCCGAGGAACATGTGCTCGGTCCTGGTGAGCCCGATTCCCTGCGCGCCGAACCTGACGGCCCTGGCCGAGTCCTCGCCGGTATCGGAGTTGGCGCGGACGGCGAGCCTGCGGCGCTTGTCGGCGTGCGTCATGATCCGGTGCACGGCGCCAACGAGCTCGTCCGATGCAGGGTCCAGGTTGCCCTCGAAGTACTCGACCACTGGCGAGGCTACGACCGGCACCTCCCCCAGGTAGACCGCGCCTGAGGTGCCGTCGATCGAGATCACGTCGCCCAGGCTGACGACAAGCTGGCCGTCCTTGCCCTCGGTGCTGAACCGGCCTGCAGTGACGTCGACCTCGAGCTGGTCGGCGCCGCACACACAGGTCTTGCCCATGCCGCGGGCAACCACGGCCGCGTGGCTGGTCTTGCCGCCCCGGCTGGTCAAGATGCCGCGAGCCGCGATCATGCCGTGCAGGTCATCGGGGTTGGTTTCGCGGCGGACCAGGATCACGTCCTCGCCGCGCTCGGCCCACTCGACCGCGGTGGCCGAGTCGAACACCGCCTTGCCTACCGCCGCTCCTGGCGACGCGCTGATCGCCTTCGTGATCAGCGTGGCGCCTGCGGTGTCCCCGAACCTGGGGAACATCAGCTGGGCAAGCTGGGCGCCCTCGACCCGACGCAGCGCCTCGTCGATGTCGATCAGGCCCTGGTCCACCAGCTGAACGGCGATCCTGAACGCAGCCCCGGCGGTCCGCTTGCCGACCCTGGTCTGCAGCATCCACAGCTTGCCGCGCTCGATCGTGAACTCGATGTCGCACAGGTCCCTGTAGTGGTTCTCCAGCGTCTGCATGATCGCCATGAGCTCGCCGTAGGACTTCGGGTCCAGCTTCTGCAGATCCTGCAGCGGGACCGTGTTCCTGATCCCGGCGACAACGTCCTCGCCCTGGGCGTTCTGCAGGTAGTCGCCGTACACGCCTTGCTGTCCGCTGCCTGGGTCGCGCGTGAAGGCGACGCCGGTGCCCGAGTCCGGCCCCAGGTTGCCGAAGACCATGGTGACGACGTTGACCGCGGTGCCCAGGTCGGAGGGGATCCGCTCCTGGCGGCGGTACAGGATCGCGCGATCGGCGTTCCACGAGTCGAAGACGGCCTTCACGGCCATGTCCATCTGCTCGCGCGGATCCTGCGGGAAGTCGCTGCCTGTCTCGTTATTGACGATCTGCTTGAACGTGTCGACCAGTGCCTTCATGTCATCGGCGTCCAGGTCGAGGTCGTCCTTAGTGCCCTTGGCGCGCTTGGCATCGTCGATCGCGTGCTCGAACTCGTGCCCTTCGATGCCGAGCACTGTCTTGCCGAACATCTGGATCAGGCGCCGGTAGGAGTCCCAGGCGAACCGCTCGTTCCCTGCTTGCTTAGCCAGGCCTTGCACCGAGGCGTCGGAGAGGCCGATGTTCAGCACTGTCTCCATCATTCCTGGCATCGAGAACTTGGCGCCCGACCTGACGCTGACCAGCAGCGGATCGCCGGAATCCCCCAGTGTCCTGCCCATCTCCTGCTCAAGCCGCTCCAGGTGCTCGCTGACTTCCGCACCGAGACCAGCGGGCACAGACCCCTCGGCGAGGTAATGCCTGCACGCATCCGTGCTGATGATGAAGCCCGGCGGAACGGGCAGACCAAGGTTGGTCATCTCGGCGAGGTTGGCACCCTTGCCGCCGAGCAGGTCCTTCATGTCCTTGTTGCCCTCGATGAAGTCATAGACAAGCTTCGGCACAGCACGCTCTCCTTGCGGTGCCGCGGGCCCTGCTGCGCCTGCGCGGGTCAGGAGATGACTCCCCTGGCCCGCCGGGATAGCCGGGCACTCAGCGGCTCAGTGATCTCGGCCTTCTCGGCCCTCGTGCACGATGCTACCGAGCCTGGCGCGGTCCTTGCCGCGCGCACGCGGTTCTGCTCACCGATACGCTGACGCCTGTCACGGACACCCCTGACCCCCGGCGCGACGATCGGGTATCCGGCGCCGTCCGCGCGAAAGAAGGGCGCTGGCAATGGCTGAGGCAACCGCATGACCGGGCCATTCACCATCGGACTCCTGCATCCGGGGGAGATGGGCGCGGCCGTCGGCCGCTGCCTCACCGGCAGCGGTCACAAGGTGCTGTGGGCCTCCGATGGCCGCAGCGGCCAGACGGCCGCACGCGCGGCGGCCGCCGGCCTCACCGACGCAGGAACCGCGAAAGCGATCGCCCAGCGGGCGGCCGTCATCATCTCGGTCTGCCCGCCGCACGCGGCCATCGATGTTGCCCGCTCGGTGGCCGGCTTCGGCGGCCTCTACCTGGACGCGAACGCGATCTCGCCGCAAACCGCGCACCAGGTGTCGCAGATCATCACCGCCGCGGGCGCCAGCTACGTCGACGGCGGGATCATCGGTCCGCCGCCCCAGACGCCAGGTAGCACAAGGCTGTATCTGTCAGGAGTGGCGGCGGACCAGGTGCGGACGCTGTTCGTGGGCACTCTGCTTGAGGCGCGGGCCGCCGGCGCGGGCCCTTGGTCCGCCTCGGCAGTGAAAATGGCGTACGCGTCGTGGACAAAAGGCTCGGCGGCGCTGCTGCTGGCCGCCCGTGAGCTCGCCGACGCCGAAGGCGTGCGTGACGCGCTCGACGCCGAGTGGGAGCTGTCCCAGCCAGGCCTGGCTGCCCGGCACCACGGCGCCGAGCTGTCGGCGGCCAGCAAGGGCTGGCGGTGGACGGCCGAAATGACCGAGATCGCGACCACAATGGGAGCTGCCGGCCTGCCTGAGGGCTTTCACAAAGCGGCCGCCGAGATGTTCGGTCGCTTCCCTCGACGAAGCAGTAGTGCCAAATTAACTGGGCCGTCGAGCAACATGAGGTCCCCACGTGCGTCTTAAGGGCATGAGCAGCATCGCCTCAGCCCGCATCGGGCCGCCCAGAGATCTCGGCGAGCTCCCCGATGCGGCACGGGGACGGTCGCGCGCGCTCTCCGCAGAGTGCTCTGTTACCGCGCTGTACCAGGCACACGCTCTGGCGCTGACCAGGCTTGCTCACGTCATGCTCGGCGACAAGCCAAGCGCCGAGGACGTCGTGCAGGAGGCATTCTGCGGCCTGTACAGGAACTGGACCAGGCTCGCTGATCCGGCGGCCGCGCTGCCTTACCTGCGCGCATCGGTGCTGAACGGATGCCGGTCGGCCATCAGGCGGCGCAAGGTCAGGGCCAGCAGAACCATCTACGAGCCTGCCGCGGCGTCGGCCGAGTCGGTGGCGCTGACCGGTGAGGAACATCGGTCCGTGCTTGCCGCGCTGCGTCAGCTACCGGCCCGTCAGCGGGAAGTCCTGACGATGCGCTTTTACCTGCAAGCGGACGACCTAGAGATCGCCGAAGTCATGGGCATCAGCCCGAGCACGGTCCGGTCGACCAGCCACCGCGCGCTCGCCGCGCTCGGCAAGATGCTAGGGACAGCTTCATGAACTCGCTCGAGGCGCGCATAGAGGCCGCCATCCGGGTCGCGGCCGACGAGGTCAGGCCCCAGGACATTCCGCCGCTGAGGCTGCACGCACATCCGCGCGGGCTGCACCCGCGACGCGGTGCCGCCGGGTTCGGCACCTGCCGCGGGCTGCGCGGTGCCGGTGATACCGGCACGCGGAGGTCGCGCAAGAACGGCGTCACTCGTTCCCCCGGCTCGGCGAATCGCTGGCTCGCGCCGCTCGCAGCCGCCGTAAGCCTCGCGGCAGTGGTCGGGAGCCTGGTCGTGCTCAGGCAGGTGAGCGGGAATGGTCCGGGCCAGTCACTGACCGGCTCGGCAGCTGTCACGCCAGCACAGAAACTGCTCGCCAGGCAGGCGCTCGACGCCTACTTCCCGGCGACGGGGGCCCAGTACACCGCTGGCCTGGCCTTCGCATGGACACGCCAGAAGATCCTCGCGGCCAAGGTCGGCGCGTGCCTGGCCCAGGCAGGATTCCCGCCGCAGTCATTCCCCCAGTCCAAGCGGCGGTACCAGCTGTCATTCCCCGACAATGGCCAGTTCCCGGATCTGACCCAGCGCCTGCATACGCACCAGATGGCACCGGCAGGAGGCGACGTACGGTCGGTTCAGGCCAGGCCATGGGCACACGGAGATCAGCGCGGCCACGCCTCGGCCGCACGCGCATGCATGGCCGAATACACCCACTCGCTGTGGCGGCTGGACAAGATCGCCACTCCGCTGGCCGGCACGTGGCTCGCGAAGGTGCAGTCCATTCAGTCCTCTCCGCCCGTGCGGGCCCAGCGGCAGGGCTTCATCGACTGTCTGGAGTCCTTCGGTGTACCGCGACGGTTCGCGACCGCACACGGCAGGAACGGCCATCCGCTTTTCGCTGGCTTCTTCGCATGGATGAACTGGCTAGGCGCATCCAGCGGCAACCCGCAGCGGTACGACAGCCAGCAACGCCTGTGGACACCTGTCTTCGTCACGTGCGCGAGGCCGACGGTGACGACGATAGAACGGCTGCAGATCGCCGCGCGATCAAAGTTTCTTAATGCACATGCCGGGCAGATCGGGGCGATAGGCAGAATTGTGATTGGCATTGCTGCATCCTCAGCCCCCAGCCGATAGGACATTGCTCAGTGCCCAGCGACGCAGCTTCCCCACTGCCGATGCCTTCCCCGCAGCCCGTGCCCCAGCACGAATTACGCCGTTCCGTTTCCATGGGTGCGATCAGGCTCCTGCTCGGCCGCGACGTCGCCGGCCAGCCTGACCAGCTGCCCCCGGCCGGTCAATTAGGCAACCCTGGCACGCAGGCCAAGGTCCGGCTGGTCCTGCTCAGCTTCCTGATGCTGTTCGTCGAGCTCGCATTGATCCGCTGGCTCGGGGCAAACATCGTCTACCTGTCGTACTACTCGAACTTCGTTCTCCTCGGCAGCTTCCTCGGGATGGGACTCGGCTTCCTGCGGGCCAGGTCACGGGTGAACCTGTTCGGCTGGACGCCGGTCGCCCTCACCCTGCTCGTTCTGTTCGTTCAGCGCTTTCCCGTCCAGATCAGCCACACCACCGGCAAGCAGCTCATCTTCTTCGGCGCGCTGAAGACGACCGGTCTGCCGACATGGCTGATGCTGCCCGCAATCTTCCTGGCGGTCGCCGCCGTCATGGCGATGCTCGGTGAAGGTGTCGCCCGGACCTTCGTCAGGTTCAGCCCGCTGGAGGCATATCGTCTGGACATCCTCGGCAGTATCTGCGGCATAGCGGCCTTCTCAGCGTTGTCTTTCTTTGACGCCAAGCCGCTGGCCTGGGGAATCATTACCGCAGCCGTACTGCTCGTGCTCTACGGCCGGGGCATTGGCCTGGTCCCGCTCGCGGCTGTGGCCAGCCTGGCCAGCCTGCTCATGGCGCAGAGCCTGACCTCACATGACATCTGGTCGCCCTACTACCGGATCACAGTGGGAGCTGAGACGCCCGCGCAGACCATTCCGGTCATGGTCAACGGCATTCCGCACCAGGCCATCACCGCGGCAGTCAGGCGGCCCAGCATCTTCTACCGGCCGTACACCCAGGCGCCAGGTAATCCGCTGAACAACGTCCTCGTGGTCGGCGCGGGCACCGGCAATGACGTCGCAGGCGCATTGCGGATGGGCGCCAAGCACGTAGACGCGGTCGAGATCGACCCGATGATCTACCGGCTGGGCAGGAACCTGAACACCGACCATCCGTATCAGTCCCCGCGGGTAAGCGTGCACATCAACGACGGCCGCGCTTTCTTGTCTCAGACGAAGCGGAAGTACGACCTGATCCTGTTCGCCCTGCCTGACTCGCTGACGCTCGTGGCCGGCCAGTCCTCGCTCCGGCTGGAGAGTTACCTCTTCACGCTCCAAGCCGTCCAGTCAGCCCGGGCCCACCTGGTGCCGCGGACCGGCGTCTTCGCGATGTACAACTACTACCGCACCGCCTGGCTGAAAGACCGGCTCGCGAACACGCTCAATGTCGCCTACGGCCATCCGCCGTGCATCAACTCGGTCGGGCTGCACCAGCAGCAACTCTCAGTGCTGACGATCAGCGCTAACCCTGCGGCCGTGGCTTGCATCAGGACCTGGCATCGTCCGGCCGGAGTGCTGCCGCCGTCGACCGACGACCATCCGTTCATCTACCTGGCGAGCGACACGATCCCCTCGTTTTACCTGGTCACGCTCGCATTGATCCTGCTGGCATCGGCACTGCTCGTCCGCGGAGTCGCGGGACCGCTTCGCAGGAGGGTGCCAGGCGGTCGCAGCACCGGGCAAGCGCCGAAGGCCAAGGCGTACGCCGACCTGTTCTTCATGGGCGCGGCATTCATGCTGCTCGAGACCAAGAGCGTGGTCCAGTTCGCGTTGCTGTTCGGCACCACCTGGTTCGTGAACGCGCTGGTGTTCGCCGGCGTCCTGGTAGCCGTGCTGGCTGCCGTGGAAACCTCTCGCAGGGTTGTCATCGGCAAGCCGGGCTGGCTCTACACCACCCTGCTCGCCGCGCTGGCGATCGCCTGGATCGTGCCGCAGGAGTCACTGCTCGCGCTCGCGATCGTGCCGCGCTTCGTGGCGGCCGTGCTGCTCGCGTTCACGCCGATCTTTCTGGCAAACCTGATCTTCACCCAGCGATTCCGCGATGTCGGCGACTCAACGGTCGCCTTCGCTGCGAACCTGCTGGGCGCGATGGCCGGCGGCGTCATCGAGTACGTCTCGCTCATCACCGGCTACCGGGCACTGCTGATCGTCGTAGCGGGGCTGTACAGCCTCGCGTTCCTGGCCGGCCGGCGGACTCTGACAACAACCTGGGCGGATGAACTCGGTCCAGCCGAGGTACGGGTGCCGGCGAAGACTAGGTCGTCATCCTGATGCCACTGGCAGCGACGGCTGGGCCACCGTCGTCGGCTGGCTCTAGCAGCCGCCGAGCCGCTCGGACAGGTAGGCGATCAGCTTGTCGATGCCGATCCGGTCCTGCCGCATCGTGTCCCGCTCGCGGACCGTCACGGCCTGGTCGTTCAGGCTATCGAAGTCGACAGTGACGCAGTACGGGGTGCCTATCTCGTCCTGACGACGGTACCGGCGGCCGATCGCGCCAGCGTCATCGAAGTCAGCGTTCCAGTGCTTGCGCACCATGGCGGCCACGTCGCGAGCCTTCGGTGATAGCTCAGCGTTGCGGGAGAGCGGCAGCACGGCCACCTTGACAGGCGCCAGCCGGTGGTCCAGCCGGAGCACGGTCCGCTTCTCCAGCACGCCCTTGGCGTCCGGCGCCTCGTCCTCGGCGTAGGCGTCGAGCAGGAACGCCAGCATCGACCGGTCGACCCCGGCGGCTGGCTCGATGACGTACGGCACGTAGCGCTCGTTCGACTCCGGGTCCAGGAACGACATGTCCTGGCCGGATGCCTTCGCATGCACGGACAGGTCGTAGTCGGTCCGGTTGGCGATTCCCTCGAGTTCGCCCCATTCATTGCCCTGGAAGCTGTACCGGTACTCGATGTCCACGGTCCGCTTGGAGTAATGCGAACGCTTATCCGCGGGATGCTCGTAGAGCCGGAGGTTGTCCTCCTTCAGACCGAGGTCGCTGTACCACGCCATCCGGTCAGCTATCCAGCGCTCGTGCCACTCCTCGTCGCTGCCTGGCTTGACGAAGAACTCCATCTCCATTTGCTCGAACTCGCGAGTGCGGAAGATGAAGTTGCCCGGCGTGATCTCGTTCCTGAACGACTTGCCGATCTGACCGATGCCGAACGGGATCTTCTTCCGCGAGGTCTGCAGCACGTTCCTGAAGTTGATGAAGATGCCCTGCGCGGTCTCCGGGCGCAGGTATGCCAGGCCTGACTCATCGTCCTGAACGACGCCCAGGTAGGTGCGCAGCATCGCGTTGAACATCCGCGGCTCCGTGAACGCGCCCCTGGTGCCGCAGTTCGGACAGGCCAGGTCGGCCAGCCCGTGTTCTGGCTCCCTGCCGTCGTGCTTTTCCTGGTACGCCTCGATCAGGTGGTCGGGCCTGAACCGCTTATGGCAGGACTGGCATTCGGTCAGCGGGTCGACGAACTCGGTGACATGACCGCTGGCCTCCCAGACCTCGGGCGCGAGAATCACGCTGGAATCCAGCCCGACGATGTCGTCGCGCTCGGTGACGACCGACTTCCACCATTGCCGCTTGATGTTGTTCTTGATCTCCACGCCGAGCGGGCCGTAGTCCCAGGACGCCCTCAGACCGCCATAGATCTCGCTGGACGGGTACACGATCCCCCGCCGCTTGCTGAGGCTGACTACGGTATCCAAACGGTCACTGCGACGAGCCATCAGAGTTCTCCAACGCCTTGCGGCGGTTCATGGGTTAGACACGCTCAATCCCGGCGTGGGGGCGGCGGTGTTGCCAGCTTAGCGGTGTTCTGGCACTGCGGTGGATGCCGCTATCGTGGTCGGTGACCTGGCCAACCGCAACCGCATTACTGCCGCAGACGCCATCGCAGCCATGGTGGCTATGCGGCCGAGGAAGGACGATCGCACGTGAGCACGAACCGCGTCAGGCAGCCTCGGCGGGCCGGAGCGCGGGGGCGCCAGCGCCGGCCGCGGCCGCTGCCGCCAGGAAACACCTTGTTCACGCCGGATCCCTCACCGGCCAGGGCGTCGCTCGAACAGCGGAGCGCGACAGTGCTGCTGTGGATGCACCAGTTGCCCGCCTGGCTGCCGCCTGTTCTCGCGGTCGTGCTCCTGGTGATCGGGCTGGCGGTCAGCGGATGGGGCGGAGCGATCGCGATCGCCGGACTCGCGGCGGTGCTCGGCTGGCTGGCGATGCTGTCGTGGCCGCGGCTCTCAGCGCACGGCAGGTTGCTGCGGCTGGCGGCGGTCGCGGCCGTGCTGGTCGTGGCGGTCCTACGCGGCTTGCTCTGAGCACGGATCGCAGGCGCCTCAGGTGCCGATGTCGATGTCTGGCACCTGATTCGGCTCGGCGCCGCCGTAGCGCCGTTCCCTGCTCGCGTAGATCTCGCAGGCCCGCCAGAGATGGCGCCGGTCGAAATCGGGGAAGAGCGTGTCCAGGAACACGAACTCGGCGTAGGCCGCCTGCCAGATGAGGAAGTTGGAGGTGCGCTGCTCCCCAGACGAGCGCACGAACAGGTCGACGTCCGGGATGCCAGGCTCGTCGAGGTAGCGCGCGAACATCTTCTCGTCGATCTTGTCGGCCCGCAGCTTCCCGGCAGCGACGTCAGCGGCGATCGCGGCCGCAGCATCGGCGATTTCTGCCCGGCCGCCGTAGTTGACGCAGAACTGCAGCGTCAGTACCGAGTTGCCGGCAGTCATCTGCTCGGCGTCCTCGAGCTCAGAGATCACGCTGCGCCATAGCCGCGGCCTGCGACCAGCCCAGCGGACCCTGACCCCCATCTCGTTGAGCTGGTCCCTGCGGCGGCGGATCACATCCCTGTTGAACCCCATCAGGAAGCGGACCTCGTCCGGCGAGCGCCGCCAGTTCTCGGTGGAGAACGCGTAGGCGGACAGGTAAGGAACGCCCAGCTCGATCGCTCCCATGATGACGTCGAACAGCGAATACTCGCCCGCCTTATGACCTTCGGTCCGCGGCAGGCCACGCTGCTTGGCCCACCTCCCGTTGCCGTCCATCACCAGCGCCACGTGCCTGGGCACGAGGTCAGGAGGGATGGCCGGCGGCCGTGCCCCGCTGGCGTGCGGTTCGGGCGGCTTGACCGCCACCCGGATGCCGTCCCCCGTGGCTGCCACGCGACGGCCGGCGTCGCGGCGACTGCTCATGCGTGCTCCACGTGACGGAGCGAACGGATCGAGTGCTCCAGATGCCACTGGACGTAAGCCGCTACCAGTCCGCTACATTCCACCTGGTACCGGCGCTCGCTGGCGTCAGCCAGCCCCCAGTCGCCCCGCAGCAGGGCGCTCATCAAGTCGATCGTCGGACCGGCCGCGGTGGCCGCGCCTGGTGCCCAGCACGATCGGCAGACCAGGCCGCCTGCCGCGACCCCGAACATCCTGCGGGACTGTCCGCGTCGCGGCGCGGCGTCCGCTGGCGCCGGCTCGTCTGATTCCGCCGATGGTGCCCTGGTGCCGCAGATGGCGCACTCGTCGAGGGCCGGCGCGTAGCCGGCCACGGCCAGCGAGCGCAGCAGATAGGCATCGAGCACCAGCCTCGGATCGTGCCCGCCGTCGACAAGCGTCCGCAGCCCGCCGACGAGCAGCAGGAACTGGCGCAACGCGGGTTCCTTCTCGATCACTGTGAACCGCTCGGCGGTCTCGAGCATCGCGATGCCGGTGGTGTACCTCGGGTAGTCCTCAGTCAGCACCTCGCCGTAGCTGCGGACGGTCTCTGCTTGCGTGATCACGTCCAGGCTCCGGCCTGTATACAGCAGCAGGTCGACATGCGTGAACGGCTCGAGGCGGGCACCGAATCGCGACTTGGTACGCCTGACCCCCTTGGCGACCGCCCTGACCCGGCCCGATTTGCGTGCGAGCACGGTCACGATCCGGTCGGCTTCGCCCAGCTTCTGGGTGCGCAGCACGATCCCGTCATCGCGATAGATGCTCACGACCCCATTCTCACGCATCGGGCCGATGCCGATGCAATGCCGCGCTCTTGGGGCGGGTTCAGCCTTCTGCCTGGTCAGGCCTGGGCTGCTTCTTCGGTCAGCGAGATGACATCGCGGCCGTGAGCGGCGGTCATCCCGAGGTAGCGCGCGGTGGTTCTGGCGACGGAACGCTCGGCATCGGTCAGCGGCCCGTCGGCGAGGCCGACCTCGACCATTTTGCTGAGGAACCACTCCTTTGCCTGCGTCTCCAGTTGAATCGCCACCGCCTCGACGGCCGGCCGCAGGCCAGGCACAGTCTCGTCCGCACATCCCGGCAGCAACTGCCCCGCAGTGTCGCCATCCAGCGCCGCGAGCAAGCGACCGTCGTGATAGTCGGGCGCCCCGGCCGCCTTGATCAGCGCGATGCCCCGTTGCCTTGCCAGCGGGCTGTCCGCTCCGCCGGCGCTGAGCATCGCGACGACTGCCGCCTTGGTCCCAGCGAGCAGCGCGAGGAGCATTTGCTCAATAGTCGGAACGGCCAGCAGTTCGATCCGGTAGCACGTACGGCAGACGGTGCAGGTCAGGTGCTCGCCGGTGTCTTCGATCGACGCAACAGGGATTCCGAGCACGTGCGCCCAGCGCCGCCCGGACCGATGCCGGTAGGGCCGGTCGCCACCGCAGCGCTCGCAGTGGAAGACACCATGACCTATGGTCCGGTAACAGACTTTGGACCCGACAAGGGCCAGCATCGCTTCCCTCCAGCCTGCCCTCGCGGGCGACTAGCTCGCCGGGTTGAACCGCACACCGGAGTCCTGATCATCACACGGCCCGTGATCTTGGGTCAGCGATTTGCCGGAATTGATCGCCACGGCCGACGTAGCTGACCTGCGAAATCGCCGTAGTTACAGGGAGATCGGGCTAAAAACCGAGCCTGCGCAGCTGGCGTGGATCGCGCTGCCAGTCCTTCGCGATCTTGATTCGCAGATCCAGGAAGACGCGGCTGCCGAGCAAGCCCTCGATCTGCTGACGGGCGCGCGAGCCGACTTCCTTCAGCCTGGCTCCCTTCGCTCCGATCACGATGGCCTTCTGGCTCGGCCGTTCGACGTACATCACCGCGTGTACGTCTATGAGGTCGTCCCTGCCCTCGCGCGGGCCCATCTCATCGACCACCACCGCGATGGAGTGCGGCAGCTCGTCCCGCACGCCCTCCAGGATCGCTTCTCTGATGAGCTCGGCGACGAGCTGCTGCTCAGGCTCATCGGTGAGCTGGCCGTCCGGGTACAACGGGTGACCAGCGGGCAGGTGACCGACGAGCACGTCGGTGAGCACGTCAAGCTGGAAGCCGGTCACCGCCGAGACCGGAACGATGTCCGACCAGTCTCCGAGCCCTTCGACGGCCGTGAGCTGGCTGGCGACCTGCGCCGGTGACGCCTGGTCGGTCTTCGTGACGATCGCGACCACCGGGGTGCGCCCCTGTTCGGTCAACTCGCGCGCCAGGTACTTGTCCCCAGGACCGGTCCGCTCAGAAGCGGGAACGCAGAAGCCGATCACGTCCACCTCGGTGAGCGTTGAGCGAGCCAAGCTGTCGAGCCGCTCGCCGAGCAAAGTCCTCGGCCGGTGCAGGCCCGGGGTGTCAATGATGGTCAGTTCGGCGTCGGGGCGGCGCACGATGCCCCTGATCACGCTCCTGGTGGTCTGCGGCCTGCTGCTGGTGATCGCGACCTTCCTGCCGACCAGGGCGTTCATCAGCGTCGACTTGCCAACGTTTGGCCGCCCCGCGAAGCACGCGAAGCCGGCGAAGAACTCCCCGCCGGCGGCGCCACGGTCGGCTTGCAGGTCCATCCTGTGATTCTCCACTACCACGCGACCGTCCCGGCCGGTTCGGCCAGTCGCCGGTGGCCGAACCGGACGTCGTTGCTGGCCGGTGCAGCGACGTTGGCTTCCCGTGCGCGTCTCCGGCTCAGGGCCGCGATGTCGACCGAACGGTGCCGTCAGATCCTGCGTGAATAATGAGCGCGCCGGCGCCAATGTCCTTGACTGCCCTGATGTCGTCCGCAGTCGGGCCCGGGCCGTCGCTGACAACGGCCGCTGCCTCGAGCGCCACCGCTCCGCTCGACACAGCCATCGCGACGGCGAGCGTCAATGCCGACAACCGGAGCGACGGGAGCGCGACAGCGGCGGCCGCATACGTCCGCCCAGTCTCGTCCCGGACGGCTGCCCCCTCGGCCGAATCGACCCTTGCCCTGGCCGAGCGGGCAAGGGTAATGATCTTAACGTCCTCCGGGTCCAGCCCCTCCTGCATCACGTGCACGATTCTAGTGTCGGCGGCCTCTGAGGGCGCTGGCTCGCTGCGGCACTGTACTGTCCGATCGCGACCCGTGCCGCATTCCAGGTCAGCCGCCGGTGGATACCGGCCAATACAGAGAATTTACCAACGCTACTCTCTGTAGTTCTTGCGCCCTGACCTGGGATAACTCAGTCTGGTGCGGAGCCGCACGGGCACCGGGGCTGACTACGCCAAAAAATGCTGTCAACCGGCCTATCTGTCTGCGCGTCTGCAGTGTGTCATTCCGCAGTGGGAGTGGAGTTGGTGCGCTGCCTGGAGTTAGGCAGAGTGCCTGGGGGGTGGGCGGTGGCAGAGGAAATAGCTGTCCCTGAGCTGGTCGAGGTCAGCGTGCTTGCGCGCTTGGCCGTGGGCCGGGTTCGGGCCTGGACCGGCGCTTACAAGCGCCAGCTAGTGATCTTGGATGTCTGTTCAGGTCTGGCGGCGGGATGGCTGGCCTTCGAGGTGCGATTCGGCAGCACCGATTTGCAGGACGCCGCTTATATATATCTTGGCCTGGCATTGCCGATTCTTTGGCTTGCGGCGCTGGAGCTTGCTGGCGGCTTTGACGATCGGTTCATTGGCGTAGGTACCGACGAATTTCGCCGCGTTGTCAACGCGGGCGTCTGCCTGACCGCGGTGGTAGCCATTTTCTCCTATGCCACTAAGACCGAGGTGGCACGCGGCTACGTCGTCGTCGCTCTTCCCTGCCTGACGCTTTTCGATCTCGCCTGCCGGTATTGGCTGCGCCGCAGGCTGCACCGGCTACGCGAGCAAGGCGCGTGCATGCGAAAGGTCGTAGTCGTCGGCCACGAGGACGTCATCAGCGAACTGAGCGCAGTACTTCGCCGCGAGACCTATCACGGGCTAAACATCGTCGCCGCATGTGTCGTGGGCACCGATCGTCGGGCTGTCATCGAAGGAATCCCGATAGTGGGTGGGCTTACCGATGTGACGGACGTGGTCCGGCGTTTTCAGGCCGACACCGTAGCGATACTCGCGTGCCGCGAAATGATGGGCGCCCGGCTGCGGAACCTCGCCTGGGCATTGGAGAAGGCCGGCACTGATATCTGCGTGGCACCGGCCTTGCTTGACGTGGCGGGCCCGCGGACGACCATCAGGCCAATCGCGGGCCTGCCGCTTCTGCACATGGAGCACCCGGAGTTCACGGGAACGAAGCGGCTGGTCAAGGCTGCCTTCGATAAGGCGATCGCCGGCACCGCGCTGCTGTTCCTCGTGCCCGTGCTCAGTGTCATCGCCCTCGCGATCGCTCTCGGCGACCGGGGTCCCGTGCTCTTCCGCCAGACCCGCGTCGGCAAGGACGGCACGCCGTTCACACTCTTCAAATTCCGCACCATGGTTGTTGACGCCGAGTTGCGCAAAACCGAGCTCATCGGCCAGAACGACAGCGATGGCTTGCTGTTCAAGATGCGCAAGGATCCGCGCGTAACGCACGTTGGCGGATTGCTGAGGCGCTACTCGCTTGATGAGCTGCCGCAGCTTTTCAACGTACTGATCGGCGACATGTCGCTGGTCGGGCCGCGGCCTGCCTTGCCCGACGAGACAACTCGTTACGGCGACTACGTCAGGCGGCGGCTGGTCGTCAAGCCGGGAATTACCGGCCTATGGCAAGTAAATGGCCGGTCGAACCTGCCATGGGATGAGGCCGTCAGGCTCGACGTGCGATACGTCGAGAACTGGTCCTTGTTCCTCGATCTGCAGATCTTGTGGAAGACCTGGTCAGCCGTCATGCACGCGGACGGCGCTTACTGAACAGCCGGTCCAATCGGACTGGCGGTAGCTAAGGGGAGGGTGGCGTGACAGTGCTGGTGCCTACTGCCGACCTGCGGGAGCATGGCCTGGAAACAGATTTGGCACCGCCTGGTGATGCCATTGCGGAAAGTCCAGCGAGGGTCCGGGAAGGTGTCGCCCGGGCCAGCCGTGTCTCCGCACCGGACATCGCCGCGCTGGTACGCGGCGCGGCTGGCGGCGACCGCTGGGCATGGGAAAGGCTGGTCGAGCAGTTCGAACGGCTGATCTGGGCGATGACCCGCGAATTCAAGCTGGCCGACAGCGATGCGGCCGACGTCGCCCAGGCGACCTGGCTGCGGTTGCTCGAGCACATCAACCGCATCGAGTACCCGGAGCGGATCGGGAGCTGGCTGGCGACAACCGCGAGGCACGAGTGCCTCCGGCACGTGTCCCGCGCCAAGAGGGTCATGCTCGTCCAGGACGACGTCGTCTTCAGCGGCGTGGTGACGCATCAGCCCGACGTCGACGAGGGCCTCCTCGCGGCCGAGCGGGCAGTAGCGGTCAGGGAGGCCATGTCCTTGTTGCCGTGGCGCTGGCAGAAGCTGCTGGAGATGCTGATGGCCGACCCGCCAGTCTCGTACGCGGAGATCTCAAGCCAGCTCGGGCTGCCGGTTGGCAGCATCGGGCCAACCAGGGGCAGGTGCCTCGAGCGGCTACGCGTGCTGCTCCAGGCCACCTGACGTGCTGCCCTGCCATCCGGCTAGCGTGTCAGCGTCTACCCATTGACCACCATGAGCTTCCACTCCCGGATACGCGGCCCGCACCTCCGCGCGCAGGTCCGCGAGGAACAAGAGCACGGCGTCCACCTTTCTGGTGGCGAGCTCGGAAGGGCTGACAACGGGGATGTCGGTCCCCGGCATTCGCAGGCCAATCTTTGCCGGCGAGGCGTCAACCACCGCAGGGAGCAGATCCCGGTCAATGCCGGCCCGGCGCAACAGCGCCACCGCGCGCGACGCGGCACCGTAGCCAATGACGCTGCTGCCCTCTTGTTGCTGCGCGACGAGCCAGGCTCGCAGGCCGTCGGCGCCAGCGATGGCGTCACGACCGAGGCCGCTGAGCACGCCGGGGTCGGTCACGCCGACGCTGGAGTCATCGGCCAGCAGCTCGTCGACGCTCTCGGGGCCGGCCGGGCCCGGCACAGCATGACGGCTGGCCGCAAGCAGGACTGTGCCGCCATAGAGGTCAAACTGCCAGGCTGCCTGCGCCCGCAGGCCGTGCGCCGCCAGCAGGCCGGCCAGTGCCGTCGTGGAGTAGTAGGCGTAGTGCGCATGGCGCAGCGCGTTCCATTGCCCGCCTCTGACGATGGCGCTCAGCGAATGGTATTGCAGCAGCAGGATTCCGGTATTGGAAAGCCGGGAGGCACGCTCCGCGAGGGCCGCGGCCTGATCGGCGGCGTGCATCATCCCGAAGCAATCGACGATGACATCAGCGAGCTCGCCTGGTTCTGCGGGCGTGAGCCCGCGCTCGGCCAGCAGGCTGAGCCACGACCCGCCGTGCGGGCTGCCGTACTCGGTGACGGAGGTGCCTGCCCGCAGCAGGCCGGCCGCGGCTGCCCGGCCGACCGCGTCTGCGGCCTGCTCGACGAGCGCGGCTGGCTCGGCTCCCCTCGGCTCCTTTGGCACGGTCGGGTCGGCCACGAGCTGCGCAAGGCCGCAAGCCGCGCAGAGCCACATCTGGAGCGGGTATTCGGGATCGGGACCAGGGTCCTCGGCGGCAGGAAAGTAATCGCAAGCGGGCTGTTCGCCCAGGTCAAGGACCAGATGGCCGGAGCGGCTCCGGCAGGCACGGCAGACGTGATCGCTCACTCGATGTCCCCCCGTTTGGCGTAGCTTTTTGCAGTTACGGTCATTCACATAGCAGAGACAATTTAGGTAGATTCGGCTAAATTCAGGAGGCTCAGGACACCGCCCATGATCCACACGATAAGTGATAACGTACTCGGCACCGTTTGGAGTGGGGGGGCAAGCTTGCCAGCGACGCCGTCATGCCGCCTGTGCGGGACTCCACTCACCCGGACCTTCGTCGACCTCGGCATGTCGCCGCTGTGCGAGAGCTACGTGAGCGCCGATCATCTGGACGAGGCCGAGTCCTTTTACCCGCTCCACGTGCGGCTCTGCGAGTCCTGCCTGCTGGTGCAGCTACCAGCGTATGTGCCCGGCGAGGACATCTTCTCCGACTACGCCTACTTCTCCTCGTACTCCGATTCCTGGGTAGCCCACGCGAGGCGATACGCGGATCTGATGACGGACCGTCTCGGCCTCACCTCCGACAGTCTGGTGACCGAGGTCGCCAGCAACGACGGCTACCTCCTCCAGCACTTCGTCGCGAGGAACATCCCGGTGCTGGGTGTCGAGCCCGCCGCGAACGTGGCGGAGGTTGCCAGGTCGCGAGGCGTCAGGACAGAGTCGCGTTTCCTGGGGCAGCAGACAGGCCGTGAGCTGGCGGGCGAGTTCGGCCATGCCGACCTGGTCGCCGCCAACAATGTGTTCGCGCACGTGCCTGATATCACCGGCTTCGCGGCTGGCCTGCGCGCGCTGGTAAAGGACTCGGGAGTCGTCACGCTGGAGTTCCCGCACCTGCTGCGGCTGATGGAGCGCCGCCAGTACGACACCATCTATCATGAGCACTACTCCTATCTGTCGCTGCTCACCGCGTCGCGGGCGCTGGCGACGGCGGGGCTGCGGGTTACCGACGTCGACGAGCTAGAGACGCACGGCGGTTCGCTTCGGGTCTACGCCACGCCCGATGAAGCCGCCTCTGAGCCGTCCCTCAACGTCAAGTCGGTCCTGGGTGCCGAGGAGTCAGCTGGCCTGCATACGTTGGCGGGTCATGCGGGCTTTGCCAGCGAGGTCTTGCGAATCAAAAGCGACTTGCTTGGCTTCCTGCTCGGCGCCGCGGCGGGCGGCAAGTCGGTCGCCGGCTACGGAGCGCCCGGCAAGGGAAACACGCTTCTGAACCACTGCGGTATCCGTTCTGACTTGCTCCCTTATACGGTCGACCGCAGCCCGCACAAGCAGGGCATGTTCCTGCCAGGCACGCACATCCCGATCTACCCGCCAGACCGGCTTGCCGAGACAAAACCGGACTATGTGCTGGTGCTGCCCTGGAACTTGCGCGAGGAGATCAGCGAGCAGCTCGACTACGTGCGGTCCTGGGGCGGCAGGCTCGTATTCCCGATCCCGGCTCTCGACATCGTCTGACTTTGGGGGTAACAAAATGAAGGTCGTGCTGTTCTGCGGTGGCCTGGGCATGCGAATGCGTGACGGTGTCAATACCGGTCCAAAGCCCATGGCGATGATCGGCGAACGGCCCCTGCTCTGGCATGTGATGCGCTACTACGCGCACTTCGGGCACACGGAGTTCGTGCTGTGCCTCGGATACGGCGCGTCATATGTGAAGGATTTCTTCCTGAGCTACGACGAGACCAGGTCGAATGACTTTGTCCTGGAGAAGGGCGCCACCGAGGTCAAGCTCTTCAGCACCGATATCTCCGAATGGCGTATCACGTTCGTCGACACCGGGCTGAACTCACCGATCGGAGAGCGGCTGCGGCGGGTCCGCCGTTTTGTCGAGGACGAGCCGATGTTCATGGCGAACTATGCGGACGTGCTGACGAATGCGCCACTGCCCGACATGGTCGAGCGGTTCACCGCGAGCAACGCCGTCGCATCCCTGCTCGCCGTGCCGCTCCAAGGTTCGCACCATGTCGTGCAGGTTGCCGATGACGGGCTGATCACCCAGGTCACGCCCATGCGCGACCTGCGTCAGTGGGAGAACGGCGGCTACTTCGTGCTCCGGCCAGAGATCTTCGACTACCTCGGCGAAGGCGAGGACCTCGTTGAGGATGCGATCATGCGCCTGGTGCTGCAGCAGAAAGTGCTGGCCTACCCGTATAAGGGCTACTGGTCGGCGGCCGACACCGTGAAGGAGCGCGTGCAGCTCGAGGAGCTATACCACCGCGGCAACTGCCCGTGGATGATGTGGGACGCGGACCGCTCCGGCGCGTTCGGTGCGCTCACGTCCACGATCGGCGAGCCTGTTGCCGATCCCGGCACTCCATTCGTGCCCGAGACCGCGGTGGGGTGACCACGCTTGCTGCCGCTCAGGCTGGCCGCCACGCCGGGGACTGCGCTCTCGATCCTCGCGGTCGGGGCTCACCCCGATGACATTGAGATCGGCGCGGGCGGCACGCTGCTCTCGCTCGCGGTACATCATCCCGGGCTGCGCGTGCGGTACGTCGTCTTGACCGGTACGGCCGAGCGGCAGCTGGAGGCGCGGTCGGCGGCAAGCGCCTTCCTGCCGGACCGTGACGTGACGGTCGAGATGCATGACTTCGCGGAAGGCCGGCTGCCTGCCGAGTGGGCAGCGGTGAAGAACGTGCTCGAGGACGTAGCCAGCTCATGTGTGCCCGATGTGGTGCTAGCGCCGTCCGCCGATGATCTCCACCAAGATCATCGAACGATCGCCGAGATCATCCCCACTGTCTTCCGCGATCAGCTCTACCTCGCTTACGAGATACCCAAGTGGGACGGAGACTTCGGCCGCCCGTCGGTTTATGTGCCCCTATCGGCCGACCTTGCGAAGCGCAAAACGGAGCTGCTGCATAAGTGCTATCCGTCGCAGCTCGGGCGTGACTGGTGGGACGACGAGGTCTTCCTGGGCCTAGCAAGGCTGCGCGGCATGGAGTGCCGGGCACCTTATGCTGAGGCGTTTAGGTGCGCTAAGTCCGTCCTGCTGCCGGGAACGGCCGAACAGCCGCCCCGCTGAAGTATCACCGCGCACCGCAACTCGATCCTATGAACGCCAGGTTTACTGGATCTGAATCTTCGGCCGGGCGAATCGATCGGGGCCAGACAACGTCATGACGAGGCGTAACTCGCCGGACGCGCGACCGAGAGTCGGCATGATCGGTGATGTGTGAGCCAGATGAGCGGCAACCGCCACGCACCCGCGTTGCCCGCGGCTGGCCTGGTGCGCTCTGATGTCACCACGCGCAATGAAGATCCGTTTGCGGGGTGTGAGTCGGCGCTTGGGGTGGGGGCTGGCCGATCAGGCGGTGTCCAGCCTGACCAACTTCGCGGTGAGCCTGTACGTGGCGCATTCCCTGGGCCTGGTGCAGTTCGGCGCGTTCAGCCTGGCGTACGTGACCTACTCCTTCATCCTGAACGCCTCCCGCGGCCTGGCCACCGACCCGCTGCTGGTCAGGTTCAGCGGCGCCCAGCAGCCGGCCTGGCGGCAGGCCGTGGGCAGCTGCACCGGCACCGCGCTGGCGGTCGGCCTGGTGGGCGGCGCGGCGATGCTGGCGGTGGCGACGCTGCTAAGCGGCACCGCCAGGATCGCGTTCTTCGCGATGGGGCTGACCATGCCCGGGCTGATGCTGCAAGACAGCTGGCGGTTCGCGTTCTTCGCGGCCAGCCGGGGCGGGCAGGCGTTCCTGAACGACATGATCTGGGCCGCGGCG
>DATAEH010000002.1:0-16480 GCA_036258115.1 Streptosporangiaceae bacterium
GGGGTCGGTGCCGCCGAATCGGCCGAGGGTGACGAACCAGGTGTCGCCCGTGTCGGTGGATTGCACCCGGACCGTGCGCCGCTCGTCCGGCGCGAACGTGGCCCACCCGGGCAGGTCGCCGCCGTACATGATCCGCAGTACCTCGTCGACGCCATCGGCGCTCAGCAGCGGATTCATCAGGGACGGGCGCTGGCCAGCGGTCAGCTCCGCGTCGATCCTGTGGATCAGCGCCTCGTGCGCCTGGCGTCGGATGATGAATCCCACGGTCCTGTCGTCAGACCAGGTCCAGGCAGGGCTCTCCGGGCTCGCCGTGGCCAGCGCCTTCTCCAGGTCCGTGCTCGCGGTGAGGAAGAAGTCCATCAGCCCGGAGCGGCTCTCCGGCCTGGGCTGAGCCAGCGCGCCAGCGCCTTCGGCATCGACACCCTCGCGGACGACTGTGCCCCAGAACCACTGCACCTCGCCGAGATGCCAGAGCAGGTCATCGGCGTTCCAGTCCGGGCATGTAGGAACCCGCGCGTCCGCGGCCGCCCCGTCCAGCGCGTGCCCGAAGAGGGCGGATTCGCGGGCCAGGTGTCCGAGGTAGTCGATGTTGCGCGGGTTGTAGGTCGTCACGAGCTGCTCCCTTGCGGCGTCCGGGTCTGACGCCATTCTCCTGCTTGCGCGGGCGAGCTACCCGGGTTACGCGCGACTACCCGGAGTCAGCGACGAGTAGCCTCGGCATGATGCAGACCGGGCAGGTCACGATCGAGGCCATGACCGACGAGCACGCCCAGCAGGTTCTGGCGATTTACCAGGCAGGAATCGACGAGGGCGACGCGACATTCGAGACAGCCGCACCTGACTGGGCCGAGTTCACGAGGACTCGCCTGCCTGACCACCGTTTCGTTGCTATCGATGCCGGCACCGGCGCGGTGCTCGGCTGGGTCGCCGCGTCACCCACCTCGCGGCGCAAGGTCTATCAGGGTGTCATCGAGCACTCCGTCTACGTGCACCCCGCTGCACGAGGCCGCAAGATCGGCAGGCTCTTGCTGGCCAGGCTGATCGCCTCAACGGAGGCAGCCGGAATCTGGACGATCCAATCGGGGATATTTCCTGAGAACACGGCGAGCATCGCAGTCCATCAGGCCGCGGGCTTCCGCATCGTAGGCACGCGCGAGCGGCTGGCCAGGCACAACGGGCGCTGGCGCGACGTCCTGCTGCTCGAGCGCCGCAGCAGCGCGATCTGAGCAGGATGTGTTTGCCGCACCGTGTTCGCCGCACTGTGTTAGTTGCACTGTGTTGGCCGCACCGTGTTAGTTGCACCGTGTTAGCCGTAGTGGGGGACACGATGAACAGGTGGCTGGTGTTGGCCGGCTATGGGCTGCTCGCCGCCTGCACGCAGTTGCTGTGGCTGTCCTATGCGTTCATCGAGTCCCCCGCGCGCCGGGCGATGGGCGTATCCGTCTCGGAGGTCGGCGACCTGGCGGCCATCTTCCCGCTGATTTATGTCGTGCTAGCGCTGCCGTTCGGAAGATGGCTCGACATCAGCTTCGAACGCGCACTCGGGCTCGGGGCCATGCTTACCGGCACGGGCGGGCTCGTGCGGCTCGTCGCCCCTGACTCATTCTGGTGGGCACTCATCGGCCAGCTGGTCATCGCTGTTGGACAGCCGCTCGTGCTCAACTCGATCACCAAGATTGCCGCGCGCCACTTCCCAGATCGCGAGCGGACGGCTGCTATCTCGATCGGCAGCCTGTCGCTGTACGTCGGTATTCTCGCCGCCGCCCTGTCCGCCAGGCCGCTGTTCGACGCCGGCGGCCTGCGTCTGGTTGTGCTCGTGCATGGTTTGGTTGCGGTGGTGGCCGCCGCCTGGCTGCTTGCCGCGCTGCGCACCCCGCCTACGTTCCGCGGCGACGCGTCGGTCGCGATCACGCTGGGATGGCTGCGGGGAGATCGTTTCATGTGGCTGCTCGGCGGGCTGCTGTTCGTTGGGATGGGCATCTTCAACGCGGTCGCGACCTGGCTTGACCCGATACTTGGCCACTTCCATCACGGGTCCGCGAGCGGTTACCTCTTCGCGGTCCTGACCGGAGCGGGGATCCTCGGCGCCGCCGTGCTGCCGGAAGCCGCAGCCAAGCGCGATCGGCGCCGCACGATGCTGCAGGTGACCGTCGGCGTGACCGCCGTAGCTTTCGGCGCGATCACGCTCTGGCATGGCGTCGTGTTCATTGGAATCGTGCTGTTCATCGAGGGCTTCGTGCTGCTCGCGGCGCTGCCCGTGGTGCTGGACTGGTCTGAGCTGCACACCGGGCCCGAACGCGCCGGATCCGCGGTCGGTTTCCTGCTGCTGGCAGGAAACCTCGGCGGAATCGTCCTTCTGCTGATCGTCCAGGCGATGATCGGCAATCCGTACGCCTCGCTCGGCGTCCTCGTAGCCGCGGCGCTCGGAGGCCTGGCGCTCACGACGAAGCTGCCAGTGCGCGTTCGGGTCGTCGCTGGCCAGGAACGCCGTTAGCGGCGACCGTCGGCTTGGCGTGCGGGGTGGAATATGCTCCCGCCGATCTCATTGAGCTTGCGCAAAGTAGTTTGGAATGCAAAGCTATTGGCGAGAGCGAGGTGGCTGCGAATGTCATCAACTAGCGAGTCGCCAGGAGACGAGCCGACGTCAGGCAGCACACCGGGCGCTACCGACAGCCTGGCGAGCATGCTCAGCGAGGTCAACCGGTTGCGGAGCGAGGCGCGCTCCGCCAGGCACGCCTACTGGCTGCCGCTAGTCCTCTTCGGCTTGGTGATCGGTGCGAGCGCTCCGTTCTACGTTGAGCCGGCGCCATCGCACTCGACCGGGCTGATCCCGATTTTCACCGCGCTCCCCGGATTCAGCCCCCTGCTGGGCGGTCAATCCGCCGAGGTCGTTTAATGGCTGCTTGCTATCGGGGTCGGCATGTACGTGACCAGCGTGTGGTACCGCAGGCACGGGCGGCGGGTTGGCTTGATCACGCCAGCTCGCGGATTTGTGATCGCCGGAGTTATCGTCGGCGCCTTGCTGCTCGTGTTGCCGACCGTGCAGTTCCTGCCAGGAGACCTCGTCGTCCGCGGCACGCTGCCATTCCTGATCATCGCGGCCGCGCTATGGGTGCTTGCCCGTGCCGAGCGGAGCCCGGCTCTGGCGGTCATTGCTGCAGTCTTCACCGGAACGGCACTGCTTTCCAGTCTGTACGACACCGAGAACGTGTTGTTCCGGCTCGGGTGGAACCCAACAGGGGCGCAGTGGCGCCTGGAGACCTTGCCAAATATTCTCTTGCCCGCGCTGGTGCTGATCGTTTCGGGCGCCGGAGCTTACCTAACGCAACGACGTCAGCGGGTGGCTGCATGATGGCGGCACACCCGACCGGGAGCCTCGACGAGACCGTTCATCAGCGCCATCGCCTGGGCATTCTCACGATCACGTCGGAGGCCGAGTTCGCCGACTTCGGCTACCTGCGCGATGCGCTCGAGCTCACCCCGGGCAACCTGTCCAGACACCTGACCGTGCTCGAGGATGCCGGCCTGGTCCAGGTGTGGAAGGGCTACGAAGGCAAGCGCCCGCGAACCTGGGTCAAGATAACCGCGGACGGCAGGGCCGCTCTGACGGCCGAGATAGCCGCGCTGACCGAGCTGGTCCGCCGGCACGACGGAAAGGCGCGGGCCTGAGCGAGGCTGGCACCTAGAGGGCGCAGTCGCAGCAGTCGCAGCAGTCGCAGCCATCGCAGCAATCGCCGCAGCGGTCGCGGCACCGCCCGCGTCGCCGCGGGCCTGGCCCGAAGTCCGGCTGGTCCTGTAGTGCGAGAACGCCCAGCAGGCACGGCATAGCGCCGACCGCGAAGCTGCTGGCCGTGCCGCCCCGCTCGGTGAAGACCTGATCCACGGCCACGCCCACCTCACGCATGAGCAGCGCGTCAGCCAGCGCTCGATCATCGAGGTCTAGGTCCGCGACCGCACTGCGCAGTCCGGCCAGCGCCTCCTCACAATGGGCTCGGGCAGCGTCCCGCGTCGTTCCTGTCGCCAGCAGCGGGTTGTACAGCCCATTGGCCTGGTCGGCAGGCAGGTCTTCGACCGCGTCGATGAGATGGGCGATCCTGCCGAAATGCCTGCCGGCTTCGGCCAGCGCTGCGGCGTTGCCTGGCCGGCCTGCCAGCACTGCCGTGTGCGCGAACGCCGCGCTGACCGCCATCTGCGTGGGCTCGGTAACGTCCAGCAGGCTGAGTCCGGCCCTTCGCTCGATCTCGGCCTGCCTTCCGATCGCGTCGGTAAGGACCGCGGTGTCGAATCCGATTCCTGCGCCGACCTGGTCGGCCGTGGCCTGCCATCGCACCGCGACCGCCTGCGCGCCAGAGGCGACCAGCCGCCGGGCGTAAGCGCCGTCGCCGTCGATCACGTGATCGCGAATCTTGGCGGCCGCAAGGACCAGCGAAACGCTCGCGGCCAGCCGCGCCCCTTCGCCGGCCGAGTCGAGGACGTCTGCCCGCCGCAGTCCTCGCAGCGCGCAGCGGCCTGCCTGCCGGTGCGGTGCGACCGAAGGATTCTGCGCCTCGGTCAGAACCGAGACCAGCAGGCCGTCGTAGTTGGTGACCAGGCGCGCGTTCTGGCCATGCAGATCGCGCAGGGCCAGGCACAGGCCGCACAGGTGCGCCATCCATTGCCCGAAAAGCCGGCCTCGAAGCCGGTGCCGGCATGGGCGGACGATGCCGAACATGGCCGCAATATTGCAGAAGGCAACTCAATCGGCAACGTGTCCCTTCCTGGCATCGGCGCACCGATGCCGTGGCAGCAATGTTTCGGCCCGGCCGGCGACGGTACCTAGCCGCGCAATGGCACCGGCCCCTCTGGGCGCCTGGGACGGCGAGCACGGAGGTCTGGGATGGACCCCACCATCAGAATCGATACGCGCGAAGGAGACAATCCGCCAGCACGACGGCCATCGAGGAGCAGACGGCTCGGCCGGGCCTTCGGATTGGTCGTCGGTAGTGCCGCGGCGCTGATCGCGGTTCTGCTCGTCCTTTCGACTGTGCACCTGCTGCCGCAGCTGGGGAACCCGTTCGCGGAAACGACCATCGACCGCAGCTCACCTGTGGTGCTCAAATCAATAAGCGCACTGAGCAGGTACGAGGCCGCCAGCGGCTCGTTCCAGGTCATCGTCGAACTCGACCGCCGGGTGTCCTGGCTGCCGTCGTTCATTGAGGGCAGCCAAACTCTGTTCGTCGGTCAGGGCACCGATATCGCCTTCGTCGACTTTTCCAAGCTCAAGGGCAGCGCCATCAAGGTTTCGAACAATCGCACCAGCGTGACCATTCTCGTACCAAGAGCGCGGCTTGAGCCGGCCACTTTGAACGTCAGCCGCTCGTACGTGTTCGCCCAGCAACGGGGGGTGCTCAATCGGATCGGTGACTTCTTCTCGGGCAACCCGAACAGCCAGCACCAGGTCTACGTGGTCGCGCAACACAAGATTCAGGCCGCGGCTCAGCACAGTGCTCTGTTGACGCAAGCGCAGCGGAACACCAGGGCGATGCTGACTGGCATGCTCAAGTCACTCGGATTCCGGCAAATCACGGTAACCTTCGCTCCGCGCACGAAGTGAGCGCTCAGTCGCGTGTATGAAAGGGCCATTCATTGCGGATTGTGGTGATGAATGGCCCTTTCATACCGCGCTGGACTCGTCGGTCCCGGCGGGCAGGGCGCGAGCAGCGGAAGAGCTCGACGCAGCAACGATGCTCGGCCGAGCACTGGTCGTGATCGAATCGGCTAGCCGCCTGGGGTCGGGCACCACGTCCGCGTCGGCGGCTCGCGCCGCAACCGGCTCGGCCGTCGCCTCCGCAACTGGCTCGGCCACGGCCTCCACAACCGCCGGCGCAACTGGCTCGGCCACGGCCTCCGCAAGCGGGTCGGCGGCCTGCTCGGCCGCCGGTTCAGGTGCGGGTTCGGCGAGCTGCGCTTCGTGGACTGCCTCCAGGTATGCCTTTTGCAGCTTGGTGACTTCGGCTTGCGGGTCGCGGAACCAGTTCGTCGACCAGATCCGGTGGAATCGCCAGCCCAGCCGCTGCAGGTGCTCACCCCGCAGCCGGTCCCGGTCGCGGACGCTGCCGGATTGCCGGTAGCTGGTCCCGTCCGCCTCGATGGCCAGCAGCATCCGGTCGGCGTCATCGGGATGCGTGGCGGCGAAGTCGACGCGGTAGCCGCCCACGCCGAACTGCGGCACGACCGTGATCCCGCAGGCAGCCAGCCGGTCACGAACGTCGGCCTCGAACGGGTTCAGCACGCCGCCGCCCGAGGTAGCCGAGGACGTCCCGCCGGAGCCCGCGTACTCGAGGTAGTCGGCGAGCAGCTTCGCGCCGGCCTTGGTGAGCCGGTCGGGATCGACGTCCTGGCTGGAGAACGAGCTGACCAAGGTCAGGTTGTGCTTCGCCCTGGTCGCGGCGACGTTCAGCCGCCGCTCGCCGCCGTCGCGCAGCAGCGGACCCCACTGGTACCGCATCCGGCCGTCGGGGTGCTTGCCATAGCCGATGGAAAGGATGATGGCGTCCCGCTCGTCCCCCTGCACACGCTCCAGGTTCTTGACAAAGAACGGCTCGGCTTGGTCGTCGGCGAAGAAGGACTCGAGTTCGGGCCGCTCCGCCAGGGCGTGCCGGAGAGCGGTGTCGATCCGGTCCGCGTGCTTGATCCCGAGCGCGATCACGCCGAGGGACTGGTGCGGCCTGGTCCTCGCGTGCTCGAGGATCAGCTCGACAACCTGCTCGACTTCAGCGGTGACCGACACTTCCTGGCCGGGCTCCGGAGTCTGCTGCACAACTACATGTCGCAGGCAGTCGTCCCTGGCGACGCCGGGGAAAGTGGTCAGCGCGCCGCCGTAGATGTGGGTGTTCGAGAACGCAACGAGGCGCTCATCTCTGCTCCGGTAGTGCCAAGCCAGCGGCCAGGTCGGCAGCAGCGGCCTGAGCGCATCGAGGACGGACTCGAATCCAGCGCCGAACGAGACCAGTTCCTCATCGTCTGCGAAGTCGTCCTCGCCGTCGCCGACCTGGCGGAAGAAGTTCGTCGGCGGTAGCTGCCGGTCGTCACCGGCAACGACGATCTGGTGCCCGCGCATGATCGACGGGATCGCGTCGGCGGGCACGATCTGGCTGGCCTCGTCAAAGATGACGACGTCAAACAGCCTGGTCGGCGGCAGCACCTGGCTGACCATCAGCGGCGACATCGCCCAGCACGGCTTGAGCGCGAACAGCACGTCTGAGGTCTGGTCGAGCAGCCGGCGCAGCGGCAAGTGGCGACGCCGGAGCGCCGCCTGCTTACGGATCACCCTAGCCTGCAACGGATGCCGGTCCTGCGCCTCGCGCAGTCGCTCGGCCCACGCATGCCTGACCCGGCGCCGGTTCGCCATCAGGTACTCCACGTCGCGCTCGCGGAAGTCGCTGGCTATCTCGTCGAGCGCCGCGCCCGGCTCGGATGCGTAGCGCGGGTCGCGGACCCGGATCTGATCGAGGATCGAGGCGTACCAGGCATGGTCAAAGGCCTGCGCGGCGAGGTCGGGGGAGGCCTCGCGGCGGCCAAGCTCGTCCAGCAGGGGCGCAAGGCTGAGCTGGTTGAAACGTGCCGCAAGCTCGTACAGGCGCGGCAGCCGCCACGCGGTGTCCTGGTCAGCCGCCAGCGCCGCGAGCTGCCCGGAGAGATCATCGGCCGATAGGCGGACGCGGGAGCGCAATGCGTCAAGTTTCCGCGCGCATTCGGCATGAAGTTCAGTTAGCTCAACAAGATCGCCGGGGGCTGCCGGCAGTTGGGCAGCGTCGGGGGTGCCGGACGCCGAGACGGCTCTGGCGCGGGCCCAGTCTGCTAGCTGCCGTGCCGCCTCCGCGAGCAGCGCGGCCAGCTCGTCGCGGGCCAGCTTCGCCTGGCCAAGGTAAAGCCGCTGTGCCTCTTTCTTCAGCCTTCTCCGCTCACCAAGCGAGGCTGAGCTGGTGCCCGACATGGCCTCGGCCATTGCCTGCGGGTTCGCCGAGTAGACCGCCCGGTCGAGCTGGGCGGTGATCCGCTGGACGCCGGAGTACAGGCTCATCCTGGTCACGGCCTCGGCGTAGCTGACCGGCGGGCGAAGCCCGAGCGCAGCGCTCGACCTCGCCTGCCTGTCCATCAGCCGGGGCAGGTCATAGCTGCTCAGCTGCGCGGCGAGCTGCCAGGCCTCTCGCGCGTCCTCAGGAGTGCGGAGCACTGCGCCGAACCACGGCGTGGAAGCGGGGCGCATCGTGAAGCCGCCCAGGTGGGCGAACTCGCGCAGCTCGTCCCTGATCTCGTCGGCCTCCATGCCGGTGATGCGCTCGGGCGCCGGGAGCCGTACCGAGCTGCGCGCGTCGTCGGGCACGCCCAGCAGCGCGGACTGCACGGCGAACGGGGTCAGCCCCCACGGCGGGTGCGCCTCATGGAGCGCGGTGACGTGGTCGTTCAACCGCCGTTGCCGTTCGGCCAGCCTGCGCCGCAGGCTGGCGTCGTCCGGCTTGGCGGTCTGCTGCGCGATGTCCAGGCTCGCGCCCAGGTCGCCCGCGATCCGCTGGCGGTCCCTAGTGCCCTCGTGGATGTCGAGCACGAGCTCGCCCAGATCGACGCCCTTGAGCCGGGAAAGGACCGCGTCAATGGCGGCCCGTTTCTCGGCTACGAACAGCACCTTCCGGCCCCTCGCTACTAGGGCAGCGGTCAGGTTGGCAATGGTCTGGCTCTTGCCAGTACCCGGTGGGCCGTGAATGACAAGGCTCCGGCCGGACAGCACCGCCGCGATGGCGCTGCGCTGGGAGGAGTCGGCGTCAAGCACCGAGTAATCCGCGTCCGGCGAGTCGAGCAGGGGAGCCGCGTCGTCCTCGGTGGCAAGCAATTCCTGTGCTTCCGGATCGCCCGCGATCGCCGCTACCACGTCGCTGTCAATGAGCAGTTCGGCCGCGTTCTGGAGGTCCCTGACCATCGGCAGCTTCGCGTAGGTGAACGTGCCGATCACGGTCCTGTGCAGGATCGCGAAGCCGGGAACCTCGGCGGCGTTCGCCGCCGCCGCAAGCATCCGGTACAGGCGTTCTCCGCGCATGTCAGGGAGCTTGTCGGTGGCGGCGCCGTAGACGCTGGCCAGCTTGTGCAGCAGAACGGGGTTGACCTCGGGTTCGTCGTCCAGGGCCAGCTCGAAGTCATCATGCCTGGCCCGGGTCGGCGTGATCGTCAGCCCGCGCAGCAGCACCGGCGCGGCAGGCTGCAGGAACAGTTCGTCCCAGCGCGCCATGCCGGTGGCCAGGTACCCGGCCCTGATGCCGCGCTCCTCGAGCAGTTCCTTTGCCTTGCGGTAGATCACCTGGATCCGGCGGATCGCGTCGGCGCGCACGTCGACGTCGCGGAACAGCCTGGTGATCCTGATCGCTCCCGAGCTGATGAAGAGCTCGAGGGCCTCGGGGTCGGCTTCAGCTAGGTCAAGAGTGCCGGAGCGGCGGTCCTTGAAGTACAGCAGCGTGTTCCGCCCGCCCAGATCGGTGAGCGCGGAGGCCCAGTGCTCCTGAGCGGTCGTGATGAGCTCGGTACGGCGGTCGGCCGGCAGAGCCGTGTCCGCTTCAGCCGGTGGCTGCGACATGGTTATGCACCTCCGCCGCGTAGCGGTGCCGCAGCCGCCCGCGGACGTGGCTGGTAGACGCTAGTGACTCCGGCGACGAACGCGGCGCATGCACAGATACCCTGTCCCGCCGTGTTCATTCGCCCCGTTGTGTCCATCCTCGCCTCAGCTGCGGATCTCCTTCCCGATCGGCTCCGGGTGGCTCGCGCCGTCCCGCGAACCGCGTCGCGAGGCCCGTGACGAATATCAGAATCCACGTGTACGGCGCTACACGCGGCGCGACGATCGCGACAGGTATCGAGACGGCGAAGACGGCTGGCCCGCGGAATATTCGAACAATGTACGGCCACTTGACCGTGTTGACCGAAGCATCGGTCAGGCCTGATCCGCGGCGGGTCGCATAGAGCCAGAGGAAACCCTCGGCGAGCCCTGCTGCGCCAGCGCAGGTGGCATAGAAGATAACCGCATCCCGATCGGATAGCGAATGGACGCTGAGCACCGAGGTCGGATATGGCAGGAAGGCGATAGTCCCGAGGAAAAGCAAGTTCAGGATGATCAGCGGTCGGTCGATCGCGGTGATGTACCGGAACATTCCGTGGTGGCCGAGCCAGAATAGCGCTATCACGGCGAAGCTGATGCCGAATCCGAGCAGGCTGTCCGCAGCGTGAGAGAGCTCCTTGCTGGTCGCAATGTTGGCGGCGGTCGATGGGACATGCAGCTCGACGGCGAGGAGGGTGATCGCGATCGCGAACACGGCGTCGCTAAAGAACAGGACGCGATCGTATTCAATGAAGCCCGAGCGCGCGGTCGGGTACAGAACGAGCCGCGGTGGCCCTGCGGACGGCGTCGCTCGCCATCTGGCAACTTTTCGGGCGGCGCGGCTTCCGGGGCGGGCGTGTCGTCGCTCACGCACTGGGACAGTAGCCGAACGCTAAGTTAGCTGGCGAGCCGCCCTGTGCTGGAGGTCCTGATGCTTGCCGAGCTGTTGCCCTCGGCCGTCGAGTCGGTCGAGGTGTTCGGCGACGGATGCGACGACGGGGAATTGCTGCCTGCGGAGAAGGCCCTGGTCGCCGGGGTCACCGAGAAGCGTCGGCGCGAGTTCACCGGGGCGCGGGTTTGTGCGCGGCTGGCACTGGCGCGGGCCGGCGTCAGGCCCGCGCCGATCCTGCCTGGACCAACCGGCGCTCCGCAGTGGCCGGCGGGCGTGGTCGGCAGTTTGACGCACTGCGACGGCTACCGGGCCGCGGCCGTCGCGAGGACGGAGGCGTTCGCGGCAATCGGGATCGACGCTGAACCGCATGCCCCGCTGCCGGACGGCGTGCTCGCCAAGGTGGCGAGCGAATCAGAGCAGACGGCACTGGGTCGGCTGGCCAGTCGAACTGGCGAGCTTTGTTGGGACCGAATGATCTTTAGCGCGAAAGAGGCGGTCTATAAGGCGTGGTCCCCGGCAACCGGCAGGTGGCTCGGCTTCGCAGATGCCGAGGTCGAGATTGATCCGGACGGCGTATTCACGGCGAGGCTGCTCGTCGCCGGTCCGCTCGTAGGCGGTCGGCCCCTGACCACCTACCGAGGCTCGTGGGCCGTAGGCAGCGGCGTTGTCATCACGGCCGTGACTGTCCCGGTCGACGCCGGTTAGGTTGGCCGAGTGGGGAGCGCGGCAGTCAGCAGCTTGCGGGCAATGCGGCGAGCGCGGGACCGGATCGACCGCGACTACGCCGAGCAGCTCGACATCGCGGCGCTGGCCGCGGAGGCCGGTTACTCGCTAGGCCAGTTCATCCGCGCGTTTGATGCGGCCTATGGGGAGACGCCGGGGCGGTACAGGACTCGGCGCCGGGTTGAGCGGGCGTGTGACCTGCTGCGGTCGGTCAACCTGACCGTCACTGAGGTGTGCATGGTGGTCGGCTTCAGCAGCCTGGGCACGTTCAGCCGCCGGTTCACCGAGATTGTTGGCCGGTCGCCGTCGGCTTACCAACAGGAGGCCGCGCGCCAGGGCGGGCCCGCTCCGATCCCTGGCTGCTTCGCGCTAATGTTCCGCACCGGGCTGCGCGCTCCTGACGCGACAGACTGAGCCGGTCAGGTCCAGAGCGCAATTTCGGAGAAGCGTTCGTGGCTTGTCCAGCCATACGGTCGTCGTGTTGCCAATCAATGCAGTGCTAATCAATGTGAGGGGAGAACCTCATGATCACCGGCATCTCGATCGTGACGGTGTGGGTGCTTGAACCGGATTCCGCGAAGGAGTTCTACACCAAGCAGCTCGGTTTCGATCTGACGAACGACATCCAGCTCGACAGCGGCATGCGCTGGCTGACGGTCAAGTCATCGGGCGGCCAGCAGTTCCTGCTGCTCGATCCGGCGCACTCGATGCTCGACGCTGACACCGGCGAGCAGGTCCGTGCGCTTGTCGCCAAGGGAGCGCTAAGTCCGGGCGTGCTGGCGACCTCCGACTGCCGCGCAGACTACGAGGCTCTGGTCGAGCGTGGCGTGGAGTTCATCCAGCCGCCGGCCGAGCGACCTTACGGCATCGAGGCCATCCTGCGGGACGACTCGGGGAACTGGTTCAGCTTCACCCAAGCCCATTTCGCCCAGTGACGGGAAGGGCCGGGCTCGGGGTTGCTCATGACCGGCCCAGGTCGCGGTACCTGATGACGAGGATCGCGATAGCAGCGACCCCTGCGGCAAGCGCGAACAGATAGGCGGCGCTCGCGCCCTGCGCGTCCACGAGCCGACCAGCGATCGATGAGCCAATCGCGGTTCCTGTGCTGGCGGCAGTGGTAAGCCAGGACATGCCCTCGGTCCGCCGGTCAGCTGCCACAACTCGCTCCGCGATGCTGTAGGAGCTGACCAGCGTGGCTGAGATGCCGAGGCCAGCCACGAAGATCCCGGCTGCCATCGCGGCTATGCCCGGCATGACCGCCAGCGGGCCAACGCCGAGGCCTGTCGCCACAAGTGCGACGCGCAGCCTGGCCCGATGTGACACCCGCCAGCGCCGAGCCCCGTACCAGATTCCGGCGATCGCGCTGCCGAGCCCGTAAAGCGCGAGCAACGGCCCGGCCAGACCGCTGGCGCCGTGCTCCTGCGCGAAGGCTATGGTCGCGAGGTCGACCGCCGCGAACAGGGCGCCGAGGCAGATCTGCACCCCTATAAGTACCCGTAGCCCCGCGCTACGCAGGACGCTTCTTGAGCGGGCCTGAACGGCGCGGACGGTCGGCTCGCTGCGCCGGTGTCTGGTCAGCCCGGCGACGCCGGCCGCCCCGAGCAGGACGGTGACGATCATGCCACTGATCGGCTGGAACTCGGTGGCCAGCGCCACGACCAGGACAGGCGCGGCGATGAAGATGACCTCATCCGCGATGCCTTCCAGCGAGAACGCCGAATCCAGCGCGTCACTGCCGCGCAGTAGCTCGCTCCACCGTGACCTGACCATCGGACCGAGCGAGGGCATCGAAGCCCGGCTCAGGGAGCCCGACAGGACCAGCATCCAGTCGGGAGCGTGGGTGATGGCGCAGCCGACGAACGCAGCCGAGGTGACGGCGAAGACCACCCCGAGCGGACGTAGCACGAGCGCCTGGCCATAGCGGTCGGCCAGCCGCGCGATCCGCGGGGTGACGGCCGCGAACAGGACCGCGCCGGCGGCGGACACGATTCCTGCGACGCCGTACCGGCCGGTGACCGCGACGATGAGCATGACCTGAGCGATGCTCAGCATGCCCATCGGCATCCGGCCGATGATGCCGGGAACCGCGAACTGCAAAGCGCCAGGTGTCCTCAGGACCGCGGCGTACCTGGCAATACCGGCGCTTGTCTGCTGGGATTGCGCTATAGCTGTCATATTCAGCACGCTAGGCGCGGACTGGACTACCGGTAAGCTCCAATTTCATGCCCGTGGAGTGGTCCGGTTTGAGCCCGGAGTTGTTGCTTACGCTCGACCGTAAGGCGCCTGAGCCGCTGCGTTCTCAGCTGGAACGCCAGCTCAGGGACGCGATCAGGTCCGGACGGCTCGGCGTCGGTGAGCGACTGCCGTCGTCCCGTGCGCTGGCCAAGGAGCTGGGCCTGTCCCGCGGACTGGTGCAGGACTGCTACGGACAGCTGCAAGCCGAGGGGTACTTGAGCGCGGATGTAGGTTCGGCGACGCGGGTGGCTGCCAGAGCCGGCGCGGGAGGTAGCCACGCAGAGACAGCGGCGGGTCCTGAGGCCTGGCGCGACGCCGCGGCGCGCGGAGGGGGCCGCCAGGATCGGCTCGGGGTCGACTTCGCATCGGGGGTGCCCGACCTCGGGAGCTTCCCGCGGGCGGACTGGGCCTGGGCAATCAGGGAGGCCTGCCGGGCGGCGCCCAACGCCGCGTTGAACTACGGTGACCCGCGCGGCAGCCAGGAGTTGCGCGAGGTGCTCGCCGGTTATCTGCGCAGGGTGCGGGCGGCGGCGGCTAGTCCCGACCGAATCGTGGTGTGCACAGGTTTCGCCCAAGGCCTGAACCTGGTCCTGCGCGCTCTGAACAGGTCCGGGGTCTCGCTCGTGGCGTTCGAAGACCCCGGCTACAGCGTGACGGTCTCGAACGCGGCGGCTCGCGCTGGGATTAGCGCCGTTCCCGTTCCCGTCGACGAGTCGGGCATTGACGTAACCGCGCTGAGCGCAAGCGGTGCGCGTGCGGTCGTGCTCACGCCAGCGCATCAGTGGCCTACCGGCGTCGTGCTGAGCTCGCGACGGCGGTTGCAGCTCGCCGAGTGGGCGGCTGGATGCGACGGGACGGTTATCGAGGACGACTACGACGCGGAGTTCCGGTACGACAGGGACCCCGTCGGCGCGCTGCAGGGGCTCGTGCCCGATCGCGTCGCCGCGATCGGGACGGTCAGTAAGTCGCTGGCACCTGCACTCCGGTTGGGCTGGGTCGCTTGCCCTCCAGGACTGGCGCATCTGGTGGTCGAGGAGAAGGCCCTGCATGATCGGGGCTCGCCAGTGATCGACCAGCTTGCCCTCGCGACGCTGATGCAGTCTGGCCGCTTCGACCGGCATCTGCGGCGGATGCGCGCCAGCTATGCGCGTCGGCGAGCTGTTTTGGTCGATGCGCTAGCGGCGCATGCTCCAGAGGTCTCGCTGACCGGCCTGGCAGCCGGTTTCCATGCCGTCGCGCACTTGCCTGGCGACAGGGCTGAGCAAGCGGTGATCGAGGCTGCGAGAGAACGCTCGGTTGGCCTCTACGGGATGAGCGAACAGAGGGCGGACCTGTCGGCGTTGCCCGGGCAGCTAGTGCTCGGTTTCGGGAACCTAAGTGAACGGGCTATCGCGTCCGGTATCGCGGCAGTGGGCGACCTGCTGCGAGGGTAGGACTGCGCCGCTTGCGTCGCTACGAAGTCGCTACGAAGTCGCTACGAAAGGGAGTGCTGACTGCATGTCTTCTGACCGAGGTGGGTCCGTGGTAAGTGCGTCGCGGCCGCGGGCCCGCGAGTTGGGCATCCCGCTGAGCGGGGAGCCCGGGGAGTGGAACGCGATCACCGATGTCCCTGGCGTCGAGGTCGGCTACGAGACCCTGATCGAAGGCGATGGTCCACTCGTCTCCGGCCGCGGTCCGGTCAGGACCGGAGTCACGGCGATCTTGCCTCTCGGGCGAGCAGGGATCGGCAGATCGTGCCCGGCCGGATGGTATTCGCTGAACGGCAATGGCGAGATGACCGGCGTGGCGTGGCTGGATGAGGTCGGTGCTGTGTCGCTCCCGGTCGGCATCACCAACACGCACGCGATCGGGCCGGTGCACAGCGGGATCATCGACTGGGCGATCCGCGCTGAACCCGTGCTTGCCGCTCGCTGGCACCTGCCGGTTGTGGCTGAGACGTGGGACGGCTATCTGAACGACATCAACGGCGGTCACGTCACGGCGCTGAGCGCGATACGTGCGATCGACGCTGCCGCCAGCGGGCCTCTCGACGAAGGTTCGGTGGGCGGTGGCACCGGCATGAACTGTTACGACTTTAAGGGAGGCACGGGAACCGCCTCCCGCCGCGTGCAGGTCGGGTCGCGCTGGTACACGGTGGGCGCGCTGATGCAGGCCAACTTTGGCAGCCGCCACGAGCTCGT
Source organism: Streptosporangiaceae bacterium (assembly GCA_036258115.1). Taxonomy (GTDB): domain Bacteria; phylum Actinomycetota; class Actinomycetes; order Streptosporangiales; family Streptosporangiaceae; genus Chersky-822. Next base: position 15,653 of record DATAEH010000002.1, read on the forward strand.
GATTGCCGGGCACTACCTAGGCGAGGCTCTGCGTGACGACAACCCGATGGAGGAGACCGACTGGCTGCCGCCCGGTGCCGGATCCTGTATCACACTCGTGGCGACCGATGCGCCGTTGCTGCCGGGGCAATGCAAGGCTCTGGCTCGGCGAGTGCCGCTCGGGCTGGCGAGAACGGGTACGACGGGCAGTCATTTCTCAGGGGACTTGTTCCTGGCATTCTCGGCCGCGGCTGCCAACGCCGGGATGCTGGACAGCTTGCTTGGATGGCTACAGGACTCTGGCTCGGCCGATGAACTGGCGCGACTTGAGTTCGTGCAGTGGGGACAAATGGATGCGTTGTACGAGGCCGTAGTTCAGTCGGTCGAAGAGGCGGTGCTTAATGTTCTCGCCGCCAGCACAACGATGATCGGACGCGATGGGCATCGCAGTCCCGGGTTCCCGTCAGATCGCCTGCCGGAGCTGCTAAGGCTGTAGTTGCTCGAAAGGCGCCGCCTGGGCGCCTCCGACCAATCCCGGCCAATGAGCGTAACCCACTCCTCTTCGGTGTGTTGCGGCGGAATTGTCAGAGGCTGGTGTTAGTCTTCCAAACATAGCACCTAGAGCAGTGACACCAGTGAAACCAACATAGAGCACAGGTTCGAGGAGGCGCCCATGCCGATCCGGCCGCCCGGCCCCGCCGACACCGCCGAACCGGTGTCAGCGGGCCAGGCGCTGCAGATGGCCGCTGCCGGCCTGGGCTGGCTGGCCCGGGCCGACCTGGCGTCGGTTCCGGTGAGCGTGCAGGCTGAGGCGCTGCGAGAACTGGAGCGGCTGCTGTCCTTCCACAC
>DATAEH010000003.1:0-16393 GCA_036258115.1 Streptosporangiaceae bacterium
GTGTGGAAGGACAGCAGCCGCTCCAGTTCTCGCAGCGCCTCAGCCTGCACGCTCACCGGAACCGACGCCAGGTCGGCCCGGGCCAGCCAGCCCAGGCCGGCAGCGGCCATCTGCAGCGCCTGGCCCGCTGACACCGGTTCGACGGTGTCGGCGGGGCCGGGCGGCGGGATCGGCATGGGCGCCTCCTCGAACTTGTGCTCTATGTTGGTTTCACTGATGTTGTCGCTCTAGGTGCTATGTTTGAAAGACTAACACCAGCCACCGACAATTCGACCGCAACACACCGAAGATTGGATGAAGTCCGCGAGCAAATACACGCAGGACATCGGCGGCGGCGCCGACTACGAAGACGGAAGTCGGCATGCCAATCAGCCTCAGCATCCGGCTATTGGCCACCCGCGTCGCCACGTGCCGGATCACGACGGCGGCGGCAGCCGACGGCGTTCAGGATGATGACGGCTGAGCTCGCCCGCGGGCCATGCTGCTACGTGCGTACTGGATATCGTGCCCGTCCAGGTTGAGCGCGGCCTGAATGAGTGGCACGTGACTGAACGCCTGCGGGCTGTTGCCGACCTGACGGTTGATGCGCGGGTCGTACTCCTCGCTGAGCAGCCCAATGTCGCTGCGCAACTCCAGCAGCCGCTCGAACATTTCGGTCGCGTCGTCCTGCTCGCCGATCAGGTTCAGCGCGTTAACCAGCCAGAAGCTGCACGCCAGGAACGCGCCTTCTGAGCCGGGCAGGCCGTCCACCGAGGTGCCGGTCTCTGGCTGCGTGTATCGCAGCACCAGACCATCGTGGGTCAGTTCGCGTCTGATGGTCTTGATCGTCGCAACCACCCGTGCATCGTCTGGTGGCAGGAACCCAGTCTCGGCGATCAGCAGTACTGCAGCGTCGAGCGACTCGCTGCCGTAGTACTGCGTGAAGGTGCCGCGGTTCGTGTCGTATCCGTGCTCGCAGACCTGAGCGTGGATCTCATCCCTAATCGAACGCCACCGCTTCAGAGTGGACTCCGGAGAGAAGACCAGGCCGGTTTCGGCCATCTTGATGCGGCGATCGAAAGCGACCCAGGCCATTACCTTCGAGTGGACGAAATGCTTGCGGCCTCCGCGTACCTCCCAGATTCCCTCATCGGGCTCGTTCCAGTGCTGCTCCAGGAAGCCAAGCAAGCGGTCAATCAAGCTGATCGAGTGCTTGTCGAAGCGCAGCCCCGCCTGGCGGCCGAGCATGAGAGTGTCCACAACCTCGCCGTAGACGTCCAGCTGAGTCTGCTGGACTGCGGCGTTACCGATCCGTACCGGCGCCGAGCCCTCGTAGCCGGGAAGCCAATCAGCGGTCCATTCCGGTAGCCGCCGCTCGCCGGCCACCCCGTACATGATCTGGACGTCGGCGGCCGACCCTGCCACGGCCCTGGCGAGCCAGTCACGCCAGGCCCCGGCTTCGTCCACGTACCCGGTGCGGAGCGCTGCCTCCAGGACAATTGTCGAGTCGCGCAGCCAGCAGTAACGGTAGTCCCAGTTCCGCACGCCGCCGATGTCCTCGGGCAGCGATGTCGTAGGCGCTGCGACGATGCCGCCCGTGGGCTCGTATGTCAGGGCCTTGATCGTGATTAGCGACCTGACCACTGGATCCCGGTACCGGCCGTCATACGTGCACCGGGATACCCAGTCCGTCCAGAACGTTGCCGTCTGCTCCAACGCGTGGTGCGGAATCACCTCAGGCGGCCGGTCCTTCTGATGCGAGGGCAGCCACGTCAGAACGAACGGCACACGCTCGCCTGCTCGGACCACGAAGTCCGCCTGGTGCGCGAAATTACGCCCAACCAGCTTGACCGGGGTTCTGATCCAGATCGAATCCGGTCCGGCAACCGCAACCACTGCCTGGTCGACTTTGCGAACCCACGGCATGATCCGGCCGTATCCGAAGCGCATCGTGAGGTGGCTCTCCATCTCCACAGCGCCTTCGACGCCCTCGACGATCCTGATCAGCACCGGAGTATCGGCACCGCGCGGCGGCATGAAATCGATCACCTTGACTACACCGCCGACAGTGGTCCACTGAGTCTCGAGGATCAGGGTGTCTTTCCGGTACCGACGCTCGACCCGGCCTGCCCGTGAAGGCGGGCCTTCCTGGGCCGTTGGGTTCATCCGCCATTGGCCGTTCCGGCCATCGCCCAGCATGGCGGCGAACACGGCGTCGGAATCGAAGCGAGGCAGGCAGAGCCAATCGATCGAACCATCCCGGCTGACCAGCGCGGCGGACTGCATGTCGCCGATGAGCGCGTAGTCCTCGATCAGCGGATAGCTGCGCTTGGCTTGCTCCATCTCGCCTCCTTGACCGATCCCAGCCTGTCATGGCCGACCGGGCGCCCGCCTAAGCTTGGCCTGTGCCCACTACCCGCGCCCGCATCGTCGCATGCGCCGTGGCTGCGATGGTCGTCCTGCTCGGCGGCTGCGCGCGGATGAGCGCGGCACTCGGCCAGCAGTGGGTCGTCGTCCAGCTGGCCAGCGACACCAAGCTGGCCACCGCCAAGCACGTTACCGTCGCGTGCTCCCGTGCCTCCGGCCTGCGGGCAGATCCGGTGCGGCCGACGGCGCCCGGCAAGATTGTCGGATCGGTCAGGTTCATTTCGACCCAGGCGACCGATGCCGAGATGGCCAAGCTTCAGCAGTGCCTGCAACGCTTTCCTGCTGTTCAGGGGCTCACCATGACCGAACCAGGAGACTGACCGGCACCTGACCGGCCGCTTGACCATCAAGGTCAATTTTTGATAAACCCTAGTTTTCGAATATAGATACAAGCCTACTATGTAGATAGGCAAACCTGGGAGGTCACATGAAACGAGCACTCACCGCTGCGGGGGTCGCCGCCGTCACAGCATTGGCGGCGGCAGGATGCGCATCATCCTCGGCTGCCAGCTCAGGCGGATCGGGGAGTGCGGGGGACCCGCTGGTACTTCGGCTCGGGTTCCTGACCAACGTCACCCACGCACCGGCGCTCATCGGCATCCAGAAGAACTTCTTCTCCAAGGCGCTCGGCAAGAACGTCAAGCTGGAGGTGCATCCGTTCAGCACGGGCACTGAGGAGGGCACGGCCCTGCTCGCCGGCCAGCTAGATGCGGCCTACGTCGGCCCGAACCCGACGATCAAGGCGTGGCAGACCTCGAACGGGAAGCTCATCAGGGTCATCTCCGGCGCAGCCTCGGGCGGAGCCGCCCTGGTGGTGAAGAAGGGGATCACCAGCCCGGCCCAGCTCAAGGGCCAGAAGCTGGCGACTCCGTCGCTGGGCAACACCCAGGACGTGGCGCTGCGTTACTGGCTCAAGAAGAACCACCTGACCTCAACCCAGACGGGCGGCGGCGATGTCCCGATCACGCCTATCACGCCGAACTCGGCTGCGGTGCTCCAGTTCAAGTCCGGTCAGATCGCCGGTGGCTGGGAGCCCGCCCCCTACGACATCGAGATGGTGCAGGACGGCGGCCACGTGCTGGTCAACGAGGCCTCGTTGTGGCCCAAGGGCCAGTTCGTCACGACCAACCTGGTGGTGACTCAAAAGTTCCTCGCCGCGCACGCCTCGGTCGTGAACGGGCTGATCAAGGGTCAGATTCAGGCCAACAACTACATCCACTCCAACCCGTCAGGCGCCGAGGCAGCGGCCAATAAGGAACTGGCCTCGCTGCTCGGCAAGGGTCTGGACCCGAGCGTGCTCTCTGCCGCGTTCAAGGAGATCACGTTCACTAACGACCCGATCGCTTCGTCGCTCCAGGTCGACGCACAGCACGCGGTCGCCGTGGGACTGCTGACGCCGGTCAAGGACATCTCGGCGCTCTACGATCTCGGGCCGCTGAACGCGCAGCTCAAAGCCGCCGGCCAGCCAGAGGTGAAGTCATGAACGTACTGCAGAGATACCGACCGGAACCGGGGTCGGCGGCCCAGCTCAACGGCCGCCGGCCCCGGCCGGCCGCCGGGGAAGCCGCCGTTCGGCTCACAGACATCACGAAGGTCTACGGCCGCGGTCCGGCTGCGGTCCACGCGATCGACCGGCTCTCACTGACCGTCGATGAGGGCGAGTTCGTATGCATCGTCGGCGCGTCGGGCTGCGGCAAGTCGACGCTGCTCTCGATCGTGGCCGGCCTTGACACGCCAACTGCCGGGCAGGTCGAGACGGCAGGCCGCCGGGTCGCGATCATGTTCCAGGAGCCCGCGCTGTTCCCGTGGCTGACCGCACGGCGCAACGTCGAGCTGGCGTTGCGCGCCCTGCGGGTGCCGAAGGAGGAGCGGAAACGCCGGGCACTTGAACTGCTTGATTCCGTGCACCTCGGCGATTTCGCGGACAAGCGGCCGCATGAGCTGTCTGGCGGTATGCGGCAGCGCGCGGCGCTCGCCAGAGCGCTCGCTCAGGACGCCGATGTCCTGCTGATGGACGAGCCGTTCGGCGCGCTCGACGCGATGACCCGCGACCTGCTGCATGACGAGCTGGAGCGGATCTGCTCAGAGCGCTCCCTGAGCGTGCTCTTCGTCACGCACAACGTCCGCGAAGCGGCCAGGCTCGGCGACCGGGTCGTGCTGCTCAGCAGCAGGCCGGGCCGGGTGATCGAACAGTACGACGTGCCACGAACCGGCCCGCGCAGGATCGACTCTGCGAGCGTCGCGACGCTGGCAAGCCAGATCACGGACCGGCTGCGGGAGGAGATGAGGCGCCATGGCTAGCACGCGGACCCCGGCGAGCGCGGATGCCGCCAGCCAGAACTCGGCGATCGCCGGACTCGACAGCCTCGAGCTCGGTGATCTCACCAAGAGCCGCGAGCCCGCACGCATCGCCAGAAAGGTATGGTCAGCGACCTGGCCGAAGCTGCTCGCGATCGGGCTGGTGCTGGGCGCCTGGCAGTTGTTCTACCTCAGCAACTTCCACGGTGATACCGACAGCGGCCTGGTCAATGGTCCGGGCGCGGGTCTTGCGAACCTGTGGGACCAGGCGCAGCACGTCCAGCTCTGGCAGGCCATCGGGAACACCGTTCGGACAGCGGTCATCGGCTACCTGCTCGCGATGCTGATTGGCTCTATCCTCGGTGCCGTCGTATCCCGGATCCCGCCGCTCCGGGCCGCCACCGGTTCAATCATTAGCGGGCTCCAGACGATGCCGTCGATCGCCTGGTTCCCGTTCGCGATCATATTGTTTGGCACGACGCAGTCGGCCATCTTGTTCGTGATGGTGCTCGGCGCCGCGCCGTCGATCGCCAACGGATTGATCACCGGTGTCGACTACACGCCGCCGCTGCTGTTGCGGGCCGGCCGGACGATGGGTCTGCGGGGCATCTCGCTGTACCGGCACCTAATCCTGCCCGCGTCGTTGCCTGCCTACCTCGCGGGGCTGAAGCAAGGCTGGGCGTTCGCGTGGCGCAGCCTGATGGCGGGCCAGCTGCTCGTGATCATCGTAGGGAACCTGTCCCTGGGCGTCCTGCTGAACAACGCGCAGGACAATCAGGACCTGACAGGAGCGATCTCCATCATGATCGTGATCCTCGTGATCGGAATCGTCGTGGACGCGATCTTCAGCAAGACCGACCTGGTGGTGAGGCGCCGCCGCGGCCTGCTGACGGAAGCCCAGTCCACCTGACGGGGGTTGGCCGGATCGCTTGGCGGTGACTCGTCCCTCGCGATCCGGCCCTTGTCTGCCATTAACAAGACGCGGGCGTGACGAGTTCAAGCTGCGCAGAGCGACGCCATCCGCTTACTTGACGACAGCTTTTTCAGCAAGCACGCGATCGCCGCGGGTGTAGACGTTCATCGATCCGCCGCGCAGGAAGCCAACCAGGGTGAGCCCGGCTTCTGAGGCCAGGTCAGCGGCCAGCGAGGACGGCGCGGAAACGGCAGCGAGCACCGGGAATCCGGCAAGCACCGCCTTCTGGACCAGCTCGAACGAGGCCCGCCCGCTCACCAGCAGGACGCAGCCGCGCATCGGCAGCATGCCCTGCCTGAGCGCCCATCCCACGACCTTGTCGACCGCGTTGTGCCGGCCGACGTCCTCGCGCACGACAAGCAGCTCGCCATCGGGTCCGAACACCCCGGCCGCATGCAAACCGCCGGTGCTGGCGAACACCCGCTGGGCCGCGCGGAGCGCGTCGGGCATCGACGTCAGCATGACCGCAGGGATGCTGAGCGCGTCCTCGTTAATCGTCCAAGCTTGCTGCACGAATAGGTCGGCACTACTTGCCTTGCCGCAGACGCCGCAGGCGCTGGTGGTCAGGAAATTCCTGCGCGCCGATGGCCGGATCGCGAGGCCGGGACGCAGTTCGACGTCGACGATGTTGCCGATTCCTTCATGCCCGGCGTGGCCGCAGGTCGTGCCGTCGCAGAGCCGAATCGATGCGATGTCGTCAGGGTGACGGACGATGCCTTCGCTGACGAGGAATCCGGCTGCGAGGTCGATGTCATCGCCCGGCGTTCGCATGGTCATCGTGAGGGCTTCCCCGCCGACCCTGATCCCGAGCGGCTCCTCCGCCGCGAGCAGGTCAGAGCGCTCCGTTAGCTGCGGGTCGCCGCGGTCTTCTGGCAGCCGGATCCTGCGTACCCGCCGGCGCACCGTCCTGCCGCTCATAGCCGCATCGCCTCCCGTGACCATCTGTATCTGAGGCTACGCGCGGACTAGGTCTGTCAACGTTGTCTACTTGGCGTTTCTGCAGCACTATGACGAGATGGCGCAGTCAACAGATGGCCGCGGCAATCGGCACCGCAGGCACCTTCGCAACAGCTATCACCATGGTGACCTGCCGAACGCTCTGGCGGACGCGGCGACCGACATGGCGCGCGCTGGCGGCCCGGATGCGGTGGTTTTGCGGGCGGCTGCCCGCCAGGCCGGAGTATCGGCGGCCGCTGCCTACCGGCATTTCGCCGACCACGACGAACTGCTGGGTGTCGTCAGGCAGCGCGCCATCGAGGCGCTCGCCGCCGCGATGCGGCAGAGCCTCGAGTCAGGAACCCCGTCGCCGGATCCTGCCGAGGAGGCGGTGCGACGCCTGCGAGCGCTTGGCCGCGCCTACATCAGTTTCGCGCTCGAGGATCCAGGTCTGTTCAGGACGGCGTTCTGCCCGCAGGACAAGCTGAAGCCGGGAGCGGCCGAGCGGATGGCGAGCCAGGGGCCGTACATGCTGCTCAGCGGCGTGCTCGATGAGCTGGTCGAGCACGGGGTGCTGGATCCGTCGAGGCGAGCCGGGGCGGAGATTCCCGCGTGGGCGACCGTGCACGGGCTGGCCACGCTGCTGACCGACGGTCCGCTCGCGACGCTCTCGCCCGAAGATCGGGCCAAGGCCATCGAGCGTACGTCGGACTTCTTGCTGAACGGCATCAAGGGCTAGCAGCACTAAGCAATCACGCCGGATCGCCGGCTGGCTGGTAAGTAATGCGATGTTGACAGCGTTAACTTTAAAGGTCATCATGGAGATGTGAACACCGTATACATCGAAGTAATGGAAGGCGTACAACGATGATTGACCTCCACCTGATCAACGTCGCGCTGGCAGGCCTGGGTGCGGGAGTCGCGGTCATCCTGGTGATCGCTGCGGCTATCTACGCGGTCGCGGTCTTCGGGCGTGGCCGCAGGTCGCACCGGAACCAGCTAGCGCACGCGAGCGTCGCGCCAGCCGCGGACACCACTGTCAGCAAGACCGAGGCCAGAGATCCGGCGCTGCGCTAGAGCCCGGCGACGGTATCTGCGCGATATCAGACGTCAGCGAGCCGACCGCGGCGCGGCAGCCGTGGGCCGGCTCGTTCCCGTGTCGGCATTGTCGCCCGTCTTCGAATCCCGGCCGGCCTCGCTATTTGCGCCTGCGGCTCCCTGCCTGGCCGCGCTCACCTCGCCGTTGCCCCCGACGCTCCATCTCGCGTTCGCGTGCTCAGAGCCTGACGACTTGTCCGGCTGGCCTGACCCAACCAGCGTCCCGCCGCGCAAGACCGCGTCGGCCCGAGCGAGCAGCGCGTCGATCGGGCTCTTGTCCTCGGTCACCACGGCAAGCTGCCGGCGCGGCCGCTTTTGCCAGGTCACGATGGCGGCAGCGACCAGCGCGAGGTACACAACGATGCCGATCACGACCCAGAGGTTCCAGGTCAGCAACTGCCAGCCGTGCACGACGGTGACCTGGGTGACTTCAGGCGGCTTCACGAACCAGCCGAGCAGGCCGCGCCGCGGGACAAATGCCCGTGGTCCGCTGTACTTCCATGGCCACGAGGCCATGATCCCGGCAATGAGCACGATTCCCAGCACAAGGCAAGCCCTGACGATGGGCCGGGCCGTGAACGCCAGGCCAGCCACCAAGGCCAGCACCGGCACGATCCACACCCAGTGGTGGTCCCAGCTGATCGGGGAGACCAGCACGCTGGTCACGCCGACCAGCGTCCAGCCGTGAACGGGACGCCCGGTTCTGGCGAGCATCGCGCCAGCGACGATGCCGACGGCACTCACGGCCAGAGCTATCGGCAGCCAGACCGGCTGAGCAGGAGCGACCGTGCCGTAGAGCCGGGCCAGCGAGCCGAGCAAGGACTGGTTGACCAGCGAGTGAACCGAGCCAGTCCGCCCGGGGCGTACGAAGTACCCGGTCAGCCAGTACGAGGCGGACGGTCCTGGCAGGCTGATGAATCCCACGACCACCGTCGCGACAAAGGCACCGGTCGCCATCGCGGCCTGCTTCACCTTGCCCGCAAGCAGCAGGTACGGGATGAAGAGCAGCGGCACAAGCTTGATCCCTGCCGCGATCCCGATCCCGATGCCCTTCCACCGCCGCGCGTCTGACCTGGTCAGATCCCAGACCACGAGCAGCATCAGCAAGGGCTCGATCTGGCCGAGGAACAGCGCCTTGACCACCGGCTGAATCCACAAGGCAAGCGCGCTGACCGCGGCAGCGGCGGCGAGGCGGCCAGCGCCCCGGCGTCCCATTGCGCCAAGCGTCAGCCACGCCGTCAGCGGAATGGCCGCCAGGCTGGAGATTGTCATGAGCCAGCGCAGCGTCACCAGCGGGAAGAATGACCCGCCGGCGAAGACGAGCGCGGCGAACGGCGTGTAGGTGAACTGCACGCCGACCTTGAGCTCCCACGTGTACAGAATCGAGGGGAGTTGCCTGGTAATAAGGCCAGCGTCGTTGTAGACGTTCAGGTCATACCAGGTCAGAACGGCGTGCCGGTGAACAGCCTGATCGGCCAGGTATGCGGTGAGCGAGAGAATGAAGAACAGGACGGCCAGGATCAGGGCGGTGCTGCCGAGAATCCGGTGCCACGGCAGTTGCCGCAGCCTATCTCGGCCAGAGGCGTCGGGCGGCTCCATCTCGGCCTGTGCCTGCACGCTCCGATCCTCCTTGTCCGCGGCCGGAGCCGGTCGCCATTCCGTGCTTAACACCATCGACGCGCGTCTCGCGCGATCGTCCCCATTCGACTGTTAGACGAGTGGCAGCCGTCGCTTGTTGCAATCTGGCGGCAGCTCGCACGGCGCCGCTGCGGCAAAGGCCACCCGGATAGTCTGCCCGATGTTGTGCTAGCCGTGAGTGGAGCCTGCCCACAATTCCTTCGAGGTAACTGCAGAAGGTAATTGCTACGTGACTGTTAGGACACATTCAGTCCGGGGCACGAGCTCGCCGATGACCGTCCCGCCGGGAATCTCCCCAGCAAGCAGCAGACCGCCGGACGTCTGGGCGTCGGCGAGCAAAAGTAGCTCATCTTCTGGCAGATCGTCGAAATCCGCATGAGGCGCGACCCACGACAGGTTCCGCCGGCTGCCGCCAGGCAAGTACCCGGCGCGCTGAGCCTCGCGGACTCCTTCGATCAGAGGAACAGCGCGATGATCGATCACCGCGGTGACCCCGCTGGCCCGCGCGAGCTTGAACGCGTGCCCGAGTAGCCCGAAGCCGGTCACATCGGTGCCGCAGCGAAGGCCAGCCGCCAGCGCTGCCCGGCTGGCGTCGGCGTTCAGCGTGGTCATGACCCTGACCGCCGCGTCGCTTACCTCGCCGGTGGCCTTGTGCATCGCGTTGAGAATGCCGGTTCCGAGCGGCTTGGTCAGCGATAGCGGCGTTCCCGGGCGGCCCGCATCGATCCGCAGCAGCCGGCTCGGGTCGGCAAGCCCGGTCACCGCCATGCCGTACTTCGGCTCGGGATCATCGATGCTGTGGCCGCCTGCTACATGACATCCGGCCTGCCTGGCGACCTCGAGCCCGCCGCTGAGCACCTCCGCCGCAATGTCGGCGCTCAGCACATCGCGCGGCCAGCCGAGCAGGTTCAGCGCGACCAGAGGCTCGCCGCCGACGGCGTAGACATCGGACAGTGCGTTCGCCGCCGCGATCCTGCCGAACGTGTGCGGGTCGTCCACGACAGGCGTGAAGAAGTCGGCCGTGGCGACGATGGCCCGTGTAGCGCTGATCTGGACGACCGCCGCGTCGTCGCCGTGCTCCACACCGATGAGCAGATCGGATGGCCGGTGCTCAGGTACCAGCCTGGCCACCGCTTCCTCGAGCTCGCCTGGCGGAATCTTGCAGGCGCAGCCGCCGCCGTGGGCGTACTGAGTGAGCCTGACGGTGCTTGCCGGGACGGCCAAGCCCCCGGAGCCTCGCGATGACCGCTGATTGTCCATTCTTGAACTCTAGTCAGGCCATGCCTTGCGCCTCGCGCCCGCACATGGTGGCATATCGCCCAAGCGGACCAGGCGGACCAGGCGGCGCTGTCCTATAGGGCGCCCGCGCATCTACGGAGGACGCAGTGACCAGTGCAGTCATCGATGAGCGCGCCGAGATCGAGGCGCAGACCGCGGGCATGACGTTTTGCGGCCTGCTCCGGCAGACCGTGGCGGACTACGGCGACGAACCTGCCTATTCCGATCGCGACGGCGTCGCAGAGTGGCAGACGCTGACCTGGCGCCAATTCCGGGATCAGGTGTTGCGGCTGGCCGCCGCGCTGGTCAGGCTGGGCCTGGAACCGGGGGACAGGGTCGCGCTAATGCTGCCGAACCGGATCGAGCATGTGCTCGCGGATCAGGCCGTGGTGCACGCTGGCGGGGTTCCCGTGACGTTCTATGCCACCCTTGCGGCCGACCAGATCAAGTTCGTCGCGGCGGACTGCCAGGTCCGGGTCGCGGTCCTGGACGGAGCGTCCGAGCTGGCCAGATGGGAACCTCTGCTGGCCGACTTGCCGAACCTGACTACCGTGATCGTCCGTGACGCCGAGGTCTGCCCGGCGGATGACATGCACATGACCTGGGACGCGTTTGGCGCGCTCGGCGATGCGGCGAGCAGCGGCAGCGAGGCGGCCGAGGTCGCGCGCCGGATTGAGGCGATCGGGCCAGCAGTTCCGGTGACCCTGCTGTACACCTCAGGCACGACGGGGAACCCGAAGGGCGTGGTCATCACGCACGGCAGCGTGATCTACGAATGCAAAACGGCCGAGATGGGCGGCAGCACGATGCAAGGCGTCAGGTGGGTCTCGTACCTGCCGCTGGCCCACATCGCCGAGCGGATGTTCACCCTGTACCTGGCTATTTACAGCGCCGGTCACACGTACTTCTGCCACGTCCCGACCGACCTGATCGGGGTCGTCGGCCAGGTGAAGCCGACGGCGTTCTTCGGGGTGCCCAGAGTCTGGGAGAAGATCCAGGCTGGCATTCAGGCCCTGCTCACGATGGAGCAGGACGAAGCCAGGAAGGCCGCCGTGGCCGCCGCGATGGAAACGGGCCGCGAGTACGTGCTGAGCTGCCAGTACGGCCGGACGACCTCGCCCGAGCTGGCGGCCAGGTTCGAGGCCGCCGATGAGCAGGTGCTGCGGCCGATCAAGGGACTGCTGGGGCTCGACCAGGCCGTGAACGTCGTGAGCGCCGCGGCGCCCCTGCCGCCCGATGTCGCCGCGTTCTTCGCCGGACTGGGCATGAAGATCCTGGACGTCTACGGGATGACGGAGACCACTGGCGCGTTCACGACCAACACGCCGGCCGCTTTCAAGATGGGCACGGTCGGACGCCCGGTTCCCGGAGTTGAGGTCAAGATCGCCGAGGACGGCGAGATCATCACCCGGGGTCCGCTGAACACGCCCGGCTACCTGAACCTGCCAGAACAGACCAGCGCGCTGCTCGACCAGGACGGCTGGCTGCACACCGGCGACATCGGCGCGATTGACGAGGACGGGTTCGTCAGCGTTGTCGACAGGAAGAAGGAGCTGATCATCACCTCGGGCGGGGAGAACATCTCTCCGGCCGCGGTCGAGAACGTGCTGGTCGCGAATCCGCTGATCGGCCAGGCGCTGGCATTCGGCGACCGGCGGAAGTTCGTCGTCGCCCTCCTGACGCTGGACGGCGAGGTCGCGCCGGCGTGGGCGAAGGCACGCGGCATCGAGGCGACATCCCTCGCCGAACTGGCCGAGAACCCGATTGTGCTCGAGGCGGTCGGCGCCGCGGTGGAGGATGCGAACACACAGCTCGCCAGGGTGCAGCAGGTAAAGCGCTGGCAGCTACTGCCGGTTGAATGGACCGCGGAGAGCGAAGAGCTAACGCCGACCTTCAAGCTCAAGCGCCGAATTATCCATAACAAGTACGCGGACGTAATCGACTCGCTTTACTCCGGGCTCGACTAAGCGACTAGATTCTGGGGCGGAGGCGTCTGGGCACCTGGTGGGCTCCCCGGTCTTCAAAACCGGCGGACGGCGCGCTGCGTCGTCGGCGGGTTCGATTCCCGTCCGCCTCCGCTGACCTGCGCAGACACCGCTAGCAGCGGCTTCCGGTGAGGTACTCGGAAGGTGCCAGCCGGGACTGGCAGGGGTGCTCCGGGGAACACGAGGGGAACACTCGTTCATGATCCGGCCTCCTCCACGAGCTGCGCGACCGCCTCGGCGGCAGCCTTGTGCGCGGCCTGCTCGATGTAGGTGTAGTGCGACGTCATCGTCGCGTCGGCGTGACCGAGGGTCTTGCGGCGGATCTCCGGGTCGACCTCGGCATCCCTGGGCCGGCTGGCCGCTGAGTGCCTGCCCTCCTGCAGCCGGATAGGCTCCAGGCCCGCGCGCCTGGCCAGCACCTTGAACCTGCGGGAGACGGCATCGGGCTTCAGCGGCTGGCCGTCGTCCTTGCAGAACAGCAGGTCGTGATCCTGCCAGGCCTCGCCAGCCGTCAGCCGCTGCCAGTACTGCTGCTCGCGGTGCGCCTTCAGCAGGTCCGTGGTGGGCTGGTCCAGCCAGACGGTGCGCTCGCCAGCCTTGCTCTTCGGCCTGCCCGTGGTCACCTCGCCGCCGATCTTCAGCATGGCACCCCGCCTGGCGCTGGCGATCAGGCCGCCGATCCTTGCGCGGGTCACCACGTCCGGGGCCAGGCTGAGCAGCTCGCCGACGTGCTCGGCCGCAGCCTTGGCACCGGCCTCGAGGTGTACCCCCAGCGCTTCAGCAGGCGGGTACCCGTACCTGAAGGGCTGCGGCAGGCGAACCCCGCCGATCCGTGGCGGGAGTTCCAGCTCCCGTCCGCGCGGTACAGCTTGGCGCAGCCGGGGCCGCACCCGCACCGTAAGTGAATCGAGTACTTCATCGTGATCTTGAACCTCCTTCCTGATCTTGTTCCTGTTCATCGGCATCGAGACCAGTCCGCCGAGGACCGCGTGACCGTAGTCCTGTGCTGGGGCGTGTTCGTGGCCGAGCGCTGACAACAGAACGCCCGCCACCGGTTTGGTGACGGGCTCTCTGCCTTGCCCGGAGCGGGACCCTGATCGGTACCGGGGGATCACTGGCTCCGGGACGTCTCACCGCCGGCGCCGCCCGAGATCGGCTTGTAGTAGCTGACCGGCCCCGCGCCGGTCGAGATCCCCGAGCCTCCGGCCCCGATGTGGAACCGGAACAGCCGGGGCCGATCGACCAGCGGCGGCCACGGCGCGTCAGCCGCAGCTTCAGCCAGCGCGGTCCGATGTAGAGACCCATCAGGGTGCCTCCTCATACCCGAAGTAGACCCTCGGGCGGTGCGTGAATTGAAGCGTGCCGGTCTTGCCGTCAGATTTCCTGCGGACCACCGCGAACGGTGCCGAGAACCCGATCACGGTGAAGTCGCCCGTGCTCGCATCGGACGCGAGAACGGCCGTCCTATGGATCTGAGTGCCTGCCTTGCTTCACGCCGCCCGAGCGGAGAGTGGCGGGCAGGGAAGCTGCGGGCATGGATCCTTGGTCAGCTGGCCGACATTGGCAGCCGAGCTGATGGCGATCGCGCCGCGCCGCGCGCGCCGGGCGCGGCGTGCCTCGCGGGCACGCTGCGCCCGCGCAGCGTCGGCGATCATGTCTTTGACATGCTCGGCAGCTACCATGGCTACGATCTGCGAATGCATTGCAACCTCCTGAGATTCGGCCCGTACCTGGCCCGGCACTATTGAGGATCGTCGTAAGGCCCCTGCCGCCGCATCGGGAAGATGTCCTATCTCTACGGGTCGATGTCTTAGATCCGGCGATGGCCGGCGCAGAGGCGAGTTTGCCCAGGTCGCGGGCGGGACACCGATACCCGGCACGGCGCCGCTGGCGAGGTCGGCCGCGAACAGTTCCCTGACCTTCTCGGCGTGACCGTTGAGAGCCGCTGGCGGCTCGGGTACGGGTATCCCGGCCTCGGATGCGGTCTCGGGTGCGGGTGCGCCGGACCGCAGCATGTGCGCGAGCCAGACCGCCATCCCGAACGTGACCGGTGGCATGCACGAGACTAGGACCACGACGATCGTCGGAGCCTTCACCGCGTGCGCTGAGGTGAGCAGGTGGTAGGCGACCTGGCCGGTCATGCCGAGGGCGATCGCGCCGAGGGCGGACCACTTGGCGAACCGCCGTGCTCCCTCTGCGACGGCGGGCGTCAGCCAGGCACCGAGCGCGAACGCGGCGTAGGACTCGACTCCGACCGACAGGGTGATGGCGGTGTTGAGGTGGCAGGGGGATGCCGGGCAGCGGCTGGACGAGGCCGAAGCCGCACATGCCGCCGAGCCCGACCCAGCCAGACAGATGGCGACCGCCGCAGGCGTGGCCGATGCGTCCGGCCACTTGGCCTGGGCTGCCCAGGTGCGGTCAACCCGCTTGCAGACCGTGAGCACGGCACTGCCTGCCTCGGCCACGTAGACGGACCGCTCCGGGCTCCGGGTCCAGGTGATGGCGGTCATGACGACCACCTCCGCCGGACGTACTGGCGGGCCAGCACTGCGACCGCTCCGAGCAGCCACTAGGGGCTGTCCAGGACGCCCAGCGTGAGGAAGAAGGGTAGGAGAACAGGTACCCGGCGGGGACTGGCGGTGGCTCCTCTCCCGGGGAACATCCGGGGAACACCCGTCTGCGCACCCTCAGTCCACGGCTGTCCGAGTATGCATCCTGTTACCGTGACCAGCCAAGACAGGGTTCTGGTCGCTAAGCCGCAGGTCAGGAAATTGAGCGGTCTTCAAAACAGGCGGACGGCGCGCTGCGTCGTCGGCGGGTTCGATTCCCGTCCGCCTCCGCTACCTGAGCCAACGCCCGCTAGGAGCCCGCTGAACAAATGGCGTTGTGGTAGCGCGCGTCTGCCGGCAAGGTGTTCGATTGGCCTGGGATGATCGTCACATGCAGGGCAGAGAACGAGGTGACCGGCAGTTGCTAGATGCCGGGGCGCTGGCCGGGCACCTGGTGCCGGCGGGGAGCATGTTCGCGTTCCTGGCCGCGCACCGCCTGGATCTCTTCCGTGATGGGGACTTCGCTGACCTGTTCCCGGCGTGGCGGGGCCGGCCGTCGGTCCCGGCGAGCGTGATGGCGTCGGTGCTGGTGCTGCAGGTACTGCACGATTGCTCCGACGCTGAGGCGGCGGAGGCGGCGCGTTGTGACCTGCGGTGGAAGGTGGCGTGCGGGTTCGCGCTGGATTATGCGGGCTTCGATCCGTCCACGCTGGTGTATTGGCGGCGCCGGCTGGCTTCCTCGGATCGCCCGCACCGGATCAGCGAGGCGGTCGCGAAGGTGATCACCGAGACCGGGGTGCTGACGGGCCGGCGGCGTGCTCATCGTCTGCTGCGACGGGCTGGGCGTGCTGGGCGAGGAGATCACCGCGACCTGGCCCGGGGCGACCGTGCAAACTTGCACAGTGCGCCTGATCCGTGCCGCGGCCCGGTTCGCCTCCTATGGCGACCGCAAGGGCCTGTGCCAGGGGGATGCGGCCCATCTACACCGCGGTCGACATCGACGCCGCCGAGGCCGCGCTGATGGAATTCGCCGACAGCCCGCTGGGCCGCAAGTACCCTGCCGCCGCCGGGGTGTGGGAGCGGGCCTGGGACCGTTTCACGCCGTTCCTGGAATTCGAGCCGCCGATCCGCAAAGTGATCTACACGACGGATGAAAATGTCAACCCCCGCCCTGGTGGTGGCCCTGGTCAGGCTGGCCAGGCGGATGGCTGGACCGCAGCAGCTGCCGGATC
>DATAEH010000004.1:0-14618 GCA_036258115.1 Streptosporangiaceae bacterium
TGTGGGCAGGCGTCGCAGTCTGAGCCAAGCCAGATGGTTTGCCAGAATTTAACGCCCGCACGTCGAATGCCTGGACCGCAAGTAATCGAGGGAGCGCGTAATGAGCGTTTACAGGGTCACCGAGATCATCGGGACAAGCGGAACCTCATGGGAAGACGCGGCAGCGGAGGCGATCAGGACTGCAGCCGGAACTCTGCGCGACCTGCGGGTGGCTGAAGTCGTCAAGCAGGACATTCACCTTGACGAGGTCGGGGCGATCACCTACCGCACCAAGCTTCAACTCTCATTCAAGTACGAACACGAGCACTGATCCCGGGCCTGTTCTGTTCGCTGATGCATCAGCGCATCAGTTCTCGGCCCAATCTTGCCTCCGTCCGTGGGCTGGCCTGGCGCGCGCGCCCATCGTGAACGTGCTGGAATTCCCGAGGCGCGCCGCGCGGCCCTTTCTAATTTGCCGCGCCTCCCGCGCCTGGCGCAGGCACCAATGACCGGGTTGGAATTGGTCGTTTGACAAGCCGTCGTGGTAGCGGGGAATGTCGCGCTACGCCGCATGCCGTCGGTAGCGCAGCGGAGCGTTTCAGCAGGAGCGGAGAGTCAGTGTGGTAATTGACGTCCTGGCTGTTGTCACGCCGCCGATGCGGGCCACAGCCTCTGCAGCGGTGGGTGCCACCTTGGTGACCGACTGGGAACACGGCGCGGCGGCAATGAGCGCGCGCAAATTCGACGTGCACACCGTCGGCCCACCACCTCAGGGATGGTCGGGGGACCCGAGTCAGGACAGGTGATCAGATGCGGCTGCTGCTGATCGGCGCTCCCGGCGCCGGCAAGGGAACACAGGCCGAACGGCTCGCCGCGCGGTTCGGCATTACGCATATCTCCAGCGGTGATCTGCTGCGCCAGCATGTCAGGGATCAGACGTCGCTCGGGCGGACTGTGAAGTCGTACGTTGACAACGGTGACCTGGTTCCGGACGGCGTCGTCATGGACATGCTGCGCAAGCCGGTGCTGGGCGCGGCCACCGGCTATGTTCTGGACGGGTTTCCAAGGACCGTTGAGCAAGCCGAAGCGTCCTATGCCGCGGTGAGGTCGCTCGGGGTCGAGGTGCAAGCCGCGATACACCTTGACGTTCCGCGAGAGGAGCTGGTGCGCCGGCTGCTAGCTCGCCGCCGGGGCACAGAGGACGCCGAAGCCGTAATCGAGCACCGCCTTAAGGTGTACCTGGAGAAAACTGTGCCCCTGCTGGATTACTACGCAGGCCGGGAGTGGATGTCTACCGTCGATGGCGCCCGCTCGGCGGACGCCGTCCACCAGGACATCGTGCGGCGCATTGAGAAACTGGCTGCCTTCGTCGCACTGACATGACCAGGCCGGTCGATCTGGAGTCCTGTCAGGTCAGCTCGTCCAGGTACTGGGGGAGCATCTTGCGCCAGGTGTGCCAGTCGTGCGGCCACTGCGGACCCCAGTTGTCCACGCGGTTGGGGATACTCTTCGCACCCAGGGCCGACGCCATCTCCCATGACTCCCCGATGTCCTCCCACGCGCCCTCGCCGGACGCGAGCACGACATACCGTTGCCGGAGCCGGTCCAACGGCGGCCCGTCCAGGCCCGGCAGGAACTGCAGCGGCGCTGAGAAGTACAGGTCTTGGCTCGCGGCCTGATCGTAGAAGCGCTCGATCCGGTAGCTCCCGCTCATACCGATGGCCGCGGAGAAGACTTCGGGATAGCGGCAAAGGACGGCCACCGCGTTGAACGCGCCAATCGAAGCGCCGCAGGCAATCACGTCGAGGGCCTGGTCGCCAAGATCTGCGTGGATTGCCGGCACGACCTCGCGCCGGATGCACTCATGGAACTGGCTCAGGAGCCAGGTGCGGTGTGCCGTGGAGCCCGCCTTAGCGACCATGGCCCTCCCGGCGACGCTGTCGACTGAGTACAGCTTGATCCGGCCCGCCGCGAGCAACTGCCCGCACGCCCCGACCAGGCCGAAACGCTCAATCTCCTCGGCATCGCCCCCCGCGGACGGGAAGACCAGCACCGGACTGCCGGAGAACCCCCACCGCACGAGAGCGATCTCTTCCTGGAGCCGGTCGGAGAACCACCGTTGGTGAGTCTTCATGGAGTCATTCATAGAAGAACTTCTGCGGACCAGGAAATATCCATGACAGTCCCGCCCGCAGCCGGTCGCGCCAGTTCTCCCAGCTATGCCCGTCGCGCGCCTCGACATAGCGGACGGTCATGCCGGCCGCCTCGAACGTGGGAACCATGGACCGGTTCCGGATAATCAGCGGCTCGTAGACGCCGCAGCTGACAAACACCCGGTCAGCGACCCGGCGCGGAGCGGCACGATACCGGTTGACGAACCGCACCACCGGCTCGAACGCCGGTCCGCCGCCGTGGTTGTTGCCGATGTCGGTAAAGACGAAGGATCCGGACTGCAGCAGCAGCGAGCCGTACACGCCCTGGTAGCGGTAGGCGGTCGACAGCGCGGCGACGGCACCGAAGCTCGCGCCCATCAGGCAGCGAGCAGCAGGCACAGGGGCGAGCGGGAACTCCGCCTCCAGCCGTGGCACTAGCTCAGCAGTCAGGTAGCGGGCGTGTGCCGCCGAGTTGGCGTACTCGACGAGCCGATCGCCGGGGGACACGAATACCACGATGGTCTCGCCTACATCAAGCCGGTGGATGAGATTGTCGAGCACCGTCGTGGCCGATGCATACCGGAGGTAATCGTCGCCGTCGTGGACGATCAGCAAGGGATAGCGGGCGGTGCGCCGGAAGCGGGCTGGCAGGTAGAGCTTCACATGACAGTCGCGGCGCAGCGCACGGCTCGGCACGACGAGGTCGGCCAGGGACCCGGTACGCGACGCCGGGTCCGGCTGCGTCCACTCAGGTACCTCGTACCCGCGGGCGTAGCAGACCGAGGAACTGCCGAGCGGGCTGTGCGCGAGACGGCGGTTCAGCGGGTCGTTGATGCGCTCGTGCTGCCCGCCGTGCGCCACTTCCAGCTGATACTCGATGCGGGAGCCCTCGGGCAGTTCCACGACGACGTACCACAGGTCGGTGCCGTGCAGCCGCCGCAGCGGAATGCGCTCGGGCAGCCCGAAGATCCGGTGGATGAGGCGAACCTCATCGACCTCGCCGCGGTAGAGAAATGTGCAGCGGGAGCCCTCGACGATGGGTATCTCGTTTCGCGCCAGGAAGCGATCGACGACGGCCGGCTCAAGCGGCCTGCGCTCCCGGAGCCTGTTGATAGCGAGCTTGCGGCTGACCACCGGGCCGCTGATGGTAGTCAGGCTGGTTCCAGGGAAGTCACGCGGCCATCCTCGGCGAGCACCCGGGTGCCCGGGGGACAGGTCCCGTCGCTGTCGGTGTCTACCCGGGTGCCGTTCTCCAGGAGGATACAGCGGGCGGGCGTGAATCTTCGGGCGAAGACCGCCATCCTCGGCGCGTCATCGAGCAGCAGCCTCGCGCGGGCGTGCGGCAGCAACACCATGTTGCGCAGAATGCCGAGTCCGCTGCCGTAGACCTCGGGGTGACCGGGTCCCTGGGGGGCGCGGTCGTGGAAGAGCACGATCCGGTTGGTCAGCGCCATCGCGCCGGCGGACCAGGCGATCACCGGCGAGCGCAGCGAGCCCGTGACGTTGAACAAGTCCAGGGCGTCCGCCAGCACGCCCACGTGCCCGCCGGCGACGACGAGGACAACGGCATCGCTGAGCAGGCGTGCGACCGCGGCGCAGTGCTCGGCGATCACCGGTCGTTCGCGCGGCTGCCACGCCTGGCTGAACTCGCCGCGGACGTCGCTGATGCGGCACAGGTGCGCCGCATCGAGGTCGCGGACAGCTGCCACGGCCTCGGCCAGCTCGCCGAGCCTGAGCTGGTCATCGCCACTGCGGCGCTGGACGGCGTAGACCGCCTGCAGTGCATGGTCCAGGCGCAGCAGGTAGATGTCCTGCACCTCCTCCAGCACCCCCAGCAGCTGCCGCTGGGCCACGGCGAACTCCGGGTCGCGATCCTGTACCTCAAGCCATCGCCGGTACAGCGCGAGATTGACGTCGCGGGAGCCGAGTTGCTCGCTCAGCGCCGCGTCAGCGGGCTCGCGCTCCTGCCACCCGGCGGTGACCGTGGCGACCGGCCCATCAAGGCGCAGCGATGCCACGACCGTGTCAAGTGTCGGCCTACGCTGCGGACCCAGCAGTGTGACCTTCACGAGGCGTGAACGTGCAGCGTGCGCCCCACCGCGTCGAGCATCGCGCGCAGCGCGTCGTAGTCCGGATGACGCATCCGCACGTACGCGTTGGCCATATATCCAGCCTCCACCGGCTGGGTCGCCGTGCCCGGCGACGGCAGGTGCATGTCGATCACCCACTCGCCGTGCCGCCGCTGCATCTCCTCTACGCCCGTGTAACCCGTGATGCGTCCGTCCTGGTCAGGGCGCAGCGCGACCATTCCGCTGGCGTAACGGCGCGACGGCTCCGAGCCGGTCTGGCCCTGCACGATCGCCATCGCCCATTCGCGGTATACATCGATCTCGTTGCCTGCAGAGTAGAGGTCCCAGGCCCCCACCCCTGGCGGGCGGCAGCCGATCTCGGAGAACTTCAGCCCCTTCGGGCCGAAGAACCACTCCATGTGCGTCGCCGATGTCTCTATCCCTAGGGCGGCGTTAACCAATCGGCCCATCTCGCGCAGCTGCGCGTACTCTGGCGCGGTGTCGATCCGGTTGGTGGAGATGAACTCGGGCGAGATCCACCGGGTGCGCATGGCGTCGAGCACGTTCGGGTAGTAGTGCGACACGAAGTCCATTGCCACCTGCCCGTCGATGGTGATGGTGTCGTAGAAGCCCTCATGTCCTTCGACGAACTCCTCCACGGCGATCGACTCGACTTCCTGACCGCCGAAGATTCCCAGGGCGCGCTCCAGCCCGGCGGCGTCCTCAGCCCGCATCGTGTCCGATGCTCCGGCCCCGCTGCGCGGCTTGAGTATCAGCGGGAAGCCGACCTGCTCGGCGAAGGCAAGTACCTCCGCGGCGCTGCCGGCCGCGGTCGAGGCGGCTGTCGGTACCCCAGCCTCCCGCAACGCCTGCTTCATCGACGGCTTGTCACGGCACAGCCACGCCGTCTGGACCGACGTGCCCGGGATGGCGCAAGCCTCCCGCACGCGCGCCGTGGCCAGCGTATGCGCCTCGATCGTGGCCTCGATCCGGTCGACCCACAGCGTGTCCTGTACCCGGCGGACCTGGCCAGTCATCGCCTCCACATCGGTGACCGCCGGTACCTGCTCGTAATGATGCAGCCAGCCCTTCAACTGCTCGTCCAGCACCTCTGCTGAAGACTCGCCGAGACCTATCACCGTCGCGCCGACCTCCGCCAGCGCGCGGGCGAAGTGGCGCTGGCTCGAGGGGAAGGACGGCTCGACGAAGACGACGTTCATGCTTGGCATGCTAGCCGGGGGCGAGAAATGGGCCTATTCAGCAGCGGGCCGACTACGACCTCATACAGGGGGTATCTCCGAAGCGTGGTGGTTGCCGCCTTTGTCGCGCCCTATCTTCTCGACGCAACGACGCGGTTCGTCGAGGCCGCCGCCAAGCAGCCTGGCATCGAATTGGCTGTGGTCACCTGCGAGCATGAGGACCGCCTGCCGTCGGAGCTCCGGCGTGGCCTGGTGGCGCACTGGCGGATCGGCGACGCCTTCGACGCCGGGCAGGTCGCCAGTGCCGTTCAGGCACTCGGCGAACACCTTGGCCCGGTACAACGGCTGCTGGCGGTACTCGAGCAGCTACAGATACCGGTCGCGCAGGTCCGTGAGCTCCTGGGCATCGAGGGCATCGATGTGACGACAGCCCGCAACTTCCGTGACAAGGCGCAGATGAAGTCGGTGTTGCGGGGCGCCGGTGTGCCGTGCGCGCGGCACCGGCTGGCCGATTCCGCAGCCGCAGCAGCCAGGTTCGCTGAGGAAGTGGGTTTCCCGGTGGTGGTCAAGCCGCCCGCTGGGGCCGGTGCTAAGAGCACGTTCCAGCTCGACAACGCCAACGACCTGAGGGTGTGGCTTAAGGCCGCCCCGCCGGCGCCGGACCGGCTCGCGCTTCTTGAGGAGTTCCTCACCGGCGACGAGGGGTCCTACGACAGCGTGATGGTGGAAGGGCGGATCGTCTGGCACTCGATCTCGAGCTACCTGCCGACCCCGCTTGAGGTGCTGCGCAATCCGTGGATCCAGTGGATGGTGGTCATGCCCACTGACATCGGCGGACCTGAGTACGAGGGCATCCGGGACATCGCGCCGACCGCACTGCGCGCTCTCGGGCTGCATACCGGGCTCACCCACATGGAGTGGTTCCGCCGCCCCGACGGCACGGTCGCCGTCTCCGAGGTGGCGATGCGGCCACCCGGCGCCCAGATCACCTCGATGCTGTGCTACGCCCACGACTTCGACCTGTACAGCGCGTGGGCGCAGCTCATGGTGCACGGCAGTTTCGCGCCGCCGGAACGCACCTGGTCGGTCGGGACGGTGTTCCTGCGGGGCCAGGGAAGGGGGCATGTCCTGGCCGTGCATGGCCTCGACAGGCTGCCTTCCGAGGTGAGCTCCCTGGTGGTCGAGTCGCGCCTGCCGGAGCCTGGCCAGCTGTCCTCGGACAGCTACGAGGGCGACGGTTACGTCATTCTGCGTCATCCCGACACCGCCGTCGTCATAGACGCGATGCGGAACCTGGTCACCAGCGTGCGTGTCGAGCTCGGCTGACCACCATGAACGTCCTCATGATCTCCCCCGGCTATCCGGGCGAGATGGCATTCTTCACGCGCGGTCTCGCGGCCGCCGGAGCGTCCGTCATCGGCGTGGGCGACCAGCCGGTGGGTTCGGTTCCGGCCATCGCGCGGGCCGCGCTCACGCACTACATCCCTGTCGGATCCCTGGCTGCCGGGGAGGCGGTCGCCGCGACCGTGCGCGAGCTGGCTCGCCAGCTGCGCATCGACCGGGTGGAGTGCCTATGGGAGCCGTACATGATGCTTGCCGCGCGGTTGCGCCAGGAGCTGGACGTCCCGGGGCTGACGGTGGCGCAGACGGTTCCGTTTCGCGACAAGGAGCAGATGAAGCAGCTCATCGATGCCGCGGGCCTCCGCACGCCGAGGCACGAGGCCACCGAGACGGTCGCGGGCGTGTGGGCCGCCGCAGAGCGCCTGGGCTTCCCGCTCATTGTCAAGCCAATCGCCGGCGCCGGCTCGGCCGACACCTACCGGGCCGACTCAGCCGCTGAGCTCGATGCCATGCTGCCGATGCTCCGCCACGTGCCGCGCGTGAGTGTCGAGGAGTTCATCGATGCCGAGGAGTTCACGTACGACACAATCTGCGCGGACGGGCGGGTGCTGTTCGAGAACATCTGCTGGTACCTCCCGCGCCCGCTGCTCACCAAGCTGCACGAACGGATCAGTCCCATCCAGGTCGCGCTGCGCGATCTGGACGCACCGGATCTCAAAGACGGCCGGGCCCTCGGCGCCGCGGTCCTGCAGGTGCTCGGATTCCGCGACGGGTTCACCCACATGGAGTGGTACCGCATGTCCGACGGCGAGGTGGTGTTCGGCGAGATCGCTGCCCGCCCGCCAGGCGGACGGATGGTCGACCTCATGAATTTCGCCACCGACGCTGACCTTTTCTCGGCCTGGGCGCAAGCGGTCACCAGGGGTCGGATCTCGCAGCCGATCGAGCGGCACTACAACGCCGCGAGCATCTTCAAGCGCGCCGAGGGCGTCGGCCGCATCTCGCGCTACCAAGGTCTCGACCACCTGCTGGCTGAGTACGGCGAGCACGTGGCGGCGGTCGAGTTGCTCCCGGTCGGCGCGCCGAGGCGCGACTGGCGGGCTGTGAGTATCTCTGACGGCATGGTCATCGTCCGCCACAGCGAGCTGTCGAAGACGACAGAGATGGCGGAGCGCTTTGCCTCCCATCTCCACCTCTACGCAGAGTGAGGCCATCGAGTTGTGAGGGTTCGATGCGGGCGTTTCCGCGGAGGGAACTTTCCCCGCCGGCAGGGGAAGGCCGGGCCGTTGCGGCCGGACTTCCGTGCCGCTATCGAGGCGGACGACGGGGCCGTGAACATGGTGGAGTGGTACGGGTATGGCCGGGCCACCGGGCCGCCGCCATATTGTCGGCGCCAGCTTCCACCTGGCCGACAGCGAGCGTTATCGCCGGCTGAACGAAGTCGTTTGCGTCAGCGTCAGCGAGATCCGCGCACGCAGCGACCCAGGGCAGGCGGAACCGGATCTCGTCGGCGTTGCAGAGCTGAGCTGGGAACCCATCGGCCACTAACCCCGGAGCGGGTTAAGTCGCGCGACGTGTGGCTGTACACCGCCAGCCTTTTGCCAGGACGATGCTCGCCAACACAGCAGTAAGCGACCGTCCAGATGCCGCCGGCTCCCTGATGCACCCGGCAGATAAGGTAGGGCGAGCGATCACCCCACTCGCGGACCCGCCTTGACGAGAGCAGGGCGACGCTCATGCGATCAGCTCGCTTGACGTAACCGTCAGACCATCTGCTCAGTGCCTCACGTCCAGTTCCGGAGAACTACATGACGATGACGGACCTTGGCCCGGCCGCCGACCGCCTGTGCGCACTCATCCAGGCAGTCCCCGACAGAGATCTCGGCCGGCCGACACCGTGCAGCGAGTACACAGTCGGCGACATCCTCCACCACATCGCCGGTGTCACCGTTGCCTTCGGCGGGGCTGCGGTCAAGGCACGCGGTGAATCGTCGACCATGGGTCCGTGGGGAGACGCATCGAAGCTCGATCCTGACTGGCGCACCATGCTGCCCCGGCGTGTCATGGCACTCGCTGAGGCCTGGCGTGACCCGCAAGCATGGACGGGGACGACACGCGTCGGGGGCGGCGACCAGCCCGGTGAGGTGACCGGGATCATCCTTCTCGGCGAACTTGTCGTCCATGGATGGGACCTGGCGCAAGGGACAGGCTTGCCTTTCGAGGTCGACCCCGCCACGTTGGCTCCCCTCTATGACCTCATCCGCCAGACCTTCGGTCCAGGTCAAGACCCAGCAGCGCGCGGCCAGGCCTTCGGGCCGCCTGTACTGGTGGCCCCGGACGCCCCGGCACTAGACCAGACGCTGAGCATGCTGGGACGAAATCCGGCGTGGTCACCGTCCTGAGCCCGCACCCGGCTCGCCTGCACAAGCCCAGCACTCCGGCTTGCGGCGCTGCATCTGCGCCGGGCCGTCTACGGCTTCGGGCGTCGTCTTGGCTGGCATTGACGTCGGCGGAACACGCGCCGTTGCTCAGGTGCTCGCCGGCAGGCGCGGGCGGTGTCGCTCTGGCCGATCAGCTCGTCGCGGTCCTTGGCCATGCCGGCAGTCCCCGGCCGGGAGGACCCTGTCGGCGCCGCCGACGAGCGCCGCCGGCGGCGCCGGTGGCCGGGCACTACCGGCGGGGCAGGCGCGGGTAACGGTCCACGAATATGAAGACGCCCGCGCCGACCGCAAGGCCGAGCACCGCGACCAGCCACAACGGGACCGCCTTGGCGAGGATGCCGCCGACCACAAAGGCAGCGAACAAGGCGACCGCGATCGCGTAAGGAGTCATGGCCACCGGCCGCCGGTCGCCCGGTGCGGCAGGCTTCTGATCCTGTCCGGGGTCCGTCACCACAACCTCCAGCCAGAGGGCTTGCCGTCTCGCTTGTTACTGTCCAGCCAAGCACATACACGCCGCGCGCTCTACTTCTCGAAGACGGACAGCCGGCAACCAGCAGGAATAGCTCGACTCATGTTCGAGCGGCCCGGATTCCCAAGTGGATCGACGGCTCGTTGATCGCTACCCGGGATGATCGCTTGTCTCCAAGCGCTGGGGCAATTCTGGCGGAACAGTCGGGTTGGTCTTCTTGTACTCGATCGTGGGCGTCGCGGTGATCGATGTGCCGTGCCCTGGATCCGGCGGATCCGCCGCAGCACCACCTTTGCACGCAAGAGGCCCCAGCCGACCAGTACAGCCCGGTAGTGCAGCAATAAGGCCTGGCAACACGGTCACGCCCCGACCGTCAGCATCCGGAGACGATCATCTGAGCCAGCAGGGCCGCGGGATGCATCACAAAGCTCGCGGCGTAAACTCTTGAGCAGAGCGCATCTTCGGAGACGATCATGATTGTCGTCATCGGTCTCATCATCTTGGTCGCGGCGGTAGTCGTCGGCGTGGCCGGAGTTCTGACCAACAGCGGCAGCGGGCATGCGCTTACCCACGGGTTCGCGGTGTTCGGCTACCACGTGACCGGCTCCACCGGCACCCTGTTCCTGTACGGCCTCATGGTAGGGGCGGCTGGCTTGCTCGGGCTTAGCTTGCTGCTGGCCGGTGCGCGCCGCACCTCCCGCCGCGGCCGCCAGGCACGCCGCGGGCTTGAGCAGTCGCGCCGCGAGACGGCCGCTATCAGCAAGGATCGCGACGACCTGGCCGGCCAGCGCGACACCGCCCGCGCGGAGACGCGGGCCAGCCAGGCGGAAACGTATCCCGCCGGCGATCCGCCTGCCGGAGGATCCGGCCCCTCGCGATGATCAAAGCAGCACGCTGACCTGCACAACCCCTGCGCCCTTTCCTGCCAGTCTGCGGCCACGAGCCAGGTCAGAGGCTAGATTCGAAAGATCCGAGCAAGCCGTCGGGCAACGGGGGACTAAGGTTTCCGGCGGGGACAGTGCAGGTCAACGAAGGCCCACTCCCTGCGGCCCGTGTCCACTGGCGTCAGCCATAGAGCCTCTAGCGACGCCCACGTGGGCATTCCAGAATCTGTCTGCTGGTTCCGTAGTCGGAGTCAACTCGACCGCGCCCGAGGCGCGCGCAATCCTTCAGCGACAGCCACACGCCTCACGCGTCACGAAGGCGCGCCCCAGTCGTCTCGCTGCTCTGTCCGCTGTTGGCCGGAAGGAGTTTCCCGAACATCCGTTCGAGTCGTGCTCCGACTCCTGCCCCCCATAACGATGACGAGACCGCTCAGGATAACAAGAAGAATCCCCGCCAGAAGCAGGATATCGCCGACCTTGTGGATATTGAATCCAGAAGTATGTACGGAGACAGCGAACCTCAGGATGGCTCCAACGACCAACAGCACGATCCCAAATGACGCTAGACCGATACCTGGACTCCTATTCATGGCCCCGAGTGTAGGCCAACCCGGTCAAATGCTCCAAGCGCCCAGAGGTACGACGTGACCGTGGCGAACGCTGCCCGGTCGGTGCTCTTGTCGACGCACATGGCCTCCAGCCGGCCGATCTTGCGGCCCTTGGCGTCGACCACGCCGTGGCCACGCCACTCTCGTATATCCGCAGCCTCGAACACGCTTGCCTTCCTTCCCTAACGTCCGCCGCATATGCCGTGAGCGGCTGGCCTGCGGGAACGGCTGAGCCGACGTCTCCGCTCCTTCCTCAGCCGGTGCGGCCTGAGGTTCCGGGGAGCCTTGTTCGCGGGCCGGGACTCCGGGCAGGTCGGCGCCTTCCTCCGCCCGGCCATGAGTTTCAGCCCTTCGAGCAAGCCTTCCACCTGCCCCACCGAGAGGCGGGGCCAACCAGACGTGGAACAGCAGCGGTACCCCTGGTGCGACGGCGGGGACCGCGCTGTTTGTGGACCGACCGGGTCCCGCGGGTTGACGCCGCGGGCTGGTGATTCCAGGCCCGAGGAAGGTCAGCGAGAGCAGCGGATTTCGGCAGCGGGCAGAGACCTGACCGCGTGTATAGTTGTGCTCACTGCATCAGCCTAGGCAGCCTGACCGACTCCCGATCAGGTCCAGACCCCGCCAGTTTTGAGATCCGCCTCGCTGCGACCCTAGATCGCGAGGCAATTGATGAGCGGCGATTCGACGCCTGATCGCTATGACGGCACTAGTTCTTTTCCCGAGTTCGGTTTGCCCGCGCAGACTCCGGCGCAGCGTGCCCTTCAGTTCACCGTAACCGGGCTGATCGTGGGCTGGGCCGTTTGCCGGCCTGGTGGCTGCCTTGTGGCTGCTATGGGGCCACGGTGTCGGCTTCACAGACGTCGGGCTGGCGGTGTTCTTCTACCTGCTGACCGGGTTCGGGGTGACGGTGGGATTCCACCGGTGCCTGACGCACCGGAGCTTCACCGCCCGGCCCGCGCTTCGGGTTGCCCTGGCAGTCGCAGGCTCGATGAGCTTTCAGGGCGACGTGAAGGGCTGGGTAGCTACCCACCGGCGGCATCATGCTTTCACCGACCGGCCGGGTGACCCGCACTCGCCGTATCGGTACGGCACCGGGCCAGCAGGGCAGCTTCGCGGCGTCCTGCACGCCCATGTCGGATGGCTATTCGGCAACGACCCGACGTCCCAGCGGGCCTACGCGCCTGACATGCTGGCCGACCCGGGCCATGCGCACGATATCGAGCGCGTTTCCCGCGCTGTGCGCCGCTTCGCTGGCCCCTGCCGTTCGCTATCGGCTGGGCGATCGGCGGCCCTCGGGGCGCGCTGCTGGCGCTGCTGTGGGTCGGGCTGGTCCGCGTCTTCTTGCTGCAGCACGTCACCTGGAGCGTCAACTCCCTGTGCCACCTGCTCGGCAGCCGGCCGTTCACCACCCGCCGGCACGACCGGGCCACCAACTTGTGGCCCTTGGCCGTGCTGTCGCTGGGGGAGAGCTGGCACAACATGCACCACTCCGACCCGGCGTGCGCGCGGCATGGCGTCGACCCCGGCCAGCTCGACCTGTCGGCAGCGCTGATCCGCCTGTTCGAGCGCGCGGGCTGGGCCAGCCGCGTCCGCTGGCCCAGCACTGCGAGGCTCGAGAAGCGCCTCCGCCCCTGCGAGGTTGCCGGATATGTGCGAGCAACTCGCGCCCCGGCACCGCAACTGGAAGCTCCGCTGAATGCCCCAGTCCGTTGACCGATCGCGAGGAAAGATGCGCAGATGCGCAGCGCAGAGATATCTGAAGTTATGATCCGCCCGGGATTGCCCAACCTTTCTACCTGTCTCAGGAGTGCCATCCGCGCGAATGCGGATAGGTCCCTGCCTGGTTTGCCCGCGCCGCAGCCCGGCAACGCCGTAGTCGCCGGAGCTGGGACGGGCGGTTTTCACGGATGAATCTGATCGAGCGGGCAATCCGCCAAGTCGACGCCTTACAGCAACGCCACGGGCCGACAGCGTTCGTGTTCGGGATCATGAAGAAGTATGGAGATGACAATGGCGGGGTTCTTGTCGCCAACCTCGCGTACTCGAGCTTCGTTTCCTTGTTCCCGCTGCTGCTCATCCTTGTAACCATCCTTGGCCTAGTTGCGTCGGTCGACCCCGCGTTGCGCCATCAAGTACTCCAAGCGGTCGCTAAACAGGTCCCGCTCGTCGGCCATCAGCTCGCCGGTAACGTTCACAAGCTCCGGCGCTCGAGTGTCTTGGGCTTGATAGTCGGCATCGTGGGGTTGCTCTGGGGAACCGCGGGCCTTGCCCAGGCCGGCTTGTTCACCATGGCGCAGGTGTGGAACCTGCCAGGACCTGAACGTCCCGGCTATCTTCAGCGCCTCGGGCGAGCCGCGCTGTTCCTTGGAGTGCTCGGGCTTGGGGTGATCATGACGACGGCGTTGACCAGTCTGAGCATCTACCGTGACGTCGGCCTAGTGATCGTCATTCTGCTCCAGGCGCTGGCAGTCGCAGCCAATATCGGCATGTATTTCATTGCCTTCCGCGTCCTCACCCCCAAGGGCGTCTACGCGCGCAAGCTCCTGCCAGGCGCGATCGCCGGAGGCGCCGCATGGACAGCGCTACAGGCGCTTGGCACCTTTCTCGTGCACCATTTCCTGCACACAGATTCCGTCTACGGCGTGTTCGCCACAGTGCTGGGACTCCTCGCGTGGATCTACCTTGGCGCCGAAATCGCCGTGTACGCTGCCGAGATCAACGTCGTGCTCGCGCGACGGCTCTGGCCCCGCTCCATTGTCCAGCCGCCGCTCACCAAGGCCGACCGAACCGTCCTGGCCGGTCAGGCACTGCAGAACCAGCGGCGCGAAGACCAGCACGTTGCAGTGTCGTTCGATGACCGGTCACCCGGTACAGCCTCATCCGACAAGCCGACCCAGGCCCCGGACGAAATTGTGCCGCCAAGCCAATTCCAGGCCCGCAACAGTGCAGGTTGACCCGCATTTGATTTACGACGTACTGCCGACTCCGGTTTGTCGTTCCCGCCATCACTCGCGGCGAAGGCCGAGCGCGCTCAAGCAGGCTCCGCTGGTGCTGTCTCAAGCGCGCACTCGGGCCACTCATTGAATCGCAAGCAGGGCACCTCACGTGGCTGCGGATGGCAGCCAAAACTGTGGTCAGCGCGCGGCATTGCCGCGGTCGGCAAGTTGGGTGAAAGGAGGCGATTCGTCTCGGCGGTGGCGCTTGTGGGCCAGGCGCATTGGGCGTACTGTCAAATCCGGGAGAATGGTGCTCGTGTATCCATGCGGGTACGCGATTCCTTGCCCTGGACCTCGGCTTCACCTAGTACGTCAGGCGAGCCGAGGTGGCAGATGAGATCATCGAACCGCAACTGGTTCCCGCCTTCATGGGTCGGCGCCGTGGTTCGCGGCGGCAACGAGAACCCGGGGCGCGGCCCTGCTGCCCGTCGGCACGCGCGTTGTCCTTGATCCGCGGCAAGAGGATGCAGCGCCTCGGG
>DATAEH010000005.1:0-46123 GCA_036258115.1 Streptosporangiaceae bacterium
AGTTAGCCGCAGAAGGACAATCCGCGACGCGGTCTTGTTCCTGGTGGCCGCAATCTTGGCCTTGCTTCTCGGGCAGCGGAGCATGAGCCGCATCAGGGGCAGAGCGCGCCGTCACATGCTGACAGTTGCACGGCGGCCGAGTCAGGGGCGCATGCGCGCCGTTAAGAAACACAGCAATGCCGTTAAGATTTCATCAAAAAGTACATTCCGCGCCTTAGCGCTGCGCGGCGGCCTCGAGGAGTAGGTCCAGTTCATCGGTCAGATAGCCGGCCATGGCGTCGATATCCGGAACCAGTTCCCGGCATGAGGTCAGCCCGAAATGCAGTTGGCCGAGGTAGCCGATCACCGTGATGTTCAGGCCCTGGCCGTCGGTGATGACTGACAGCGGGTAGTGCGCCAGGAGCTGGGCGCCGCACAGGTAGACCGGCACGTTCGGGCCGGGAACGTTGGAGATCGTGAGGTTGAACGGCGGTACCCGGTGCAGCAGGCCCGTCGCGAACACCACCCGCGCGGCACGCGCGGTCAGTGCGGGCGGAGCGAAATCGCTGACCTGGTCGACCAGTCCCTGCGGAATGGTTGCCTGCTGCGATTTGGCCAGCTCGGTCGCGGCGTGCACCGCAACCAGGCGTTCGGCCGGATCGGCGATGTTGGTGGGCAGCATGGCCAGCATCGCCGACACCTTGTTGCCAAGCGCACCATTGCTTGCCGGATCGCGGATCGAAACCGGGATCATCGTGATCAGCGGGGCCTCGGGCAGAGCGCGGTGGTCGGCGAGCCAGCGCCGCAGCGCGCCCGCGCTCATGGCCAGGACGACGTCGTTGACCGAGACGCCGAATGCGTTCTTGATGGACTTGACGCTGTCGAGGCTTAGGCTGCGGAAGGCGGCGCGACGGTGCTGCGTGATCGGGCCGTTGAACGGCGTCACCGGTGCAGACCCGAGCCTGGTCGTGATGATCTCGCCGTCGCCGCGGTTCAAGCCGAGCATCCCGCCGACGAAGCTGCTGATCGTCGGGGCCAGGGTCGGCATCACGCGGATCATCTCGTTGGTCACGCGCACCGTTTGCGCCGGCCGCCACGCGAGCCGGGTCGCCGCGAGCAAGGCCATTGACGCCAGACCAGGCGGCCGCGCGGGAGTGAACGGCTCCGCCGCGGGGACCTCGCGGCCCTCAGGCTTCAGGTCGAGCAGGACGGTGAGAAGCTCGGCGCCGGATACCCCGTCGATCGCGGAGTGGTGGATCTTCGTGTAGACGGCGGCCCGCTTCTTGGCGAGCCCGGTGATCAGGTAGATCTCCCAGAGCGGCCGGCTCCGGTCCAGCGGGCGGGCGTGCAGCCTGGCGACCTGCTCGGTGAGCTGTGCCTGCGACCCCGGCCGCGGCAGCGCGATCTCCCTGATGTGGTACTCGATGTCGAAGTCGGGGTCGTCGATCCAGTAGGGCTGATCCAGGCCAAGCGGGACGTTGAGCAGCTTGCGCCGCAGGACCGGGACCAGCGGGAGCCGCTCCCCCATGACAGATGTCAGCAGCTCGAGAGTCAGCGGCTCTGGCGCGCTCTTGGCGTCCAGGACGCTTAGCCCGCCGACGTGGCCGGTGGTCTTCGGCGTCTCCAGCGCGAGGAACGCGGCATCGAGGCCGGTGAGCTGCTGCAACTGCGGCATGCCGCGTCCTCCTCCTGTGCGCCGCTCATTCACCGGATACCGTGAAACCAAGGTGAGCGCAGAGTCCGATTGCGGGGCCTGATGCGCTGGCGGACTTTGTTCCGGCATCTTCCCTGATAGCGCTCATCACGACCGCTCCTGCCCCACCATCGCGACCACGCGGCTAATCCGGCGAATGCCCTCAGAGTAAGTGCCTGGTGCCGTAAGCGGAAGGGGATGGTCAGGCGCACCGGATCCGATCTACGCGGCCCTCAACTTCGGAAGCATGAGCAGTTCAGCTACTGATCGATGAGACTCTAATGCCGGTACGGCTCGCAACCTAGGCCAATTCAGGCTGTTCGGTGCATTGACATTGTTCCCGCGCTCAATGGGTAACGTCACCATCAAGGCGGAAATCCGCGCCACTTTTTCCGCGCCGTAAGCAGAACGTGATTTTTCTTGCAGCGACATTACCTGTAGTTCGCCTCGCCCATTGTGCGTCGGGTCTAAGTTGTCAACGTCCGCTGTTCTTATTAAGAAGGGCATCCTGATGATCATCAGAAGATGGCGTGCAATGCTCGCCCTCTCTGCTAGTACAGCTGCAGCGGCGACCGGCCTGACGTTGGCGCTGGCGGGAGCCAGCGCAGGCGCGGCGCCGCTCACGCAGATCGTCGGCAGTAGCGGGGGCGCCGCTAGCAGCGCGAGTACGGCAGACCCGAGTGGCGACAATGGGACCGTTAAGATCCACGATTCCACGACTCCCGTAACCGACATGCGCAATGAGCCGCACGTCTGCGTCTTCTATCTCGATGCATTCGGTTTCGACCCGGGCCAGTCCGTGTCGTGGTCGATCAAGTCCTGGCCGCCCACCGGCGACCGCACTGTCGTCGCTTCGGGCACGCTGACCCTGGACAGCCAGGGCAACGGCCGAACCGATGACATGACACTGCCGGACGGGCACTACAAGCTCTTCTGGAACTTCACCGGCGAGAATGGCAGTGCCAAGCACAAGGTGTTCTGGGTTTCGTGCGAAACGACGTCCCCGTCGCCTAGCCCGAGCCCGAGTCCCTCATCGTCCACATACTCATCCCCGCCATCGAGCTGAGAATCTCGCACTCCGGGCCGCCCTGGCGCTCTTCGCCAGGGCGGTCTTTATGCGTGCCGACCCCCCGGGATGGCGATACCGCCCCCCTGAGCCTGAAGGCGTTCGCGCGCCGGAACTTCCCACAGCAGGCATGGGCGAACTCAATCGCGGGCGTCGGCCGCAATGTGTATCCGACGCCAACGGCGCCTCATCCGGTCGGAGGCTGGGCGGACTGGGCTTGGCGTACATTATGCGTGTCAAAGACGAGCATGTCGCGATGGATCTTGCCCTCACGGATGACGAAATGCTCACCCGCGCGCAGCACGCCAGCCTCCCCGGTCTCCACCTCGTACATGATCATGGCTCCCTCGGCATCACCAAGCTCGGCGATAATCTGCATTCCGGTTACTGTCTCCGCAAAACGGCTCAGCGCCGCGAGGTAAGCCTGCGCCCCCGTCGTCTGTGTCATCGGACCTTCAAATACGACATCGTCAGCGACGTACCGCGCGGCGGCAGCCATATCGTGGCTGGTCCACGCCCTGGTGAACGCGACCGCCACGTCCACGGGAGTGAGGTATTCGGTCACGATGGTCTCCTTCTGCTGCGCTTCGCAACCCGGGTGTAAACCGTCGGCGTGATCCCGCCGTACTGTCAGGCTAAGCATCGACACCGACAGCTCCGGATACGTCGGGGCGTGTTGGGGGACCGGGCGATTGGCGGCTCCCGTGCGTACGAACCCGGCCGAGCCGAACGAGCTCGCGCGGAACTCGATCGAGCTAATCCGTCTGAGGCGAGTGCGTACGCATTAGAAAGCAGACGCTGCCCAGCCCTGACGGAGCGGTCACGCTCTGGTGCCTTTGAAGAACCCAGAGGACCGGGCGGAACACTAACTCGCCATGGCGTCCGGCTGGTCCAGGTAGTCGATGTCGAGGACGGCGTCAAAGAAAACAAGAAAAGGATTCGGCCAGCCGAATGCCGGCTCTCGAGACCAGAGTGCTCAAGGCGCATGCAGATGGCCGACGTGGCTGGAGTCCGTCCGAATGAGCGGGACGGCCATTCGGCTGAGGCCTCTGACCGGCGCGGCGTGCGACCAGACCCGGGTGTCCGTTTTGCCGGATTCCTGTTCTTGGTCGCTGCCGTTGGGTTGGAGTGTGTGGGCCTTTTATAGCCCTGCCCAGGGCTGCGCCGGTTAGCCCTCGAGGCGCTGGCCTCGGCTAGCGCCGTGTTAACCGCTGCAGGCTGCTTCTGCCCTGTTCAGGGCGGGTTATGCACAGGTTCGGGCCGAGCTGGATTCGCTGTGTCGATGTGAGCGAGGACTCCCGCGCATTGACGGTGCGATTCGCTGACGGGCCCGGAATCGGGCGGAGCAAGAAGTCACCAAGACAGAGCACCTTCGAGGGACAGCGGAATTACTTCCACTGATCGCCGGCGAAGGAAGCGCGGAACTTCTGCCGTTCCAAGAACAGGAATCCGTTGGTTGGCGCTAGGACCTTGCCGGGCGCGAACGCGGCCATGTCACAAGCGCCGCCACGTTCGGGTCGGTGCCTGCCGGGGTTATGACGGCGCAGTTCCTGACCAGGGCTGGAGTGCTGGTTCACGATTCGGGGCCGGCCGGCACCCAACCGCCACCTGCGTACAAGATGGCCATACTGACGTGGGTCACCATCTCCCCGGAGATCACGCCGGTGGTCTTCGCCCTCGGCCCGCTGCTGGAGGGAGTCCATCAGGTTCCGAAGCTGGCGGATCAGCACGGCCGTGACCGTCCCGATCATCACCTGGCTGGAACGTGGCCTCGATTGCCGCCTTCGAGCCCGACCCGAAGCAGGCCGTTTATGGTGCGACGAAGGCATACGTGCTGTCTCTGACAGAGGCTATGCCCGAGGAGCTCCGCGGTTCGGGAGTGCAGGTTTCGCGTCTCGCGCCAGGCCCAACAGAAACCGAGTGGGGCGCTCAGGCGGGGATGCTGGGCACCCGGCTGTTCCGGCTCGGCGTGCTGGACGCCAGCCGAGTCGCGCGGGCCGGGCACGACGGCCTGCGACTGGGCAAAACCGTGGTCATTCCCGGCCTGAACAACCGAATCCTGGCGCTCGCCGTGCGGCTAACCCCGCGCTTCCTTGTTTGCCAGGATCTCTGCTTACCTGCAGGCATAGACCCGGCCGCTCTACGCACCGGGCGCGGCGGCGGCGCCGGAGCTCGAGATCGGCGAGCTGGCCGCCATTAGTGCAGGTCACTCAGTTCCTCGGTCTCGCCTACGGCGAGGCGCGCACACCGAACTCGG
Source organism: Streptosporangiaceae bacterium (assembly GCA_036258115.1). Classification (GTDB taxonomy): domain Bacteria; phylum Actinomycetota; class Actinomycetes; order Streptosporangiales; family Streptosporangiaceae; genus Chersky-822. The sequence continues at coordinate 4,996 of DATAEH010000005.1, forward strand.
CTGCCGGGCGCTGCACACCATCGTTCGCTATCCGTACGACCTCGTCCTGCCGTAAACGACTCGCGTCTCAGCGAAGCCCACTGTCATCATGACGGCGTGTCGTTCCCAAATCTCGCAGGAAAGCACGCCGGCCGGCCGTATGTAACGGCGCGGCGGCTACTGGATTACCGCGAGTCGCTGGGCGCCGCGCGGATCTCGGCCCCCCGCGCCGTCGTGATTACCTGGCAGCCCGGCCTGGAAGGCCGAGTGCGGGAATGCCGCGACCACCAGGAGGTGCACGGTGCCGGAGTCGGGTCATTGCTGCGGCTAACACCGGACCTGGCCCTGGCCCGGCTGCCGGTCAGCGCGCCGGTCGCGGCCATCGCCGTCGAGGAACTGTCCGCGCCCGGCACGGAACTATTCATCGGCGTTGGTACCGCTGGCGCGATCGATGACAGGCTGACCGCTGGCGACCTGGTCGTTTGCTCCGCGGCCTTGCGAGATGAGGGAACCTCATATCACTACGCACGGCCCGAGCCCTTCGCTGTCCCGGACCCTGGGCTGACCGCACGGCTCCGGGCAGCGCTGCCCACGGCCGCCCATGGCCCATCTTGGACCACCGATGCGCCTTATCGGGAGACCGCGGAGGAGATCGCGAAGTATCGCGCCGAGGGCATCCTCACCGTGGAAATGGAAGCCTCCTGCCTGTTCACCGTGGCCAGACATACCGGCACAGCGGCCGCGGCCGCCTTCACCGTCTCCGATGTGCTGCATGGGCAGCAGTGGGAGCCGCACTTCGGCTCCGCCGACGTCAGCCAAGGCCTATGGACGCTCTTCGAAGCCGCCGAGGCCTGCTTGTCCTCGTAGCGGCGCAAAGACAACAACACCATCAGCCTGGCTGGTCCGAGGCGTCTACGGTCATGGTCCCTGGCACTTCCGCGCGTGTGACCCTTCCGGCTCGGCCACGCCCCAACGGCGGGCACGAGATGGCAGTGGCGGCCGGACAGCTGCGGCGACCGACCTCGACACAAAGCTCGCTAGCCCGGTGCGGGTCGGCGTCATCATTGCGACCTTCGCGGACATCACCCTGCCGCAGCCGGCCGGCCCGCGGCAGCGCTTCCGGCCACCCAAGATCGAAATGATCAAGACTTTCCACTCGCCTTTCCATAACGCATTTCGTCGGTCGGTCAGAGGCTGCGCCGATAGCGGCTTAGCGAATAGCTTGTCCGCGGCCTGAATTGTCCCGAGCTAATGTCCTGAGTCATTAATTCGCTCACAGCAAGCAGTGAGAGTATCGAGGATCTTGTCGGCGGTTTTGGTCCAGATGAACGGTTCGGGTTCTTGTTCCACTCGTTTGCCCATTTGCGCAGGTCAGCTTCAAGCTCGATGACGGAGCGGCGAGCTGAGGAGGTCACCGGGCTGCCGGTGGCAAGCCGTCAGCGCGGGGTGAGACGGCGGTGGCCGCGCGGAGCAGCACGGTGACGCCGAGCGCGCCGGCGGGAATCAGGGTGACCAGGGCGGGCAGCAGGTAGCGCCAGGAGAACTCGAACACGTCCGAGACGAGCAGCACCGAGATGCCCGAAGCGAACAGCAGCAGGCAGGCGAGCGCGGGCTCGCGGGCGGCCGGGCCTGCCCGCCTGCGCAGCAGCAGGCTCGCCGAGCCGGCCAAGCCGGCCAGCACAGACAGCGCGAACAGCGGTCCTGGGGTGTACCCGCCGTGCAACTGGTAGGCGCGCAGGAACGTCGCGCCCGGCGCCCAGACGGCGGGCCTGCCCCCGCCGAAACGGTCCACCGAGGAGTCGATGACCTGCCGGGAGGCGTGCGGCGGGAAGTACGGGTAGTTCCTCTGGAACTGCCAGCGCGAGATGGGGGTGACACCGGGGCTGCCGTCCCTGGTCAGCGCGAACGGCCGCGTCACGTCGCGCAGGTAGGCGTGCAGCACGCGCAGCGGCTGCTGGGTCAACACCCGGTAGTCGAAGCCGATGATCAAGGCGTCCACCGTGTCGCGGGGCAGGCCGTCGTAGTACGGCCGGATCGGGGAGCTCAGGCCGAACTCAAGGTAGTCGGGGCCGAGCGCCTGCTGGTGGCTGGTGGGGCACATGCCCCGCTCGGCCGGTGTCAGCCGAAGCGTGGCGCAGTCCGCCGCCGCAGCCATCCGGCCGTAGATGGACGTGACGCCGGTGCGGGCGGGGAAGAAGGTCCCGGCGGCCAGGTAGTTGACGGTGCAGTAGGCGAGGACCGGCAGGGCGAAAGCCGCGCACAGGACGCCCGCCTTGCCGAGGGCCTGCCGCCGGCCACCGCCGAGCGCGAGCAGGCTGATCACCCCGGGCAGCAGCAGTGCCTCGCCGATCTGGGCGAAGATGACCGAGGTGCCCAGCACCAGGCCACCGGCCAGGACCGTCCGCCAGCCCGGGGCCGACCGCCACAGCAGGACGGCCAGGCCGGTCACTACGAGGGCCTCGAACCAGGTCTCCGGCATGAGCATCTGCTCGATCTGGATCTGGTAAGCGTCGAGCAGCAGCGGGGCCACGGCCAGCGCGGCCAGCCAGCGGGGGCAGCCGCGGCGCAGCAACAGCACGTAAATGACCACGGCCATGGCCAGGCCAAGCAGGTGCTGCACGGCGGCGACCGCGTTAAAGTTGGCGACCGCCAGGATCGCCCGCAGCGGCCCCTTGTAGCCGACCGGGTCCATGCCGGGCGCATCGTTGTACAGGTACCTGGTCGTATCGATGTAGAACAGCACTGGCCGGTAGGCGAACTGGGCGAGCACCCGGAGCACCAGCCCCGCGGCCAGCAGCGCGGCGGCCAGCCATTGCCGCCGCAGCAGTGCCCCGGCCAAGCGGCCGCGAGCCGTCGCGGGCCGGGGCGCGCTGGCCGCGCTCTCCACGGTCCCGGGTTCTAGCTGGCTGTCTTTAAGCATGACTCTCTGGCGGCATTCGTGATCAGCGGATCCCTGGCGTCGCCTGGCCGCCGCTGGAATGGTACAGGGCAAGGAACACCGTGACGAGCGTCAGCCAGCGGGTCATCCGGTTGCGCGGCACCTGGGTGAGCGCGACCAAGGCGATGCCGGTACACCAGGCGAACGCCCACGGGCGACGAGGATCCAGGCATAGCTCAGCGCGAGCGGCGCCATCACCTCGCCCGGCTGGTCCGAGGAGATCTGCTGGCAGACGAACCAGGCCACGATGATCATGGCGATCGGCAGGAGATATCCCAAGACCGTCGCCACCGTGTGCTCGGCCGCCGGGCCGCCGAGGCCCGCGCTGACCAGCTCGAGGACCCGCCACGGCGAGGGCAGCGTGGCCGGTTTCAGCCCCCCGAAGATCCGTTTCAGCGCGAGAAGCCCATACGGCCAGTACTGCAGCGCGATGGTCGCCAGGGCCACCAGCGCGATCCAGATGGTGCGCATCCACTCGTGCCGCCGCAGCAGCGGCCATGCCAGCCCCATGGCGATGAGCACCGCGTTGATCGTTATTCCGCAGGCCACGCCGATCAGCACACCGACAAGCACATCGCCCCACTTCCCGGCGCACCGCGGCGATCGTGTCCGCCAGACTCGGGAACTCGCCGTCTCCCATAACCCACGCCACCACCCCTCCATCTCCCGTCATCCCGTCATACCGCCATTAACGCGAGCAGTTGCCCACCGGCAGGCGGGTCGCCAGCTTCCCGCATCGGGCTGCTCCCCGGCCCGCCGCGCCTCGCCCGCGCAGGCTCGGCCGGCCCAGCACGCAGGCCAGGAGCCCGTGGCCGCACACCGGCCACCGGCGTCCTGCGGCCACGGTCGGCCTGGCATAGCCATCGGATAATGGCCTCTCAACCGGTGCATCAACCAACGATGCCTGGCCGGCACCTGGGAGGACGCGGGCAGCCCAGATGCGAATCGGGAGCGCCGCGCAAGCCAGATGTCATCTACGGTCCAACTCGCCGATCTAACTGTGGGCCAGATCTCGACCATCCCAGACAGACTGCTGCGCTCCGGTAGCAACCTCCGGACACAAACCAGGCACCCTCGTGACCGCAGACCATGGCGAAATGGCTCACAATCAGCGAGACGAGTACCGTCATCGACGTTCCATCTACCTGAGCCACCGCAGGTCAGCGACGGGCCATTGACGGCCAAGCTCCGGTAATTGGCGATAGCCGGACCGGGCCGCCGTGCGGCGCGTCGAAGGCGCAAAGATGCGTAACGGTCGCCGTGGGATGGCGCAGCGCAAGGCCACCGTCAGTGAAGCCTGCGGCTGCTTCTGCCTGCCGCGCAGGTGCCCTCCTAAGGAGCCGCTTGACGCCCTGGGTACTGCGATCGCATATGCGGCGGCGGGCTGAACCGCACCTGGCGCTCGACCGAAGCCGCGAGCCGATCGGCGATCACCCACAGTGTCGCGGGATCGGTGCCGAAGCCGAGGTGCGCGCACCGGACCTCGACGTTCTCATGCAGCGTGGTCTCAGAGCAGATGCAGGCCTGCCAGGCGACAATCCCGTCATATCGGGAGTACACCGCCGTTGACGGCACGCCGATCGGCCGCGCAACCTGCTCCGGGGTAGGCAGTCCTGGCGCGTGCAGGCGGGCGCGGCGCCGGTAAGCGCGGTCGGCGTGCGATTGCCTGGCGTCGGTCAGCGCGAACGGGCTGCCTAGAGTGATCACCTGCCTGACCTGCGCCGGATGCCTTCGCGCCAGTTCCCTGGCGTAGATGCCGCCCAGGCTCCACCCGACCAGCGACACTGGGCCGCCTGTACGGTCCGCCAGGGCATGCAGCTCTCGTGGCAGCTCGTCGATTACCCGCTGCGTCGGCCCGCGGTTGCGGCCCAGATGCCAGCCATCGGCGCGGTAACCGAGCCGTCCGACGAACCTGCGCAACACCGAGGTGCTGAAGTCGGAGCCCAGCAGCCCGGGGATGACGAGCACCCCGTGACCGTCTCCGCGGGGCGCGGACGCCAGCCAGGCTGCGGCGAGCGGGAGGGCCGCGAAGCCGGTCAGCCCTCTGACCGGCTCGGTCAGCAGGAGTCCGATTGCCGGACCTGACCCCGTGACGGAACCTGTTCCGCCTTCTTCCTTGATAGCGCTCATCACAACCGCACCTGCCCCACCATCGCGAACACGCGGCTACTCCGGCGAACCACCCTCAGAGTAAGTGCCAGATCACGTCATCGGAAGGCCTGAGTCGGCCGATCTGACCTGATCTGCCCCCATCTATGGCCTTCTTCCCCCGACGGCACACGCCGCCAGCAAGGCGATTAATCTGGGCAACTGGACGCACGGGCAGGTCGCCAAGCGGCGCACGGTCATGCTCGGGGTGCCGGCCGAAAGGCGTTGTTTGCCACATCTGGGGAGGTAATCATGGCTGTCGCGTTTCCGGGAGAGTCTGCCGAATACCGGGCTGCGCGGAACCGCCTGCTTGACCAGGAAATCGAGCTGCGCCGCGCGATGGAGGCTGTGGCCGAAGCCAGGCGCGCCTTGCCGCCCGGTGGAGTTGTGCCAGAGGACTACGTCTTTCAGGCGCAAGGACCCGACGGTGCGGCCGCGCGGATGCGGCTATCCGAGCTGTTCGCGCCGGGCAAGGACTCGCTCCTTATTTACAGCATGATGTTTCCGCGCGCCGCAGATGACGATAGCCCGGGCCCGGCGGGCGGGCAGACCGCGTTGCTGCCGCTGGCCGAGGGACCCTGCCCGTCGTGTACGGCCTTGCTCGACCAACTGGATGGTGCAGTTGAGCACCTGAGCCAGCACGTCAGCTTCGTAGTCGCGGCGAAAGCGCCGCTCGACCGCGTTCTCACCTTCAGCGCGGAACGCGGCTGGAAGCGGCTGCGCCTCCTGTCGTCCGAAGGCAGCACGTACAACCGTGACTACCTGGCTGAGACCGCCGACGGCGCCCAGCAATCCATGCTGAACGTGTTCCACCGGGACGGGGAGACGATCCGCCACTTCTGGGGCTCTGAGCTCTTCTACGCGCCCGTCGATCCCGGGGAAGAACCCCGCCATGTCGGCACGATCGAGCCGCTGTGGAACCTGTTCGACTTCACCCGCGAGGGCCGCCCAGCGACGTGGCACGAGCAGTTCAGTTACTGACCCCGTACAGATCCAACGAAGGTACTGATTCCTGTGATGGCGTCGTTGGCGAGAACATCGGCATCGAGATCAGGGTGAAGTGCCTGCATCGTGATGGCGTATGCCAGGCTTCCCTGCGCGCTTGCGTCGGAGAAGTTCGCTGCCAGCTCAGTGAGCGCAGTCCCGGTTTGGCCGACGAGGTCACCGGCAAACACCTGCCGCACTCGCGCCGCCGCTGGGCCCGGGCCTCCGGCGTCGATGTGCAGGACTACGTAAGCCACGTCGTAGAAGTCTTTCTGCAAGCGGCGACCGTATGCCGCGTGAGTCTTCGCCAGCAGGTAGGCCGGCAGGGTCGCTACGCGGACCTCGACTGCGGTCGGTTCGCCATTGACGCCTACCGTCAGTCGGTGAGGCTGCCAGTCCCGGGCGGCGAAGCCTGTGCCTCGGAGGTTAACGGCTCCGAGCGATTGGGATCCTGTGAAGGTGACCGTGGCCTCCGACGGAGCATTGGCCAAATCGGCGAGAATTTCAATCTTGACGACGGCGCCTGGGACCGATCGATCCTGCCACCGCCATACGTACTGGCCGGATGGTGTGAACTGAGCACGTTGAAGCGCCCTTTCGAGACGAGCGGCATTGCGGGCGCCGGCCTGAATCTCTAGATCGACCTGTACATCGATATCGGTTGTGCCGACGTGTTGACGTAACGCCTTGCTGCAGAGGAGGTCGGGGACGAGCCCGCCGAGCACGACGAATTCTGGCGTCTCACCGTAGGCGGTCACGATGCGGACTAGCGCGGCTTCGGCGAGCGCCCTCGCCCGACGGCTACGCTGCGGCTCCGACATTAAAAGTCTCCCTTAGGTGCTGACCGGCTTCTGCCCAGCGTCCACCGGACTCTAGAAGGTCGGCGTAGACCCGGATGGGGAGCGCGACCTGGATGTCGTCAATCACAGGACCCCTCACGGTCATGGGGGTTCGAATCTGGCGGATCTCGATTCGATGACCCTTCTCGACTATCCGGCCATCGAGCAGGGATGCCAGGCGTGCCCTGTCTGCCATCGTCTGTGGGTCGATGTACAGCTCAAGGATCGTTACCTCGGTGAGATACGGGGCAAGCAGAACCGAAGCTGCGGCGCCGGTTACCGCCCAATGAGCATCGGCCCTGGTCAGCGCTGGCCCGATTCCCGAGGCCAGTGCCTCGAGCGGATCCCCATTCCACAGGCAATGGACCAGTACAGGGGATTCCTTCTGACGCTGTTCCCCTTCTGCTGTCGCATAGGCATCAAGGAAGGCGCTGGTGTTGACAATCCGCCTGGCAGACCGAGGACCTCGCACGGCACCCGGTCGCTCAAAGAAGCCGAGTTCTTCCAGTCGGGAGAGGGCGGTGGCCGTAGCGTGCCGCGACAGTCCCGTCGCATTTTCGATGCCTGCGACCGTAGGCGTGATGCCTGACAATGCAGCCTCAGCCACAGCCACAGTGGAACGTGTCCAACGCATTGATGGCTCACGCTTCCCGCGGACAGCACTCGGTTGCCGGAGGATCATAAGGCCGGACTTCACACTAATGTCGGCGCGACCGGTTTCGTCGGCCCAACTCAGCCCCTCCCGATCCAGCCACCTCATTGCACCGTCTGACAAATGGGCGGCCGCAACCACGTCCACGTCAGGCACAAGATGCGCTAGCCGCTCAACATCCGCCGGCCACCCTTCCGCCGCCCATCCGACGATGAAGTGGTGCTTGACTGCTCCAGCCTTGACGGTCACATCGAAAGCAAGACCAGCGGCTTGGCGAGGTCGGATTTCTGCTCGGAGCCCATGAGGAAGTACTGAATCCAGGAGCTGACGCACCCTCACCGCAAGTCGCTCTGCCGGCTTCATAGTTCCCATGATATCAGTACTTCCCTGTGCCAGGGAACTATCTATCGTTGGGAAGTATAAGCCTTCTGTTCGAGAGCAGCCTGTAGGGTCCGCCGAACACCCTCAGCATTTACATGGCCAGATTGAAGCCGACCATTCGTTGGCAATTGGCCTAACGTGGCAAGGCCACGGCTGGCGAAAACCATCGCGAAGAACCAGCCAACGGCCATGAAGGCAACCAAATAGCCAAGATCACACCGAGGATGACCCCAATCTTTCGGACCACGTCCCAAGTGTGCGCCCGATCCCGGCGAGCAGGTCAGCGGCGACGGGAATGAGTGACGTTGATCAGGCCGACGATGACCCAGATCATGATGACGAGAAAGACCTGCCCAGGGCCGACGGTTGTCGTGACCCAGGTAGGTCCGATGCTATTCGCCGCGTCGAGAGCTGCGGCGGTCGCCGCCGTGCCGTTCCAATCGACAGCGGTCACCGGCACTGGAGGTGCAAGGCCATGCCCGATCAGGCACCAGAGGATCAGGCACGCGAGTTCGCGGCAGCGTTTCGGGGTTTCCTGGAGTGGGTCCATTTGACTGCTGTCAGGGAAGACAACGAGGTTTCGGTGCTGGTGCGCGATTTCCTGGGGCCAGGTGGCATTCATCATTCGGTAGTGACGCGGGAGCTGGCCCCGCTCGAGCACGTCAACCTGCAGACTGCCATTGACGCCTGGTCGGCAAGCACCGGACGTGCGGTCGAGGTCCGCGGCATCGCGCTGCCGCCGCTGCGGCTGACGGCGCCTGCGCTGGCTGACCTGCCGAACGGGCCTGGATCGACTTTGGGGTGCCTGCGTCTGGCAGTGCTGCTTGTCACCGATCAACGCCGCCGCTATGTCGTGATGGTCCAGGCGCCGAGCGAGCATCAGCCGAGCCTGCACGTGGAGGTCGCCGGGCTGCCGGTCGACCTGGCGCAGGCGGTGCTCGTTGAGCTGGACCGGCTGCGCGCCGGTGTCAACGTCTACCGCGGCCATTTGCTGGACGTTTCGCTGGGGTCGATGGGTCAGGTCTTGCTCGCCTTCGCCGCCCCGTCGGGCATCACCAAAGAGGATGTTGTGCTGCCCGCGACCGTACTGGCGCGGGTTGAGCGGCATGCTCTTGGTGTGGCTGGCCACCGGCAGCAGCTGCTGGCAGCCGGGCAGCACCTCAACGCGGTCTGCTGCTGTACGGACCTCCTGGCACGGGCAAGACACATACCACCCGCTATTTGCTGGGTCAGATGACCGGCTACACGCGCCTGGTCCTCACCGGCCGGTCCCTGACCGCCGTAGGCGCCGTCACCGAGCTGGCTCGGGCCATGCTGCCCGCGGTGATCGTCCTCGAGGACGTTGACCTGGTCGCCGAGGAACGCTCGCTAGGCCCGGCATCAAACCCGGTCCTGTTCGACCTGCTCGACTCCATGGACGGCGCAGCACCCGACGCCGACCTGCTGTTCCTGCTCACCACCAACCGGGCCGACCTGCTCGAACCCGCCCTGGCCGCAAGGCCTGGCAGAGTCGACGTCGCCGTCGAGATCGCCCTGCCCGACGCGCCCGCCCGGCAGCGCCTGCTGACGCTCTACGGACAGAACGTACCGCTAGCGCTGACCGCCGAGGACGTGAACCTCGCCGTCGAACGCACGGACGGCACAACGGCCTCGTTCCTCAAGGAACTGATCCGGCGCAGCTTGCTGGAGGCACTGCACGACGACCCAGCCCTCAACGCTGTCACCGGACATCACCTGACCCGCGCCCTCGACGACCTGCTCGACGCCGCGCAGGCGGTGACCCGCACCCTGCTCGGAGTAGGGGTCGACCCCGCCGACCTGCCCGGCGGCGCGCTGGCAACGGCCCAGGCCGCGCCTGGATGGCCTACGGCCGGCAGGCAATGCGCAAGCGCATCGCGCAATATCCCGGCTAAGCCCCCGCTGGCCGCGCGCCTTCATCCCACCGGCCGGCAAAACTTATGCTGCGGATCCGACATCAAGCGTCTCCCTGGCCATCTACACACCTCGCTGGGGCATGTCCGGGCGATGCCTGTTGCGTCGATCATCGGCCAGGACTTCAACCGGTGACATGATCTGCTCACGTTCACAAGGTTGGCCTCAGGCTTGGTATAGACGCCCGTCCCGGCGTTGGCTCACGCCAGAACGCGGCAAGACGCGGGGTCAGTGATCTTCAAGGAGAGTGATCGGCATGTGCACCGACGACATGGCCACCGCCTATCAGCACCAGCCCGATCCCCAGGTGCTGCACGATTTCGAGCCCAGGGTGGTCTTCGACCTCGAACCAGTCGACTCGGTGACGGTGACGACGCTGATGGACAACGTGACCGACGCCTTCATGCCCGATCAGGGACCGGCCCGCCGCCCACAGTTGCCGATCTTCGGTGGCAGTCGCCAGCCGGCCACCACCATGGAAGGCGGCGACATCCCCGACGTCCCGCTGGCCGATGGCGGCTTCTCGGTCCTGGTCGAGGTGACCAAGAACGGCGCGCGCCACCGGATCCTCTTCGATGCCGGCACCACCCCCGATGGGGTGGTCGAGAACATGCGCCGCCTCGAGGTCGACCCGTCAGGCATCGAGACCATCATCTGCAGCCACGGTCACTTCGACCACACCGTCGGACTCGACGGCCTGATCCGGCGGCTCGGGACAGTCAACCTCCCGGTGCTCATCCACCCCCACTTCTGGCGTCAGCGCCGGCTGGCCATCCCGGGGCGCGACCCGCGAGAGATCCCCACCACGAGTCGCCGTGCGCTCGCCGACGCTGGCTTCGAGGTCATCGAAGAACAGCAACCCAGCTTCCTGTTCAACCGCTCCGTCCTGGTCACCGGGGAAGTACCGCGCACCACGGGCTACGAGGCCGGGTTCCCGCTGCAGCAGGCCCGCATTGACGGCCACTGGCAGCCCGACCCCCTCGTCCTCGACGACCAGGCGCTCATCATCGACATCAAGGACAAGGGCCTCCTCGTGATCACCGGCTGCGGCCATGCTGGGATCGTCAACATCTGCCGGTACGCCCGCCGCCTGGCCAAAGAGCGCGCTATCCACGCGATCATGGGCGGATTCCATCTCAACGGGCCGGTTTTCGAGCCCCTCATCCCTCGGGTACTAGACGACCTCGCCGTCCTTGCGCCTCGTATACTCGTCCCCGCCCACTGCACCGGATGGCGGGCCCAGCACGCCATGGGGGCACGATTCGGCGACGCGTTCATCCCGAATACCGTCGGTACGCGCTTCGAACTATGAGCGAACCTCGCCGTGTTTTCAGCGTTGCTGTCCAGGGCGGCGTTGCCGTTCCTACTCGGTGCGGTTGGTTGACTGGGGTTGCTGAAAATGGCGCTGCCCCCGCACTGACCGGGCGCGGTGCGTTGCCGGCAGCAGCAGGCGTGGCCGTCTTGAGCGTTAAAGTTCACCCATAGGTCGAGCGCCTGGCGTGCGAAACTCACCGCGATGAGCGCGGACTATCCGGAGCACTTGCTGGCACGTGCGCCCGCGCCGCCATTTGCCGGAGAAGGAGCGTTTGCGCTCTGGCATTTCAGCGAGGACCCGGCCCTCGGCCGATTCGAGCCAGCTGACCAAGGCGCCAGTCCCGGTATTCAGTCCCTGGTCTGGGCGGTAGACACGCGCCATGGCCCGATGTTGTGGTTCCCGCGGGATTGCCCACGGGGATGCATCTGGCCGGGTCCCGCTACGACGCCGGAGGATCGGGAGCGGTTCTTCGGCCAAGGCGCTGCGGGCCGGATCCACGTGATGGAGGCTGGCTGGCTAGAACGCATGCGGGAATGCCGCCTGTTCGCCTACCGGCTGCCAGCTGACACGTTCCGGCCCCACGAAGTCGGCGGTTACTGGGTTACCGATCAGCCCATGGACGCCATCGATCAGGTCGTCATCGACGACCTCGTGGGCAGGCATGCCAGAGCAGGTATCGAACTGCGGATTACTTCATCGATCTGGCCGTTCTGGCGCCGTGCGCCAACTCGACGGTCGAATTCTCTGGCTCCCGGCTGCGCAACGCCGCCCCGCGCCCTGACCAATTCGAATAGCACATTTGGCGCCGACCCAACCATCGCGGACATGCTGGTGGTCCAGGAGGAGCTGGCACCTCGGCGGCCAAGCAGCACTGGCGGGACGTGCAGCACGACCTCGTCGACCAGACCGGCGGCCAGCGCTTGCCGGGCGATGCTGACACCACCGGCTAGCAGCACGTCCTCATCGCCTGCCAGAGCACGTGCCTGGTCTACGGCGGCCTCGATACCGCCAGTGACGAACGTATAGCTGGTGCCTCCGCCCTTGCCGATCGGCTCCTGACCGCGGTGGGTCACGACGAAGACCGGTGCGTGGAAGGGCGGGTTCTCACCCCAGCTCGGGTAGACGTAGTCAAACTTCGTGCGGCCGATGACCTGTGGGCCGAACCGGGCGAAGTTGCCGGCCCACACCCGGGAGTCAGCCGAGTCCTCCGCGCCCGGCTGGCCCTGCTGCTCCCGCCAGCTCCGCAACGGGAACTGCCAGCCCGGGATCGCTGCGAAAACGGCCATACCGTCCGCGTCGTCAGATTCAGGACCCGCGATCCCGTCAAGTGACATCGACATGCCCAGAACTACGCTGGTCATCTCCGGCTCCTTCCGGCATAGACGCTTGTGCGCCCGCTCGCCCTTAGGTCGGAGCAACCCACCGGACCTCTACATCACGAGTGGATTCTTATGGCAGCCAGGGTTTGCTGTTCACGGAAAGCGGATCCGGCGTCGCTGCCTGGCCGCCTGCGGCCAGCTGTGCTTTACCAGCCGGGAGTATCGGCTGAAAGGGGACGCCGCCATCCGTGGAACGGTGCCTAGGCGTCTAGGACCCCCGGTAAGTGTGGTCGCCGCGCCTCTACCCTTTCGCCTGGCGCGCCGCTAACCATCCCGGGCGCGCCCTGCCACCAGCGAGACGATGACGAACACGACTGCGATCAGCCCGATGATGAGAAAAGTCTTGACCATCGCCAAGATCCAGCCGAGGGCCATAAAGGCAACCCAGATGGCCAGGATCACGCCGAGGATGGTCCCAATCTTCCGGCCCATGTCCCAAGTATGCGCCGGCCAGACAGTGGGCACGAAACCACTGACTCAGCCCGGAGTAGACACCAGCCACGCCGCCGGACTATGAGCCAGGTGCGGACCTCGGGATTCGCCCGTCTCGGTCGACGTAACTTCGGGCAATTCCTCAGGTAGCGTAACGGATCACCTGATGACCCGTCCCGCCTGCGGCGGGCCACTAAGGAGACCGAGTTGACGCAGGGGAACTTGACTCGCACGAACGTACCGGCCGCGCCCGGCGAGCGGAGGGACGTATCGCGCAGGAATCTGCTTATCGGCGGCGGCACCGTCGGCTTGGCTGCACTGGCCGGTGCTGGTCGGCTGGGCTACACGTGGGCGCGGCACGAGGACCAGCACAGCGTGGAGGCGGCGCAAAAGGCCGGCGCGACCTCGGTCCGCGATGTGCAGTCGTTCCACAGCAGGCCCGACCTGCGGCCGCCCATCCTCACGGTCGACGTGGTGAGCAGCCCCGCAGGCGTGCCGCCGTACGTCTTCCTGGCCAATAAGCCATACATTGGACGGCCGGTCGGCCAGCGCGGTCTGCTCATCGCCGAGCGGGACGGGGATGTCGCGTGGTTCAACCCGCAGACTCAGGTCTGGGACTTCAACGTGCAGTCCTATAAGGGCAAGCCGGTACTCACCTGGTGGCACGGCAGGACTGGACATATCTACGGGCGGGGCAACTGTTACATCGCCGACTCAAGCTACGCCCAGATCGCCGAGGTCAAGTGCGGGAACGGCCTGATGGCCGACATGCACGAGTTCAACCTGACCAGTCAGGGCACGGCGCTGGTTGACGCCTACAAGCCCCAGAAGGTCGACATGAGATCCGTCGGAGGCAAGAAAGACGGAGTCGTGGCCGCGGGCGTGGTCCAGGAGATCGACATCGCGACCGGCGACGTGATCTTCGAATGGAACAGCCTGGACCACGTGCCCCTCACCGAGTCGATGTCCAAGCCCGCCGACGGCGCCGGGACCCCCGACAAGCCGTACGACTACCTCCACATCAACTCGATCGATGTGGCCTGGGACGGCGACCTGCTGATCTCCTCCCGCAACGCCTGGGCCATCTACAAGGTCGGCAGACGGGACGGCCAGATCAAATGGCGCCTCGGCGGGAAGAAATCCAGCTTCGCCATGGGACCCGGCGCGAAGTTCTACCACCAACACCACGTCCGCTCGGCTGGCACCGGCGTGATCACGATCTTCGACAATGCGGCCACTCCGCAGGAGGAACCGCAGTCCCGCGGCATAGTCGTGAAACTCGACCTCGCGAAGATGACTGCGACGTTGCAGCAGGCCTTCACCAGCCCGGCCAATGTGCTGGCAGACAACCAGGGCAGCATGCAGTTGCTGCCCGGTGGCCGGGCGTTCGTTGGCTGGGGCGCCGAGCCGTATTACACCGAATTTGACGCCGATGGTTCGGTGATCATGAACGGGCAGCTTCCCAACCGCGACCAGTCATACCGCGCATTCACCGGAGACTGGGCCGGGTATCCCACGGACAAGCCTGCGGTAGCAACACGGGCCAACCCGTCTAGGGGCACCGCCGTCTACGTGAGCTGGAACGGCGCGACCGAGGTTGCGACTTGGCGGGTGCTCGCCGGCAAACACCCGTCGAGCCTCGCCGAGGTGGCGACGCAGCCGCGAAACGGATTCGAGACCATGATCGTCGCCAACAGCACCGGACCCTACTTCGCCGTGGCCGCGCACGACGCCTCAGGCCGCCAGCTCGGCGAGTCGGCGATCGCGAAACTCCACTGACGCGGCTGAGCCGAGACGTTGTCCAGGGATCCCGCCTTCAGCAGCCGCGCGGGAGTGATCCCCTTGACCGCCTTGTCCAAGACGACGACCGCGATGTCCGGATTGCTCTAGGCCTGGTTGAAGTTGGGATCTGCGTGCCAGGTACCCCAGTACGCCGTCCCCCGTCTTGGAGTTTGGGGCGCTGATCTTTGCCGGGGCCAACACCGACCATTCAAGGGCCTCCGGACCGCACTGGCCATGCGCCTCCTGGAAAAGGTGCGAGGAACCCAGCACGGCTGTTCTATCGGCTCCAACATCAAGAGTCTCCCTCAGGTGCCGACCAGCTTCGGACTTAACTCGTGCGGACGCTTTTAGGTGCGCCTTTAACGCTGTGAAGTTTGCCACGGATTACGTAGTCCGTTATACTGTCAAAGGTGATCGCATCGTTCCGAGACGAGGGGACCGAAGACCTGTTCAACGGGCGTGCTACTAAGTCGGCCCGCAAGGCTTGCCCCTCTGACCTAGTGCGCGTAGCCAGAAGGAAGCTTGACCAGCTTAACCAGGCGGCGGTGTTAGGGGACCTGCGCGCGCCGCCGAGCAACCGCCTGGAAAAGCTCAAGGGCGAGCGAGGAGGACGGCATTCGATCCGGATAAATGATCAATGGCGGGTGTGCTTTCGGTGGGCCGACTCTGGCGCCGAAGACGTTGAGATCGTGGACTATCACTAAGGGGATGACGAGATGGCACACGTGAGGATCCCGTCTGACCGAGCGCCCACGCCGCCTGGCGAGATGCTGCTGGAGGAGTTCATCAGACCACTGGGCATGACCCAGACGCAGTTTGCTGACCGGATCAGGGTTTCCTACGTCCGGCTGAACGAGATCGTCAATGGCCGGCGTGGAATAACGCCTTCGACCGCGCTGCGGCTGGCCAAGGCGCTCGGCACCTCGGCCCAGTTCTGGCTGAACGGCCAGCTCGCGCTCGACCTATACAACGCATCGCATGATGAGCAAGAACTCCGCGAGCTGGAGCGCATCGAACCGATCTTGCGCTGACACTCGGCAGTCACCGCGGGGGCCAGCTGCGACATCAGCCACCTCCGGCGCGACGACCGTGTGATCGGCGAGCCACTCAAGCATGGGACGCGTCGCTCGCAAACGCCGAACACCGGCGCGACGTCGAGCACCGCATCCGAGTTGAGCTAGCGGGCGGCTGCCAGTGAGCGGTGCTTCAGCAGGTCGGCATGAGTCGTGCCCCGCGTTAGTTGTGGTTTTCGCTGGTGAGAGCCGTCGCCTGAGAGTCCGGCGCGGGCGATGTTTGGGCGTGACTGTGCAAGCCGACCTGGACGCGCCGCGCGCCGGGGACGCCAATGCGCTGATAAATGGCGAGCACCTGCTGCAGATGAACGGAAGCCTCACCTTGGCTGCCGGCATGCAGGTGACTTTGACCGAGTCCTTCCAGGGCACGCGCCTCCTCAAAGGCTGCGCTCAGGTCGCGTGCGATCGTCAGGGCCTGAGCATGCATTCTGCGGGCTTCTTCGGGGGCTGCGGTCCGGGTGGCAAGCTCGCCGAGCCGGTTCAGGGCTTCGGCCTCGCCTAGCCGGTTGCCGAGGTCGCGGAACAGGGCTAGGGCCTGCTGGTGGCTGGCTGCTGCGGCCGGGTAGTCGCCGGTTTCTTGCTGCACGATACCTAGGTCATTGAGGGCGTGGGCCAGTCCGATCGCGTCTCCGAGGTCGCCGTACAGCGCCATGGCCTGCTTCTGGCTGTCGGTGGCGGCCTGGTAGTCCCGGTTTCTTGCTGCACCACGCCCAGGCAGTTGAGAGCGTGGGCCTGGCCGGCCAGGATGTCGAGTTCGCGGCAGAGCGACAGAGCCCGCTGCAGGCCTGCAAGGGCAGCGGGATGATCGCCCGTTAGCTGCTGCAGCAGGCCCAGGTTGACCAGGGCGATCGCCTCTGCGAGCGGGTCGCTGGCAGCGCGGGCTAGCGCCACGGCCTGCCTGTGGGTTGTGGCGGCGGCAGGATAATCACCGGTGACGACATGCACAAAGCCCAGTTGATTAAGGGCATACGCCTCGCCGGGCATGTCGCCAAGGTCACCGAAGATCGTAGCGGCCTGGATCAGGCTCACGGCGGCGGCCTTATAGTCCCCTGTCCCCTGCTGCAATACTCCGATCTCGGCGATCGCGCCCGCCTCGCCGAACCTGTCTCCGGCCTGCCGCGCAGCGGTGAGAGCGGTCGTGTGGAGAGCGGCAGACCGATCAAGGAAACCGCGAGCAGAAAGGAAACCGCTCATGGCCGCCGGAATGGCGGTGGCATGCTCGGCACGCCCGTGGTCGGCCGCGTAGTCCACCGCCGCGTGCAGGTTCGCCCGCTCGGCCTCTAGCCAAGCACCTGCTTGCCCAAGGGTGGACAGATCCGGAACATGGCCCGGCGGGCGGGGCGGCGGCTGGCGGCGATAGGTGCTCGCCCAGGGGGTGAAATACCGGCCGGCGGCCAGCGCACCGTGCAGGTAGTAGTCAAGCAGCCGCCCAGCCGCCTCATCTGACTCCGCTGGGTCTGCCGCGGCAAGGACGCGGGCGTGCTCGCGGAGCAAGTCGTGCAGCTCGTAGCGGCCTGGTGCAGCGGCAGGAAGAACTGCCCGTCCGGGAACATGTCCGCCACCTGGTGAGCCGCGTGCACCGCGAATGTGGTTTTGCCGACTCCGGCGATCCCGTCGATCGCGTAAATGCCCGGCACATGGCCCGCGGCCGCAGGGGTCAGTGCTTCCAGCAGCCGCGCCATTTCGCCTGCACGGCCGGTGAAACTAGCCGTATCCCGCGGCAGGGACCTCGTTGCTGCTGCTGCAGCCGCTCCAGGCGCTAGCTCCCGAACGGCCGCCAGAACGTCCGCAGCAGAAGCGCGGCTGGGGCCGCCGCGACAAATAGCGCCCGGGCCGGGTCGCTTAGCCCCAGCGCATCAGCCAGCAGTTGCGCTGTTTCCTTGTGGGCGGGTGCCATAGATTCCCCGCTCCAGGTCACTCACCGACCGCGGGCTCAGGCTCGCCGCCTCGGCCAGCTCTTCCTGCGTCAGCCGGGCCCGCGCCCGCAACTGTCGCAGCAATCCCGCGAACCGCAGGCCAGGCTTATCAGCCACCGCCGTCCCAACGCCTCTCGCGACCGCACCCGCGCGGGCAAGCGCGGGCAACGGCAAGACCTACGCGCAAAGCCTATGCACGCCCGGCCGCCCCAGCCAGCCCGCCAGCACCAGTCAGCAGACCGGGCGTTCGCGGGCGCTCAGATTCATGTGGGTTGTTGCGTGGCCAATCGCGTGTGGTGACTCCGTCGGCCAATGTCGATCGTGGATATGAGCTCAGCTGCGCTCACCAGATCCGGACTCAGGCACTGGCACTCGAAGGAGGGACACCCATGCCATCCACACCCGCTGCCGGCAACACCGTCGCCGATCCCCAGGTAGGGGCTTGGGCACCAGGTACTCGCGCCGCGGCGGCGATGAATTCAAGCCCTAGCCCTCGGCAGGCCAAGGCCTTGCTCCTCCGCCATGCAGCCGCAGTACGCGGCGGCGCATACCACCTGCGAAGCGTTGTCGAGGCGGTCTTTCGCGTGTTCAGAACCAGTTACTACGACCCGTTGTTTGAACGGCCAGACCTCGTCGAGGACGACTACTACCGCATCAGGAATTTGCCACGCAGCTATTGAACTGGCTGCGCAAAGGCGGTGATGCATAGCTCCTCAAATGGTGAGACGTACCGCCAGGGTGAAGTCCTGACCGACCTGCCGAATAAGGTTCCGCCCCACGCCGAGGCCGAACTCACCACGACCGACCTCGGGCCGCGACCGGCACCTTCTCAGCAGATCCGTCCGAATAGACGAACCATACGAAATCATGCAAGTTGAATGTAAGCCTGACGTGTCGCGGCGCTAGCATGACGCGCTCTCCGAGCGCGGGAGCCGACCGAACCGCGGGATCGAATCGCAGGGTCGTGTGCTCTTCGTTGAAGGCGGAGAGTTCGGCTCCTGGCAGCAACGGCGTTGGCGGACCGTAATCACCGGCTATTGATTTACGCCCGACATCGAGAACGGCACGGTCGGGCGCTCGGCTGATGACCGTAGCGGAGACCAAAAGGGCTGGCTCAAAGGGCAGGCCAAGGCCGTCGAGGTCTGATTCCATCAGCGCGTACGTGCCCGCCTGTATCTCAGTGATGGTCGGATCGGCAAGAGCCTCCCGCAGGGTGGACGTCCCGGCGGCGGACACTGTGCCTGACGGCAGGCCGGCCTGGTCGAACGCCTGTTTGACCTCGGCGAGCCGGGAGTAAGCGCGCTCTAGCGCTTCCGCGCGCTCGGGTTCGCTCGGCCGCCGCCTTCCCTCGTAGCCCATGAGTCCGGCGAGTCGCAGCCCTCGCAGCCGCGTCGCGATCGCACCGAGCTCGACGGCGGCCGCCACGCTGGCGACACCGCATCGCCCGAGACCGATGTCAACGTCGATAAGCACCGTGAGGACCGATCCCGCTGAACGAGCGGCCTCGGCGAGGCCAGTCATCGCATCAGCAGCATCGACCGCCACGCAGACGTCGGCAGCACGAGCTAGCGCAGCGACGCGGCCGAGCTTCCGGCGCTCCACGACCTCGTTCGCGATCAGGACGTCATGGGCTCCGGCCTGCACCACAGCTTCGGCCTCGCCCACGGTCGCACAGGTCAGTCCGGCCCCGGTCGGCGTTAGCTGCCTCAGCGCAAGCCTAGGCGTCCGATGGGTCTTCACATGCGGTCGGATCCTCTTGCTTGAGGCCCGGAACATCTCATCAGCAGCGGCGACATTCGCATCGAACGTGCCGATGTCTACGATGAGCGCAGGAGAATCAAGGCCGGAAATTTCAGCGACCTTGCCGATGTCCATTGCAGCGGCCTTTCCAGAACCGTGCTTGACCCGGCTAGGCCGGACTCGCTGCCAGGAGCTGGAGCGCGGCGTCCACCGTCGCTTCTTGCCGAATGACCGCCGTCACCGCACGGGCCAGCCCGGCAGGAGCGAAGGCGCTGGCTGCGTAGGCGGCGAGGCCGCGGCGAAACAAGAACGCATTGACGCCGGCCTTGGCCAGACTCCCGATCAGGTCGATCGGGTGCTCGAGTTCCAGGTAGTCCGGTTCCTCGTTGGCGTGGTCCATTGGCAGCATCACCGACGTGCCGGTATCAGGGTCAAAGAGACGAGCCAGCCGGAGGGTTTTGCCGATGCTTGTCGTCATGTCGCTGCTCCCTCAGCTGCCGGGACCACTGCGAGCAGGGTAACGACGATGCGGACAATCACCAATGCCCATCCGCAGGCGTTGTTTGGCCGAATCGGCCCTTGTCACCCGGCCAGGCTGCACGTGACAATGCGCCGGTGAGCCTGGTCGGGATCGACATCGGATCCAGTGCTGTCAAGGCAGCCGCCTACCGCGCTGAAGGCGGCCTGCTCGCTCAGGCCTCTGAGAACATGCCGTCGCTGCATCCGTCCCCCGGCGCGGCGGAAATCAGCGCTGAGGACGTCTGGTCGGGCGTTGTCAAGGTGGTGCGGCAGGTCGCGGCCGACGATCGGGTCAGGCGCGACCCGCCGGTCGCGCTTGCAGTATCCGCATCGGGACGGGAGGGCTTCCCCGCGCGAGCCGACGGATCTCCGCTCGGGCGTTGCCTGCGGACCGCCGATGCCCGCCGTCCGGTAACCGACCTTGCCACCGCGCTCAAGCAACCCGCTGGTCAATGGATAAGGAACTGCGGTCACGTCCCCGATCACATGGACCCGACGAATCGCATCCTGTGGTGGAATGAACAGTCGCCTGCGACGATGTCGCGGGCCCGGTGGTTCCTCGGCTGGCACGAGCAGGCATCTTTGCACATGGTCGGCCGGCCCGCCATTGACCCTGCGCTCGCATCCGGCTTCGGCATCTTTGACCTCGCCACGAACTCTTGGTCCGCAGAACGCGTCAGCGCGGTGGGCATCGATCAGCGCATCTTGCCGGACGTGGTCGCCTGGGCAACGCCGCTCGGCCGGATCAGGCCCACGGCGGCTGCAGAGCTGGGCCTGCCGTCGAGGTGCACGTTCGTGACCGGAAGCTGGGATGGCTCGTGCGCAGCCGTCGGTGCCGGTGTTGTCGACGAGGGCAGCGCTCTCGTGGCGGCCGGAACCTGGGAATCAGTGGTGGCTCCGCTCCGGCGACCGCGGCTGCGCCAGGTCGCCGCCCGGCGGCTTGCCCTGACTGCCCAGCCGAGCACCCCGGAACGTGCGCTATGGGCCAGGAGCCCGAATGGCACGAGCGTCCTCGACTGGGTTCTTGACCTGACCGGCATCCGGCTGGCGGAACTTGAGCCCGCGCTGGAGTCAGCCGGCCCCGACCCCTCGCCAGTCGTGCTCCTACCGCACCTGTCGGGGGCTCCTGGACCGTGGCCGGAGGTACCCAGCGCCACCGGGTCTGCACTCGGCCTGACCCTCGCGACGTCCGGCATCGATGTTGTCCGGGCGGCGCTGGAGGGCATTGCAATTGAGCTCACGCTCGCGATCGGGGCACTGCAGGCAGCCGGGTGCCCGATCAGGACCTGCACCGTCGCGGGCGGCGGAGCCAAGTCGCCCTGGTGGATGCAGCTCAAGGCCGACCTCCTCGGGATTCCGGTGCAGGTGGCCGCCGTGCCCGAGCCCGGCACGCTTGGCGCGGCATTGCTTGCCGGCGTGGGCCTGGGCATCTACCGCACGCTCGGCGAAGCCGGCGCGCTCGCGCGCATCGCCCGGCGGTTCGAACCCGATGAGGGGCGCAGGGCGCGATACGAGGGCAAGCTAACAGCCCACCGAAACTGGGCGCAGGCGCTGCTGCCGATCGGGAGGGATCTGTGATGTCGCATGCCGGAGATCTGCTCGCCGGCCTGCTCGGCGCGGCCGGCGTCACGCACATTTTCGGCCAGCCGGGCGGCCAGACCGCCGCGCTGTACGACGGCATCGCCGGCCGCACTGACGTTCGCCATGTGCTGATCAGGGACGAGCGCTCGGGGGCCTATGCAGCGGACGCATTCGCCAGGCTGACCGGCAAGCCGGGCATCTGCGACGTGACCGTCGGGCCGGGCACGACCAAGCTCGCCGACGGACTCATAGAGAGTCTCAACGCATCGGTCCCGCTCATCGCGATAGTCGGCGAACTGCCGGCAGCCTGGGAACCGCTGCGTGACAAGGGCGTGGCCTCGCAGGGATTCGGCCAGGTCGGCTTCCTGACCTCGATCACGAAGTCGACACTGGTCGTGCCCAGCGTCGAAGCACTCCCCGATCTCGTCCGCGGCGCCTTCAGGATCGCGACAACCGGCCGGCCGGGCCCGGTCGCGGTTGTCGTCCCGCATGATGTCCTGGACTCACCCTGGGATCCGGAGAATGCCGCGCGCGACTGCCAGGCCGATGACAGGTTCGCGCGCGCCCCGGCCTTCAGGCCCGTTGCTGACCACGCCAGCATCACCGAGGCCGCAGCGCTGCTTGACGCGTCGGCCAGGCCCTTGATCATCGCCGGAGGCGGCGTGCACGCTTCACGCGCGACCAGTGAGCTCGCCGATCTGGCGAATCGCCTCGGCGCAGTAGTTGTCACCAGCTTCACCGGGAAGGGATCGGTCGACGAGACCGCGCCATTGGCCGCTGGGGTGCTGAACCCGCTGGGGTCGACCGCGTCGCTTGAGCTCGCGCGGCAAGCGGACACGCTGTTCTGGTGCGGCTGCAAAGTCGGCCAGAACACCAGCCACAACTGGCAGCTTCCGCTGCCACATCAGGCAACCATCCAGCTCGACATTGATCCGGCTGAGCTCGGGCGCACGTTCAGGCCCAGCGTCGCCCTGCACGGCGATGCGCGCGCCACTCTCGCGTCGCTGGCCGCCAGCGTGCGGGAGCAATCCAGAACCGCATGGCGGCATATCGCCGAGCAAGCCATCGAGACTGCGGCATCCGAGCGCCGCGCCGACGAATCGTCCGACGCCGTCCCGATCGCACCGCAGCGCGTCATGGCCGAGCTGGCCGCCCGGATGACCACGGGCGATGTTGTCGTCAGCGACGCCAGCTTCTCGGCGGGATGGATTGCCGCGCACCTGCCGGCTCGCCGCGGCGCCCGGGACTTCCTGTTCGCCCGGGGCCAGGGCGGCCTGGGGTACGCCGTGCCCGCGGCGATCGGCGCGTGCGCCGCCAGGCCGGACGACCGGGTCATCACGGTGAGCGGAGACGGCGGCTTCAGCTACGCCATTGGCGAGCTCGCGACGCACGCGCAACTCCGCACCCGCTCCACGCACATCGTCCTGAACAACGGCTCCCTCGGCTGGCTCGCGATGTGGCAGCGGCTCTACTTCGATGATCTGCGCCTGTCAGTCGACCTCGAGGGCCCATCGGCTCGTCCCTCGTTCGCCGGCGCCGCTGCGAGCCTCGGCTGTGAGGCGTTCACGGTCGAGCATCCGGCCGATCTGGCCGCAGCACTCGACCGCGCTCTCGCGTCCGAAGGCCCGGCCGTGATCGAAGTCCGGATCGACCCGGCAGCGACACCCATTCATAGCTTCCGCAGGCGTCTGGCCGAAGGCGGCACGCTCCCCCGGCCCGGCACGGTCGTCCGGGTCCCGGCGTGGCACCGCAGTCCTCCCGTCGCCCGCCCGGCCGCCGACGAGGACAAAGAAAGCAATGCAGGCCGAACCTGGCATTGACTGAGCATCACGAACCTGCATACATTTCCGCCTGAGCGCAGTCGCCGACTGGTGCTTAGGTCACCGTGCCCGACTGCCCTCGCGACCAGTCCCGGGGAGGCCGGACGATGGCAGACGTGCGCGTGCGGGAATCAGGCTCGATCAGGGTCAACATCGGCGACCGTGTCGAGGACCTGGATACACCGCTCATCCTGGCCGACCTGGATCGGATGGAGCGGAACATCAGCGACTGGCAGTCCTGGATGGACGCCCGCAGCGTCAAGCTCCGGGTCCACGTCAAGACGCACAAGGTCCCTGAGATAGCGCTGCTGCAGCTCGCAGCGGGTGCGCGCGGAATCTGCTGCGCAAAAGTCAGCGAGGCCGAGCCATTCGCTGCCGCAGGCGTCGATGACATCGCCCTTGCCTATCCGATCTTCGGCGAGCAGAAATGGGCCAGGATCGCCGAGCTGGCCGCATCGGGCGTGCGGATGACGGCGAACTGTGACAGCGAGGAAGGGATCCGCCAGGCATCTGCGGCCGGAGCTGCAGCCGGAGTCGTCCTGCACTTGCAGATCGATGTCGATAGTGGAATGGCCCGTGGCGGGGTCCCGCTCGCCGACCTCGACCGGGTCGAGAAGCTTGCCCGCCTGATCGAGACCCTGCCCGGCGTCGAGTTCGAGGGCCTCACCACGCACCGGTCGTACTTCTTCGCGAACAAGCGCAGTCGAGAGGAGGAGGGCCGCGCGGAGGGCGAGCAGCTAGTCGCCGTCGCCGATGCTCTGCGCTCCAGGGGCATGCAGGTCCGTGAGGTCAACGCGGGCGGCTCGTTCACCGGCAAGTATGTCGCCGAGGTACCGGGAATCACTGAGGTACGGGCCGGAACCTATGTTTTCTACGACGTCATGCACGTGGCAGAGGGCAGCGCCACTGAGGATCAACTTGCCCTGACAGCCCTCTGCCGCGTCGTCAGCCGCTGGGGTGACGACGGCCTAACCATTGACGGCGGTTCGAAGACGTTCTCAGGTGACCGCGGCGTCGTCGGCAGCGGGAACGCCCAAGATGCGCCGCCATCGATGACGTACTCGACAGACGGCCGGGTCGTGATCGAACGTTTCACCGAAGAGCATGGCATGGGGCACCCGGCCACTGACGTGGCCGTGGCCATCGGAGACAAGCTCCGGTTCTACCCCTTCCACGCCTGCACGTGCTGCAACCTCACTAACGAGATCATCGGCGTCCGGGGCGATCGCGTCGAAACGATCTGGAAGGTGGCGGCACGTGGGCTGCGTACCTGACCGGACCTGGGAGGGACTGACATGGATGCGGACCAGAGGTTCGTACTGCATTCGCTCCGCAGGGAGCCGTGTCTGACCCTTACGCGCGGCGAGAACGCCCGCGTCTGGGACGCAGATGGCCGGGTGTATCTGGACACGATGTCTGGTTCGGCGGGCCCGGCGATGGTCGGCCACTCGAATCCGCAGGTGGCCGAAGCAGTCGCACGTCAGATGGCCACGCTGCCTACGACAAACATCCTGCACCAGAGCGACACGCTCATCGCGTACTGCTCACGGCTAGCCGGAGTGATGCCGGACGGGTTGGCGAAGGTAGCGGTCCTCGCCGGCGGCGGGGACGCGATCGAGGCTGCGATCAAGCTAGCCATGCGGGTGACCGGCCGCACCGAGGTCCTGTCCTTGCACGGGGCCTACCACGGGATGTCGCTGGCGACTATGAGCCTGGCGGGCATCGCCAGCGACCGTTCCTGGCTGCCTGGCGCCATCCGCTGGCCGACGTTCCGGCAGGTGCCCAACGCCGACACCTATCGCAACCCGCTCGGCGAAGGCGCCTGGGAAGCGTCGGCACGTGCCCTTGAGAGTGCTCTCGACGGCGGATACGGCCAGGTCGCCGCATTTCTCATGGAGATCGTGCAAGGACCCAACGGACATGTTCTCTTCCCGCCCGGATATTACGAGGCGGTACAGCGCGCTTGTCGTGAGCGCGGGGTCCTGCTCATCGTCGATGAGATCCAGACCGGCATGGCGCGGTGCGGCACCACGTGGGCGTGCGATCTCTTTGGCGTCAAGCCGGACATGCTCGTCGCGGGGAAGGCGCTGGGCGGCGGGGTGCCGATCGGGGTGCTCGCGGTGCGGGCTGACCTGGTCGACGACGCGATCGAGTCTGAGCCGTGGAACATTCTCACGTTCATGAATCAGCCGCTCGCCGCAGCGGCCGGGCTCGCGGTCATGGATGTCGTCGAGCAGCAAGAACTTGTCAAGCGTGCGCGATCGCTCGGCGCCCGAGCTACAGAGCATTTCCGGCAGCTCGCCGATCGGCTCGAGGTGATAGGTGATGTTCGGGGGCCCGGGCTATTCGTCGGCATCGACTATGTGCGTGACGTGCGGACGAAGGAGCCGGCGACATCAGCATGCGCAGATGCGTGGACGTTCGCGGCGCAGCGCGGACTGCTCTGCCAATTTGGCGGGATCGGTGGCAATGTACTCAAGTTCAAACCGCCTTTGACCACGCCGGATGAGGACTTCGACCGGATGCTCGATCTGGTCGACGAGGTCACGGAATTCATCGCTGATCGAGTAGACGGGCTGGTCACCGCCAGCGTTTGAAAGGGGAGAGATGGCGAAGCACGTGATCCAAGCCGAAGGTGGCGCGCCTCCGCTCGGCGCCTATTCGCACGGATGGCGCGCCGGAGGCTTCATTTACGTCACGGGCACCGGGCCGATCGGGCCGGACGGAACGGTCGTCGGCGAGACAATCGAGCAACAGACCCATCAGGCGATCGACAATATGGCAGCGGTGCTCCAGGCCGAAGGCGCGGGGCTGTCTGACGTGATCAAGGTGAGCGTGCACCTCAGCGACACCAACCTGTTCCGGCGCTACGACGCCGCGTACCGAGAGCGGTTCTCGCCTCCCTATCCGGCGCGGACAACGGTCGGCAGCGACCTGCATCAGGTGCCGGGAATGCTGATTGAGATCGAGGCGGTCGCCTACGTGGGCGAGTAGCTCGCGCCGAAGTCGCTCAATCTGTATGCACCTGGCGTAGCTGCGGCGTCCTGAGACGGACGCGACATCACCAGGAGGGATTCTTCTGCGGCACGTCTGGGCCGTTGTTTCCGGAAATACACCTGCGATGAAACATCTTGCGGACATTAACTGAACCTGCATACAGTTTCCTCAGCGTACCGTTGCGATGCGATCTGTGATGCTGCGGAACGGAGGCGGCCCGCATGCTGGCGGTGAGGCTGCACGGAAACCGGGACCTGCGCGTCGATGACATGCCCGAACCGGACTACGTCGGCCCCGGCCAGGTGCGCGTCATGCCGCGGTGGTGCGGGATCTGCGGCACCGACCTGCAGGAGTACGCACACGGGCCGCTGTACACGCCCGCTGACCTGCTGCCGCAGGTCATCGGGCACGAGTTTTCCGCCGTCGTCGCGGAGACCGGTGCCGGAGTAGAAGACCTGGGGCCTGGCGACAGGGTTGCGGTGCTCCCGCATGTGTTCTGCGGAACGTGCTACTACTGCGTGCGCGGCAGGCAGGGGCTGTGCTCTAGCCTCCGGCTGACCGGTGTCACCTGGCCCTGGGGCGGGCTGGCCGAGCAGGCGGTCGTACCGGCATCGCAGGTGGTGCGCCTGCCTGACGAGGTGTCATTCGAGCAAGCCGCGGTCCTTGAGCCACTGGCAACGGTGGTGCACGGGGTCGAGCGTTCCCGGCTCCGGCCCGGGGATAGCGTGCTGATCACCGGCGCCGGCCCGATCGGCCAGCTCGCGATGCTCGTCGCGGCCGCCGCCGGCGCCGCCCAGATCTTCGTTTCTGAGCCGCAAGCCGGGCGGCGAGCAGCCGCCGGGCGTAACGGCGCCTCCGCGACGTTCGATCCCAGCTCAGCCGATGTGGCCTGCGAGGTGCGCGAGCGGACCGGAGGCATCGGCGCTGACTGCGCCATTGAATGCTCGGGAAGCCAGGCCGGGCTCGATGCCTGCGTCGCGTCCGTGCGCCGGGCCGCGACGGTCGCCGTCATCGCGCTGCATCTGGGTGACCGGACGGTGCAGCCGGAAGGCTGGGTGTGGCGCGACCTGACCGTGGCGGGGGTCTGGTCGTTCAAGATCTGGGATACCCCGCGGATCCTCGCCCAGATCGCGACCGGGGCTCTGCCGGTCGAGAAGGTCATCACCAGCAGGATCGCGATGCGGCAGATCGTGTCCGAGGGCATCGAGCGTCTCGCCGATCCCGCGGGCGACCAGGTGAAGATCCTCGTCTCGGCCGGACAGCCGGGAGGCGGTACGTGACCAGGTTTAGCGGGAAGACGGTGCTCGTCGTCGGCGGCGCTCAGGGCATGGGCCTTGCCTGCGCCACGAGATTCGCAGCCGACGGCGCGAACCTGGCGTTGTTCGACATCGAGGCTGACACGGTCGCGGCCGCGGCAGACCGTCTCCGATCCGACGGCTACGCCGTCGAGTCCGTGACCGGCGACGTATCGGTCGCCGCGGACGTCGAGCGAGCGGTCGCCGCAACGGTCACCCGGTTCGGCGGTCTGGACGTCCTCGTGCATACCGCCGCGATCGTGGAGCTGAAACCCATACTCGAGTTCGACGAGCGGTCGTGGCGGCGGATCGTCGACGTCAACCTCACCGGCGTGTTCCTCACCACCAAGGCGGCAGGCCGGGTGATGGCCGAGCGCGGGTCCGGAGCGATCGTCGTGTTCGCGTCGACGAACGCGTTCTTCGCCGAGGAGTCCAACGCGCCTTATAGCGCGACCAAAGGCGGCATCGTGATGTTCGTCAGAAACGCGGCCATGGACCTGGCCAGGCACAGGATCAGGATTAACGCGGTCGACCCGGGGATCATCGACACCCGCCTGTCGCACTCCCTTGTGCACGATCCGGTCGCCGGCCCCGACTACCTCAAGCGAATCCCGGCAGGTCGGTACGGCACGCCTGATGACATCGCGAAGGTCGTGCTGTTCCTGGCGTCGGATGACGCCGCCTACATGACCGGCGAGGACGTGATCGTTGATGGCGGGCTGACCCTGGGCGCGACCCTCGGCATCGACGACCTCGGGCTCCCTGGCCCGGGCGACTGAAGGGCGGCGGAGCAATGACCGGGCACCCTGGCAGGCTGAGCGGGAAGGTCGCGGTAGTCACCGGGGGCGGGTCAGGGATCGGCCGGGCGGCGGCGCTCAGGTTCGCCGAAGACGGCGCGGATGTGCTTGTCGCGGACATCGCCGCTGCGAGCGCGGACCAGGTAACGGCCGAAATTGTGGCGGAGGGCGGTCGGGCCGTCGCCATGACCGTCGACGTGTCAGACCCGGCACAGGTCGACGCGATGGCAGCCAGGGCAATAGCGGAATTCGGCGGCGTGGACATCCTGATGACGGCGGCCGGAGTGCTGTCGTTCGGCTCGGCCACGCAGACCGACCCGCAGGCCTGGAACCGCGTCCTCGCGATCAACCTGACCGGCACCTTCCTGGCCGCCCGCGCGGTGATCGGGTCGATGGCCTCGCGCGGCGGGGGCTCGATCATCACCATGTCGTCCTCGACTGGAGCGCACGATGCCTCGCCGGGCAACGTCGCGTACGTCACCTCGAAGGGCGGCGTCGCGATGCTGACGAAGGCGATGGCGATCGACCACGCGGCCGAGGGAATCAGGGTGAACGCGATAGCGCCTGGCCCTACGGCCACGCCGATGCTCGGATCGGTCATGACCGAAGACGAGATGCGCAGGTTCGGTGCGGCGATGCCGATCGGCCGGCTGGCGAGGCCCGAGGAACTCGCCGCCGCGGCGGCATTCCTGGCCTCAGACGATGCGTCGTACGTGACCGGAGCGGTGTTCGCAGTCGATGGCGGCCAGACAGCCAAGGTCGGGATGACCCTAGCCGACCTCGGGACGGTCTCCAGGCAGAGCTGAGCGCAGGGCCAAAGGCCCGCGATGACGAACCGGACAGGAAAGGGGTGGACAGTGGCAATAGAAACAGGCAGGACGGGCGAGGGTACGGTCAGAACCGAATTGCGGGAGAACGCGGTCGGCCTCCCCGGCATGCTGATGCAGGGAATCGCGACGATCGCGCCCTCGTTCGCGATCCTCGCGTCGTTCGTTTTCATCGTGGGCTTCGCCGGGCTTGTGACGCCGTGGGCCTACCTTTTCGGCGGTGCGCTGCTTGCGCTGCAGGCGATCAACGCCGCCCAACTGGCGAAGGTCTTCCCGTCCGCAGGTGGCTGGTACACGTGGATCGCGCGCGCCTTCCATCCCCGCGCCGGGTTCTTCGCTGGCGTTCTCTTTTCGATCTGGCTGCCACCGGTCGGCGCGCTCACCTTGTCGTTCCTCGCGAAGACAGTGCTCGAACCCTCCATAAAAGCTGAATATGGCGTCACGATCCCATGGTGGATCTGGGTCGTGGTCTGCTTGGCGCTCGTCATCTACTTCGCGTACCAGGGCATCGTTCTGTCGGAACGGGTGCTGATCATCACCGGCGCCATCGAGATAGTGATCATGGTTGCGCTGGCGCTCAGCGGCTTCGCTTCTCCAGGCCCGGGTGGGTTCAGCGTCGGCCCGCTGAATCCAGGCAACTTCGGCCTGGCGACCAACCTATTCCTGGGAGTGGTGTTCTCGATCTTCGCGTTCAGCGGCTGGGAGTCGACCGGGCCGCTGGCGGAGGAGAGCAAGGACCCGAAGCGCAACGTCCCGATCGGGCTGGTCGGATCCGTGGTCATTCTGATGATCTACTTCGTGATCGTCACCTGGGGATACCTGGTTGGCATCGGGGTGGACAAAGTCGCCGCCACCGCCAACCCCGAGGCTCCGTGGCCGGTAGCGATCTTCTCGCAGCGAGTATGGGGCGGCGCGTGGGTGTTCCTCCTCTTCGCGCTGCTGAACTCGGCGATCGCTGTGTCCATTGCCAGCTTCAACGGCGGGACTAGGACGTGGTACGCGATGGGTCGCTCCGGCGTACTGCCGAGTGTGCTCGGCAAGGTTAACCAAAGCAAGAAGACGCCGATCAATGCCATTCATCTCGAAGTCGCGATGCAGGTGATCGCCTTTATTTGCGTGCTGATATGGGGCGCCGCTGACGTGTTCTTCTCGTGGGCAAACGCGATCACGATCGGCCTGGTGCTGATGTACATCCTGGCGAACATCGGAGTTGTGAAGTACTACCTGACCGAGGGGCGCGCCCAGTTCAACCCGGTGCTGCACGTGGCCATCCCGGTCGTCGCGTCGGCGGCTGGGATCGTCGTGGTCTGGAAGTCGTACTTCTCGCCGTTCACGAGCACCGGCCCGGTCTTCTGGGGGCTGATGGTGTTCATCGCGGTGCTGGCCATCACCATTCTCGCCCTTGTCTTCATGCGGATCCGGCGCCAGGAGGAATGGATGCACAAGGCGCAGCTCGTCTTCGAGGAATCGGGAGGCGGGCACTAGGCAGGCGCTGGGCGGCAGCGAAAGGCAGCGGAAACGATGGCCGGAGCCAGGCCCTCCTCGCCGGTGGTCTCGGCGACGGAGTTCGAGCGCGTCTACGAGTCGTGCAAGAGCTGGGGCAGGTGGGGATCGCAGGACGAGAAGGGCGCCCTTAACCTGATCACCCCCGAGCGCGTCGCCGGGGCCGCACGGCTGGTCAGGTCGGGTCGCAGGGTGTCCTGCTCCTGGGCGCTGGACACCCGCGCCGGGCCCGACAATCCCAAGCCCGTGCTGCACCACATGACGATCCTGCAGGACATTCACATCGGCGACGCCGGCGACTTGCGCTTCACCGGTGACTTCATCGGGATCGAGTTTCATGGCGACGCGCACTCGCACATCGACGCGCTGTGCCACATGGCCTACAAGGGCATGTTGTACAACGGCGTGCCGGTGGATGAGGCGGTCAACTCGCTGGGCGCAACGCGGCAGACGATGGACGTGGCAAAGGAGGGCCTGATCGGCCGGGGAGTGCTGCTCGACATCCCGCGGCTTCGCGGCACGCCCTGGGTCGAGCCTGGCGACTTCGTGTGGGCAGACGAGATCGAGGCGGCCGAACAGCTGGCCGGGGTGAGGCTGACCGAGGGCGACATCTTGTTCATGCGCACCGGGCATGCCCGCAAACGCCTGGAGGAGGGCCCGTGGCACGCCGCCACGGCCAAGGCCGGCCTGCACATCAGCGTCATGCCGCTGCTGCACGAGCGCGGCATCGCCGCGATCGGCTGGGACGGCGACGGTGAGACTGTGCCGAGCCAGTGCGAAGGCGTCGCCTACCCGATCCACGTGATCGGCCTGTCCGCGATGGGGCTGTACTACCTCGACAGCCTCAGCTTCGAGGACCTGGCGGCCGCCTGTGAGCATGAGGGGCGATGGGAATTCTTCTGCCTCATCGCCCCGCTCCGCATCGAGAAGGGCACCGGCTCGCCGGTGAACCCGATAGCGGTGTTCTGAGAAAGGCGGTTTCGGATGGCCCTGCCGGTCGCGATCATCGGATCCGGCAATATCGGCACGGACCTGATGTACAAGGTCATGCGCAACCAAGCGCTCGCGCTAGTCGGCGTGGCCGGAATCGATCCGACATCCGACGGACTAGCGCGGGCGCGTTCGCTGGGGATCGCTACCTGCGATCGCGGGATCGAGGCATTCCTTGACGAGCACCCGGAAGCGCAGGTGGTGCTGGACGCCACGTCCGCCCAGGCACACATCGGCCATGCGCCGCTGCTGGCGGACCGCAGAGTGCGGTGCATCGACCTCACGCCTGCCGCACTTGGCCCGGCCGTAGTGCCTGAGGTCAACCTGGATGAGAACCTCGATGCGCCCGACATCAACCTCGTCACCTGCGGAGCGCAGGCGACGGTCCCGATCGTCGCCGCCCTCACGCGGGCCGGACCGGTCCGGTACGCGGAGGTTGTCTCAACGGTCGCTTCGCGGTCCGCCGGCCAGGGGACCCGCTCGAACATCGACGAGTTCACGACCGCGACCGCCAGCTCCCTGGAAACCCTCGGCGGCGCAGCGGAAGGAAAAGCGATCATCATCTTGAACCCGGCCGACCCGCCGATCATGATGCGGAACACCGTGTACGCCGAGATCGGCGGCATGGACCCCGCGCATGCCGCCGCTGCCGTCCGACATGCGGTCGGCGCAGTCGGCCAATACGTCCCCGGTTACTGCCTCGTCGGCGAGCCGCTGCTGGCCGGCGGCCTGCTGACGGCGTTCATCGAGGTTGAGGGAGCCGGCGACTACCTGCCGTCGTATGCAGGCAACCTTGACATCATGACGTCTGCGGCCGTCCGGGTCGCAGAACAGTACGCGAAAGGCCAGGCGCGATGAGCGACGGTGCGCACACCACCCGGGTCCGGCTGCTCGACTCGACGCTGCGGGACGGCTCCCACGCAATCAGGCATCGGTACACCCCGGATCAGGTCGAGCTGATCGCCGGACGGCTCGACCAGGCCGGCGTGCACGCCATCGGCGTCGGGCACGGCGACGGCTTGGGCGCCTCATCCATCCAGTACATGCGGTCGCTGCATTCAGACGACGACCTGCTGACCGCGGCCAGGAAGGCGATCAAGCGGGCCAAGCTCGCCGTCACGTTCCAGCCAGGAATCGGTACCAAGAGTCAGCTGAAGCGGGCCGCCGAATTGGGCGCTGACCTGGTCAGGATCGCGACCCACTGCACGGAAGCGGACATCTCGATCCAGCACATTGGCCTGTCGCGAGAACTCGGCATGGACGTGCACGGCGACCTGATGATGCCGCACATGACCACGCCGGAGATGATCGCCCGGCAGGCCAGGATTATGGTCGATGCTGGCGCAACGGGCGTGCACATCATGGACTCGGCAGGAGCGCTGACCATGGACGCCGTACGTTCCCGCATCGCCGCCATGCTCGACGAATTCGGCGGCGAAGCAGAGGCGGGGATCCACGCACACCAGAATTTGTCGCTCGCGGTGGCGAACACCATCGCTGCGTTCGGCGAGGGCGCCACGCTCGCGGACGCGTGTCTGGCCGGGGCCGGTGCCGGCGCGGGGAATTGCCAGATGGAGGCGCTCGTCGCCGTCATGGAGAAGATGGGAATGAGCACCGGTATCGACCTGTGGAATCTGGAAGACATCGCCGACCAGATCGTCCGACCCATCATGACAACTCCGCCCGTCGTCGACCGGGTCACCCTGACCCAGGGGTATGCCGGCGTCCCCGGCAGCTTCCTGCACCACGCGTTCGCCGCCGCAGAGAGATTCGGAGTCGACGCGCGAGACATCCTCCTCGAGGTCGGGCGGCGCCAGTCGGTCGGCGGACAGGAGGATCTAATGATCGAAGTAGCGGCGCGATTGGCCGCATCGCAGCGCCCGGCCGCGAGCTGAGAGCGGGCATGGCGCGACCGGGCACCGACCGGGCAGGTACAGGAGAACTGTCCACCGAGTTCGTGCACGACCGGCTCCGCAACGCGATACTCCGCGGTGAGCTTGACCCGAAGGTGCCACTGTCCCAGGTTCAGCTGGCAGCCCGGCTCGGCGTGAGCCGGACGCCGCTCCGCGAGGCCCTGCGCATGTTGCAGCGCGAAGGCCTGATCGACTCGGCGCCGAACCGCAGAGTGCGAGTGACCGAACTTTCTGTTGCCGACCTCGAGCAGTTGTACGCCGAGCGCGTTCTGGTCGAGTCACTGGCAGTGCGCATCACGGTACCGCTGTACACGCCAGCTGAGCTGAGCGACCTGACGGGCTCGCTGGAAAGCATGACTCAGCTCAAAGGGCACGACCTCGATGTGTGGGAGACGGCGCACAAGCGATTTCACCGGCTCTTGCGGTGTCACGCAGGCGACCGCATCGACCGCTTGGCCGCGGACCTGTCCGATCACGCCGAACGATATCGCCGCGTGTATATGGCCGCCCCGAGAGCCTGGTCCGCTGCCTTCGCCGAGCATTCGGCGATCGTCGACGCCTGTATAGCGGGCAACGCAGCCGCCGCGAGTACCGCCCTGGCCCGCCACCTGGCCAGGACCGCCCTGACCCTGATAGCGGTCTTCGATCCCGAGCATGAACCGACGACCGTGCGCGATGCACTTCGCCTGGTCACCGTCGGCCCAGAAGCGCGCTGAGGCAAATAGCTGGCCGGCCGGTAGCGGCGATGCCGAGACCGGACCGTTCCATGGAAAGTAGCCCGCTGTCGCCACCTAGCTCGTGCAGATGCCGCTGTATGCGGAATCACCGGCTACCTTGCGGACGCCTCGGCCTCCGAAGTTCGCTCGCCCAAAGACGTGAGATCGTGGACTATCACTAGGGGGATGACAAGATGGCACAGGTGAGGATCGCGTCTGACCGAGCGCCCACGCCACCTGGCGAGATGCTGCTGGAAGAGTTCATCAAGCCGCTGGGCATGACCCAGACGCAGTTTGCTGACCGGATCGGTGTTTCTTACGTGCGCCTGAACGAGATCGTCAACGCCCGGCGCGGCATCACGCCCTCGACGGCGCTGCGGCTGGCGAAGGCGCTCGGCACCTCGGCCCAGTTCTGGCTGAACGGCCAGCTCGCGCTCGACCTGTACAACGCATCACATGATGAGCAAGCACTCCGCGAACTGGAGCGCATCGAACCGATCTCGCGCTGACCCTCCGCGCTCACTGCAGGCCAGCTGCAACCTCCGCTTCCTTTCGCGCGACGGCCGCATGCTCGGCGAGCCAGCCGAGCAAGGGGCGCAGTTGCTCGCACACGCGATACACCGGCTCGACGTCCCGCACGGTCTCAGAGTCGAGCTCGCGGGCGGCGGCCAGCGAGCGGTGCTTCAGCAGGCCGGCTCGGGGGTGATCGGCGGGGTAACCGCGCGGGACGCGCTGCATGACATCACCGAGGATCTCGTACCCGTCCGCGGCAAGAGACGAGACAAGCTCCTCCAACGCGCACCCGCTCTCATCCGCCGCAGCCGCCGCGCGAAAGAGGCCGATCTGCGCGGAGTCCGCATACCACCACGCGGCCTTGACCTGAAGGCCGTCGAGGCTGAAGCGGAATGCGATTTCGACGTTGCGGGCAACGCGCACGATGGCGCACTGGTTCTGCCACCAGTACGAGGTACTGGCGTAGCGCCACACGGAGAAGTCCTCGTACCAGGGGTCAACGTCCGCGAGGTCGTTGAGCAGGTCGATCATAGGCTGCCGCACATGCCGCTCGCGGTCACGGCGTACCCGTTCCCGAGTCTCCCGCGACGGCTCGCCGCTCAGCTGGAGTAGCACCGCGTACGCCTGCTCCGGCCAGCCGTGGAAGCGCGTCCCCATGCCGGCATGCTATGCACAGGGTCCGACAAACCTCCGGGCGCAGGCTCAGCGTTTGCGGTAGGTCGCCGTATAGGTGGTGTTCACCGCCGGCGCTGTGATGGTGTGGCTCTGCGGTCCGCCGTCGGACCACGAGGCGAAGAAGTAGGTAGACCTCTTGAAGGTTTGTGGCGACGGCGCGCTGACCGAGTTCGCTGAGCCGACGACGACTGTCACCGAGAACGGCGTTGTCCGCGGCGCCTCGTTCACGACCAGATTGCTGAGCACCAGGCCGCCTGGGTTGGTCTTGAACGTGAGCACCACCGTCTTCGGGTCCAACCGGACGCTCGTGGTCGATGTGAGCCCGCCCGAGTCAGTCGCCGTCAGCTGGATTTCGAGCCAGCACGGGTACTCATGGTCCGGGGCAGTGAATGCGCCGCTGGAGACGCCGGACATCGTCTGGATCAGATGCGTGTGGCAGTCGGTGGGCGTGAAGCAGTGGTGCATTATCAGCGACCAGCTCAGCCCCGACGCTGGCAGCGTGCCGTCCTGCGGGTCTGTGGCATGCCCGGAGAAGGGGATCGTGTCGCCGACCTTCCAGGTCAGCGTCGACGCTGGTGAGTCGATGACCGCGGTCGGCGCGGTATTTCCTGCGGTGATGGTCACCGACGCCGTGTCGGTCGCGCCCTGGGCATCGGTGACCCGCAGGCTCGGGTGATAGACACCGGCGGTGGTGTAGGTGAATGACGGTGTCGGTCCGGTTGCATCACCAAACGTCCCGTCGCCGTTGAGATCCCAGGAGTAGCTCAGCGGCCCGCCCTCCGGGTCTGATGAGCCGGTGCCGTCGAAGCTGACCGCGAGCGGGACCGGACCATTGGTCGGGCTGGCCGTGATCGCCGCGGTCGGCGGCTGATTGGCTGCCGCGTAGGTAATGCGGTGGACGGTGCCGTCATCCATGTCGACGTAGAACAGGTCCCCGCCCGGGCCGATCTTGAGGTCAACGGGATGCCCGGCTGCGGCGCCGGTCGCGTCCACGCCGACGAACGACTGGATGTTCGACGGGTCAGGCAGGCCGTTCGAGCCGGGCATCATGGCCCAGATCTCGTCGCGGGTGTGATCGGCGAAGAACAGCGCGCCGTTGTACTGGGACGGATACGACCCGCCGTGGTAGAACGCCACCCCGGTGACGGACGAGCCGCCCGTGTGACAGCCCGTGTAGTTCACCACGCAAGCGCTGTGGTTATAGGTGTAGTACGGGGCGATGACTGATCCGGGCGTCGAGTACAGCGACGAGCACAAGTTGAGGCCGGCCCCCTGGTAACCGCTTTGCGGAGACGCTCCCTCATAGCACGGCCAGCCGAAATTCGATGCTGTCGTGCTGGCTGGCGAGAGCACGCGGTCGATCTCTTCCCAGGTGTTCCAGCCCACGTCGCCGATCCACAGCTCGTCGGTCCCTGGCCGCTGGGTGAAGCGGAACGGGTTGCGCAGCCCGTAGGCAACGATCCGCCGCGCGTTGGGATCCGATGAGGAGAAGAACGGGTTACCTGGCACGCCGGCGCCGGTGACCGGGTCGATTCGCAGCACGGCGCCGTCCAGGCTGGCCGGGCCGTCCGTGCGCCGCACGCTCTGGCTGCGCAGCGCCCCGCCCTCCGCCGTGGGCGCACTCAGCGCCGTGCCAGCAGCGCTTGGTGGATCTCCGCACGGGTTGGCCTGATCGCCCGCGTAGTTCGCGCCGTACTGCCCGTAGTCGACGTTGTTGAAGCTCGCGCCGTCACCAGCGCCGGCATACAGGTCACCGTCGCGCCCGAACATCAGCGTGCCGATCGAGTGGCTGGGGAACTGCTGGCACCAGCCGCTGACGAGCACCTGCTCGGGTCCGCTCATGACATTCCCGCTGATCGGCAGCCGTGCTACCCGCGCAGAGACGACGCAGCCGTCTGTGGTCGGGCCCGGCGGCGTGGGGCAGGCATCGTTCCACGTGGGTGCTGTCCCGCCGGGCGGGGCGTCATAGCTGTAGAGCACGTAGATGTAGGGGTTCGTCGGGAAGTCCGGCGGAATTGCCATGCCGAGCAACCCGCGATCCCAATAGTCGTCGACCTCGTTCGAGAGGTCCGCAACGGTGACCGGGCTCGTGTCCGTCAGGCTTTGAAAGACCTTGATCACGCCGTTCTTCTGGCCGACGAAGATCCGCCCGTCCGGCGCGAATTGCAGCACTGTCGGATTGGTCAGCCCGCTGAGCACAACGGAATCGCGGAATCCGGTCGGCAAGGTGGACGCCCCTGCCGGATTCGATCCGCCTTGCGCCATGAGCGCAGTGCCCAGCACAATCGTCGCCATGATCGTCAGCCAGCGCGAACGCTTGGCCCAACCGGAACCGCGCATGCCGTCCCCACCCATCCCGTCCCAGCGCCCGGCCGCCTCCGTGCGCTGCCCATATTCTGCTCGCTCGCCGGGTAAATGGGCAGCGTCTTCGGCAACGTGTCCATACAAGATGACACGGCAGATTGCCCTATTCAATGCAAAGCACCACGCCTCCTCGCGGCGATGTCAAACGCCTCGTCCAAACGGACGGGTGGACGCACGATTAGATGGCCGGTGTCCGATCAAGGTGTACCGGGCCGCCCGTCGGCATCCGGGCGGCCGGGCCCGGCCGCGCGGCGTCTTAGGATGAGATTCAGGCCAAAGATCTCGGCGGGCCGAGCGCGGGCAGCCGGGCAGATCAGCGGGCCGGCCCTGATTCACTTGGCGAGGTCAGCGCGCACGGGATGACGGGCGATGGGCGACATGCGCTGTGACACGCGACCATGCCGAGATCGAACGGGGACATCTCGCAAGCGGGTGGAGCAGAGGCGCCGCAAGATCCCCTCGTTTCACAAGGATCTTGCAGCGCCTCGTTGGAGACCTTCCGTGCAGGCCTAAGTCGTCACGATGAAGAGGTCGCTTCGTGCCGTGGAGTAGTCGGTGTTTACCCCCGCTGTCACCTTGTACGACGCGATAACCTCCAGGACGTCACCGTCGTTGCCCCAACCGCCACCAGGTGGGTTGAAGTTCGCGCGGAGCTCCTCGTTGCGATCGGTGTTCACTTGCGGAGCGAGCGTGCCCCCGACTGTCGTCGACGCTCTTACGACGCTCTGGCTGAGATTCTGAACAGTCAGAAAGAGATCCTGACGATTGACGTTTTCATTCAGCCGTGCGCCTATTTCGACATTGGCGATGACGTCGAATGATGTGGCGCTATCGACCGTGTCCGCCGTGAAGAAAGTTCCTTTGTCCACAGCGTAGAGTAGCTTGATTTCCCCGTCCCACACTCCAGCAGGCATGTCGTTCCCCTCGAACGTGATGATCTCCAAGGCAAGCGCTATTGGCTAGGAAGTCCGCACTCCCCTTGACCGGTTGCCATGACGGCTCGGCAGATCTATCGTGGGCCCCGCCGCTTAAGCGTCACTTAGCCTGAGAAAGACCATGCGCTTAGAGTGTACTTAATCTCGGAAATCGGTTGATTAATTTCTCAGCCCGTCTTGCTGACTGTATGCCGCTTTGACTGATACCGCCCGGAATGGCCGTTCGTCCGGCGTCGCCGCAGGAAAGAGAACGGCCGGACGCTGATGGAAAGGCGTCCAGCAGACCATTATCACCACGATGGAGAACACGGAGATGGCGCAGGTGAGCAGCCCGTCAGACCGAGCACCGCGCTGCCAGGAGGCATCCTGGACGCAGCCGTGTGGCGGCTTAGGATGATTCAGCCCACAAGATCTCGGCGGGTCGAGCACGCGGGCAGCCGGGGCGGCTCAACGGGCCAGTCCCTGATTCACATGGGCGAGGTCAGCGGGCACAGGATGAGGGGCAAGGGGCGAGGCCGAGATGCGGCAGGACGCGACTTTGGACGTCCTAGGCCGCGACTGGCAACGCACCATCGCCGATACTCTCGTGGCACGCGGCGTGACAGTCGCGGCCTACGTGCCGGACACCAGGCTGCAGCGCATCCTGCGGGCGCTGGCCGGGCATGGCGTCTTGATGCGCTCGCTGACCAGGGAAGAAGAATGTGTCGGCTACGCCGCTGGTCAGCGCATCGCGGGCGGGCGCCCGGTCGTGCTTATGCAGAGCTCCGGCCTGGGCAACGCCATCAACGCCCTCGGCAGCCTGGCGGTGCCTTATCGCCTCGGCATCCCGCTTGTGGTATCGATGCGCGGCACGCTTGGCGAGGCCAACCCGAGCCAGATTCCGATGGGTCGTGCCACTGCGGCGCTGCTCGCGGCGCTGGGCATCCAGGCGTTCTCGCTGCGATCCGCAGCGGACGTCCAGCAGGCCACGGACGGGGCGGTGACACTCGCCTATGACGCGGGCGAGTGCGCGGCACTGATGCTCGAGGCAGAGCTTGGCGGCGGCCGTGAGACCAGCTGATATCGCTGCCGCCATCGTGAGGACACTGCCCGAAGCCATGTGCGTTTCTTCCTTGGGTACGGCGACCTCGGCATTGCGGTCCGCCTCCGGCGACGGCCCTCACCTGTATCTCGGCGCGTCGATGGGCTCGGCGCTGGCGGCCGCGATGGGCGTCGCGGAAGCGGTACCAGGCCGGCTAGTCGCGGCGTTGCTCGGGGACGGCGAGTTGCTGATGGGAGCGAGCACGCTGTGGTCAGTGGCGGCCTACCGGCCGCCAAACCTGATCGCCGTCGTGCTGTCCGACGGTACCTACGGCATCACCGGCGGTCAGCCGCTCAGCACGCGGCCGCGGTTCGCGGAGGTGGCGCAGAGCCTTGGCGGAGTCGCCGGGCGGCGGGTGCAGGATGTCGATCTGCTCTGTGCGGCGCTGATCGAGCTGCCGCGCCCGAGCCTCATCGAGGCGGAGGTGACCGACACGGCCTGGCCAGGCCCTTCACCATTCGTTGATCCGGCTGCCGTCCGCATCGCCTTCTCCGCGAACGCGACGGAGCGGCCTGTCTGATCTCCTAAGGCCGGTTCCACAGCCTCGGCGCTCGCACTGATTCTCGATCTGGGACCAGTCTCTGAACGCGCCGGCTCGACGCTTTGCATGCACATTGCATGCGTCGGTGTACCATGGGGTCATGGAAACGACCGTGGTTCAGGTACGGGACGTGCCCGTTGATGTCGTGGCCACACTGAAGGCCCGGGCCGATGCTCGCGGCGAATCCCTGGCTGCCTTCCTGCGGAACCTGCTTGCCCAGGAAGCATCAATGCCGCCGATCGAGGACGTCATGGCAGGCATCAAAGCACGTGAACCTATCGACCTCGCCGCCGAGGATCTGCGGGCCTTCCGCGAAGACGGGCGCTCGTGACCTACGTCGTCGACTGCTCGATCATCATCCGGCTCCTAGCCAGCTTGCCGGATGATCACCTGCTCCGGCAGTGGCTATCCCGCACCGTGCACGCGCCGGCGCTGATCGATGCCGAGATCTCCAGCGTGATCCGAGGTTTGGCCATCACCACTAAGCCCACCGTGCGGATCAGTGAAGAACGCGCATTAGAGATGCTGCACGACTACGCCGGCTTGCGAATCGTGCGGCACGCGATGCAGC
>DATAEH010000006.1:0-9182 GCA_036258115.1 Streptosporangiaceae bacterium
ACCGGCGGGCCTTGGCGCCTATCACCTTGCCATTGCGGACCTGGTCGCCGGCATTACCGCCGAGCACGCCGAGATAATCGGCTCGTTCCTCGGCGCAGCAGCGCAGGCCGCGACGCGGGCGGCCGACGCAATGGCAACGGAATCGTGATCGCAGCCCTCTTGCGACAATGTCTATTTTGTGCTATTATAGGTCCTAATTGATACAGTCGCCGTTGTGACAACATCATCGAGCGTGAGCGCGCTTACGGCCGCGGCGGCCAGGGCAGCGCACTTGATCGTCGACGAGCCTCCGGTGATCTTCGCGGACACCCTGGCATTGCAATTGCTGGGCAACGAGGCGGACGACCTTATCGGCTACCACCGCGCACACGGAACGCATGTCGTTCTGGCCGGGGCCCGCGGTCAGGTCTGCTGCCGCAGCCGGTACACCGAAGATGCGCTGGCAGCCGCAGTCGCCGCTGGCACAAGGCAATACGTGATTCTCGGCGCCGGTCTCGACTCGTTCGCCTACCGGTCAAACCTTTCCGACCGGGTCAGGACATTCGAGGTCGACCGGCAGGAAACGCAGGCCGCCAAGCGGGCCCGGCTGGCGGCCGCGCGGATACCCGAGCCAGACAACGCGGTCTTCGTGCCTGTCGACTTTGAAGCGGCGTCACTTGCCGGTGAACTCGCCGCGGCCGGGCTGGATCTGGCCGAGCCAGCGTTCGTCAGCTGGCTGGGCGTCACGATGTACCTGACGCAGGAGGCGATCGGACATGCGCTCGCCGAGCTTGGCACGCTCGCTCCCGGGTCGCAGGTCATTGCCGACTACATGCTCCCGTCGGCTCTCCGGGACGATGACGGCAACACCTACGTCGAACTCGTCGCGCCATCGTCGGCCGAGCGCGGCGAGCCCTGGCTGAGTTTCCTGTCGCCGGAGCAGATGTCACAGCTGCTGACGAGCAGCGGACTGACGCCGCTGCGGCATGTGCGGCAGCGCGAGATCGGAGACGAGGCGACCTGGAAGCGTACGGACGCCCTGCGCCCGAGTGAGTTGTCGCTGATCGCCCACGCGGCCATTCAGCCCAGCTAACGTCTGTCCCCCGGAATGTGCTGCGGGCCGCCCGCTCGCAGGTGCTCAGGTGGCTGTGCCGGGTGCGGCAGCCAGCAGGCTGGTCAGGAGTGCGCGAGAGGCCCGCGGGCCGTTGATCTCTAGCCACTTGACCTGGCGGCCCGCGGTAGTGACACCGACATAGAGCGGTTGCGCCATATGGCACGCGCATAGGGGCGGTTTGATCAGCCAGCCGGATTGCCCCGCAAGTTCAAGCGCCTTGCTGACGGCGAACGGGTAGAACGAGTCGACATGCCTGCCGAGATACGTCACGAAGGCGGTCGCGCCAGCCCGGCTGCGGAACCTCAGTGACCGGCTGACGACGAGGGTCAGCCGCCGCGACTCGCCCTGGAACGTACGCTGCCAGCCGCTCTCGAACCCCCATTGCCGCAGCCTGCCAGCCAGGCCATGCAGGCTCGAGTCCTTCTGCACGTCGGCCGGCGTGAGTGCCTTAGTCACCTCGGGCAACCCGGCGATCGCGTGCTTTGGGAGCACGCCGCTGGCGGCGACAGCGTGGCCCTGCGCGTCGCCACAGCCTGCGACACCGGCTGCCGGAGCGAGGGCGAGTGCGGCGACGGCAACCCGCCAGCCAGCAGCTGCCGCGCGACGCCTGGCCGCGCCAGCCGGGGCGTCATGCCAGATCACCCGCCGCTCGCTTCTTCCGCCGCGCTGGCGCCCGAAGCTGCCAGCACCCGCAGACCCGACGGCGGGAGGTGACAACCCACGGCCATGCCGGGTGTCCAGGCTGACGCGGTTTCCTCACCGTTGTTAGGCACCAGGGCGGTCACGCCGTGCCCGCTGGCCAGCTGAATGGCAAGCTGAAGGCCGCTGCCGAGGTAGACGACGTTGGTCAGCATGCCGGGCAGCCGATTGGGGCCTGGTGTCCCGGCGGCCTCAACGCCGATCCGTTCTGGGCGGATCACCACCTTCGCAGGGCCGCGGTGCGAGATGTCGCCCCCGCGCACCTCCACAGAGAAGTTGTCGGACAGCCTGACCTCGGCGCCCAACCCGCCCGCCGACGGGCCGGCGACCGTCGCGTCCATCAGATTGGAGACGCCGAGGAAGTCGGCAACAAATGCGTTGGCCGGCTCCTCGTAGAGATCCTGAGGCGACGCCGCCTGCTCGATCCGCCCGCGGTTGACGACCGCGATCCGGTCGCTCATCGTGAGCGCTTCCTCCTGGTCGTGCGTCACGTAAACGAACGTGATGCCGACCTGGTGCTGGAGTTGCTTCAGCTCTACCTGCAGCTGCCGCCTGAGCTTGGCGTCCAGCGCGCCGAGCGGCTCGTCGAGCAACAGCACGGCGGGCTGGAGCACGAGCGCGCGCGCCAGGGCGACGCGCTGCTGCTGGCCGCCGGAGAGCTGGCCGGGCTTGCGGGTCGCGTACTCAGCCAACTGAACGAGTTCCAGCACTTCGTTAACCCGACGCTTGACCTCGGCCTTCGCCACCCTCGCGCGGCGCAGCCCGAACGCGACGTTGTCGAAGACACGCAGATGCGGGAAGAGCGCGTAGCTCTGGAAGACGGTATTGACCGGTCGCTTGCTCGCTGGCGTCTTCGCGATGTCCTGTCCGTCGAGCAGCACCTGACCCGATGACGGGACCTCGAAGCCCGCGATCATCCGCAACGTCGTTGTTTTCCCGCAGCCTGAGGGCCCGAGCAGCGAGAAGAACCCGCCCGCGGGGATCTCCAGATTGATGTTGTCGACCGCCACGACCGAGCCGAAGTGCTTGGTGAGC
Organism: Streptosporangiaceae bacterium; assembly: GCA_036258115.1. Lineage (GTDB taxonomy): Bacteria > Actinomycetota > Actinomycetes > Streptosporangiales > Streptosporangiaceae > Chersky-822. The sequence goes on from DATAEH010000006.1 coordinate 2,828, forward strand.
GCGATCAGGCTCAGCTGGCCCGTGCCAGACCGCCTCGTCAGCGTGGCTGCCGTGTCGTCAGCTGCAGAGCCGTCGCCTGCCGGGTCGTTCGGGTTCGCCGGATGAACCGCGGTGCTTGCCACCGATGTGCCTGCCTAACCGTTAGCCATGGCGAATGCTTCAGAAGGTTGCTCGTCCGCTGCGGTGCTTCCGTCCGCGGCAGCGGTCTGGCCGACGAGGCGGCGTTCTGCCCATCGCCTGCCGCCCTCGGCGATCACCACCAGGAGCAGTGAACCCGCGATGATCAGCGCGCCGATCGCGATGACCTCAGGCAGCAGCGCCGGTGTGCGCGCGCTCGCGTACAGGAACACCGGATAGGTCGGCTGACCGGACGGTGCGAGGAAAGACGCGATCGCGAACTCATCGAAGCTCGTGACGAAGCAGATGATGCCGCTGGACACCAGTGCCGGGGCGAGCAGCGGCAACGTGATGAGGCGAAGCGATGCGAATGCCGAGGCTCCCAGGTCTTGCGCGGCCTCGTTCATCGCTGGGTCGAGAGAACGCAGCCGGGGCAGGATCACCAGGATCGCGAACGGCAGGACGATCACGCAGTGCCCCAGCACGACGGCCACCAGGCTCGGCTTGGCGCCGACCTGCTGAACGAGGATCAGGAGGCCGACGGCGAGGCAGATGTACGGGACCACCAGAGGCAAGAGCAGCATCGTGAGCGCTAGCGCTGCCGCGCGTCCGCGCATGACCAGCAATCCGAGCGATGCCGTGATGCCCAGGGCCGTCGCTAGGACAGCCGCAACAATCGCGATGGCGATACTGCGCAAGAGGGCGCCGGTGAGTACTCCGTTCCCGAAAGCCTCATGAAACCACTTGGTCGAAAACCCCGAGAGGGGCAGCGTCGGAGTCGGGCTCTTATTCACCGAGAAGATCAGCAGAACGGCGAGCGGCGCGAACAGGAAGATAATGAATGCCCAGAAATAGATCGCCAGTCCGGCCGACCCGAGTCGGCTCGTTAGCCTCATGGTCTGCGCCTCATTGGGTGGGCCTCATCGGGTGGGCCTCGCCTCGGCGCGCAGGTCGGTCTGCAGGAAGCGCCCGAAAACCAGCGTCAGCACGATGACGACCGCGATCAGTCCGATGGCTAGCACCGAGCCGTAGTTCCAGTTCGGCGTGTCACCGAAGAAGGCCTGGATGGAATTGCCGAACAGCTGGTTGTTCGGGCCGCCAACCAGCAGCGGCGTGATGAACTCGCCGGTCGTCGGGATGAGCACGAAGACGAAGCCGGCGACAACGCCGGGCAGGCTTAGCGGCAACGTGACCCGCCAGAACGTGGTTGCCTTGCTGGCGCCCAGGTCCTCGGCCGCTTCCTGGAGCCGGCGATCCATGTTCTCGAGCACCACGAAGATCGGCAGCGAGACGAACGGGATCCAGGTGTAAAAGAGCACGAGCGCTACCGAGAAGTTGGAGTAGATCAGCCACGAGATGGCGCTGCCATGCGGCCGCAAGTGCAGCGTCCAGAGCAGCGAGTTCACCACCCCGTTGTTGTTCAGGATGATTTGCCAGGCGATCACTCGCAGCAGGTAGCTGGTGAAGAAGGGAGCGAGCAGTACGAGCAGCAGCGCATACCTGCGCCGACGGGCCACGAACGCCAGAAAATAGGCCAGCGGATAGGCCGCTATGGTGGCCAGCACGGATACAAGGAGCGCTATTTCCATCGAGTAGATGAACCTGCTGCGGAAGGCGCCGCCCCCGCCGGTGAGGAAATCACTCCAGTTCGACATGGAGAACGCCGTCGGCATGCCAGGGATGTTGGTGCGCAAGCCGACGCTGTACAGCGCGATGAACGCCACAGGCAACAACAAAAGCACGCCGACGAACACCAGCGGAGGCAGCACAAGCGCCCCCTTGCCTGGCCTCAGCCAGCGGGGTGCGGATCTGGTGAGCGCCCGAGGGCGGCCGTCAGGCAGCGACAACTTCCTGCCAGGCCAGTTCGATCGCCGCCCGGTTCGGCGTCCAGGTCTGCAGGTGCACGTCGGACGCCGCGATGGCGTTCGGGTCGCCGAGCTTGAGCGAATTCACCAGGGCCTGGTTCTTGATCTCCGAAGGCTTCACCGACGCGTTTGACGTGCCGTAGTAATACAGGTTGGTCATCTGCGCGCAGGACTTGTGGTTAATGAACGACTCGACGTAGTCGTGCGCGTGGTAGTAGTTCTTTGTGTTCGCGCCGAGCATGAAGCCGCATAGCCAGGACAACCGGCCCTGGCTCGGGTTCAGGAACGCGACAGGCACGCCCGCGGCCTTCATTGAGACAAGGGTGTCCTGCCACGAGTAGGCGATCCAGACCGTGCCCGACTTGATGTTCGGCTGCATCTGGCCGTACTCGCTCTCCCAGTACAGCTTGTTCAGCGGCTTCTGCTTGAGCAAGTCCGCCTTCGCGGAGGCGATCTGGTCGGTCGTCAGGTTATCCATCTTCGGGAACCCGAGCCTGAGCGCCGCGATCTCGAAGTTGGTGGAGGCGCCGCTCCACAGCGAGATCTTCCCCGAGTACTTCTTGTTCCAGGCCAGTTCCCAGCCGGTCGCGTCCGCTTCCGAGACGTGGTCGGTGCGATAGGTCAGGCTGCCGTAGCCCCAGTCCCAGGGGATCATGTATTGCTTGCCGTTGATCTGCCCTTGCTTGGCCAGATAGGGGTTCAGTTGCTTGAAGCTCGGCAGCAGCGAGGTGTCGAACGGCTGCACGAGGCCCCGCTGGACATAGTCAGGGAGGTTCTCGTGGCAAGGGTGCAGCAGGTCGAAGGGACCGGCCGACGTGGCCTTCTCGAGTGCTTGGTCGTCATTGGTGATGTAGGTGTACGTGAGCCCGCTCGTTCCGAACTTATCGGTATAGGCCTTGCCCGCCTCCAAGCCGTTCGTTTGCGCCTTGGTCCCCGCGGCTTCGTAGCCGCCCCACTCGAGGATGGACAGCTGGCCAGGCTCCTTGTTAAGAGGCGGCCGCTTGGACGGCGCTGGATTGGCTCCGGAGCCGGAGCCTGAGGATCCGCACGCGTCGAGCAGGACGGCGCCTCCGAGCATCGTCGCCCCGGTTCGAATGAAGCGCCTGCGGTCAAGCACATGCCCGGTCATCGGCCCCTGAACGGACTTCATGGTCGTTAGCCCCCACTGCTGATAGACGTCGGCAAGCTCCGGCGATTAGCTGTTAGTACACCCATCGGTGTGAACGTGTCAATACTGATAGTCATGATTGTCTGTGACGCTTGATGACAGATCAGGCAGATCTCGTATATCCAAGTAATTCAGATAGTTCCCCAGTGGTATTGGCTGCCTCGCCAGCGTCCATGCCCGGGGCCGCGGGGCCGATTGCCGCGCTGAGCGGGCGCGGTGATCTCGCCCTTCTGGGGTGACGTTTGGCCGCATGAAGCCGGGGAGCATGGGCGCATGAACAAGCATTCGCTGGTCAGGTCGATGACCATCACATACAGGTCGGCCAGGCCCGCCAAGGTGACGGCGGCGATTCTGGTCGCTGGCTATGCCGTCGGCTTGGCCGCTTGTAGTTCGGCGCCGAGCACGAGCAGTTCGACCCACGCCGCAGTGCCCCGCACGACGAGTCCGGCGGCGACGCCGGCGCCCACCGAGACGGGTACGGCGAGCCATACCACCTGCGAGCACGTCAATTCGCTGCGTGGTTCCCTGGAGAGCCTGTCGCACCTCCAGCTAAGCGCCAGCTCGGCCGGGCAGATCAGATCGAACCTGACCAACATCCAGACGCAGCTCACCGAGCTGAAAGGTCACACCACCGGTGCGTTGTCCCATCAGGTCAATCAGCTGTCGGGTTCAGTGAACGAGGTCAAGAAGGCGGCCAACAATTTGAGCACGCCGCCGTCAGCAGCGCAGGTCAGCAAGATCATCACCGCGCTGTCCGGGCTGAAGACCCAGACCAGAGGCGCCGTCGCCGAGATGAACGCGGCCTGCCCCAAGAGCTGACCGCCCGCCGGCCCGCGCCGCTGTCGAGACCGGTCCTCGGTCGCGTGGTCCGAGCGCATGTAATCACTCCGGCGGGCCGTGATCGCCCGGCCTCCACTAACCGTGGGGCGGCGTCAGCAGGCCGCCCTCGGCTGCCTATCCTCCCGCCCGGTATTCCCTTAATCGACCGTTTCCCGCGCGCGCGAATTGAACAGCAATGTCGCATCGACCGTCCTGTTTCAACGTCGATGTGCCATCGCTGTTCGATCCCAGGGCGGCCATTGGGCCGTCGCTGTTGTATCTGCGGCGGCCAGGGCGGGATGGGCGGCGAGAGGTCGGGGTGGTATGGGAGCTATTTGGGAGGGGTGCCGGATTAGCGCGGCGCTGATCGGGGCGAACGGCCGGTGGCGGGTGCGCAGGAACTACGAATCTATGGTCGTGATTTCGGCGGCATCGAATTCCCAGTAGGCGCGGAGCGCCGCGATCCGGCCCGAGCCGTCGGAGCGGTAGGTGTAGACCCCGCGCACGACCACGACCTGCTCACCGCCGGGCAGCGTGGTGCGGATCGTTCCGACATCGGCGACCTCATCGCCGCACAGATAGGAACTCTCGATCTCGAAGCTGATCTGCTCGTTCGGGGCGATCACCGTGTCGTAGAAGGCCGCGATCGCGGCGCGGCCCCGATGACCATCGCCTTCAGGATCCAATGGTGATGGCCCGATCGGATCGGCGACGACCGCGTCGGGCGCGAACAGCCCGAGCCATGCTTCGCGGTCCTTGCGGTGCACGGCCGCCTGGGAGCGTCGTGCCAGGTCGCGGGCCGTCACGCCGTTGGCCATCACGGCTTCTCCGTCCTTCGCAGTAGGCCGGCGGGATGCCTCAGCCGCTGACCTTGGCGACGATCTCTTCCGCGAACTTGTTGAGCGCGCCGATCTTGTCGGCCAGCGGCTGCCTGTCTGCCTCGGTTGTATAAGGCCAGCGGAAACCGACGATCACATCGGTGACGCCCTGGTCCTCAAGCCGCCGCACCCCGTCCGCACTGAACGCGTCCATCGAGATCACGTAAACCTGGAACGGCCGGTCCGCGGTGCCTTCCTCGCGGCGCAGCTCGGCGAGCCTGGCGAGCAGGCCAGGCAGATCCGCGGGATCGCCGCCGCCGTGCATCCAGCCATCTCCCGCCCGTGCAGCACGCCGCAGCATGGCCTCGCTGTGCCCGCCAAGCAGAATCGGGATCGGCTCTGTCGGCACCGGCGCCATCTTCACCGGCGGCACCTGCAGCACGGCACCGTCGTATCTGAAGTACCCGCCGGCTGCCAGGCCACGGATGATGTCAATGCTCTCGTCCATCCGCCGGCCGCGGCGCTCCCACGGGACGCCGAGTATGTCGTAGTCCTCGCGCCACGGGCTGGTTCCGACGCCGAGCAGCAGCCGGTTGCCGGTGAGCACGGCCGTGGACGTGACCTGCTTAGCGACGAGCACCGGGTTGCGGACGGGGAGCTTCAGCACGAACGTCACGAACTTGAGCCGCGTCGTCACCGCACCAAGCGCAGGGATCAGCGAGAACGGCTCGAGGAACGGCTTGCCATCCAGGAATTCCCTGGTTCCGTCGGGGCTGTACGGGTACGTGCTCGTGGCGTGCTGCGGGTAGCAGATGCTGTCCGGGATCACCATCGAGTCGTATCCCGCGGCCTCGGCCGCCTGGGCCAGCGGAAGATAGAACGACGGGTCGATCATCGACTCGGCGTACGAAAAGCGCACGGGATCCCTCCGGCTGTCGGCCGCTTGGCTTGGCCCGATCCTGCCAGCATGGAGGAGAAAAAGGTAGAACAGGTTCTAGTGGCGAAGGTCGCCCTGCCGCCTCAATCCTGCTCACCGGGGACAGCGATACCCGCCAGGTCGTCGCTGACATAGCGGGCCATCGCGGCCGGCAGCAGGGCACGCTGCGCGGCCGGCAACTGCTCGCCGGCCTCGGTCAGCTGCCCCGGCGACACTGCGTGCCGCCGTGAGAAGACTGGCCGGCTCGAGATCGGAGACCGTCGGCCTCATCCGGACCGGCAACCGGCCAGTTGCTCGGCAGTCAGGATTGCTGCTCGAGAGGGGCAACCTCATGTTCTCCCCGTTGTAGAGCATGGTCTCGTCTCGGACCGCGCCGATGGACTGGGATGTCCAGGTCGGAAAGCCGCTCGGCGGCGCCGCGGCCGACCGAGCAGGCAACGACCAGCCATCGGATGGCTTCGTTCGGTTCATCCCGCCATGAGATCACGCCGCTGACGTGATAGGGCGCGGTGCGCTTGCGGGCATGAGAATGCCAGACTCGGCGGCATGGTGGTGCGACTCATCCGCAGTAACCGGCTTTATCAGGGCGTGCCGTACGCGTACGCGGCCACGGCGCCTCCGACCAGCCTGG
>DATAEH010000007.1:0-11163 GCA_036258115.1 Streptosporangiaceae bacterium
CACGCGTCCGTCGCCGAGGTGGCGGCCACATCCTCCAGGGCGCTGCTGTAAGTCAGTTCCGGGACCAGCACTCGCCGCATCGTCGTGCCGGTCACCCGCAGGATGAGCGGCGTGCCGACGCCGCCTCCGTCACCATGGTCCTTGAGACCGTACTCGCCAACAACCCACCCCCCGCCGGGGAAGACGGCCGCGGCGGCCAGGTCACTGTTCAGGGGCAGCGCCGGGTCGCTCAGCGGCTTCCAGACCGCGCCGTTCCACCGCGCTACCAGCACCGGTGAATCACCTGCCTTGCCGACGGCCAGGGCGCTGCTTGACGACCGGGCCGCGACGTCGATCAACCCTCCCGGAACCGGCGGCATGTCCTGCATCGAGGGCGGGCCGCTCGTCCCGACGATGGGTGCGCACGCAGCCGTAACGACAGCCGCCGCCACGAGGCCCGCGAGACGGTTACTACCGGGCTTCAAATGTCCGCTCCAGCTCACGCCTAGAAGACGCGCGGGGACGAGCCAACGTTGCTTGGCTTGCTCACCTGTCAGCGCAGTCAGCCGGTGGCGGCCATCGCAGCTGTGTTAGCCGAGCTGGTGCGATACGTGCCGCCAATGGCGCAGAAGCCGGTCGGGGTGCAGCCGATTGCCTTGGCCTGGGCGATCTGGTTCGCGCCAGCGGCGGCGCCCGACGGCAGCCGAAGCTGCGCCAGCGTCGTCCACCGGGTCCCGGACCTGGTCATCATCAGCGCCGCGAATCCGCCGCCCTTGAGCGCGTAGCCACCCGCAGCGGTGCAGGTGCCCGACCGGGAGCAGGCAACAGAGTTGAGCCCGACGGTTGCCGAGGCGGCGATGTTCGCCGGGGCATTGGTGATGTGCTGGCCGTGAGCCCAGGTGCCCCGGGACTCGGCCACAGACATCGGAACGGTCTTCGATGCCTTCGTCCGGTAGGAACCAATGGCGACGCAGTTGCCAGCGGCGGAGCAGCCCACGGACACTACCGAGACGAGCGGGATACCCGCGGCATCCTTCGGAAGGATGAGCTGGATTGCCTGATGCCACCTGCCGCCCGACTCGGTGACTGCCATCGCTCGGGCGTGTCCTGCCTTGTCATCGAACTGGCCGACCGCAGCGCACGATCCCAGTTTCGGGCAGGCCAGCGACGTCAGCAAGACCCGGCCGGTCGTGCCTGCTCCGGCAGGGACCCGAAGCTCGCGGCTCGTGCCCAGGCTCCCCTGGTTTCGGTGGCTACCATCGGCCGCACGTGGCCGTGGTTGTCTGTGTAGTTGCCTGCCAGGACACAGGAGCCCGGCCCGGTACAAGACACGCCGGACATCGACGCGCCCGTCGTTCCGGCGTTGACCGGCAGGCGGACCTGCTTCGCCCGGTGCCAGGAACCGTTCGACTTCGCGGCCGTGAACCCTTCGAACTGCCCGTTCGAGCGGTAGTTGCCGACGGCGACGCACGATGCAGCGCGGCTGCAGCTGACCGACTCCGCCAGCCCGCCGAGCCCTGTGTCCGCGTTAGAGGGGAGCCGCAATTCGACCGCGCGGGCCCAGTGCCCGCCCGACCTGGTCACCACCATGGCTTCGTCCACACTGGTGCTGTCGGTGTACATACCGGCGAGCGTGCACGACGTGGCGGTCGGGCAGCTGGCAGATTCGATGATCGGCGTGCCGGTTCCGGCGTTCGCCGGGAGCTTCAGCGGAACCGCCCGGCCGAAGTGGGGCGCGGCCGCTCGAGCCACAACCGACGCGCTCGCTGGCCCTGTGAGGAGAGCGAACATGCACGTCGCGACCGCAAGCGTCGCCGCAACGGCGCGGGGGAGACGGCGACGCCGCAGCGGCGGAGAGCCTGGTTCTCTTCTCAGGCCGAACGCTGTCATCGAACCTCCGCAGATTCGCGGCCTCATCGCGCCGAAAGAAACTACCGACATTAAAGCGGGCTAGGCGCAAGTATTGCCCGTATCCGGTAAGAACGGCCCGATTGCGGCGGCGGTTCCACCACGCGCCATTCGCGCACCGGCGTGTAGCCGGCGCCAGAAAGGCGCTTTAGGCGGCTTTGAAGCTGAGGAGCTGGCCGGCCCGTATGTCGATGTGACGACCCCGGTCATAGGTCAGCTGGCCGTTGACCAGGACCCAGTGCATACCGACCGGCTCTTGTTTCGGCGCGGCGAACGTCGCGGCATCGCGGAACGTGGCCGGGTCGAACACCACAACATCGGCCCAGTTGCCGACCGCCAGGCGGCCGCGGCACGTCAGTCCGAAGCGGTCGGCAGGCAGGCTGGTCATCCGGCGCACCGCCTCGGCGACAGAAATCTCCTGCCGGCCGCGAACGTACTCGGCGAACACGCGAGGGAAGGTGCCGTACAGCCGCGGATGCGGCAGCCCATCGAGGTCGGGGATGCCGTCCGAGCCGATCATCATCAGCGGATGCCGGACGTTGGTCACCAGGTCGTCTTCGGACATTCCGAAGCCGATGCTGATCGTCCTTCGGCCGCCCGGCGCGGTCAGGACCTGCCGGATGAGATCGGGAACGGTGATGCCTTCGTCGGCCGCGACCGCGCTGACCATCCGGCCCTGGTATTGCGGGAACGGCGGGCAGGTCGCGAATTGATTGTGGTCGGCCCAGTCCTGCGTGACCGTTTCCGGGCTCGTGTACTCCGCCATCGGACCGCTGCTCGCCGTGTACGGATAGAAGTCGAGAGTGATGTCTGCGCCTGCTCCGTTCGCTCGGTCGACCGCAGCGAGCGATTCGGCGACCTTGCCCCAGTTCTCCTGGCCCGCGGCCTTGTGGTGGGAGATATGCAGCGGGCAGCCCGACTCGGCGCTGATCCTGATCGCCTCCGCGACGGAGTCGAGGAGCTTGTCGCCCTCGTTGCGCATGTGCGTTGCGTAGACGCCGCCGCCCTCGGCGGCCGCACCGGCAAGCTCGATGATCTCCTCGGTTGGCGCCCACTTGCCTGGCTGATAGATCAGTCCCGTTGACAGGCCGCACGCGCCCTGGTCCATGGCCCTGCGGACATGGTCGCGCATGACGATGATCTCGGCGGCGCTGGCGCCTCGAGGCTCTTCACGCCCGATGGTCAGTGAGCGCAGTGTGTTGTGTCCGACGAGCGGAATCGCGTTGGCTGCGAAGCCAGCCGCCGATACGACGCTGCGGTATCCGTCCAGGTCCGGCCAATCACCGCCGGCAACCGACTCGATGTCGTCGATGCCCGTGGCCGGGAATCCGCTGAAGCCGCAGTTCCCGATCACGAGGCTGGTACAGCCCTGCGCGACCTTGAACTCCAGGCCAGGATGCCTGATCAGGGCGGCATCGTCATGGGTGTGGACATCGGTAAATCCAGGGCTGCACACGAGTTCGCCGCGAGCTTCGAGGTCGATGGTGCCAGGTCCCGCCGGGGCGGCCTCGGCCCCGACTGTGAGGATCCTGCCCTCACCGATGGCCACGTCACCATTGGTGAGCGGGCCGACGTTCCCGTCGGCAATGAGTGCGTTCCTAATAACCACATCGGCGGCTCGCGGCATTCGCCCATTTTAAGGACCGGGCGCGGTGGCTCCCTGCCGGGCCGGCCGGCCCGGCGTGGCGAGCCTGCAGCGATGATTTCCGTCATGGCCACGAAAACGGAGACCCCCACGGAGCGCACCGCACGCATCCTGCGGACCCAGGCGACGCACTGCGAGTTGCTGGGCAGCGCCCTGTACGCCGGGTTGCTGCGGCACTCGGCCGACGACCTGCTGGCAGGCGGACCTACCGCCGGAGTTCTGGAAGGCCATCTGGCCGATCCAGGCCGCAGCGCGCTTCCGCTGCGGATGCTCGGCGGCGTCCACGCTCTCGTCCTGACGGGGCGGGCTGGGGACCTGGCGACGTTCTACCCCTCGGCAGGCGGCACGGCCGACCCTGGCCCGGGTGCAGGGCTCGCCTGGCGGGCGCTCAGCGACGTGCTGGATGCCCACATGGCGGAGCTCAGGACATGGCTGCCGCGTCCTCCGCAGACCAATGAGGTGGGACGGGGGGCCGCGCTAGCCGGAGCGCTCTGTCATCTCCTCGCCGAGGCGGACCTCCCGATTCGGCTCGTCGAGATCGGCACGAGCGCAGGCCTGAATCTGCGGGCTGACAAGTTCTGGATCTCTGGTGTCGGAGTCAGCTATGGACCGCCGTCCTCGCCGGTGCGGCTGAACGACGCCTGGCGCGGCAAGCCGCCGCCGGTCAGGGATGCGGCAGTGATCAGCAGGACAGGGGGCGACCTCACGCCGGTTGATCCTGTTAGCGACGAGGGCAGGCTGCTGCTGCTCGCCTACGTCTGGGCCGACCAGATCGACCGGCTCGAACGGCTCCGCGGCGCGTGCGAACTGGCCGCGCAGGTGCCTGCCGACATCCGGCGGGAATCGGCGGCGCAGACCGTCGGCGGTCTCGAACTCCAGCCGGGAACGTGGACGGTCCTCTGGCATTCGATCTTCCAGCAATACTTGGACGCGGACCAGATCCGCGAGATGGCGGCCGGAGTCACAAGGCTAGGGCTCAGCGCGACCGAGTCGGCGAGGTTCGCTCATGTGACGCTGGAGCTTGCCAAGCCCGGCCCTGAGACGCCAGTAGAGGTCACGACGTGGCCTAGCGGAGTGTGCCGGGTGATCGGCACCGCACTGCCGCATGGCATCCCCGTCACGTGGACCTCATGAACCGCCTGGGCGGCGACAGGCCGGCGCTGGTAGGCGAAAGCAGGCACACCGAGGCGAAAACCGGCGCAGGAAAACAAGGCCCCGCGGCCCCTCCAGCTCATACCTGGAGGGGCCGTTGCCGGGGCCTGAACACAGCATGCCCAACCTCCGGCCCAAGATCTGGTAGCGACACGCGAACATCATCCGCATAGCGGGTTACCAGCCGGTTTACGCTTTGCCCCGGGATAGGCGGTACGCCCTAGCAAGCCGATGTCCATCATGCTTGGGCACGTTCGTCGTTATGGCGGAGCCAGCGCGAGCGAAAAGACGATTCAGTGCGCCCATTCGAACTGGTCGACAGGTTGATCCCTTAGGTGCGGCTTGCGCTTCGCGCCCGGCTAGGCCACTGGTACTTGCGGGCACCCCGGCCCAGAATCTTGTCGACCGCCGCGCCGACGTCGCCTTCCTCGGCGAGCATGCGGCGGATGACGTAGATCATCGTGGGGACGGCCCAGAAGTCACCGCACACCCACAAGATCGCGGCGCCGAGTTGCTGATCTGCCAGTGGCGGGAACGTGACGCCGGGGACATGGGCGTACACCGAGTACCAGGAGGCCGAGCTCAGGAAGCTCATGGACAAGGCCAGGAGCCACATCTGCACATTGGTCACCACGAGGGCGGCGGCCTGGGCGGCTCGTGACATCGCGATCCGGAACGGCACCGACGGAACGAATTGGAGCCAGAAGAGCACCCCGGTGACGAAAAAGCTGCCGTGCACGAGCCAGATGTGCACGATCTCATTTCGAGTCCCGATGTCAAACGGGCCAGGCAGGTGCCATAGCACCATGGCCAGGTTGAAGCTGATCACCGCTACCCATGGCCTGAGCAGGAATCCGGCTATTGCCCGAAGCGGGCGCGACCAGCCGCGCGTCATGACCTGCCTGGTCGCGTCCTTGCCGAGCTGGCCTGGCAACCCGGCAAGCAACGGTTGCCAGGGCGCACCCGCCACCACCAAGACCGGCGCAGCGAACATAAGCAGCAGGTGCTGAATCATGTGCACGAAAAAGTAGCTGTCGGCCCAATAGTCAATCGGCGACTCCACGGCGATCAGCAGCACGGCCAGGCCGGTGTAGAACCAGATCGACCTGATCCGGCGCTGCCTGGTGCGCTCTGGCCGCGATTTGCGGGCGAGCCTGGCGAGGCCAACCTCATGCCAGCACACGAGAACGAACGCGATGATGGCGAACGGATCGAACGACCAATGATCGGCGAAATAGCTAGCCATACAGCACCGGCGGCGAGGAGGAAGGTGACAGCGCCTTGATCACGGGCTTGAGCGCTGAGTAGACGACCCTGCGCTGAGCGTCGAGCTGGCGGAGCGCCTGCTGCAGGTTAGCCCGGTCGGCTAGCTCAGCTGGCTGACCGTGGTGCGACAGCACGGCGGCCACGTCGGCGGCGACCCGCGAAGCCCGGGGAGCGGCCCAGTCGATCAGCGCCGTGACGGCGGGCTGCAGGTGATAGCTCGCGAGCGACCCGGGCGGCTGGATCGCGGTCAGATCGACGAGAAGCTCGTTGTTCGCCGGCGAGCAGTTGGCGGCCGCTGTGTTTGCGACGCTGAGCGCCGTTGCTTTGTCCTGGCTCGCGCCACCGTCGATCTGGCGCAAGACGAACAGCGACTCCCGTACACCGCCCGAGCAGGACTCCACATCTGCGTTGATCTGGTGCAAGAAGCTGCGCAGATCGGCGGCACGCTGGCCAGCAGTGGGACGGTGTGACAATCCGACGGCCACGGCGGCCACAAGCAGCACGGCCCCGGCCGCTACAACCCAGCGAGGGATGTGGCGAGTCGGCCATCCGCTGGTGCGAGCGGCTACGAAGGGAGCCTCGGTCTTGGCTGCCTGCATCTAGCCGGCCCGTTCCGCTGCTCGCAGCCGGGAAGGCAGGAATCGCTCAGGAGGCAAGCCGGTAGCCTTCCCCGCGCACCGTCTGGATCAGCGCGAACCCGAGCTTCGCGCGCAACCTCCTGATGCAGACGTCGACGATGTTGGACCCTGGGTCGAAGTCGATTCCCCAGACGCAGGCGAGCAGTTCACTCTTGGCGACCGGGTCTCCGCCATGTTCCATCAAGGCGCGCAGACATAGGAATTCAAGCCTGGTCAGAGCCACCGGTCCCGTGCCGCTGTCGGCGACAAGCCGGCCTGCGTCCAGGACCAGCTCGCCGATCTGCATGACCTCGCCGTGCTGAGCGCTCTCGCGGAGCCTGGCCCTGACCCGAGCGGTCAGCTCGGCCAGCGAGAACGGCTTGGTCAGGTAGTCCTGGGCGCCCAGGTCCAGGCACTCAGCCTTCGTGACGGGGTCGGCTGTGCATGACAGGATCAGCACGGCCTGAGCTGGATGCGAGCGCAGGATCTCGGCCAGTACGGCGCGGCCGTCCATGTCGGGCATGATCAGGTCGAGTATCACCAGGTCGTAGGCTGCCAGCCCGGCTGAACTGGCCAGCCGGACGCCTTCGGCCGCGTCGGCGGCAATGTCAACTCGGTATCCGCGGTGCTCCAGTGCGCGGGCTACGAACCCGCTGATTTGCGGTTCGTCGTCAATAAGCAAGATGCGCGCGGATGCGGAATCGTGCACGCCCGGGCCTGGCAAGCCCAGTCCCGCAGAGGTCGTGCTCGCCGATTCTTTCCTAAGCCGGGCGGCGGCCCGGAAATCCCCAGTGCGGGAATCCTGACGTGCCGCGGTCATCGCGCCTTCGATCATTTCTCGTAGCGGCCACGAAGGCCTCGGTGAGCGACGGGCATGACGGCGTCGCCACAACGCGCCCAGCGCTCCTGACGTGCTTGTTGGCATGTGGTCTACTCCTGCCGCGCAGCCGCGTCAAGACCATAGAACTCCGGCGGAGCGGCGCATTCACCCCCTGATTCCGATGGCGACGCGAAAGCGGCTTGTCAGCCTGCCAAACGAAGCGTGCGACTGAGGCGCCTTAGATAAATGACAGTTTCGTCATCCGCGCCGCTAACTATTGCGGGTGGTATGTCCACGCAGCACTATCGGTGCAGTCGTTTGCAGCCGGCGCACCCGCCTAAATGGCCGGCGCCGGGCCGAGTCGTGCGCGCAACGCACCCCGGAGAAGCGAGGTGGTGACCGATGTCCCTGCCGGTCCGCGTAGGAACGTTGCTCGTGGCGTTCCTCGCCGTGGTCGGTGGCGCGATCTTCGTCGTCATCCATTTTTTCCTAACCGGTCCGCCGGTGATCGATTTCACGGCGGGCGCGGCAGGACCCGGCAAGCTGGTCAACATCGTGCTGCAGGAAACACCGCAGACCACTGTGTCGACCAAGCCGGACTGGGTCTCCTACTTCATCCAGGATCCGACGACCAAACAATGGGTGCACACAACCTTGTTCAAGGTCCCCGCCGGAGCCACCGTCAACGTCACCGTTTTCGGCTATGACGGCTGCACGCCGGCGCGCAATCAGTTCTTCGGCAAGGTCACAGGCACGATCGGGAACACCGAGACGATCGACGGCAAGACGGTGCGCGCGGTTGACACGTGGCGAACCTGCTCGGTCGGGCACACGTTCTCCATCCCTGGCATCGGCCTCAACGTGCCGATGGGATCGCCGACGACCGTGGCAGAGAACAACGCCCTGTGCACTCAATCACCGTGCACCTCAGGTCCGAAGGCCACGATGAAGTTCAGCTTCCACGCACCGACGACGCCGGGAGCCTACTTCTGGCAGTGCCGGATTCCCTGCGGTGGCGGGTTCGTGACGGGCTTCGGCGGCCCGATGCAGACCATCGGCTACATGACAGGACAGATGGAGGTGGCGTCCTGATGGCCGGCGAATCACAGCCGGCGGCCCCGTCGGCGGGCCGCAGTGGGCCCGAGGCAAGCGGCCGGCCCGGACGGCTATCCCACGGGATGCGGATCTTCATTTTGTGGCTCGTCGTATCCGTGGTCGCCGACCTGCTGATCGGGTTCCTGCTCGCCCCGCACCTGCCGCCCGGCAACATGAGCTCGGCCGCACACGACGAGCAGGATGCCATCAACGTCATGGCGCTCATGTCGGCGCCAGTCGTGGCGTTCGTGCTGATCTACTTCGGCTACGCGCTCGTGGTGTGGCGGCACCGGGATGGCGACGACGATGACGGCCCGCCGTTGCAGGGTCACGCCAGGATCCAGACCGCCTGGATCACCGTCACCTCGGTGATCGTCCTCGCGCTCGCCGTTTTCGGAACCGTCGAGCTATGGGACTCCCATGGCGCGGGCGCGGGCGAAGGCCCGGCGCCGATCTTCAAGCCGCCGGGCACCGTCTCGCTGACGTCGTGGAGCCCTGGTGCGCCGCTGGTGGTGCAGGTGATCGCACAGCAGTGGCGCTTCACCTACCGGTATCCGCAGTTCGGCGGGTTCGAGACGTACCAGCTTGTCCTCCCCGAGAACCAGTGGGTGCAGTTCGACGTCACCTCGCTGGACGTGATCCACAGCTTCTGGGCCTACCAGCTCGGAGTGAAGGCGGACGCGAACCCTAACGTCAACAACGTCGCCTACACCAAGCCCACCCAGCTCGGCCGCTTCACGGTGCGCTGCGCGGAACTGTGCGGCCTGTGGCACGGCGCGATGTTCGACTACGGCAACGTCGTCACGCCGGCCCAGTTCCGGTCCTGGACGACTTCAACGAAGTCGTTCATGGCTGACGTCACCAGGATTCTGCCTGCGTTCGCGACGACCTACGATCCGACAGTGATTCCAGCCTTCCGCAGCGGTCCAGTCATGAAGAAGCTCGGGCTGACCTCGGCTGGCGGCGGGTTCTATCCGCCGCAGGACCCCGTGCAGCCATGAGTCACCGCGCGAGCGACATGCACGCCTACGCCCCTGTTGAAACAAAGAGGTGACCTGATGGCCATCGAGACTGAGCCTGGCACGATCCAGCAGCCGGGGGGAGCGGATCCCGCGGCGCCTGGGCCGGCCAGGGCGTGGTGGATGCGGCCCGCCGTGCACACGGCGATCATCGGCGCGGTGATCGGTTACGTCTTCGGTCACTGGCTCGGCAACCTGATCGATTCGGGGTATCCGCAGATCCTTCCCGGTGGCGGTCAGCCCGATACGAACGACATCTCCATCGTGCTCGGCTACCTGTTCATGGTGATCGGCTGGGTGGCCGGGCTAGGAATCTTCAACGACCTGATCAACCAGATGCGCGGCAAGCGGCTGCTCGACTATCAGCTGCGGAACGGCGGCGAGACCGGCCTGGCCAGGTACTTCCGGTTCACCCACGACCACAAGGTCGTGGGTCTTCAATACCTGGTCGGCATGGTCGTCTACTTCTGCACCGCCGGCCTGTTCGCGATGGCGATCAGGACCGAGCTGCTGTCGCCGGTCAATCACGTGTTCAGCTCGAGCGTCTACGTGGAGATCGTGGGCGAGCACGGCACCATGATGATGATGCTGATGACCTCGGTCATCCTCGGGCCGTTCGGCAACTACCTGGTTCCGCTGATGATCGGGTCCAAGCGAGTCGCGTTCCCGCGGCTCGAGGCGCTTTCCTTCTGGCTGACGCCGATTGCCTTCCTGATCCTGCTGTCAGCGATCTTGCTCGGCGGCTTCAACACGGGCTGGACCGGTTACCCGACGCTCTCGGTGCAGGCCGGCGAGGGTATTGACGCCTACGCCTTCGCGTTCGGGCTGATGGGTCTCTCGATCATCCTGGCCGGGTTCAACCTGCTGGTCACCGTTATCTGCTACCGGGCGCCCGGCATGCGCTGGGGCCGGCTGCCGATATTCGTCTGGGGCATCCTCGGCACCGCTGTCTTGATGACGCTGGCCGCGCCGATCCTGGTCGGCGGCATGTACATGATGATCACGGACAGGACGGCGCAGACGGCGTTCTTCGTTCCGAGGCTCGGCGGCAGTACGTACCTGTACCAGAACCTGTTCTGGTTCTTCGGCCATCCCGAGGTCTACATCCTCGCGCTGCCGGGGTTCGGCGTGGTGCTCGAGCTACTGCCTGTCTTCGCGCGCAAGCCGTTGTTCGCTTACAAGGTCGCTGCTGCCGGCATCATCGGCGTGACGCTGCTGAGCTTTTTCGTGTGGCAGCACCACCTGTTCGACAGCGGGATCAACCCGGACATGCGGCCGCTGTTCATGCTCACGACGGAGCTGATCTCGATCCCGACCGGGTTCATCTTCCTGGTCGGCATGGGCACGCTGTGGAAAGCCAAGATCCGATATACCGTGCCGATGCTGTTCTGCCTGGCGTTCTTCTTCAACTTCCTGATCGGCGGCATCTCCGGGGTGTTCGTGTCCGACATCCCGGCTGACACCACCGAGCACGGCAGCTTCTTCGTGATGGCGCACTTCCACTACACGATCATGGGCGGGCTGATCTTCGCGTTCATGGCCGCGTGCTACTACTGGCTGCCCAAGATGATGGGCATCAAGCTCAACGAGACGCTGGGCAAGTGGCATTTCTGGCTCATGTTCCTCGGGTTCAACTCGACATTCCTCCCGCTGTTCGCGGTC
>DATAEH010000008.1:0-6390 GCA_036258115.1 Streptosporangiaceae bacterium
GCCTCGCCCTCGCGGTCCTCATCGGTGGCGAGCAGGAGTTCGTCGGCATCCTTGAGCAGCTTCTTGAGCTTGCTGACCTGCTGGCGTTTGTCGGCGTTGACCACATAGAGCGGCTCGAAGTCGGCGTCGATGTTGACGCCGAGCCTGGCCCACGGCTCCTTGCGCAGCCTGTCCGGAATGTCGGCAGCGCTCCCCGGCATGTCGCGGATGTGGCCGATGCTTGATTCGACGACATACCCCTTGCCGAGATACCCGGCAATCGTCCGCGCCTTGGCAGGCGACTCCACGATGACGAGCCGCCTCGCACCATTCGCGGCGGTGTCCGCGCTGAGCCGGCCGTTCTGCTTGGCCGGGCTCGTCCTTGCTGCCACGCTTTGTTACCTCACATCTCGCGCAGTACTGCCTGGAGCCAGGAGGCTACCGCAGACTCCAAACTTTCCTGCGTCCTTGCGCGTCGCGAACGCTGTCCGCGCTCAACCAGTAAACGCGTTTTGAGCGAACTGATTCCCACAGGCAGATTGAATCATCGCCATCTGCGCGCACAATAAGTGGTGATGACCGAGTACTCATACCTGATACTCAACTTGCCGCGCAGCACGTCCAGAGACGTCGCGCGGCGAATCCTTACGGACCACGCCGAGTACGGGAACTGGGAACTCGCCAGGATGCGCCTGGCTGCCGATGGTAGCCGGACGGCGACCCTGCGGCGCAAGATTATCCGCCCGCGACCCGCCGATGCCACCAGGGAAACCACTGGCCGCCAGTTCTGGCGTCTCTGACGCGTCAACGTCGCGGGCACGTGCCGCATTCCTGAGGGCGACCGCGGCCAGGCCAGTCCCGACCGCACCTTTACTTATGCGCACCCGGGTACTTAGGTGCCGCGCCCTGGTTGGGGCCGGGCGGGGCGGACCTGCTCGCCGGCTTCGGGCCGCCAGCCTTGCGGCCGAGCGCGGAACTGGCGCCGGGCGCCGACGCCGCGTGCCGCGCCCTGGACCAGCGGCTATCTGGCGGCTTGGCGTCTCCGGCCGGTCCGTCCATCCGGTGTTTGCTGCGATACCCGCCGGCCTCGCCGGCGGCACCGGCCGATTCGCCGCCGCATTCGCCGGCGTCTGATCCGGGACCGGCCGACCAGCGCCTCGCGTCGCGTTCATCATCGCTGGAATCAGCGCCTGCCTCGGCTGGCCGGTCAGAAGCGCCCGCGGGAGAAGCCGCGAACCACTGGAAGTCATCACGATGCAGCGGCTGCGCTGGCGGCAGCGTCATGAACTGCTCGAGGTCACGCACCGTTTGCCCAGGGCGATCGACGGCGTTGCGGTTGCGTGCCTGACCAGGGCGGCGGTTGCCAAGCGGCCAGAGTTGCTCGCCGTCAAAGGCCGCGCTCACGGTCAGCCACGGCGAGTCGCCGAGCGCTTTCGCGCCCTGCCGGGCCGGCGTTTGTGGCCAGGGCGTGACGGAGCCTTCCGGCAGCCCGGCGATGCCGCTGGAGCGGCCGGCCGAGGCGCGTCCGCCCAGGTTGGGGTCGGGCGACCTCGGCAGCACGGCCGGATAGGGGTCAGGAGGCCTGGCGTGATGCCAGGGCAGAGCGTCGACGTAGTCGCCGTCCCAAGTCGACGGGGTCTCGAACCGCTTATCCTCGGCCTCGGACAGTCCTTCGCCGGCGCGGGTTTTCTGGCGTGGCGTCAGATCGTCCTCATCGTCGCTCAGCATCCCGGTAAGCACCCCGTCCACCCGTCGCCTGAACCTTGACATCCCTCCGCGGGCCGGGGGGCCGCCGTGGGCAGCAGCTACCTGTCCGCCAGCAGGCCCGATCTGGCAGCTCGGCGCTGGCCGTGCCGATACCGCGGCCAGGCCAATCCCGGCGAGCAGCAACCCGACGGCGATGCCTTCCAATGAGCCCCACCCCGGTGCGGAGACAGCTCCGAGGCCGATGCCCGAGGTGAACACGACGTGTTTCGCCGCCAGAATCGCCCAGGTCTGCATTGCAGTCCTCACTTTGAGTCTGTGTCTCTTCGCACGCGCCCCGATAGCGCACTCAGGGCTCTTTGTAACTGGCCGACCACGTTTAGTTATGACTGACGGGCATGCGGCGTCCTGCCCGTCCCAGGGGACGTGCTGGTTAGGTTCGTGTCGATGCGGCGACCACGGCCGCGTGCGGCGCCGCAACGGCCGTGGTCGCCGGAACGGGATCGCTCCCGCCGCCGGGCACAAGGATCAAGCAGCCGGACTGCCAGGCCGGCGCATCAGGCGCGGCGTTGCCAGTTCGCGCTAAGGCGCGAACACGCAACGGCCCCTGCGGGCCCTGGAGCTGATCCGACAGCACAGCCAACCCTCCTTGTTCAGAACCGGCCGTGAAGATCGCTACAGGACGTGAAGGAAGGGGGTACGCCCCGCAGTCAGATCCGCACAAGCAGTTACCGTACCATCACTCGCCGTTTCATGAAGTAGCAAACGCCGAAACAACACAACGCATACGGACTAATACGTAATGATCATGGCCTGCACTGTGCTGCCATTTCCTGGTTCTTTGCGATATGGCTCAGGCAAATAGACCGGTTAGCACAGATCGATGAAGCGATCGAGCACGCGGGTGCCGAATTCGAGCGCGTCGACGGGCACGCGCTCATCGACACCGTGGAACAGCCCGGCGAAGTCCAGATCCGGCGGAAGCCTGAGCGGCGTGAACCCGAAGCACCGGATACCTAGCCTGCTGAAAGACTTCCCGTCCGTGCCGCCGGACAGGCAGTATGGCACGACGCGCCCTTCCGGATCGACCTCTACCAGGGCCGATGTCATGGCGTCGCAGAGGGCTCCGTCGAACGTGGTCTCCATGGCGATCGAGTTATTGACAAATTCGCGCCGCACGTTCGGCCCGAGCAACTCGTCGATTTCCGCGAAGAACTCTTCCTCGTGACCCGGTAGGAAACGACCGTCGATCTGGGCTGACGCCGACTGGGGCACCACGTTCACTTTGTAGCCGGCATTCAGCATTGTGGGATTAGCCGTATTCGTCAGGGTTGCACCGATCATGCGAGCGATCGGGCCGATCTTGGCGAGCACGGACGCGGGTTCGTTCCGCGAAAAACTGACGCCGAGCGCCTCGCAGGCAGCCTCCAGGAAGGCTGTGACCGACGGGGTCAGGCGTACTGGCCATTCGTGTCTCCCGAGCCGCGCGACCGCCTCGGCTACCTCCGTGACTGCGTTGTCGGCGTTGATCATCGAGCCGTGGCCTGCAGTGCCGCGGGCGAGCAGGCGCATCCAGGCCATGCCCTTCTCGGCGGTCTGCAGCAGGTAGAGGCGTTGACCGCCGATGACCGTGCTGAAGCCGCCTACCTCGCCGATCGCCTCGGTGACGCCGTCGAACAGCCCTGGGTGGTTATCGGCGAGCCAGCCGGCGCCGTGATTGCCCCCTGCCTCCTCGTCGGCCAGGAATGCGAGCACGATGTCCCGCGGGGGCTTGCGGCCCTCGCGCAGCCGCTGGCGCACCACCGCGAGCATCATCGCGTCCATGTCCTTCATGTCGACCGCGCCTCGCCCCCACACGCAGCCGTCTGCGACCTCGCCGGACAGAGGGTGTACCCGCCAGTCGCCAGCGTCGAAGGGGACGACGTCGAGGTGGCCGTGGATCAGCAGCGCCGGCCGGGATGAGTCCGTGCCCTCGACCCTGGCTACGACGCTGGCGCGGTTCTGGCGGGACTCGAGCACTGTGGGTTCGAGGCCGACCTCGGCCAGGAGCCCTGCAACGTGCTCGGCGGCCCTGCGCTCGCCGGGCCCTGAGTCGTCGCCCATGTTCGTGGTGTCGATCCTGATCAGGTCGCTGGCGAGACCAGCCACCTCCTGCTGCGCGGTATTGGTGGTCATGCGGCCATAGTGCCACCGAGGTGCCGCTGCCCACCTACCGTCTCCTCGCCGCCTCGCCTAGCGGTCGCCTGGTTTGCTATCGTGATGCGGCTGGAGTGGGTTCTCTGCCCGTCCAGATGAGTCCGGGTGGCGGAATAGGCAGACGCGCTAGCTTGAGGTGCTAGTGCCCGATTAGGGCATGGGGGTTCAAGTCCCCCCTCGGACACCGAGGAAGTCATGCAGGCGAGTACTCCGCCCCTGGCAGGGCTGGCGATCCCGGCGCCGCTCTTTGCGGAGACTCTGCCACCAGACACCGAGAGCTTTGACGTCATTGTCGTCGGCTTTGGCATCGCGGGCGGCTGCGCCGCCCTCGAAGCCGCCCGCGCCGGCGGCCGCGTCCTCGTGCTGGAGCGGGGCGCCAGCCATGGCGGCACCTCCTCGCTATCCGGCGGGCATTTCTACCTCGGCGGCGGCACCGCCGTGCAGAAGGCGACAGGACACCAGGACACCGCCGAGGAGATGGCGGCTTACCTCATCGCGGCGTCCAAGCAGCCCGACGAGGCCAAGATCCGCGCCTACGCCAGCGGCTCGGTCGAGCATTTCGGCTGGCTGGAAGCCCTCGGTTTCCAGTTTGAGCGGTCGTACTTCGCCGGCAAAGCCGTCATCCAGCCCGGCACTGAGGGCCTGATGTACACCGGCAACGAGAAGGTCTGGCCATTTCGCGAGCAAGCGCGGCCTGCGCCGCGCGGGCATAAGGTGCCGGTGCCCGGGGACACCGGAGGTACCCGCATGGTCATGGACCTGCTGCGCGACAGGGTGGAGGAGGCCGGCGCCGAGGTCCGGCTCGAGACTGGCGCCACCCGCCTGATCACCAGGCAGCCGGACCGCGTGGCGGGCGTCGCCTGGAAGTCGTTCGGCGCGACCGGGCATGCCAAGTCAGGAGCGGTGATCCTGGCGACGGGCGGTTTCGTCATGAATCCCGCCATGGTGGAGAAGTACACGCCGGCCCTGGGCTCCCGGCTGATCGCTCTTGGCACGACCTACGACGACGGCCTGGGCATCCGGCTCGCCCAGTCCGCCGGGGCCGCTCTGGACCACATGCGGGAGCCCTTCATCACCGCGCCGTTCTACCCGCCGCCGTCACTCGTCACGGGCCTGATCGTCAACAAGCTCGGGCAGCGGTTCGTCGCCGAAGACAGCTACCACGCCCGGACCGCGTTCCACGTGCTGCGGCAGCCAGATAAAACCGCATATCTGATCGTCGGCAGCACGCATATGGCCGAGCAGCAGATGCCGCTGGTTCCCCTGAAGGACGGATACGACTCCATCGCCGAGATGGAACGAGGCCTGGGCGTCCCGCCTGGCTCGCTGATGGAGACCATGAACCGGTACAACGCTTACGCCGCCAAGGGCGAGGACCCTGATTTCGGCAAGCATCCCGACTGGCTTGCGCCGCAGGACACCGGCCCCTGGGGCGTATTCGACCTGTCGCTGGGCGTGGCCCTCTACGCGGGGTTCACGCTCGGCGGCATCCGCACCAGCCTTGACGGCGAGGCGCTGCGCGACGACCGCTCGGCCATCGCCGGTCTCTACGCCGCCGGGGCATGCGCGTCGAACATCGCGCAGGACGGTAACGGCTACTGTTCGGGCACTCAACTCGGCGAGGGATCTTTCTTCGGCCGCCGGGCCGGGCGCCACGCGGCCTGTGCCGCCGCTCTGGCCAGTCACCAAGACAAGCTGTCAAGCGGTCTTAGCGGTGGGGACATAGAGGCCAAGTGCCAGGGGCCGAATGGCGAGCAGGAGCGCAGGAGCCCCTGACGCGCATGAGACCCTCCGACCAGGTTGTGCCTATAAATACGACACGATACAGTCGGCGGCTACTCGAATGCGGTGACAATCAATGGCGATAATAAGGCTGACCAGCGCTCAGCGCCTTCCGCGGTTACGCGCTATCGCGGGGCAGCAGCCGGATCCTCTTTTGTGTCACAGCCTCGATCCGGTCCCGGCTGTACAGCAGCGGCACGGCTTCGTCCGCGGCCCAAACCGGGAACAGGTCCGCGTAGTGCGAGCTGGCCGGGTCGCCTGACTGGCCGGGACTGTTCATCACAACCGAGTTGTCCCACCCGCCAACGTCCACGACGAGCCGGAACGTGGCTCCGGAGAACTGCGAGAAATCAGGCAGGTAGGTGGTCGCGCCCACCGTGTCCGAACTGCCCCCGCGCGGCAGCGGCTCGATCGCGGCCTGCTCACGCGCGGCGGCAGACATGGCCGCCGACGCCGGATGCGTGAGCCGCGCCTGGTGCAGACGGCCCCAGGCCCAGTCCTGTTCGGCGGCACCCAGCAAGTTGGTCAGGTCGGTCATCGCGGCGGACAGTGACGACTCGAACAGCTCGGCGAGGACCGCAGCCGGACCCGCGCCGAGCCGGCCGCCTGGGTTCTCGATCAGGTCCAGGTCGATCCGCGGGTCGCCGACCAGGTCCTCCGCGGGTAGCACGGCAGCCAGAGCCGCCGGGACCTTTCCGGGCGGCAGGATCTGCGCCAGGGCGAGCCGAC
>DATAEH010000009.1:0-5701 GCA_036258115.1 Streptosporangiaceae bacterium
CATCTTCGCGTCGCAGGCATTAACCGCCTGCGACGAGGGGTGTGTGGCCGCCGCTGCTGCCGATACGCCGGCCGCTGTGATGGTCGCTGATCCCGCTGCTATCAGGGTCAGCGTCGCATACAGGCAGCGTCGCCTGATTGCTGTCTTCATTCATGCCCTCCGTCGTCTGGGCCGGACGCCCGGGCTGTCGCCTCGCAGCCCTGATCGAGGCGCTCGGCCTGACACACCGTTTCGTGGTTAGAAGGCTGTGTCAAGAATGCCTGGTAGACCTAGCAATCGGCTCCTTCTTGGCGAGCGAGAAGGTCTCACGCTTCGAGTTCGACAGGGTCACCCTTTGCGACGCGGCCCGGTTCCACGGTCGATCCGTATACGCCGAGCTTCGCGCCACGGTGCAACGTGATGGCGCGCAGAACCTCGGGGTTCCGCCGAAGTGTCTCCGGGTCGATGGTCACCATCACGCAACGCGAGTCACGCTGATCGATCCGCATCCGCAAACTGCCGACGCGCAAAATACCACCCACCCAGGAGTCTTCTGGGAAATCGCCGCCATCGGCGTCTACGACGATGTTCGGCCGGAACCGTACCGCCGTAAGTTCGGTGCTGACCAGCCGACCAACAGCGGACACTGTCTGCATCGACAGAAGGGACAGCGGCATCGTGTCGAAAACGCCCCGGCTCTGCTTGATGACGCGCACACATGGCCCGAGTTCCTCCGCGAGCGCGGGCTCGGCCACGTCGAGTTCCAGACCTGAAGGCGTACGCACGAGCGTCTGGGAGGCGTCGGGCCGGTCCGGCTCCGCGAAACGCGGCCGGTAGAGCGCCATCTCTGGCCGTTCGCGAATCGTCAGCCACGGAAAGCCGCTATGGGCATTCGAGTCGCCGATAAAAGCCCACCGGCGATCGCCCGAGAGGCCTTGCCACGAGATGTCGACCGCGTCTAGCTGCTCGGCGCGCATGGATTTGACCGGGTACCGGAACAAAGCCGCGACCTGACCCACCACAGTCATGACCGCCTCCGTCGAGGTGAAGGCGCCCTTGCCCGATGGAACTGATGTCGAGCGTGGCGGACCTGGTCCGTCGCAGCGCCTCTCGACGCAATCAGGATCGCATATCCGGCTGGCGCTACGGCTCCTTCGTTCGCGGTGCGCCTGCTGTGACCGTTCCGCTGCTGGCCGCTGAAAGCGTTGGGCATTCCAGGCCGCGAGCGAGGCGGTCGGCCAGCCGCAGGGCGTCCGGGATCCGGAACTGCCCGGTCATCTGCGCGACAAAACGGGCGGCGTCGAGGCGCTCCATTCCGATGGCGGTCACGAACAGCGGCCTTGCCGACCGGCCGCGGCGGACCTGTACAGCGTGCACGGCGGTACGGAAGAAGGTTTTGGCCACACCGATCACCGGCACGCCGAACTCGGCGTGCACGTGCGCGCCGAGGCCGGGCTGTCCGGTCGGGCTCAGGTCGACGTATCCGTCAACCACGATCAGTGCCAGTCCGGCCACGCCCTGGCACACAGCGCGCACGGGTGGCAGTTCACGCCGCCAGAACTCGGCCGGCCGGTACGGCGCCGCAGCCGGAGACATCGCTGTCTTCGACCAGATAACGCTGCTGAACAGCGGGTCGGGCGCGGCGACGAGCGCCGCACGGGCGCCGTCCGCACCCAGGTAATGGACGTCCACCGCGCCGAACGCCTCAGCTGCGCGAGGACTGCCATCCTCGGTCACATCGGCATCGTCGCATGCGCGACGAGCGTAGCGGGCGCCCGCTGTCGGGCTGAGTGACCGGTGGGCGATCGTGGTGTCAGGCCCGCCTGCGATGGCAGTCAGGATGACGGCGGCCAGTACGACGGCGGCGGCCAATATGAAGGCAACGGCGGCTACGACGACGGCGGTGGCTTCGACGGCGGCGGTGGCCTCTAAGAGGCGCGTCCCCGGTACGTAGCGGGCAATCACGTACGAATACCGCAGCTACGGACGCAGGCTGGCCAGGTCAGCTGCTGGTATCTCCTGGCTTGTTGAACCTCTGGCGTAGCTCGTCCTGCTGCTGCACCGAGAGGTCGGAGCGGACGAGCTCCATGTCATGCCCCTGAAAAGCCTCCGCGACCTTGTCGATCGCAGCGCCGGCGCTCTGGATGACGATGGCGGACGTACCTGGCGCCATGTCGCCCTTGACGGACTCGATGACCGAGCGATCAACCGCGCCGTACTTCATCTTGCTCATTCGCGCCGCCAGCAGCCCGCCTTGCTGGGTCACGTGTTCCATGGCGATGGGCTCTGTGGCGTACCGCGGCCAGCGAAGGACCGCCACGTCCTGGACCTCGATGAGGTTCTGCGAGTCGAGCTGCTGGAGCGTGAGTACCGCTTCGTCGGCAGACTCGGTGCCGCTGAACCGCCATGCTGTGGTTGACATCGTGATTTGCACCTCTCATCCCTGGTGGGATCGAGCCGTCTGGGATGGCCAACGTCAACGATCACGCGCCAGCGAAAGCGCCGCATCACCTTGCGAAGGTGAAGCTGACGGGAGCCACTGGCCGTGTCTTGCCTATGACGGGGCGTCGTCGGGAGCAGCGGCAATTAGCTGGCGAGCGTTGGCCGCATCGGAGGGAGCCACGAGCACGCGAACGCCTTCAAACTGGAGCTGAGGCTCTAGGCCTCCGGCATCGTCGGCCAACACGATCGCTCGGACGCCGTGGCTGCGGAGCATGCCGGCGATGAGCTCTGCCTCAATGCGGCTGCCAGCGACGGCAACGGGCACATTCGCGCTCTCTCCCGCCGCCTTACGGTCTCCTGCCATCCTGGCCACCTCCTCGTTGTACTGGTGCCGACATTCCCCGGCTCACTACGGGCCTGCCCTTGGCGCCAGCTTGCTACACCGCTGGTATCGCCGGCACGCTCAGCGGTGTCGCCCCGATCGTGTCAGGGCACAACTCCTGCGGAGGAGGTTCGCGCTGGATTCGAGCCGCTGCGCCAGATGACTATGTCCGATCGTCTTCCGATGCCCTCGTTCGGCGGGGCCACCGAGTGGATCAACTCCGGGCCGCTGGCACCCGCGGACCTGCGCGGCAACGTGGTCCTGGTGGACTTCTGGACTCTGACCTGCATTAACTGGCTGCGAACCGAGCCGTACATCCGAGCATGGTCACGGGCGTACCGCGGTGACGGGTTGATTGTGATCGGCGTTCACACGCCAGAGTTCTCGTTCGAGCATGAAATCGACCGCGTGCGAGATGCTACGAAAGAGCGGGGCATCGAGTACCCGGTCGCCGTTGACAACGACTACGAAGTCTGGACGGCTTTCGACAACCACTACTGGCCGGCACTGTACTTCGCCGATGCAGAGGGCATCATCCGCGACCATCATTTCGGTGAGGGCCGCTACGAAGAATCCGAGCGCGTCATCCAGCGGCTCCTCGGCGTCGAGCGCGACCCTGTCTCCGCCGTCGGGGCCGGCGTCGAGGCGGCGGCAGACTGGGACCATCTCAGGACACCAGAGACGTATCTCGGCTACGGGCGCAGCGAGCACTTCGCCTCGACGGACGGCCCTGCCTTCGACGAACGCCGCCGCTTCGAGATCCCGGAGCGCCTTCCGCTCAACTACTGGGCGTTGCGGGGCGCGTGGTCGATCGGGCCCGAGAAGGTGACCGCGGAGGAGGCAGGCGGGAGCATTGCTTTCCGGTTCCGCGCTCGCGACGCCCATCTGGTGCTGTCCAGGGAAACAGGCGACCCGATTCCGTTCCGGCTGCTTCTCGACGGCGCGGCTCCTGGACCATCCCACGGTGTGGACGTCGACGAGGACGGCAACGGGCTGCTGCAACAGGGTCGGCTCTATCAACTTGCGCGGCAGAACGGCGAGGTCGGCGAGCGCATGCTGGAGATCACATTCGCGCAGCGAGGCGCGGAGGCATACGTATTCACATTCGGGTGAGGGAACCGGGCGCTCACCGGATTCACCCCAGAGCCGGATCAGAGTGGCGTGCCTAAAACGGTGCACGCGCCAGCACCGCCACGGCATCAATGGGTGGGGAACGCTTCGCTAATGACCTTCAGGCCGGCTGGTGAAATCGTGCCGAGCGAATTGTCAGGACGCAGGATGCGGTTACAACCCGCGATCTCGACCTCGGCTATTTCGCCGCCGCGGCGCGTCGGCGATACGGCCAGCAGCACGGCATAGCTGGTGTGTCGCCTTCGGCAGGTTGCTGATGATCTGCCTGCCTGGATATCGGCAAGAAGCTTGGACTCGGCCTTCTGGCTGATGATGCCGCCGCGGCTGAACGTCCCAGACCCGCGCTGGTATATGCAGATGCGCAGTTGGGGTGGCCGTGGCGAGAATGCCAGGCCGCCGGGCGACTGCGGCAACTGGCGGAGGGAAGGACCAGACGCGATGATGTCCTTGTATGTGGGGTCACAACCAGCCCGCAGTTCGGCCCGGGTGGCGATTTGGACGGTCCTGTGAACAGAGACGGTCACCCACGGCAGGTGCTCGAGGTCTGTTATCGCCGCCAGGAAGGGCTTGCCGCATTCCTTCGATGGCAGGGTAGGCCTGAGAACGCGGCCCTGGCGATCGACGACAGCGAAGGCCGGGGCGGCATAGCGAATCATCAGGCACGCGGTCCCAGGAGGCGTCTGTACCGACGGGCGCCGCAGCGCGGCGACGAACGCGCCCAGGCGACGGTTAGCTTGTTGCTTGACGTTGAATCGCCACAGTCCGTGGCCATTGACTCCGCGCGCCTTGCTGTAGCACCGAACCACAGCGACAGGCGTGAACGTGGCGGGGAGCGGTTTTCCCGCCAGAGCGGTCGTTGCCTTGCACGGCAGGCCAGCTATGGCGCGGGTCACGGCGGTACTTGGCACGCGACTAGCAGGCGCCGGGCCGTGACCTGGCTGACCCGGTCCACTGCAGGCCACTGTGGCGAGGCCAGCGCCGATTATCACCACGCGAGTCCAGGGCATCATCGCAATTCCGCTTCTAGGCTGAGGTCCCTGCGCATCTGTTCTGACGCGTACCAGGCTGTTTGCGTTGCAGCCGCTGGACGCCAGCGTCGCGATATGCGCGCCGGAGCTAACGGGCCACGGTCGATCATCGGTACGGGAGATCAAACATGGCGGAGTCGGTGGACGTGCTGGTCGTCGGGGCCGGGCTGGCCGGACTGACCGCGGCACGCGACATGAAGGCGGCCGGCCGGTCGGTCCTGGTGCTGGAGGCCAGGGACCGGGTCGGCGGACGAGTCGTCAACCGCGACATCGGTGACGGCAAGGTCGTGGAGATGGGCGGCGAGTATGCCGGCCCGACCCAGGACAGGGTGCTTGCGCTAGCCGCGGAACTCGGCGTGGCCACGTTCCCGACGTATGACACGGGCATGAACGTGCTGCATTTCAATGGCAAGCGCGGCACATATGCGGGCGGGATCCCGCGGATCAAGCCGATCGTGCTCGTTGACACGGGATTGGCGCAGGCCCGGCTGGAATCGCTGGCCAAGAAGGTGCCTACCGGCGCGCCGTGGACCGCGGTCAAAGCTGAGCTGTGGGATGGCCAGACGTTCGAGTCGTGGGCTCGGCGGAACACCGTCAGCCCTACGGCCTACAAATTGCTGGCCCTCGCCGTGGAAGCCGTCTTCGCCGCTGAGCCAGGTGACCTGTCGCTGCTGCACGTGTTGTTCTACGCCCACTCCGGGGGCACCTTCCAGCGCCTGATCGAAACGACGGGCGGCGC
>DATAEH010000010.1:0-1784 GCA_036258115.1 Streptosporangiaceae bacterium
CGGCTCGCCCAAGCGGCCGAGCAGGCACGCCGCGAGCGCGTGAGGATTCACTGGCTGCACGCGGTCGCGCTCCCCGACGAAGATAGCCTGCTCTGCCTCTTCGATGCCGAGCACCTCGAAGACGTGCTGCTCGCAAGCTCGTGCGCCGGCCTGCGCTGTCCCCACGCACAGCAAGCAATCGCCATCGAGCCGATCGCCTGACCCAGTCAGTCAGCATGCACGCCGAGGCGGCTGGCCCTCGGCGCTCGCACATGTCGCGGGTCAGCGTCGCGGTCGTCACGTTCCGCCGCGGCCACAGCCGCGCGCAACGAAGAGCCGCGCTTGGCTGAGTGACCGTCCAGCCGGGACCTCACCAAAGGGGCCCTGCTCCTCACCACAAGCATCACGCCGGTTGACCGGGCATCGACGGGAACCGGCGAGGTCTGGGCATCGCGTCCGCGCGCTCGCTCTCGCCGCAGACGCGATCGCCCGAGTCCCGGTCCACCACCTGCCCGCTCCGGACGATCAGCGGAAGCGCCGCGCGGCTCGGCCGGGTCAACGCGGTGCATAGGCACGGCCCAAGCGGGCGTGAGTTCCCGACAGAGCGGAGCTCGAATCCCCGCCGCTTTCGCGTTCGCCTGACTGCGAGCGTCTCGCAGCTCCCACGTAACACGCCTGAGTTGGACGACACGGGAGCGCATCGCCGGATGCTCATGGCGCGCTCGCTTTCGGAGCCGAAGCAGTAGCCGCCACCTCAATGGAGACGTCCCGGTGACGCAGCCTGACCGGCTGGATCCCGATCCCGCCCTGGCTTGTTATGCCGACCTCGCCGGCGGGTTCACCGCGGATCGGGGGCCAGCTTGCGACGGATCGGCATAACCAGCAGGTCGGCCTAATACACCCTGCATTACGCCCACCGGGACTTCGGCTCGACCGCCCCGGGCATCGCCTTTGGCGACGCGGCCGGACAAGAGCGGCCCACCTACCGTGACTTCGCCTATGTCGCCTTCACGATCGGCATGACCTACCAGGTGTCCGACACGACTGTGGGCAATCATCGGATCCGCCGTGCGGTGCTGGCTCACGCCTTGCTGTCGTACTTGTTCGGGGTGGTCATCATCGGGGGTGCGGTCAGCCTCATCGCCGGACTGCTCCGCTGACCGTTGGCGACCTGAAGCTCCACAGAGTCAGGATCTCGGCTAGGGAGGGGCCGTCCAATCAGCTGGCGGAATGCGCAGGTACGGACAGAACTTCAGGTGGACCGCTTAGTGCTGTGTTCCTCAAAGGCGATACACGAAGACCCGTCGTTGGTGGCGTGGGGATGGTGGTGGGCGGCCCCACACCCACGGCCGGGCACGCGCGTTGAGCTGGCAGGTCGCGACCCTGGTGGCCAGGGTGATCTCCTCCGGGGTGGCAAACGACTGGCCGGCAAGGGCTTCGCGGCGAAACAGCCGCCACCAGCCCTCCTGGAGGTTCAGCCAGCAGGCGCCCTTAGGGATGAAGGCGTGCTGGATGCGGGGGTGGCCGGCCAGCCAGGTGCGGGTCGAGACGCTGGTGTGGCTAGACAGGTTGTCGGTGACCACCACGATGGTCCCCGCCGGGTTGGCGGCCTCGACCGCGGCCAGGAGCCGCTGGTAGCCGACCGAGTTGCGCGACGGCGCGGTCATCGTCACCTCCTGCCCGTCAGCCACCCGGAGCGCGCCGTACACCCAGGTCTTCTCCGGCCCGCGGCCGTAGTCCAACAGCGCCTTGACCCGGTGGCCGTCGGCGCTCCAGCCGGGCGCGGGTGGGAAGCTGCGCGGGAT
>DATAEH010000011.1:0-24418 GCA_036258115.1 Streptosporangiaceae bacterium
GCCAGGTCGTCGGCGTAGTGGTCCATGTCGTGGCCGTCGGCGACCTGCTCGGAACGCCCGTGGCCGCGGCGGTCGACGCCGATGACGCGGTACCCCTCGTTCAGGAAGAACATCATCTGCGGGTCCCAGTCGTCGGAAGACAGCGGCCAGCCGTGGCTGAAGACGATCGGCTGTCCCGATCCCCAGTCCTTGTAGTAGATCTGCGTGCCGTCATTCGAGGTGACGAATGGCATGCTCCACCTCCTTCGCGTGCACGCCCGGATCCGGCCCGGACGCTGGACGTGTGCTTAGGATCCGACGTTGATACTCGACAAGACGAGAGGGAACCAACTTCTGTGGAGGCGCGGCCAAGCTGCGGAAAGGCCAGCCCTGCGAGCCAGCCGTCGCGTTCAAGTCCGTCTTCGACTAGGAGGCTGACCGATGGAACCCCCGCGGTCAGGCCGACCGGCGGCGTGAACCGGACCCTGGCGCCCCTCGTCAGACCATCGGGGGTGCGCCTTGCGCGCCGAGACGTTGGTGCTTCCGGAGAGGCGCCAACCACCGAGCCTAGAAGCTGGAGGCGGGCAAACTCCCGGGTCCGGCACTTACGAAGCCCGGTCCACGCTTGGCAGCCCTACCCGTATTCGCATACCGCTAAACAGGTGCGCTGGCAGGTGCCTACGATGTCCGCGATGAGGATCCGCAGTTCAGACGGTGTCTGGACGGTCGAGGTGATTGACCTGGCCGGCAGCGGCGAGTGGCTGCGTGTCAAGCAGCACGGGTGGTTCTGCAGGCCGCTCGTCCGCTCCCCGGATGAGCTGGTCACCCGGTTCGGCATCGACTTCGCCGACATGCAGGAGGTAGTCGACTAGCGCACTCGCCGCTCCGCTCGCCAGCCAGGTTGCCGCCCGGTGGCGGGGTATCGCGTTGCATAGCCCGTCGGCGCGGCCCTCGACGGCAAAGGCATCCTGGTTCCAGCAACGAGCAAGAGAAAGCCTGACACAGCCAGTAGCCCCAAGGCGGCGAAGATCAACTCTGCAGCAGCGCCGACGAACACTTGATCGCGCTCTGTGCAAGGCTGCCGAGGGCGCCGACAGAGCCGATTCCTTCGCCGGCCAGACTGCCGAGCGCCAAGAAAGCCGAGAGGTAGCCCAGCATCGAGCGCCATACTCTTTCCGCGGTGAAGCCCTGACTGAGCCCCTGGAAGATGGCGGCGATGGAGGCGATGAATACCGGCGCGGCCGTTCCCACGACCACCCAGAAGTCCTTGTGATACGCCACGCGCGCAGTCTGGCACCCCGCGGTTGTTACTCGCTGGTACGAGTGCGACCTGCGGCGAAAGAAGATGTCCGGACATCCGCCAGCGCGGTAGCCTCGACTTTGCAGGGATCGCCATGGCCGTAAGGACCGAAAGCGTCACGCTTCACAGCTGCGACCTGTGCGAACAGGACTGCGATGAGGGCGACCTGATCCGCCTCTACGGTCCCCTTCAGCGTGGCAAGCGGGCGCAGATCGACATCTGCCCGGCGTGCCAGCGTCGCCGCCCGATCGCCGAGCTTGTCGCGTGGATCACCCGCAGGGAGCAGGAGACGGCGCTGAGGCCGCTCCGCAGCTTGTGGGGCGTCGGCTGTACCTAGCCCGCGACAGGTATCTACGACGTCGCCGGGCTGGATTGACCATCACCTGAGGCCGCCGCCGTGGCAGGGTCTTGCTTCGACCGGCGACGCACAATGCCCAGCACCCCGAAGAATGCTGCGAGGCCTCCCAGCAGAGTGCCGATCGCCGCGATGAATGCGCTAAGGCCAGTCCAGTTGAAGGCCTTGGACGCGCTTGCATGCGGCGACGATGACCGCACCGGGGCTACAAGCACGAGTTTGGTGACGGTGGCGGTGGCATGTGGCCTTGCGGATGGATAGACCGTTGGGCCAGGCACCGGTACGAGCTTGGTTACAGTCACGGTCGGCGTCGCGAGTGGATGCACGATTACCGGCTTGCCGGCCTGACCGGCAAGAATCACAGTCAGGACAGCGAACCCCCCGGTTACGACAGCGCCGGCGATTGCCGCCGTTGTTTGCTCGCTACGAGTCATCCGGTCCCACCAGGTCACGAATGGTGATCGTAGCGCTGTCCGATTACGCGGCGACTGGTATCCATTGCTGCCACATCGCCCGTGTCGTCGCGATCCCATACCTGAGGGCGTCGACGGCGTGATCGTCGACCTTCACCGGCACGTCTTCTCCACGCTCAGCGTGCGCCTCGGACCACGAGTAGCCGGGGATCTCGTCGAGCAGGCTCTTGCAGGATCGGTCGATCTTCAACCGGCCGAGGGCGAGCAGTGTAGAAACGAGGCGGATGCCATCGGCGACGGCGTTGACGCCGTCCGTCACGGTCCAGCCGTCCTGCCAGGCCTGCACCTTGAAGCTGGTCGCCGATGGGTCAATGACCATGCACTTCGGTGCCGGGCCGCGCAGGCTCGATGCGGGGATCTTGACGGTGCGCAGCCATTCGCGGAGCTTGCGCGAGTATTCGGCGTCGGTGAGCTGGCGCCCTTCCAGCCGCGAGTCCCACCGCCATTCGGCGACGGCATACAGGCAGGAGTCGACGCCCAGGCCGAGGAGGACCGCGTCGAGCGGGTTCGTCGTGCCGTAGTCGACGGCCAGGCACAGCCATTGCGTGATCGGCGGCAGGATGTCGACGACATGCTGCTGCTCGTCGAACATGTCGAACACCGCGCCCTCGGCGAAGCACCAGTGGCCGAGCATGTACCGGCGATACCAGAGGCCGAAGTACGTCGACTTCAGCCACGAGACGTAGGCCGGGTCGAGGTACGGGTTGCCAAGGCCGTTAGCCGCTCGCGCCCGCCGGCCAGCGCCAACCCTCAAGCAGCTCGCCGAGCTTCGCCGGGTCCGCGGACGCATTAACTGCCTCGTTCACCAGCCAATCAAGCGCATCCGCCAGCGACGCAGCCCCGTCGGCAGCGGTAGCCAGCGACGCTGACCGCTGCAGATTCCGTGCGACGGCCTGCAGCAGAACCGGGTTTCGGTCAGTGAAGATGACGCGGTCAACGATCTCGCAGGCAGCGACGGTGCGAAGCACGCAGGATATCGACCGCGTCCGCGCCCATGAGGCCATGAACTTCTAGGACGCTGAATCTGGGCAGGCGGCGGAGTTCTTCAGCGGATCTTAGGCGAGACGCCACGACGAACTTCCAGTCGATGTCCAGTTCCTGACTCAGCTGCGCGATCGCGGAGGAAACCCAGCTCGGGAAGACCGACTCGTCAAGGGCGTCCATGAGAAGAACCGGCGACTGCAGTCGCACGCTGGCACGATTCAGGATCGCTGCCGTCTCCGGCAACGGCAGATCACCCTTGGAACTGCGAAGCGTCCGCTCGACGTCGAGGATGTCCTTCTAAGGCGAGGCTGAGATCGCGGTCAGCACGCGTGCGCCAAGGTCCCCCGCATGGCGCACGTCAGCAAGACGAACTCCGAAGACCGGCCGCCCTTGCCTGGACAGTTCCTGTGCGGCCATGGCCAGCAGCGTCGTCTTGCCGGTGCCCGGCTCGCCCAGCAGCAGCACGCCACGAAGGGCTGGATCACGGAGATAGTTCAGGATCGCAGCTAGTTCGCGGCGGGGCACGATCACCGAGTGATCGGCTGCTGATGTCACCATCCGCCGCAGTTCCTCGACAAGCGCGGCGAGGTCAGACTCCGCGTCTGGGTGGTCGGCCAGCAGGTCCTCAAACCGCGTCTGCCATTGGGCCGCCAATGCCGCCTGCGCCAGCTCAGTCGGCGGCCTGGCGGGCTCGCCAACGGTGCCATCGACGGACCCCCGCATCTTCGCCAACTCCGTCAAGTACGTGCTGATGGCCACATCCAGCAACTTCGGCAATATGTTTAGCGCGGCCGGCACGTCGGCTATCGACGACCGGTCGTGGCGGTGGCAGCAGCAGCGCCGGGTAGGGCTGGTTCATGCCGCCGCCAACCGTCTGGGTCTGACTGAACCTCTATTCTTTCCCTCGCCGCTCGATCAAGCGGCAGGCATCGGATCGGCCGTGCCCTCAGCTACCTGGGCCGACACGTGGCATCGGGGCCGGACCGCTCATCGTGGGCTCGCGCGGTGTCGGGAATTTCCGCGGGCTGGTGATGGTCCATTTCTCGGACCTTGATTGAGCACGCATCCTGTCCGCTGATGGGAGTGCCGCCTGGCGGCCACCCCGGCGGCCACCTCCCCGGCCGCGCCGGATGAAGAGACGTGGCCATCGCCGCTGACGCCGCAGCCATCACGGTCGCTGGGCGCTGCCCGGTCTCAGGCCCGGTCATTGTCAGGGAAGGTCGTAGACGAGCACCCCGTCGGGCGTCCGGCGTGCTCCGGCAGCGACCCGGTGCCTGGTGAGCCGCCCGTCATGGTTGAGGTGGCATACCGGGGTCGCGCGGGCGAGGGTCACGAAGTCGGCGATCAGCCGGCGGTGGCAGCGCCACCAGAGGCTCTCGCTGCACATCACCACGGTGCGGGCCGCCTCCAGGTCGGTGAGCAGACCGTCGACGGCGTCGAGGAATTCGGTGCTGCGCATGTGCTGGGCGTAGGCCCGAAACGCGTCCACCCGCCACCACCGATCCGGTGATTCGGCCGGCAGCCGTCGCCGGCCACCGAGCCGTTCCTCCCACCGATAGCCGATGCCGGCTGCCGGCAGCCAACCGGCTAGCGCCTCGCGGTTGACGTGGGGATGTGCCCGGCTGCCGGGGTAGCGGCGCACATCAACCAGCCGGGCCACGCCCGCCGCACGCAGCAGCCCGGTGAACCCCGCCTGATTCGTCGTGCCGTGTCCAACGGACAGGAGCAAGGGCGCCATGCCACGGTGGTACCCGCGCCAACCGACCCGCACAGCGCCGAGGAGACCCGAAACCGCCGGCGGGCGCCCGCATGGGCCCAGAAAGCAAGCCGCGACGCCGACAGCCAGGCTGGCGCTCTTCCACCCGGACCACGTGGTCTGCCTGAACTAGGCGCTGGTCGACGGCGGCCTGAGGGCTTCCTGACGAACTTTGATCATGTAGCGGACGTAGCGGATTCGAGCGTCGGGTAAATCGCCAGCATCCGGTCGGCTCCCATGGGCTGCCACACGCGGAGCACTGCGGCCGAAGCATGTACGAAGCGCAGGCCGCTGCACAGCTTCTTGGCCCGGTAGTGGGCCGGCGGTCCTGTCAGCCAACGCCCGCAGCAGCACCAGCCCCGCATGAGACACCACGCCCCGGCCATCCGCCGTGACAGCAAGATCCCTCGATCACGCGGTAACGCTCACCCCGAGAGTGCTCCTCGAACTGGAACCGGTAAAGCCTTCGACATCCTTATCGTCCCAGGTAATACGGCACTTTCTTATGTCGCTGCGCTCGAGTACAGGGTAACGTCCAGGCTAGCGGCGTCACGCGGCCGCCGAGCCGGTTCCGCCGGGCCTCGAACTGGGCGAGTAGTGCGCTTGCGGCAACGTCGCTCGCGGGACCTGGGTGGCCGTGACGGCGGTCAGCGGCCGGGCGACCTGTTCTAGTTCCTTGCGTTCGGCAGGAACGCCGAGCAGCAGCTCCACAACGCCGCCGACGATCATGGCGCCACCGCCGATGGCGTAGCCGATGAAGAGCTGTGTCCGGCTGTTGCCGGTGCCGATCAGCGCTCCGAACAGGACTGGCCCGATCGCGCCGAATACCTGAGCGATGGCGAAGAACACGGCGATGGCCTCTGCGCGGATTTCCACCGGGAAGGTCTCGGACACGGTCAGGTAGGCCGAGCTCGCCCCGGCTGAAGCGAAAAAGAAGATGACGGCCCAGGCGATCGTCTGGGTCGTCGCGTCGAGTACGCCCTGGTCAAACAGGTACCCGCTGATGATGAGCATCACGCCGGAGGCCAGGTACGTGCTGGAGATCATCGGCTTGCGGCCGATGGTGTCGTAGAGCCGGCCAAGGACTAGCGGCCCGGCGAGGTTCCCGGCCGCGAATGCGATCAAGTACAGCGGCGCCGAAGTGGCGCTGACCCCGTAGAACCTGGTCAGCACCAGCGTGTAGGTGAAGAAGATCGCGTTGTACAGGAAGGACTGGGTGATCATCAGGGTGGCGCCGAGCACCGCCCGGCGCCAGTAACTCGTGAATACCAGCTTGAGCAAGGTCAGGTAGCCGGTGAATTTGGCCGGGCGGACCTCGATGGCCCGGCTCTGGTTTACCGGAGGCAGCGGCCTTCCCGAATCGTGCACGACCGTCGCTTCGATCGCGGCAATGCCCGACTCGGCTTCTGCGGCGTGGCCGTGTGTGAGCTGCCAGCGCGGGCTTTCCGGCAGAGTGCGCCGGATGAACAAGATCACCACCGCCAGCGCTGGACCGACCAGGAAGGCGAGCCGCCAGCCCAGGGACGCCCCGATCCAGTTCAGGAATGCCAGCGAGGCCAGGGTACCGATGATCGACCCGGCCCAGTATGTGCCGTTCACTCCGATGTCTACCCGGCCCCGGCTTCGGGCCGGGATCATTTCATCAATCGCGGAATTGATCGCGGCGTACTCCCCGCCGATGCCCATGCCGGCTACAAATCGCGTGAGGTAGAGGAAGGCCACCCAGCCGGCGCTGGCTCCTGAGGTCGCCGCGGTCAGGCCGCTACCGATCAGGTAGACGCCCAGGGTCACCATGAACAGCTTGCGCCGCCCTAGCGCGTCGGACATCCGGCCGAACAGCAACGCCCCGGCAACCTCGCCCACCAGGTACACGGTCGCGATCGCGCCGACGGCCGCAGAGGATAGGTGCAAGGTGCTGCCCTCGGTCAGCACTCCGGCCACCGAGCTTGCGAGGGTGATCTCCAAGCCATCGAGCACCCACGCCGTCCCCAGCGACATCACCAACCTGGTGTGGAACCCCGTCCAGGGCAGCCGGTCCATCCGCGCCGGGATCAGGCTCCGCACAGTCCCGGGCGAGACATCAGGCGATCCAGCCATTCCACCTCCCCTTGCCCGATACGATCCGCCAGCTCAGCCGCAAGGTTCACAGGGGAACCCACTTCGCCCGGGCTGGGTACTGGATGTGGCTTGCCATCTCGGGCGTGGGCAACGTACCCACTCCTCACGGCGCTGTCACTGGCCGTAGCGAGCTGTTCGGTCGCGCTCGCCGCTAGGCTGCCCCTGGATCGTCCGAGAGCCGACGCGTAACGTGGGGGGCTTGCAGCAGCATGACAGGGGACAAGTGGACACACCCGGCGCGATGCGCCGCGTGGGTCCCATGGCGGGATCACTGCATGCGGTAGCGCTGGCGGAGTGATGAGCGTGCAGCATAGCGGGGGCTGCCCGATCCAGCACCGACCGGTCCCGGCGCAACCCGCACGATGATCACCCGTAGCCAGGCGTGGGGACCAGCGGTCGTCGTCCGGGGAGCGGGGGGTTTGTGATGCGGAGCACCAGATCGCGCGCACCGGCCGGCTGGGCCGTGGCTGGCCTTGCAGCGATAGCCGTGGCCGCGGCGGCATGCGGCAGCTCACCGGGAGGCGGCTCAGGCGGGTCGGATAGTTCGCCGACCGCCGCCGCGTCCCCGACGGCGGGCTCCCCCGGCACGGCGCTGAAGACGGCGAAGGTCGGCGGGGTGACGGTCCTCACCAACGCGAAGGGCTTCACGCTGTACTGGTTTGTCCCCGACACGGCCACCAAGTCCAACTGCAACACCTCGTGTATCCACTTCTGGCCGCCAGTCAAGGGACCGGCCGTCGCCGGTGCCGGCGTCACCGGGAAACTCGGCGTGATCTCCCGCTCCGACGGTTCGAAACAAGCCACCTATGACGGCCATCCGCTATACACATACGTCGGTGATAGCGCGCCAGGGCAGAACAAGGGCAACGGCCTCAATCTCTCCGGCGGCTTGTGGCATGAGGTGACCGCCTCGGGCGCCGCGGCGCCCTCGCCGTCGACTAGACCGAGCAGCTCGGGTGGTTACGGGTACTGAGCGGACCGGCAACGCTCGAGCTGTGGGGCGAAGGGACCCGCGCAGTGACTAGAGATCAAGGTGTGATGGTCTTCAGCAAGATGCGGCCAGCCGAGATCGGGTCGCCGTCGTGGCTAGGGCTGCGGCTTGCCGGTGCTGGGCTGCTGGCGGCGGTCGGCGGGATGCACCTGGACCTGTACCTGACCGGGTACCGGACAATCCCGACCATCGGCTGGTTGTTCCTGCTCCAGGTGATCGTGGCGTTCGCGCTGGCCCTGGCTGTGCTGGTCACAGGGAGCCGGCTGGCCGCGGCGGCGGGCGCCGGGTTTGCCCTGGCCACGCTGGGCGGCTACCTGCTGTCGATCTGGTTCGGGCTATTCGGGTTCAAGGAAGTCCGCACCACCGCGGGGATCGTCGCCGGAGTGCTGGAGGTCGCGGCGTTCGCCGTTCTCGCCTTGCTGGCCGCTCGCCGGGCAGCGCCGTCCGCGTCCCCGCAGGCACGCCCGGGCGACGCGCTCGCTGCCCGGCTACAGGCGAGCATCCCGCGCGTCGCGGCGGCGGCCGCCGCCGTGTGCGTGGTCGCGCTTGTGCTGCTCGCAGTCGCCGTGGCCGGAGCCGGTACCGGCGCGACAAACACGAGCGCAACCGGAGCGGTGAAGGTGGTGCAGATCGGCGGGGCTCGCGTCCTGGCCAACTCCCAGGGGCGCACGCTGTACTGGTTCGCCCCTGGATACCGCCACCAAGTCGGTGTGCAACGGGTCATGTGCCGCGTACTGGCCGCCGGTAAAGGCCGGCTACCCGCCGGGGCAGTGCGCGGCACTTTCGGCACGATCAAGCGGTCGGACGGCTCGGTCCAGGCCACCTACAACGGGCATCCGTTGTACACCTACATTGGCGACAGCGCAGCAGGCCAAGCGCACGGCAACAACCTCAACCTCAACGGCGGCCTATGGCATGAAGTCACCGTCTCAGGATGACCTGCGCGATGGCTCCCGCCCGCACATGGTCAGCCACCAGCGGTTTCTGTCAGGCCTGTCACCTGCACAGACGTTCGGGTGGACGATGGGACATAGCGGCCGACGACGATGAGTCACTTGAACCCACGACATCCAGGACCACAACCAGGCCGTCACTGTTATGGTGTTTCTGCTGGACGGTGTCGCCCTCCAGCTTGCCCAGTCCATGCCGGTCGTGCATGACTGTGCGCCGGCCGGGATCGTGAGCATTGAGGCCGCGTGCCTGCCCCTGTTTCACGAGTAATACGGCGTGCGCTCTGGCCTGATGATCGATGATTCCCTCCATAACGCCCGGCTGAGGCCGCAGCTGCAGTGGCCGTCTGAGTCCCGCGTGACCAGTATTCGTGGTGAGTGGAAGTGGTTTGAGGCGGCGGGCCGGCGGGCACCGGACCGGCATGTTCAGATCGACGGTCAGGGGGCGCTGGCGGGCGCGGCTGCCGGGGCGGTCGGCACGACGGCCACGCGCTGGACCCGGCTGCGCGACGTAGTGCCGCGCGTGGGGAGCACACGGCTGCGATTTCGCCCCGTCCGGATATGAGTGATTCCTGGCCGCAGAAGGCGGCGCCGCCCGCCGATCGGTGGGCAGCATGGAAGTCGGACACCCGGTCCACAGCCGACACACTTCCCGGAAAGTCAGAGGTCGTGCCAGAGGTCATCGCGGGGTTGGAGATTCCTG
This sequence comes from Streptosporangiaceae bacterium, assembly GCA_036258115.1. Taxonomy (GTDB): domain Bacteria; phylum Actinomycetota; class Actinomycetes; order Streptosporangiales; family Streptosporangiaceae; genus Chersky-822. Next base: position 9,610 of record DATAEH010000011.1, read on the forward strand.
AGACAGCCGCGGTCGCCGAAGCGACCAGGCTCATCCAGGAGACGACCAGCCCCCTCATCTACCACCACTCACGGCGGGTCTTCTTCTTCAGCCTGATTCACGCTCACAAGCTCGGCGTGAAACCGGACCCGGAGCTGCTCTACTTGGCGGCCATGTTCCACGACACCGGCCTCCTGACTCCCTTTTCCGACGTCGAGCAGCGCTTCGAAGTCGATGGCGCCGACCACGCGCGCAAGTTCCTCCTGGACCGGGGTTTCTCGACGGCCGCCGCCGAGACCGTCTGGACGGCGATCGCGTTGCACACCACGCCGGGCATCCCCGGCCGGATGGCCCCGGAAATCGCGACCACGCACCTCGGCGTCTTGACCGACGCGGTCGGCTTCGGCCTGGACGGACTGGAACACGATCAGCTAGGCGAAATCCTCGCCGTCCACCCACGAGGAGACTTCAAGAAAGAGTTTCTGCGAGCCTACGTCGACGGGCTCAAGAACCGCCCCGAAACCACGAACGGCACCGTGAACTCCGACGTGCTCGAGCACTTCATCCCCGGCTTCCAGCGCACGACGACGGTCGAGCTCATCGTCGGCTCGCCCTGGCCGAGCTGACCGGACATCACACGAGGCCTCCGGGTGAAGGTAGCCGCACTCGGCGCATCGCCCGGCCGCCGTGGTGACCATGCCGTCCTGTGCCTGCTCCGCGGGCGGCAGGGCAACGCTGATGGCCTGATGACGCGCTCCTTACTGCCTGCCCGCTTGGCCGGCACGCCATCAATATTGAGCCTGTCCGCGATCATGCGCAGCGACTGCCCGTCCGCGCGCCACTGCCACATCATCCTGAGAACCTGCTGCTCGGACTCGACGGGCACGAGCCCGCCGTCTTCTGACCGCCAGCCGTAGGCGAACCCGCCGCGCTCGTGCTTAACCCTGGGCCCGCCCTCGAGCCGCAGGCGGATCAGGTCACGGTCGTAATCCGCGACCGCGCCGAGGATGACTCGAATCATGCGCCTGGCCGGGTCCTTGGCGTCATCACCCATCACGTCCTGCTCGCTGGACACCGTGGAGAACAGCGCACCGTACGGGCGGATGTAGTAACGCAGCAGCATCTCCTGCAGGATGACATCGCGCGCCAGGCGGTCGGGCCGGTAGACAACCATGCCGCCGATGGCAGGCTGCCTGAGCGCGGCCAGAGCCGCTGCCAGCGCCCTGCGGCTGTCGAGCCCGTTGGAGCCTGACTCGCCCTCATCCGCGTACCAGTCCGCGATCTTGTGCCCGCCTGCCTTAGCCCAAGCGGTGATCCCCTCGCGCTGCACGTCCAGGCCTACCCCGTGCTCAGCCTGAACGTCGGTGCTGACCCTGAGGTAAGCGATGGCCCTCATCTCCATGCCCCCGTTCTCGCGGCGATGCGCTGGTACACCGGGTCTGCCTGCCGCAGCACCGCCCTGGCCTGCCGCCATGACAGCGTGCCGGCTGCCTGCACGGCCTTCGCGAGCGCGAACACGAGCGCCCAGAGCCGCTCGTCGCCATACCTGCAGTGCACCGCCTCGAACGGGTGAGCATCTTCGCGCACGGAGAATCCCGCGCCCCGGCCGGTGAAGCCCAGCACCTTCTGCCGCAGCCACTCCAGGTACGCCTCCAGCTCGGGAACGCAGCCGCCGCAGACGTAGAACCCGAAGTCCACGGCCATGCTCAGGTCGGCCGCCCGCGCCGATGTCAGCTGATCCGCCCAGCCGTCAGGCGCGTCAGGCAGCGCGGCGTACCACGCCCGCTCCGTCTCCGTTCCCGCCAGCAGGATCATGGGTGGGAATTACGTGACCGCCAGCCACTCACCGGTTGGGGAATTTCATGAGCGTCGACACTTCGGCGTTTCCGTTCGCAAAGTGCACGAAGACAGTGCTCGGCTTGACGACGAAGTTCTGGCGCTGTCCGACCGATTCCGTGCCGACGGCGTCAGACGCCGGTGCCATCATCTGGGATTGAGCCTGCTGGCCGCCGTCTCGCGGCGGTTAGCGTGGCCGGTGTGGCCGTTTGAAGTCCTGTATGCACAGGAGCAACAGCTGATCCACCCTAGGTAACATGGCAAGAAACGTGACGGTCGTGGTAATCGACGACGTTGATGGCTCAGGCAACGCCAGCACCGTATCCTTTGGCCTCGACAGTGTGACCTACGCGATTGATCTAGGCGAGAAGAACCGAGCCAAGCTCGAGCGGGATCTGAAGCCGTTCATCTAGGCAGGCCGGCGGGTCAACCGCGGCGGCCAGGCGCGCCTAGTGCAACCCAGGGCCGATCGGGCTGCCGTGCGGGAATGGGCGCGATGACTGGCCTGAAGGTCTCAGAGCGAGGTCGAATGAGCGCCGATGTACTACCGACAGTATGAGGACGCGCACCGGTAGGCTCGTCGTGTGCTCATCAGGCATGGCGACCTAGGTCTTGAATGCTGTTAGTCAACGTACTCGCGGCAACTGATCGCCATAATCGTGAGAAATTCTGGCTCGTATTGCCCCCGCGGGCGTGCTCGACGTTCACAACCCCTGAACCACTGATCTCCGGTGTCTGAGCGTTCTGCCGAGCCGGTAAGAATGAATCGGTACGCGGCGGCTAGATGATCACGAGCCAGCCGTTACTACAGCGCGTCAGACCGTCAACCTTGTCTGATTGCGGCTGCTTCTAAGCCGAGCAGCCGGGACAGTATGATGAGCCGGATAGCAGAGGCTGGATGCAAGTTCGGGCGCTCTATCTCTGCTTCGAGCGCATCTGACGACAGGTCAATGAGGCCGATTTCTTCGAATTCGGCGCTGATAGTGCCGTCTTCAGGTTGCCTGAATCTCTCCGACGGCTCGTCGGTTTCGATCAGGACGACGAGACCGGGGTTGAGTATAGGAAATTCGACGATTGCCGAGACGACTTTCACGCGGCAAGTGTCCGCTGGCAGCATGAATTCCTCGCCAAACCCGCGTAGCGCCGCCGCGGTAACTGGATCGTGGTCTGGGATTTGGAAGTCAGCCGCGGTGACCTGCTCTTCGAAGCTGAACGACCAGCGGTTTGCCGAGTAGATCGTCCGGGCGGCACTGAGCGTCTTAACGATCTTCCTGTCCTGCATGATCACGATGCCATGGATCGCGAGTATCGCGGGCAGGCCGGTCTCTCCCCGCAACCATGCGCCGAGAGTCTTGTCGGCGTTCTCCCGGACGTGCCCGGCCTGTCGGCGCACGCGCAGTGGAACGATGAGCCTTCCTCCCACTCGTCTCGGCCACCGACACTCTGAGCCCGGCTTGGCCGGGCTGCGAGACCGCGACCACGCGGTATTTGGGCTCCCACCCCTTCCCGGCCATGGCGTAGTCATCGGGAGTGACAAGATCCTGGTTCCACCCAGATATCGGTGCTGCCGCTGGCGTAACCAGCTCGACTACCGGAGCCAGGCCTGTGTCCTCGGCATCCCTGCCAGGCAGCGACCGGCGCCGCTCCTCCTCGCGGCCGACCTTGCGCATCTCCGCAGCGACGATCGTGCCGACCTCGGGATTGCCGGGATCGATGCCGACGCGCCACAAGATGTTCCGGACGCAACCGGCCAGCAACTCGCCCTGCCGCCGCGACAGCCGCGCCCCCAGGGTCTCGTCAACGCCCAGCTTGCCCATGCTCACGAGGGTCGCGCCCAGGCGGTCCAGCGATCGTTCGTACGCCAAGACGACCGGCAGGAGCCTCGGCGCGTCCGCGGCCTGATCCGCCAGCGACGACAACGACTGCACCTGACTGGCCAGGATCTCCTTCCACGCCCGGCACTCGCCAGCCAGATCAGTCAGCGTCAGCAACGGCTGCGTGATCGGCTCCACCGCGCCCAGCTTCCGCAGTTCCGCCAGCGCCGCGGCGTCCGCCCGCGCCGCCATCACCTTCGTGGCGTGCACCTGATGCGACCTCGTGGAGCCGCCGTGGAGCTTGCAGCGGCCGATCCCCGCATGACTCGTACCCCAGCCCGCCCACAACCGGCACTGACCAAGGCGATCGTCGACTGGCTGGATGCCGCCACGCACGGCGCACGGGAATGAGCACCTCCTTAGAGGTGTCGTACTACTTGAGGTACCGGGTTTCCGACGCCGGGCGGTCAGAGCAGCATCAGGTGGTGCCCGCCCGCAGCGCAGATCTCGGCCGCACGCCTGGCGACGGGCTGACCGACCAGATCCGACAGATCCTTGACGATCGGCTGCCCGGGCGCCGCCGCGACCTCCCGGCGGGCGCCGAAGAAGCCGCCGAGATCGCGGCCGGGCTCGAGCACCTGCACAGCCGGATCAGCGTGCCAGCGCCCGTTTCGTATCCACGCCGTCAACGTTGCGAGCCGCGGCGCGGCTATCACCCGCAATTCCGGGACGAGGGCGGCCTCGGCGGCGTTCTCCTCGGCCACCACCACGGCACCGAACCCCGCAGCAGCGGCGGCCGCCGCGGCGGGCAGGACCCCTGAGACTGGCCGGATCCGGCCATCGAAACCGAGCTCACCGACCAGCACCCCTCCAGGCCGGCCGCCGGGAGCACGCAGGACGCCGCTAGGATGGCCATCGCGATGCCCGAAAGTTAAACAAGCCATTCTTAGATTCCATCGGCCCAGCATCGCCCATGGCCTGCGTGGCCGGGCACTTCAGAGTGCGGTGGAACCCCGGTCCTGGCCCACCGATACGTAGTGGCGCGAAGACCTGCTTCAGCGGCCACGCTCGCCCCGGATGCTCGCGTCCCACCGGATGGCGCAGGTGTCGCCTGACGGCGGGTTATCGGGTCGTGCAGGGCCACGGCATAGCTCGCGTCAGCGGATCGAGGTTCGGCGGCCCTGCGGCATACCACCCACCTCGCAGCGCTGCCGCCCGGATGGTTGGGCCGCTGTGCCCGCCCTGCTCGCGCCCGATCCCGCTGATGGTGCACCCAGCCGACCAGGCCCGCGACGCTCATTGTCCCTGGAGTGATACCCAGAGCTCATCGGGCCGCGCCGGCCAGCCGGGGCCCGGACACTCCGGGCGCCCCGTCCTCGACCGGCGCCGCGCGATCCAGCCAAGCATGGCGCCAAACCGCCCGCACGGCCGCGGTGCTGGATCCGGTGACCAAGAGGCCGATCGAGTCGGCCTGGCTGCCCCGGACGGCATCGGCGTCCGCCCGGTCACGCCGGTCGGTGACCTGGTCACGCTGCGGCTGCGGCCGGCGGGAGGAGCTCACCAGGCATGCCACCCAGGCGGTTGGTTGCGTCGGCTGCTCGGCTCACTCGGGGCGGGATGCGCCGCCAGTTGTCCGCGGGCGAGGTGCAGGCTCTGCTAGCCCAGATCAGACCCGGCGACGACGTCACCAGGATCGGGGTTCAGATCGCCCGGGACCACCTCGCCGACGTCCGCGCCCTGGGCGCCCAGCGCGAGCGCCTCCGCACCAGGTCGCAGCGCTGGTCACTGCCTCCGGAGCCATCCTGACCTCGCTGTCCGGGATCGGGCCGGTTATCGCCGTGCGGATCCACGCCGAGACCAAGTGACATCGCCCGGTTCGTGTCCACGGATGCCTTCGCCAGCTACAACGGCACCGCGCCCATCGACGTGTCCTCCTGCGGTCAGGTCTGCCACCGCTCTCGCGGCCGGGACCGGTGGGCGGAGCCCCAGACGTACGGCATCCGACTGTATGTCAGCCCGCGGCTGCTGCGCCGCCGACACCTCGGCAGGCCGGCAATTGAGGACGCTACCGTGGTGGATGAGTCGCATGACAATCGGCTGCGGCCGGCGTGCTCGCCGCTGAGACATTCCGGCGAGGATCGTGGGAACGGTCGCCGGGACCGGCGAGGTCAGTGTCAGTTTTGCTTGTGGAGTGTGGCGACGGTGACGTGGGGCCAGCTCAGGCCGTTGAAATTCAGCAGCACGAGCTGCGAGTACTGCAGCCGACGGGGTTGCGTAGCTCCCTGAAGCGTCTCCAGCCAGAACGTGGCGGTGACGTGCGCCGCGACCGCGTTCGGCCCATCGGTGGCGCCTTTCAGGAAGGCGATGTTCGCCGTTCCGCCGCCCGGAACCGAGGAGTCGTGGGACGACACGTGCAGCGTGGTCGTGGTGGTGATCTGCGGTGAGGACGCCGAGTGGAGGACGCTATTGGGGTTGTTGACCATTTGCTGGGTGACGCCGGTCAGCCCGGCGCCGCTGGTCCGGAACTGGGTGGGTGTGCCCAGGGCCTGCTCCGGGAAGTCGATCGTCTGGGCGGGGTGGCCGATCGTGAAGGGCTTGATGCTGACGCCCGGGATGGAGGGGCCACCGGCAGCGGTGTGGGCGATGCCCTGAACCAAGATCGTGGTGCCGTGCGGGATGGATGCCAGGCGCGCCACGGTCCGCGGCTCCTTGGGGTCGCTGGTCTGCGGGACCGTGACCCACAGGCCGGGCTCGTAGTGCTGTTTTGTGCTCCGGTCGGCGACGGACGGTGACACGCTGTGTCCCGTAATAGACCGCTTGTGGCGGTAGCAGGCCGCTTGGGGCCGAGTCGTCCGACCGGAGCTTGTCATGACGCTACCGCGCATCGCCGTCGAAGTGCTCTCCGAGCATGTGGTGTTCGAGGTGGAGTGGATCGACCGGATGTATCTGAACGTCTACGTCCCGCAGTTGCAGCAACCAGCGGGACCAGACTGGCAGAAGCATCCTCAGCAGTTCGCCCGTCTCGGTTCGCATTGCGGGAGCGAGCGCGCCAGGCGAACGCCATCTGAACTCTCCCCCGGCTGACCTCCGATCCGCCCGCTCGGTGATGAGCGCCACCCTGACCGGCAGAGTTTGGGATGCGACGGCGGGGTAGCGGACGCCGGAGGCCGGGCATACGTGTCCGGCCGGCCGGACACGGGCGTGCCGGCCCGCAGCGCCTGTTCCTGGCCATCTCGCCGGCCGCCCGGCTGGCGGTGACAGGTCCGCGTTCGGGCGGCCAGAACGAGGCGCAGCGGGGGGGCACGCAGACAAGCCGGCCGCGAACTTGTGACGTGCATCTTCGCCGCCGGCCGGGCGCCGGCAGTGGTGATCTCGCACTGACCAAGCAGGCCGTCCCGCGGAGATAACGGGGGGTCGGCTCAGGAGCAGCAGGAGACGAGCGCATCTGGGTGCGCTCAGCGCAGCGAGGAGGGGCGGCGATGGCTGAGCGAGAGGACCTGACAGCGGTCGTCGCGATGCCGGGCGAGATCGACGTGATGAACGCCGAGGAGGTCACCGAACGGCTCACGGTGGCCTGCAAGCCGGGGATGATCGTCGTCGCCGATATGACCGCCACCACCTTCTGCGACACCCGCGGGACGCAGGAGCTGCTGGCCGCCCACTACCGGATCGGTCAGATGGGCTGCGAACTGCGCCTAGCCGTGCGCTATGCCCACATGCTGCGGATGTGGGAGCTGATGGGCGCTGACAAGGTACTCGCGATCTACCCGTCCGTGATGGCGGCCACAGCCGCTCGGTAAGAAGCTAGTTCAGGCGGCGAGACCTCCGACCCCCCTCGCTGGATCCTGCTCCGCAGGAACTGACCGCTCATCGAGCCCCGCTTCACCACGGTCGGCATCGCGCTACGCGCAGCATCCAGCAGGCATCCGACGAGGATCACTCGACCGTAGCGCATGCAGCCGCGCTGCCAGAGCGCTCGCACTCAGGCGGCTCGTTCTGGCGCAGGTTCGTGGTCCGCGGAAGAGCCGTGAGGTGCACACCGAATTGGTCTTCGGCTGCTTGATTGATGATTCATCGGCGGTAAGCAGGAGACTTTGGCTGGTCTCCAATCCCGGCCAAAGGTGCGCAGCGCTGTCAGCTGCCTCGCCCCTCGGGTGCGGATACGGCGCTGATGTGCGCGTCCGGCGCGGGAGATTGCCTGACGTCTGATGTTTCCTGGAACAGGATGAGGCGCATGTGGCAGGCGGAGCCTGATCCCGCCGCCTCTACGGTCAGCGTGCCCACCCGAGCCCCGCGGCCGACCTGGCGGCCGCGGCGCCACGCCCGGCAGTAGCCGCGATCGGCACACTTGTTACGCTGAGTAACAGAGCCGTTACAGTTGCCGAAGATCGTCACCGGCATACTTTCAGGTCATCGGAGTTATACGGGTCAAGACCGAAATGTAGTTCCACAGTCCGGGCTTATCGGCTGGACGGCTTGCTGTCACCTGCAGGTCGCCGCCGGGCCCGGATTCCGATCTCAAAGGAGCTTTCAGATGGACAAGCTCGATACGGTCGCAGACGCCAACGAGAATCCAGTTCCCGACGAGCTGAGGAACCTGTTTAACAACGCGGACGGTGTGCGGGTCCAGAAGCTGCCGTGCGAGCTGCCAGAGCTGGGCTCGATGGCGGTCAACTTCGGCCCGGGGACCAGGACCAGGCCGCACCGGCACCATCGCGGTCAGCAACTGATCGTCACGGAGGGGGTCGGCGTGGTCGGCGACGAGCAGGGTGTGCACGTCGTCCGAGCTGGCGATGTCATCAGCAACCCGCCCGGGACCTGGCACTGGCATGGCGCCACACCCCGGATGGCGATGACACACGTGACGGTTGAGACTCCTGGTGACTTCGACCTCAATGTCGAGGGATGGAACTGGGCGGAGGTCTATAGCCCCGAACTGGGCGCATGAGCCGGCTTCTCGTGGCTCAGCCAGATCGAGCGGCTGGTTCAAGCTGGGCCTGGGAGAGGTGCCAGGCTCCGTGTCGCGGGAGTACTTCGGCAGCGCAGTCACCGCGAACAGGCGCAGGAACAGGAACTCCTGTCATCTGAGCAAAACCGGGCAGCTGGTCCGGTGCGTCACCGCGGTCCCGCTCGTACTCATCCGCGAGTGCCAGCGTGGCCATGGGTGATCTGCGCGCGGCGGGAGGAGAATTGAGTAATCGCTTTCTCCGGGAACCCGGCGGGCACGCGAAAGAGATAGGGGAGAACTGATACAAGGGGGTGTCCAAATGAAAGCTATCGTGGTGACGGACCAAGCTGCGGGAACGGCTGGGATGACGCTGGTGGAGCGGCCCGAGCCGCACGCAGCGATAAACGATGTCGTCGTTCAGGTTCAGGCGTCGGGATTCGTCCCGACTGAGCTGGCGTGGCCCTCGACCTGGAGCGATCGCCTCGACCGTGACCGTACACCGTCGATCCCCGGGCACGAGCTGGCCGGAGTGGTCACGGCCCTCGGCTATGGCACGACGGGGCTGTCGGTGGGACAGCGGGTGTTCGGCCTCACCGACTGGACTCGCGACGGCACCCTGGCCGAGTTTGCGGCCATCGAGGCGCGCAACCTCGCGTCGCTGCCGGGCGACGTCGACTTCACGGTGGGCGCGAGCCTGCCGATCTCGGGCCTGACCGCGTGGCAGGGACTGTTCGAGCACGGGCGCCTTCAGGCGGGACAGCGCGTCCTCGCGCACGGCGCGGCCGGCGCGGTCGGGTCGATGGTGACCCAACTCGCATGTGAGTTCGGCGCCTACGTCATCGGCACCGGACGCGCCGCCGACCGTCAGAAGGCGCTCGACTTCGGCGCGCAGGAGTTCGTCGATCTCGACAACGACGCCCTGGAAGACGTCGGCGAAGTCCATCTGGTGTTCGATGTCATCGGCGGCGACATCGCGAATCGGTCCGCAGGCCTGATTCGAGCCGGGGGAACACTGGTAACCGTAGTCGGGCCGACCAAGGCGCGGCCCGCCGACGGCCTGGCGGTCGACTTCGTTGTCGAGTCCGATCGCGCCCAGCTGAGTGAGATCGTCCAGCGGGTGCGGGACGGACGACTGCGGACGAACATCGGCAACGTCGCGACGCTCGAAGACGCCGTCGCCGCCTTCAATCCGACCGAGCGGATCAACGGGAAGACGATCATCCACGTTCGTCCGTGAAGACTCTAAGAGAGCGGCAGGTCTGCCTCCTCGTGGATCAGCGCAGAGCGGTGCGGGCAGACCGACGGTCGGTGACGGAACATAGCAGCACCTTGACTAACGTTCAGAATTCCTGGAAATCGAGCGGGTTGGCGGCATGCACCCCGTGTTTGATCACGCTGAAGTGGCGCACAGGGAGCCGAGGTGCGGCTCCGGGCGTAGACAGCCAACGCCATAGCTCCTGGCCGTCGGCTGTGGTCAGCGCTCGCGCGCAGGCCATGGAGGTCCCCACGATCGCATTCGCGGCAAGGCTCGGCTTGTCCTGCGTCCCGTCGAGCGCCCTGGCCCGAGCACGGTTAGGCGGCGCGGGCTGACGGCATTTCGCTGGGGGAGCCATTTATCAGTGCAGTAGCCGGCTCAGCTTCCGCCGAGGCCCAGGCATCTGCGTGTCCATTTCCCGGCCCGCTGCCTGTGCGGAAGCCCGTCCCGCCCAGAACCCGGCCGCATGGGCAACGGGCCCGGCGACGGTTGGCCGCTCCGAACGCCCTCGTGATCCACACCAGATTTAACCGCGCAACTAGGTGGCGCAAACGCGGGGGACTTGCCGGGCCATGGCCGACGGCAGGCCTGGTCCGCCTCGGACAGGGCACTGTCTCTATTCCCGTCAGCCAAACCGATGGCCAGCGCGGCTGCCTTCCACCGGGCGATCATCCGCCGGACCGTGCGGGAAACGTCCGGGCCTGGGAACACCAAGCTCGTATGACCAGCGTCGAAACGCACCAGGTATGGCGGCTCGCCGCCCGCTCCGCGGACTTCTACGATCTCGCCCGTCCGCTCTGGCTGGCCCACCATGTTGCCACGCACGTGCAACCGGTCTCTGACTGCTGCTTGCATCCGCCCACCTCCCTTACCCGCGTTCCCGCGGGTACCGGCGGGTACTGCGGCCTGGCGGCCGCCTGCTGGCCATGGCGGTTTGCCGGTTCGCCTCGTTGCTGGACGGGCTTTATGAGGGCTGGCTTGATGATCCGCGGTTCCGGCCGATCGTGCAGCAGGATCTGGTGGACGGGCAGCACCGCAATCCCGATCCCGTGGGCAGGCCGGAGTTCTTCGCCACCGCGTATTTCCACGCACCAGGCGGCCTGGCTGGCGAGATCGACCAGGCCGGCTTCGCCGACACGGCCGTGTACGGAGTCGAGGGCCCTGGCTGGCCGCTGCGCCGGGAGTGGGCAGACCCACAGCGGCGCGAGCAGATCCTGTTCGCTGCCCGCTCGGTCGAGACACAGTCCTCACTGATCGGCTTCAGCGACCACCTCATAGCTGCCGCGACCAAGCCCTAGGGGGACCCGGCCCAAAACGCCCGCCACGCGGCAGAAGCGCCCTAATCTGGGCCGCTGTGCGGTCGATGCACGAAGGTACGGCCAGGCCGCGCGCCTCCTCGACATCGTGAGAATCGCCGACAGAAGGGTCAGGTTAGCGAACTTCGGTGTACTCGCTGCGGTCTAGCTGCACGACGTCGGTGTAGTCGCGGCCGTTCGGCTCAGCGATGTCGTCGGTGAACTGTCCGTGGTCCAGCTGCACGACGTTGAAACCAGCCCTAGAAAGCAGCTTGCGCACGTGCTGCATCCCGGTTATGCCCGCGAGCCCGACAGCGATGGCGGCGGCCAGCACCGAACCGCCGAACAGCGCGAACCCGCCAACCACGTTTCCCAGTATCATCATGATCACTGCGGCCAGCAGGGCCACCGGCACGGCTGTCAGCAACAGCAGTGCGAGCAGCGTCACCGCGATCACGGCCTTGGCCGACTTGTCCGGGGTCCGCTCCGCATACCAACCGGTCATCACGCTCACCTCGCCAGCCCGGAGTGACGTCAAGGGCCCGGGCCTAACCAACAGCAACACGATATGTCGTGTCCTCTAGCGTCAACGTGCCTCTCGATCAGGATGTTCCGGCAACCGTCGGGCGCGCTGGCCGCGGGCGAACACCCACCGCGCCCTGCGGTACGAGAGTGCGTCCTGGCCGCACCGTCTTGCGGCAAGGACGCTTCAGCAATCGGCCCAGCGGGTTGGCCAGACTACGGTCCCACTTCTCAAGAGCTTCGATGAGGCACTTGATCTGGCTTGTACTCGCGGATTCGGCCGGACAGGCGGCGGAGATGGACTGGGCAATCAAGGTCGCGGTCAAGGAGCGGCTGGCAGGCGAGCCGGTCCGTCGGCTCAGGGAAGTCGGCGTTGGTGATGCCGTCGGCTTGGCCGACCGGCCATTGGACCAGTTCGATTCGATAGCCGTCCGGGTCGGTGATCCAGCTGGTCCGCGGTGCATCCGCGTGGCCAGTGTCCGCAGCCGGAGCGGCCACAATACCCTTAACGGCAAGATCGGCGAGGGTTGCATCCAGTGCCTCAACCTGGAGGACCCGCAGGAGCTGCAGCCCGTGCCGGAGGGCGGCTCTGGCCTTTCCGGCGGCGCGCCGGGCGGCGAGCCGGTGCCGGGTGATGCGTGGCGGCAGGAGCTGGCCGAGGAGCTGATCGGCCGGGCCCGCTCGGAAGGGGTCCAGCTGGCCGGGCCCGGCGGGCTGCTGACCGCGATCACGCAGATGGTGCTGGAGACGGCGCTGGAGACCGAGCTGGCCGATCACCTGGGCTATGACAAGGGCGACCCGGCCGGGCGCGGGTCGCCGAACGTGCGGAACGGGCATTCGGCGAAGACGGTGCACACCGATGCCGGGCCGGTGCGGATCGCGGTGCCGCGGGACCGGGCCGGCAGCTTCGAGCCGCTGGTGGTCCCGAAGCACGCGCGGGTCGGCGGGTCCGGTCACCGCGATCTTGTCGCTGTATGCCAAGGGCCTGACCACCGGGAAGATCCAGGCGCACCTGGCCGAGGTATACGGCGCCGAGGTGTCCCGGGACCTGGTCTCCAAGGTCACCGACGCGGTCAACGACGAGCTCACGGCGCGGCGGGAACCGGCCGCTGGACCGCGTCTATCCCGTGCTGTTCGTGGACGCCATCGTGCGCCACGAGGCGCCATGTATCCGAGTGGAGGTGAGAGACCTTCGCCGTGCGGCCGTCGCAGCGGCCCGATGAAGCTGGGGACAGCCTGACCCGGGGAGCGCCGGTGAGGGCGGGAAGCAGTCCCGACAAAGTCAGGGCGGCCTGGTACTGCCAGACGGGCCGGGCCTGGTGAGCGTGGCGGGAGGGTGCAGGAGACGAACCAGCGGTGACGTCCCGTAAGCGATGTGCCGGCTCAAATCTGGTGGATAGGGGCCGGGGTGCAGTGCGCGGCTGCCGTTCACAGCGTGGCGGTCGACTCCGTAGCCAGCTGATTGCGCTGGCGGGGAGGCCATGGTGAAGGCCTGCGGCGTAGTCATGGCGATGCTGCCGGGATACCAGCTGGGCACCGGCCCGCTGATCGGTGCGTGGTGAACGTGGGAACCGTCCGGGGCCGCCCATCTGCGGGCCAAGCCAGGACCGGAGTGTGGGCAGGCACGCTGCCAGCTGATGGTCTCGGGCGGGGCGGAGGCCTCGTAGTAGTCCGGGGGCGGGAAGCCGTCCGCATGGCGAAGGAGGCCAGTGAGTTGGTGATGCGGAGGCTGGAATGCCGGGAGATGCGCTGGTGAATACCGGCGAGCCGCTGCCGTGGCCGGGCTTGCTGACGGCTCAGCGGCGGGTACTGGAGATCCAATCCAAGTTGCACCTGTGGGCCGGTCGCGATCGGGACCGGCGGTTTGATGACCTGTTCAATCTCGTTGCCGATCCGCGTTTCTTGTGGTGGCGTGGGACCGGGTGCGGTTCAACAAGGGCGCCCGTTCGGCGGGCGTGGACGGCCAGACGGCCTACTACGTGGAGACCGAGCGCGGCCGGGACCGGTTCCTGGCCGAGGTCCGGGAGGCGCTGCGATCGCAGGCGTTCCGGCCGCTGCCGGTCCGGGAGCGGCTGATCCCCAAGCCGGGCACGCGCAAGCGTCGCAGGCTGGGGATCCCGACCGTGACCGACCGGGTGGTGCAGGCGTCCTTGAAGCTGGTTCTGGAGCCGATCTTCGAGGCGGACTTCCGGCCATGCTCGTATGGCTTCCGCCCGAACCGCCGGGCGCATGACGCGGTCGCTGAGGCCCGCTACTTCACCTCCCGCACCTATGAGTGGGCGGTGGAGGGCGATATCGAGGCATGCTTCGACACGATCAGCCACCAGGCCCTGATGGGCCGGGTGCGCCGCCGGGTCGGGGACAAACGCGTTCTGGCGCTGGTAAAGGCATTCCTGAAGGCCGGCATCCTGACCCAGGACGGCCGGCTCACGGATAGCCAGACCGGCACACCGCAAGGCGCGATCTTGTCGCCGCTGCTGGCCAACATCGCCCTGGCCGTGCTCGATGAGCACTTCACCGGGCAGTGGGAACAGTGGAACCAGTGGCGGCGCGCCGAGCGGCGGTGCACGGGCCAGGGCACCTGGCGGCTGATCCGGTACGCGGACTTATGCCGCGCGCGGCATAAGTCCGCTTATGCCGAGCACCGGATTATGCCGACCCGGCTGCCCGATGCCTTGGTCAGAGGAGGGCTGGCCGTTTTCTGGTCGGCATAATCCTGCGGTCCCGGCGGTGATCTGCCTGTCTGGTTTGTGTCAGTGGTTCCTCCAGACAGGGAGATCATCATGGGCACGGACGATGACAGCGCGGTGCTGCTGGCGGAGTTCCGCATGTGGCTGGACCGGGAGCGGGGCCTGTCGCCGGTATCGGTGCGCTGTTATTCAAAGCAGGCGAAGTACTTCCTGACCGCGGTGGGCGGGCCGGGAGCGGTGAGCGCCCTGGACGCGGGCAAGGTGACCGCGTTCGTGGTGGGCCACTCGAAGGACCGCAACGGCTGGTCGGCGAAGGCGATGGTGACCTCGCAGGTGCTGCGGCACCGCAGCCTGCTGTCCACCTCGGTCTATGCCAAGGTCGATCAGGACGCGCTGCGCCCGCTGGCGCGGCCGTGGCCCGGAGCTGGGAAGTGAGCGCGCTGCGGGTCAGGGCGGAGGAGTACCTGGCG
>DATAEH010000012.1:0-27235 GCA_036258115.1 Streptosporangiaceae bacterium
TGGTACGTGGGACAGAAGGTCGCCAACGGCCAGGTGGTCGCCGTGATTTTCGAGGCGGAAAGCACAGCGGGCCCGAGGCTCGTAGCGGGGTGGGCAACCGCCAGCGAAGTCATGCACGACCAGCCGGGCTGGAAGCCCGGATCTAGTCCGTGGGTCTTGTACGACGTGGCCGCGCCCAAGGAGGCCAAGAGTCTGATCGTTGGGCTCAACGTGCACGGCACATCTGCCCGCCCAGGGCGCAACCCGGATAACTGGATCGTTGTCCTCGCGGAGCCGCAAGTTCAGAGCCTCAGCTTTGCCGCACCAGTGCCGTCAGGCGCCTTGACCACGAACGTGCTCATTGCCGAGGCAACGACCAGCCAAGGCCTGGCTACTGCCGATACAGGCCAAATCGAGGGGCCGGTTCAAGTAACCCAGCTGCGCGTCGGACGACGCAATATCGTGCCAGATCCTGGCTATGTTGGCGTTCCTGGTAGCGCGGCCAGCGAAGTGCCGCAGCTTGCAGCGCCTCGCCCGATTCGCAGCAGGCCGGGATTCACGCGGGTGATCGAATTTACCGGGCAGAGTGATACCTCCACGAACCTGGACGGCATCCGTGGACGGCTTGCCGTCCGGGCGAGATGCTCTGGAGGCAGCCCGCTGCGAGTCCTGTTCGGCTTCGGATTGGCTAGCGATCTGCTCGGACTATCGCCAAGCGCTGAGCGATCCCGGATGCGGTCGCTTGGCAGCATCGCCTGCGACGACGAGACGCATGATCTCGTGACGTCCGTGCGCCTCGCGTCGCGTCACAATCGCGGCGTCGTGATCATCAATGGCGATCCGGCCACGGCATACCGCGTCGAACTCGGAACGGTAGCGAAGCGCTAGAACTGCCAGAACCGACCAGCCAGCCGTCTAGGCCGGGTCGCCGGTCTTGTCGAGCCAATGCATGATGCCGGACACGTTGGACGGAGCACCGGCGATCCGGTCGTACTTGGCCGCCAGCTCCGGGTCCGCGCCGGGCGCGAACACCGCGTACCGTTCGCGCGTGCGCTCGGCCACCATCGCGACCGCGTGATCCAGATCCAGTCCTGCCCGCCTGGCCTGCCTGGTTTCCTCGACCCACAGCCGGATCTCCTCGGCCGAACGGTCCAGGGCTTCGTCTACTGCGACGACCGGACCGTAGTGACTGAACAGGAGCCTCGACGGCCGCAGTGCGGCGAACATACGCAGCGACTCGAGCGCGACGCCGAGGTTGAAATCCGGCGGCGGGGTGGCGGGCCGCTGGTCGCCGGTCTCCGGAATATAGATCCCGGCGGCATCGCCGACGTAGAGATCGCCGCTGACAGAGTCGACCAGACCGACATGATGCTTTGCGTGACCAGGGGAGTAGTGGCTCTCGAGCCGGCGCCCGCCGCAGAGGTCGACAATGCCGGTCTGTTCGACAGCGCGGATGCGTTCGGCCGGGGTCGGTGCGAGCGCTCCGAAAAGCGCGTCGAGTTCGTCGCCGTACACCATTTTCGCGCTCGCCATGAGCCTGGAAGGGTCGGCGAGATGGCGGGCGCCTAGTTCATGCACAACGACCTCGGCTCCGGGGAACATCTTCGCGATGTCGCCAACGCCGCCCGCATGATCGAGATGAATGTGCGTGACGACGACCGTGGCGAGGTCATCGGCTCCGACGCCGAGCGAGGCCAGCGCATCAGCCACTAGCGGAGCCGATGGCGCGGTGCCGGTCTCGACCAGGCACGGACGGTCCGTGCGGATCAGATACCCGGCGGTGATGCCTGGGTAACCGGCCATCTTGGTGTCGATCTGGTAGACCTCGTCACCGAGGGCGGTAATTGTGTCGGAACCAGCAGCAGTGTGCAGCTCGTCTGCCATGGGTTTATCGTCCCAGGTCGTCATCATGTGCCCGGCCGCCGGGCTAGGTGCTGGTGACCGATTCAGCCCTGAGCGAACGACCGCAAGACCAGGCCCGTGCGCGGTTTCGGGGCAAAAGAGGTCGACTTACGCGGCACCTTCTCACCACGGGCGGCGACGGCGTAGACCTCGCTCGGCGTCATCGGGCTGCACAAAACCGCCGTTCCGCCTGCTGCATGCGCCTTCCTGACGGCGGCTTCGGCGTCGTGATGCACAACCTGGACCGTGTCGTCGTCGTCGGTGAGATCCCACAACTTGGTGATCAGGAGTTCTTCCATGATCGCGGCGGGCAGGGCTCGCCACTCCGCCGACCGGTGTTCCGGCATCGCGGCAGCAGTCTGCTCTGGGTCTGGCTGGCTGATGAGGTAGGTCAGGTCACCGTCCGCTAGGACAAACGCCGGGCCCGACTCGCTGACGGCAGCGAGCGCGTTAACCGCCGCTGGCAGGTTCTTCAGGCCAGCTGGAAGCGCCCGGACCGCGAACGCTGTAGCGGCCAGCTTGGCCGCGTGCTGCACGTCGAGCCCGGGGATCACCCGGTGGATAGCGCCGATCCGCGGCGGATAGCTGGCCGAATCGACCAGCAGCGCAAGGCCGTAGTCCCACGGCCCTGGTCCGTCGCCTGCGTGCCGCCGTCGCGCCTGCAGCTTCCGGTACGCCGCGTACCGGTGATGCCCGTCCGCAATGAGTGCCTGGCGCGGTGCCAGGTCATCCGCGATGGCGGTCAGCTCATCGGGGTCGGTGATCGCCCAGAGCTTGTGTCGCAGGCCGTCCGGCGTGCGCGTACTGATCAGCGGTTCCCGCGGCGACGCCCCTTTGCAGCTACCGGCGATCTCAGCGATGATCTTCGCGGTCGCGCCAACCGCGCCGTTGCATGGGTTCGGCACCTGTCCGCTATCGACCGTCGCGCCGTGGCTGTCGTAGAGCAGGAAGATCGGTTCGAGGTTCGCCTGCGTCGCCTCCATGAGCGCGAGCCTCCCGGCAACGGGTCCTGGGGCGACATCTTCGTGCGGCAGGACGATTCCGGCCTCGGGTGGGACCAGCCTGATGGCGCCGATCAGTCCGCGCTGCACCCAGTCTGGCTCCGGTCCTTCGCCAGCCGATTGTTCGTACAGGTACAGGGCTCGCGTGGAGTCGGTGACCAGGATGTGCTCGTCTTGCCACTGCCTGAGCGACTCGGCGGCGTCGTGGTACTCCTCCCCGGGGCGGCCGGGCACTGGCCTGGGCAAAATGAGGCGGACCACGTTATGCGGATCCGCGGCCATCAACTGGTCCTCTTTATCTCTGAAGATGACGTCGTACGGTGGAGAGGTGACCTCGGCGAGCCCGCTCACCCGGTCCTGCGCGTAACGGACGCCGCGAAACGGCGTCAGCTCCAGGCCTGATCCGGCCTGGTCCGCTGGCGCCCGAGACGACGGAGGGATCTGCACATATGTCAGAAGGATCTTCAGGCGGCCAGGATTCCCGTTCTGGCGAAAAGCCTGGCTCGGCCGATCGCCCGAGATCTGGACAGGAAGACATATATACCCTTTACCGGCGCGGGATGGACTTGCTGGGGCGTGGCAGCCCCGCTGCGGCAGCTCAGCTCCTCGAGCGGGCGGCGGCGGCCGAGCCCGACTCGCGCAGCATCCTGGAGGCCCTCGGGCGCGCGCAGTTCGACACGCGGCACTATGCGGAGGCCGTCGGCAGCTTCCGCCGGATCGTAGACGCCAGCCCGAGCGATGACTACGCGCAATTCGGCCTGGGGCTTGCGCTGGCCAGGACCGGAGATCACGGCGCGGCGGCCGAGCACCTGGCGCTGGCGGCCGCGATGCGGCCCGACTTGCGCCATTACACCGACGCGCTTCGCAGTGTACGGGCGACACTTCGCGCCCAGAGCCTTGTTAAAGGTCAAGAATCAGACTTATGCCGAACAAAGCTCGCCACCCGGTGCCGACCGCAACTAGCCGGATCTCGCCTGGAGCTGACGCTCCGCCCGCGACGCTAATCTCACGTGGCCAGCGCGCGCCGGCCGCCAAGTACGACGTCGCACTGCTCGACCTCGACGGCGTGGTGTACTCCGGCCCGCAGGCCATCGACGGAGCGCCGGAGGCGCTGGCCAGGGCCAGGGAGGCAGGGCTGCGGCTCGCCTTCGTCACCAACAACGCCTCGCGCTCGCCGTCGGCCGTGGCAGAGCACCTGAACAGGCTCGGCGTGCCGGCCCGATCGTCCGACGTCGTCACGTCCGCGCAGGCCGCGGCGACCGTGATCGCGGACAGGTTCCCGCCCGGATCTGCCGTCCTGGTCGCCGGCTCGAACGGGCTCCGGATCGCGCTGCGCGAGCGCGGATTGCGGCCGGTGTCGCTGGCCGCCGACCGGCCGGTCGCAGTTGTGCAGGGATTTGTGCCGGGCATCAACTACGAGTTGCTCGCCGAGGCGGGCGTCGCCGTCAGGGACGGCGCGTTCTACGTGGCCACGAACTCCGACTCGACGCTGCCGACGCCCCGCGGGCCGCAGCCGGGCAATGGGTCGCTTCTCGCGGTCATCATCACCGCGACGGGAGTGCAGCCGGTCGTGGCCGGCAAGCCGCAGACGCCGCTGCACGCCGAGGCAGTAGGGCGGACTGGGGCCAAGCGTCCGCTGGTCGTGGGGGACCGGCTCGACACCGACATCGAGGGAGCGGTACGCGGCGGGGCGGACAGCATGCTCGTGCTGACGGGGGTGACCTCGCCGAAGGGCGCGGTGCTGGCGCCGCCAGCGCAGAGGCCGACGTACGTCGCCGCGGACCTCGGCGGACTCGTTGAGCCGCAGCCGGTCATCGGGCCGCGGGGCGGCGAGACCGTGATCCCCGCCGACGCTTCGGCCGAGGCGACGGACGCTCTGCGTCAGCTTACGGACGGACAAAGCCGTGCTGGCATCATCCCTCAAGATGACAACCAGGCCCGGACGTTCCGCTGCGGCGGCTGGCACGCGGTGCGGCCAGGCGGATCGAGTCCCATCGAGCTAAGCGGCGACGGCTCCTGGATCGACGGCCTGCGCGTTCTCTGCGCGGCAGCCTGGGCGGCCGGCCACGTCACCGAGGACATGGTGGCTGCTGCTCTGAAGGTCCTTGGCGACCCGCGCTAAGCCCGTTCGCTTCCTGAGCGGCCTTGTAGTACTCAGATGCCACTAACAGGCACGTCGTACGCCCGCAGACCGACGCGCGGCCCGCGCGGAACTCAGACCCTGGTCGGACTGTAGATCCGCTCGGCGGCCGACGCGAAACCGGCCTCGCGGCGGCCAGACTGGCGTGGCCACGGGAGAACCCGGCGGCATCTCGCTGGGCGGCCGATCCAGGAGGGCTGATCAATGATTGAGGCGCGCAGCCTCAGCAAGCGATACGGCGACACGCTTGCCGTCGACAACCTGTCGTTCACGGTGGAGCCGGGCAAGATCACCGGCTTCCTCGGACCGAATGGCGCGGGCAAAACCACGACCATGCGGCTGATCCTCGGCCTGGACTGGCCGAGCGGCGGGACCGTGACCGTGAGCGGCCGGCCTTTCAGGGAGCTAGCTTCGCCAATGCGCGAGGTGGGCGCGCTGCTGGACGCGAAGGCCGTGCACGGCGGCCGGTCCGCCTACAATCACCTGCTCTGCCTGGCCCAGGCCAGCAAGCTCCCGAGGCGGCGCGTGGATGAAGTCCTGGCGCTGGTAGGGCTGAGTGATGTGGCTGGCAAGCGGTCGAGGGGTTTCTCGCTGGGCATGGGCCAGCGGCTCGGCATCGCAGCCGCCTTGCTCGGCGACCCGAAGATCCTGATGTTCGACGAGCCGGTCAACGGGCTCGACCCTGAGGGCATCTTGTGGATCAGGAGCCTGATGAAGGCCCTGGCTTCCGAGGGCCGGACGGTGTTCGTTTCCAGTCACCTGATGTCGGAGATGGAGAACACGGCGGACCACCTCATTGTCATCGGCCGCGGCCAGCTCATCGCAGACTGCACGGTCGCCGAGTTCATCGCGGCCAACTCGGCGCAGTCGGTCCGGGTGCGGACGCCTCAGCGCGGCACGATGATCGGGCTCGCGGCCTCGGTTGGCTGCACGGCTCGCGACCTCGGCGACGGAAGCTTGATCGTGCACGGACTTGAGGCCGAGCAGCTGGGCGACCTGGCGTTCGAGCACGAGATCAAGCTGCACGAGCTCACGCCCGTAACTGCGTCGCTCGAGCATGCATTCATGGATCTGACGGCAGAGAGCGTCGACTTCCGCGCCCGGCTGCCTGGCGACCAAGGCCACGGGGCGGCCAGCCGAGCGACGGCCTACGCGGGAAAGGCGGCCTGACATGGCGACGACAACCTTTAAGCCAAGGTCCGGCGGGGCTCATGCCAGGCGGGCCAGGGGAGCGGCAGGCATCGCCGGCCGCGACCGAGTCGGCCTAGCTAGTGCCGTGCGGTCGGAGTTCACCAAGATCCGCTCCGTGCGGTCCACCTACTGGACCCTGCTGGTGATGATCATCGTGTGCGTGGGCGTTGGGGTGCTGTTCAGCGCCGCTGAGGCCGCCCAGGTCACGGGTGCTGCGACCGCCGCAGACCGCGCTTCCGCGCTCGCTAACGCCCGCGCCGACGCCGTCTTTGGCAGTCTGATCGGGCTGCTGATCGGCCAGCTCGTGATCGCCGTGCTCGGCGCTCTGACGATCACGTCGGAGTACTCGACCGGAATGATCAAGACGTCGCTGACCAGCATGCCGAGGCGAGGCACGGTGTACGGCGCCAAGGCAATTGTCTTCGGAGCCGTGGCTCTAGTCGCAGGGCTGGTCACGAGCTTCGCGTCGTTCTTTGCCGGCCAGGCGATGCTCTCCGGGGTGCACGCCAGTGCGACCCTCGGCCAGCCTGGCGTGCTGCGTGCGGTGATCGGAGGAGGGCTCTTCCTGGCCGTCTGCGGGCTGATGTCATACGGCATCGGCGGCATGCTCAGGCACACCGCCGGGGCGATCGGGGCCTCTATCGGCCTGCTGTTCGTGGCGTGGAGCCTGAGCCAGTTCCTGCCCGGCCCGCCAAGCGGCTGGTTCGGCCAGGCCGACATCGACAAGTGGATCCCATTCAACGCGGGCGGGGCGATCTGGGAGCACATCAGCGGCGTGAACCTGTTCTCCCCCTGGGTCGGCTTCGCAGTCTTCTGCAGCTATGCGGCTGCGACCATGGTCGCCGGACTGGTCCTATTCCTCCGGCGTGACGCATAAGGGTCGCCCTGTGGTCTGACCCGAAGATCAGACCACAGGGCGATGCCCGGCAGCCGGCCGCCAGGCCAGACTGTTCCGTGCGGATCGCGAGGCGCGGCGCCCCGCCCTCACCTGCGCTGCCCGGCACCGGGTCCGCTCCGCATCGTGCTGACCTGGCGAGGGTCGGCAGGAAGGATTCAACATGATTGAGGCACGGGGCCTCACCAAGCGGTACGGCGACACGCTCGCCGTCGACAACCTGTCGTTCTCGGTCGAGCCAGGAAGGATCACCGGCTTCCTCGGCCCGAACGGCGCCGGCAAGACCACGACCATGCGATTGATTCTTGGCCTCGACCGTCCGACCAGCGGAACGGTGAGCGTCGACGGCAAGCCGTTCGCCGAGCATCCGTGGCCAATGCGTGAGATCGGCGCGCTGCTGGACGCCAAGGCAGTGCACGGCGGCCGGTCCGCGTACAACCATCTGCTGTGCGTGGCGCAAACCAACAACCTGCCCAAACGCCGGATCGGCGAGGTACTCGATCTCGTCGGCCTGGGCGACGTTGCAGGCAAGCGGTCGAAGGGTTTCTCTCTGGGCATGGGCCAGCGGCTCGGCATCGCCTGCGCGCTGCTCGGCGACCCGAAGATCCTGATGTTTGACGAGCCAGTCAACGGACTCGACCCTGAGGGCATCCTGTGGATCAGGAACCTGATGAAGGCCCTGGCTTCCGAGGGACGTACGGTCTTCGTTTCCAGTCACCTGATGTCGGAGATGGAGAACACGGCCGACCATCTGATCGTCATCGGCCGCGGCAAGCTCATCTCGGACTGCACGACCGCCGAATTCATCGCGGCCAACTCGCAGCAGTCGGTCCGGGTCCGGACGCCGCAACCGGACGAGCTCACGCTGCTCGCCACCGCAGCCGGCGCGACAGTCCGCTCCGATGAAGGCGGGGCGCTGGTGCTGCTCGGCCTGACCGCGTCGCAGCTCGGCGACCTGGCCTTCGAGAACGGAATCAGGCTGCACGAGCTAGCACCGGCGCACGCATCGCTGGAAGAGGCCTTCATGGAGCTAACCGCCTCCAGCGTGGAGTTCCATGCGGGCCTGCCGCGAGAACATGCCGCACAAACCGCGGACGCCGGAAGGGTGAGCTGAGATGGCGACGGCAGTAAGTCACGAGGTGCTGGTCGGCGGAACCGTCGGACGCCAGCCGTCGGGCCGGGCCGGCTTCTTCGGTACGGTGCGCTCGGAGTTCACCAAGATCCGCTCGGTGCGGTCGTCCTACTGGACCCTGTTCGCGCTGATCCTGGCGTGCGTAGGTATCGGTGCCCTGTTCAGCTGGGGCCAGACCCAGCGACTGCTGCGGTTCGAGGACGGCGCATCGCCCGGCAACAAGATTCCGCCCGGCATCGCCGAGCACATCGCCCACGAGATAAGGTCGCAGGCCGCCAGCATCAGCTTGTTCGGATTGCTTATCGGCCAGCTGATCATCATCGTGCTCGGTGCACTGGCGATCACCTCGGAGTACTCCACCGGGATGATCAGGACGTCGCTGACAGCGATGCCGCGCCGTGGCACGGTGTTCGCGGCCAAAGGCGTCGTCTTCGGCGTCGTCGCGCTCGTCGTCGGCCTGGTTACCAGCTTCCTGTCGTTTTTCGTGGGCCAGCTGATCCTCTCGACCCAGCACGTCAACACCACACTGGGCCATCCGAATGTGCTGCGCATCGTGATCGGCGGGGGCTTGTTCCTCGCGGTGTGCGGGCTATTGTCGTTCGGGATCGGTGCGATGCTCAGGCATACGGCGGGCGTCATCGCCTCGGGCATCGGGCTGATGTTCGTGCTGTGGATCCTCAGTCAGTTCCTGCCGGGTCCGCCGAGCGGCTGGTTCGGCCAGGAGGACATTGACAAGTGGATTCCGTTCAACGCGGGCTCCGCCATCTGGGAGAACCAGGCGAACGGGCTGCACCCGTTCTCACCGTGGATCGGGTTCGGAGTGTTCTGCGCCTACGCCGCGGTCGCGGTCGTCGGCGGGCTGATTGTCTTCCTTCGCCGCGACGCCTAGTGACTGATCTGCCCGGCCGACCTCCCTTCGGCCGGGCAGAGATCGTCCTGACTACAGCAGGGTCAGGATCAGGACACGCTTGACCGACGTGTTCTCAAGTTCGGCCAGGACCGGGACGTCGTAGGTGGCCAGCTCGCGCAGTGTGGACCTGGGCAGGAACGCCCGGCCTATGTCGCCGACCAGAACGTCTGCGCCACGACGATTCGCACGGCGCAGCATCGTGATCGCGCGGTCGGCGAACTGCCGCTCGTACCAGACGTCGGCGGCCAGGATCACAGCCGCATCTTCGCCTATTCCATTAAGCACATCGCCGGCGACGTCGATCATGACACCGTTGGCCGCCGCGTTCAGGCTGATCGCGGCAGCGGCGAAAGGGTCGACCTCGCTGGCCAGCACGCTGGACGCGCCGGCCACGGCAGCCGCGATCGCGGCCAAGCCGGAGCCGGATCCGAGATCGAGCACGGAGCGCCCGGCGACAGTCTCGGGATGATCGAGGATGTACCTGGCCAGCGCCTGACCGCCGGCCCAGGCGAACGCCCAGAACGGCGGCGGCAGCCCGGCTTCGCCGGCGGTACTCGCGCCGACGTTCCGTTCTGCTTCCTCCCACACCCTGAATGCGTCGTCGGCCAGATGCAGGCTGACCTCGGGAACTAGCGGCACCGGCCGCAGCATGGAGTTCTCAAGCACAAATGAACCCGCCTGATCTGCAGTCAGCTCCCTGCCGGCGCTATCCGCGCTCGTCGCCGGCGCGCCGGCCGCGCCGAGCCGACGAGCGCCGCCCGCGATCATGACCGGTCGGCCCCGGGCTGGCACGAAGGGCACCAAAACGTCACGCGTTCCTGGGCCGGGCCGCCGCGTCCGGCGTATCCATCAGCCGAGATGCGCGAGCCGCAACGTCGGCAGGGCCGGCCAACCCTGCCGTACACCCAGGTCTCCTCGCCGCGCGCGGCGTTCCCGGTCGTGACCTGCCCTGCGCGCTCCTTGTTCGCGTCCAGCAGCCGCTGCGCCAGCTCGACGACTGGCTCGAGCTCGCCCGCCTTCCCGACGGCCTGCCACGGACTGATTCCGCGCAGGAACAGCACCTCGGACTTGTACAGGTTCCCAATCCCGGCAAGGTTCCGCTGGTCCATCAGCGCCTCGCCGATGGGCCGGCCCGGCTTTGCCTGCAGTCGGCGAACCGCTTCGGCGGGGTTCCAGTCCGGGCCGAGCAGATCGGGCCCAAGATGCCCGAGCGCCCGGTCTTCCCGCGCGGTTTGGAGCAGCTCGACGACGCCGAGCAGGTAGCCGAGCGCGAGCCACTCCGTGTTCTCAAGCACCACCCTGATCCGGTGATCGCGCGGCGGAAACCCGCCAGCCGGACGGATCCGCCAGGATCCGTCCATCCGCAGGTGCGTGTGGATAGTGACTCCGCCATCGACCCTGATCAGAAGATGCTTCCCGCGAGAGAGTGCCTCTCGCACAGACCTGTCGACGAGGGTCGTTGTCGCGTACCGCGGCACCCGGAAGTCGGAGCGGGTCAGCGTGCGCCCGGCGAGCGCAGCGTCAAGTTGGCGAGCTACCCGCCAGACCGCGTCTCCTTCAGGCATGATCCCAGGATCCCACCGCCGCAGGCTCGGCCGAGCCCGCAGGCTCCCAGGATCCAACCGTCTTGGGCTCGGCAGAGCCCGCGGGCTCCCCGGATCCCACCGCCGCAGGCTTGGCCGAGCTCGCAGGCTGGCGGGTCAGGTGAGGCCGGATTCCCGCAGCGTGATGTTGAGCCGTCCTACCGGCAGGCCAATACTGGGTCGCTCGGTTCCCGCGATCGTCCTGGTGACGCCGTGGTAAGCGAATCGCGACGGGCCGCCGAACACGAACAGGTCGCCGGACTCCAGCGTGATGTCCTGGTATGGCTGGCCGCGGCTCTCGGCGTTGCCGAACCGGAACACGCACGACGATCCCAGGCTGAGCGAGACCACGGGTGCCGACGAGCGTTCGTCCTTGTCCGCGTGCATGCCCATCTTGGCGTTGCCGTCGTAGTAGTTGATCAGGGCGATGTCCGGGGCGTAGGCGTCGGCAAGATCCTGATCCGGAAAGGCGTCAAAAACAGCGCGCCGGCCGATGTCGGCGAGCCATTCCGGGAACGGCTTGACGGGTGCCCCGTCGACGTCGTCCGCGGTCCGCGTGTAGCGGTATGGCATCCAGTGCCAGCCAAGGCAGACGGTCTGTACCGACATCTGCCCGCCGGACGGCATCGGGGTGTAACGCATTCCCGCGGGCGGTCGCGCCCATTCTCGGCACGCTGTGACCAGGCGCTGCTGTTCCGTCTCGTCGAGCCAGCCGGGCATGTGCACGGCACCGGCCGCGATCTCCGCCAGCGGACGCCCGAACAACCCGAACATTCCGGCCACCCTGCCACGCTACTGCTACCGCCGCCCGCTGACCGCCCACGGTGCCCCACCCGCAGCTCGCTGTTGGCCCCAGCCGTCCGCCACCCGCTGTTGGCCCCAGCCGTCCGCCACCCGCCGTCGGCCCCGGCAGGCCGTCCGCCTTAGAACGGCCACGTGCCAACGAAGGCGTAATCGGACGGGTGGCGGCACATATTTAGAGCAGCTACGCGCCGGCGTGGGTCAAACAGCGCGGGTGACGGCACGTAGGTGTCCTACTTTCTTCAGCCCGGAGGGAGTTTGTCGGTGGGGTCTGGGAGGTTAGCGGTTATGGGAAGAACCTCGTTATATGACAAATCGGCCGTTGAGCGACTAACGTCGCGGCAGAAGGGCTTGATCACTCGAGCCCAGGCGCTCGCGTGCGGGCTCACCGAGCAAGCTCTGCGCGTCAGGCTCCGTTGCGAAGGTCCATGGCAAGTGGTGGCGCCTGGCCTGTATGCGACAAACACCGGCAAGATCACGGACGAGCAACGACCTTTAGCTGCTCTGTTATACGCGGGCTCGGGAAGCGTGATCACAGGACAGGCCGCCATGGCCGCACACGGAATCAACAATCTCGGCCGGACTGTCATTGACGTCCTGATCCCGATTGAGCGACGGCGCCAGGATTGCGCGTTCGTGCACATCTTGCGGACGTCAAGGATGCCAGGTTCGGTATATAAGGCTGGCGAGGTGCTTTACGCGCCGATGGCCAGGGCCGTAGCCGACGCCGTCAGGCAATCGAACAATCTGCCGGAGGTTCGGTCAATCATCGCCTCGGCAGTGCAATGGCGGCGGGTATCGGTCGCGAGTCTAGCGGCCGAGCTTGATCAAGGGCCGACTGCAGGGTCGGCGACCTTCCGGGCCGCATTGCTGGAAATCGCCGACGGGATCAGGTCGGCTGTAGAGGGCGACCTCCGGAAGCTGATCAAGCGATCCGGGCTGCCCGACCCGTTCTACAACCCGCG
Source organism: Streptosporangiaceae bacterium (assembly GCA_036258115.1). Lineage (GTDB taxonomy): Bacteria > Actinomycetota > Actinomycetes > Streptosporangiales > Streptosporangiaceae > Chersky-822. The sequence continues at coordinate 12,500 of DATAEH010000012.1, forward strand.
GCTGTACACGGGTGATGAGTTCATCGCGAAGCCTGACGCGTGGTGGCCGGAGGCGAGTGTGGCGGTCGAGGTCGATTCCAAGCAGTGGCACCTGTCGCCGGCTGATTGGGAACGCACGATGGCGCGTCATTCGCGGATGAGTGCGCTGGGCATCGCGGTCTTGCACTATCCGCCGAGCAGACTCCACGCCGAGCCGCGGGCCGTCATCGCGGAGATCAGGTCCGCCCTCGAGGTCGGGCGCGGCAGACCCCGGCTGCCGATCCGGACTGAGCCTGCCAAATGAGAACCGGATGAATGGTGAGCGTGCGGCGCCCGCCGTGCGGCCAGATGCGCGGCGCTTGTGGCTGGGGAGCCTGGCGTGCGGCTAGAGAAGGCGCCGCAAGTGGAGCAGGTCGAGGAAGCTGCCCTCGACCTTGAGCCGACCGGACAGCCATGCGCGGGCGAAGCTGCCCGGGTCCTTCGAGATCGCGACGACGTCGTCGCTCCTGGCCGTAAAGCGAATCTGGGCAGGCGGGGAACTGCCGTCGGCTTCCTTGATCGGATCGGCGCCGTGCGGGCCGAGCCTGGTCAGGTACGTGATGCCGAGATCGGACACGCGGCAGCTGAGCGTTCTGTCGATCAGCTTCGCCTGCCGGACCTCCGCATCCACCTCCGCGATGCGGCCCGTGAGGCTCTCCAGGGCCATGCGACACTCCTCGGCGGTCGCCATCGTCACCCACTTTCACGGTCATTCTCTGCCGCGGGCGCAGAACTCCGACATCGGAGCCTGCGACAGCCCTCCAATGGCGGCAGCTTGACGTGCTGGACGGTAGCGTTCCAGACAGGGACGCAGGATGAGATCCCGGCACACCGTACACGGCGGCACGGAGTTCGTGCTGACCGCGACCCGCCGGATCGCTGGAGCTGCGCACCGTTGCACTAGGAGCTGGTTACACGATGGAGCACGAGAACGGATCGGACCACGAACCGGCTGTGCCGCGCTTGCCGGATCAATTGAGCTCGCCGCTGCCTGCTGAGGGTGCCGAGGCTGCTGGTCCTGCCGAGCCTCGTGAACCTACCGAATCTTCCGAGACAGCCGTGGCTTCCGAAACAGCCGAGCCTTCTGAGACAGCAGCGACGTTCGAGACAGCCCCGGCTTCCGAGACAGCCGCGCACGGCGACCCCGCAGATTCCGAGCAGTCAGGAAAGATGGGGCAGGCCACGGGGGCGCCGAGAGTCGATGCTGCCCTCGGTCGGCTCGGCGAGCTGGACGAGTTGCCCGTGTCCGAGCACCCGGCTGTATACGAGCGCGTCCACGAGCAGCTCGTCGACGTCCTCGGCGAACTCCACCAAGGCACGCAGAACCGCTAGGACGCGCAAGGGCAAGGGCCGATGACGAAGAGGACGCGACTGGACGCGGAGCTGGTGCGCCGCGGCCTGGCGCGGTCGCGGGTTCAGGCGGCCGATCTGATCGCCGCTGGCCAGGTGAGGGTGTCCGGCCAGGCAGCGGCCAAGGCGGCGACGCAGGTCGGACAGGATGCCGCGATCACAGTCCAGCGCGAGGACGAAGGCCCTGACTACGTCTCGCGCGGCGGGCACAAACTCGCGGGCGCGCTCCTCGCCTTCACCGGCCTCAAGGTGGCCGGCCGCAGCTGCCTGGACGCTGGCGCGTCGACAGGCGGGTTCACCGACGTTCTGCTCAGGGCCGGAGCAGAACACGTCGTGGCGGCCGATGTCGGTTATGGCCAGCTCGCCTGGAGCCTGCGCTCCGATCCGAGGGTGAGTGTCCTTGACCGGGTCAATGTACGTAACCTCCAGCCGGGCCAGGTCGACCCGCAGCCGAAGGTCGTGACCGCCGACCTGTCCTTCATCTCGCTCAGCCAGGTCCTGCCGGCCCTGGTCGCCTGCGCTGCGCCGGACGCCGACTTCGTGCTCCTCGTCAAGCCGCAGTTCGAGGTCGGCAGGGGCAAGGTCGGGTCCGGAGGAGTGGTCAGGGACCCGGAGTTGAGGGCCGGTGCCGTCGCCGCCGTGGCACAAGCCGCGCTGGAGCTGGGCCTCGGCGTACAGGCCGTCACGGCGAGCCCGCTGCCTGGCCCGTCAGGAAACGTGGAGTACTTCCTCTGGCTGCAGCGCGGCGCGCCGCCACTGATCCAGGACGAACTCCGGGCCGCCGTAGCCGAGGGACCGCAATGACCCCGCCAGCCGAACGGAGCATCCTGCTCGTCGTCCATACCGGTCGGCCAGAAGGCTTGCAGACGGCACGCGCGGTCGCCGACCGGCTCTGCTCAGCGGGCGTGACGATGCGGGTGCTGGAGTCCGAGGCCCACGACCTGGGCTGCGCGAACACGACTGTACTGCCGGTCTCGGCCGACGCCGCCAAGGGCGCGGAGATGGTTCTTGTGATCGGCGGCGACGGGACGCTGCTCAGGGCGGCCGAGCTGGCCCGCCCGGCCGGGACTCCGCTGCTCGGCGTCAACGTCGGCCACGTGGGATTCCTCGCCGAAACCGAGCCGGACGTCCTTTCCGACGCCGTCGATCACATCCTGGCCGGTCATTACTGGGTCGAACCTCGGATGACCGTTGACGTCACCATTCAGGAGAATGGCGCGGTATCGGCGACGACATGGGCGCTGAACGAGGCGACCGTCGAGAAGGCCGCCAGGGAGAGGATGCTCGATCTGGTGATCGAGGTGGACGGCAGGCCGCTGGCCCGCTGGGGTTGCGACGGCATGGTCTTCGCGACGCCGACCGGCTCGACTGCTTACGCGTTCTCGGCCGGCGGTCCCGTGGTATGGCCAGATGTCGAGGCGCTCTTGCTGGTCCCGATCAGCGCTCACGCCCTTTTCGCAGGGCCTATGGTGGTATCACCGGAATCGGTGCTGGCGGCGGAGGTCATCGGGTCCACGAGCAGCAAACTCGGAAAGTCGGGCGCCGTCCTCTGGTGCGACGGCCGGCGCAGCGTCGACCTGCCACCCGGCGCTCGGATCGAGGTACGGCGCGGAGCTCAGCCGGTGCTTCTCGCCAGGCTGCGACACCGCGGCGATGGCGATGTCGGCGCAATCGGTCCCAGCACGAGCGGACTCGGGCTCGACATCGGGGCGTCCTTCACGGACCGGCTGGTAGCCAAATTCGGCCTGTCCGTGTCTGGCTGGCGAGGCCGGCGCCAAGAGCAGAACAGGCAACGACTGGAATCCGCCACGCAGAATCGAGACAAGGAGCCGGCGGGCGATGCTTGAGGAAGTCAGAATCAGCGGCCTCGGCGTCATCGATGAGGCGGTGCTCGATCTGTCCCCTGGCTTCAACGTTGTCACCGGCGAAACCGGCGCCGGCAAGACCATGGTTGTTTCGGGGCTTGGCCTGCTCTTCGGCGGTCGTGCCGATCCGTCCCGGATCCGGCCCGGCGCCGAACGCGCGACAGTCGAGGGACGGCTGCGGACCGATCCTGACGGCGAGGTGGCGAAACAGGTCAACGGGGCGGGCGGGGACCTTGATGACGATGGTGCGACGCTCGTGCTAGTCAGATCGGTCTCGGCAGAGGGCCGTTCGCGAGCCTTCGCCGGCGGCCGATCGGTGCCCGTCTCGCTGCTGACATACCTGTCCGAGGATCTCGTCGCGGTACACGGCCAGTCCGATCAGCAGCAACTGCTCAAGCCAGGCAGGCAACGTCAGGCGCTCGACCGGTTCGCCGGACCGGAGCTGAGCCGTTTGCTCGCCGAGTATCAGCGGACCTACAACCAGCATCTCAAGGTGGCCGAGGAACTGGCGGAGCTGACCTCGCTCGCGCGGGAACGCGCGGCCGAGGCTGAGGACCTGCGTCAGGGCCTGGCCGAGATCGAGAGACTCGAGCCGGTCGATGGCGAGGACCTCGAGCTGCACGTCGAGGCCGAGCGGCTGTCGAACGCCGACACCTTGCACTCCGCGGCCACGACCGCACACGAGGCGCTCATTTCCGACCCGTCTAGCGGGTCATACGAGGCCGCCGACGCGCTCACCCTGCTCGGCACGGCCCGGCACGCTCTCGAAAGCGCCGCGCAGCACGATCCTGCGCTTGGCGAGCTTGCATCCCGGCTGTCGGAAGCGTCCTATCTCATATCGGACATCGCCGCCGAGCTGGCGTCCTACGCGGACTCCGTGGAGGCCGATCCCGTCAGGCTGGCCGCGGTGCAGGATCGCCGCGCGGAGCTGACCAGGCTCATTCGCAGTTACGGCTCGGCCCCAGTTCCGCAGGCCGCGGCCGGCGTTGTGGAAACTTCTTCCGGGGAGAACAGCGCGCTTGGCGCTGATGCGGCAGCTAAGCCGCCGGAATCCGGCGTGGCTGCCGAAAACGCCAATGGTGCCCGTCCCGGCGGGGCCGCCCCAGCAGACCAGGACTCAGCCCTCGGGGAGTCAGCCGATCCGGCTCGTGCGTCAGTCCCGGCGATCCCGGATCTGGGCTCGGTTCTGGTGTGGGCTAAAGGCGCGGCGGCGCGGCTGGCCGAGCTCGACAACGACGACGACAGGATCGCGGCACTCGAGGCGCGCGAGGCCGAGCTGGCTGCCAACGTCAAGGAACTCGGCGGTCAGCTGACAGCGATGCGCCAGGAGGCGGCTGCACGGTTCGATTCCGCCGTCACCGCTGAGCTCACCGCGCTCGCGATGCCCCACGCGAGGCTGAACGTGGTCGTCAGCCCGCTCCGCGAGTACGGCCCGCACGGTGGGGATGACGTCGAGATCCGGCTGGCCGCGCATCCTGGCGCGCCCGCGTTGCCGCTGCATAAAGGTGCTTCAGGTGGTGAGTTGTCTCGGGTGATGCTGGCGATCGAGGTGGTCTTCGCCGGCGCCGATCCGGTGCCGACCTTCGTGTTCGACGAGGTCGACGCCGGCGTCGGCGGCAAGGCCGCCGTCGAGGTCGGCCGCAGGCTCGCCAGGCTGGCCAGGCTCGCGCAGGTCATTGTCGTCACGCATCTGCCGCAGGTGGCTGCGTTCGCGGACACGCACTTGGTCGTCGAGAAGGCCGAGGACGGCCTCGTAGTGTCCAGCGGCGTCACTCGGCTCGACGACTCGGGGCGGGTACGAGAATTGTCGAGGATGCTGGCCGGGCTGGAAGACTCGGAGTATGGCAGGGCGCATGCCGGTGAGCTGCTTGAGGCGGCAGCCGCTGAGCGAGCGGAGTCAGCGAGGTCGCATTGATCACCGTGACGGTGAGTGATGACTAGAGTTGGGTTGCCATCAGGACGTAGCCGATCTGGCACACTTAGTAACACAATGAGGGATTACTCGCGGAGGCTTACTGGCGGGCGGGGGAACGGATCTAACGATCTGCCCGGCCTGGTGGCACCCGCGCGGCTCGACCGGCGCACCAAGAACCTGACGCGCCGCCTGCGTCCTGGCGAAATCGCCATCATCGACCACGCCGACCTGGACCGGGTCAGCGCGGAATCGCTGCTCGGCTGTGAAGTCGTTGCCGTCGTTAACGCGGCGCCCAGCATGACCGGCAGGTATCCGAATCTCGGCCCGCAGCTTCTGCTCGACGCCGGAGTCCCCCTGATCGACGACGTCGGCGCCGACGTCTTCGAGAAGGTACGCGACGGGCGGAGCGTACGCCTCGACGGCGACACGCTCTATATCGGTGAGACGGTCGTCGCCAAGGGGACTGTGCAGACCTCCGACTCGGTCACGAGCGCGATGATCAACGCCAAGGCCGAGCTGGCGGCGCAGATCAGGGCTTTCATGGCGAACACGGTCGAGTACATCAGCAGGGACTTCGAGGAGCTGATCGATGGAATTCGGGTGCCCGCGCTCCGCACCAAGCTCGAGGGCCGGCATGCGCTGGTGATCTCCCGCGGATACCGACACCGCGAGGACCTGCAAGCATTGCGTGCCTACATCCGGGAGTTCAAGCCTGTGCTCGTCGCCGTGGACGGCGGCGCAGACGCACTGCTCGAGGCAGGTTACAAGCCCAATCTCATCATCGGCGACATGGACTCGGTCTCTGACCGAGCGCTCACCAGCGGTGCGGAACTCGTGGTGCATGCCTACGCCGATGGCCGGGCGCCGGGGTTGGACCGGGTGATGTCACTTGGCCTTGACTCTGTGCTCTGTCCGGCCTCCGGCACCAGCGAGGACGTGGCCGTGTTGCTCGCGGACGAGCTTGGAGCGCGGCTAATCGTTGCCGTTGGCATGCGGTTTAACCTGGTAGAGTTCCTCGACAAAGGCCGGCCGGGAATGGCCAGCGCGATCCTGACCAGGATGCGGGTAGGCGACAAGATCGTCGAACCGAAGGGCGTGAGTCGGCTCTACCAGAGCCGGATCTCAGGCTGGTGGCTGATCCTGCTCGTTGTTGCGGCCGCAGTGGCGATTATCGTTGCTCTCACATCGTTCTCCGTTGGCCAGACGATTCTTACCTACATCGGGCTTGGGCTCAGCCAGATCTGGCATTGGCTGACGGGAATCTTGAGTTGATTGACTTTCGCTATCACCTTGTCTCTATCGTTGCTGTCTTCCTCGCTCTGGCGATCGGCATCGTGGTCGGATCCCAGGCGCTCGCACCCGCGGTGCAGTCCGGCCTCCACCAGGTTTCGAAGAAAGAGGCCGCGCAAATCAAGAGCCTGTACGCGCACAACTCACAGTTGAAAGCGCAGATCGCAGCGAACGAATCGTTCGCTCAGGCCTCGGAAGGCAGTTTGCTGCACGGTCTGCTCACTGGCGAGCACGTGGTCCTCGTTCTTGCGCCCGGCGCTGACGGATCGACCGTGGACGGGGTGACCAACGCTCTGCGGCACGCTGGCGCATCGGTGACCGGCCAGGTCGTCCTGACCTCGCAGTTCTTCGACACAGGGACGGTCACCGAGCAGCAGCTGACCAACAAGGCAGCCAGCTTGGCGACGGGTCTGACCCTCCCAAAGTCGACCGTAGATCCACAGATCTCAGGCCAGCAAGCGGCCGCGCAGGTGATCTCCGCCGCGATTACAAACAAGGACGGCGTGCCCACCCTAAGCCCGCAGCACACGCAGCAGATCATGACGGAATTTGCCGGATTCCTGCAGATCAACGGACCAGGCGGCTCGTCGCTTAGCGGTCAGGCAACGATGGCAGTAGTGATCGTCCCGGGTACAGTCCCGCCCTCCAACACGAGCGGGCCAGACAACCTTGCCCTGATCTCACTGGCCAACGATCTGCAGGAAACGAGCAAAGGCGCTGTACTAGTCGGCCCGCTCCTGGGCTCGGGGCCGCGCAGCGCGATCGATGCGGTCAACAGCGGTGCTGCTGGCGTTTCGCTGACAACGGTCGATAACGCGGACACCACCACTGGCCAGATCATGGTCGCGCAGGCGCTGCGCGAATTGCTCAAGCCGAACGCCTCGCCAACTGCCTACGGGGTCCGGCCGGCCACCGTACCGAGCCCGGCGCCCAGCGCAAGTCCCAGTCCGTCGCCGACTCCTTCGCACTCGACCAGAAAGAAGCCATGATGATGGGCATGCGCGGAGCGCTGCGCCTGCTCATGGCGGCGTCGGGGACGCGAGCCGTGTATACCGCCCTGACTGCGGCTCAGCCAGGCGGCGAGAAGACTTGGACGCGCACGAATCATCGTGGTGAGTCGGTGACTCTGGTGGAGGGCCCCGCGGTCACGATCGGCGCGGTCGGAGCCTCATTGACCGCTCCTGGTCTTGACGCACCAACCAGGCTGGCGCTTGGTCTAGCCGGGGCCGGCGCGGGGGCGTTCGGATGCTACGACGACCTGGCCGGCAGCAGCGACCAGCACGGATTCCGCGGTCACCTGGCGGCGCTGGCGAAGGGCGAGGTGACGACCGGCGCGGTGAAGATCATCGGGATCGGGGCCGTAGGCCTGATGGCAAGCTACGTGCTCGACCGCCGAGAGCAAGGCACAGGAGGGTCGCGTCCGCGGATGTCGGCGCTGGGCCGGGCCGCTGATCTGGCCGTCAACGCTGGTCTGGTGGCTGGCAGCGCGAACCTGCTCAACCTCTTCGACTTGCGCCCCGGCCGCGCCGGCAAGGTGGCGCTGCTGAGCAGCATCGCGATCGGTTTGCGCGGGCAAAGGGCGCGGGCAGAGGTCGCGGCTCCCGCGGGAGCGGTGGCCGCGGTGCTGCCTGACGACCTCGCCGAGCGGGCGATGCTGGGCGACAGCGGGGCCAACGCCATCGGCGCCATGATCGGCGTCGCCGCGGCGTCATCGCTGAACCGGCCGACGCGCGTGGTCGTCCTTGGCGCGATCGCAGCGCTGACCGCCGCGAGCGAGAAGGTCAGCTTCACCAAGGTGATCGCCCGTACGCCGGCCTTGAACTGGCTGGACATGCTGGGCCGGCGACCGGCGCAACCCGCGGCACCGGCCGATCTCACGGAAACAGCCGCACCGCCGCCACAGCAGGGGTTCGAGTCCAAAAACGTGCGGCTGTCAGGCCACGACGCTGACCAGACAGGCCCGGCGGCCCAGCCGCCGCGGCGGCTGTGATCAAAGGCGGCGGCCCGGCTGAGACCGGCCCGCCCGGCTGGACCGGTGCCAAAGTAGAGCGGCCGCCGGAGGAACTTCCGCCGGCCCCTGTGCTAGAGACCGCTGGCAACGCCGGTCCCGACGACGACTTTGATGTTCTGGGCAGCGGCGTGGCGATCGGAGTGGGCCGGGCCGCGCTGCTCATCGGCGGCCTGACGATTTTCGCCAGGATGCTGGGCTTCGTCAGGACCGTCGTGTTCGCCGGCACGGTGAAGACGTCCTGTCTGAGTGCGGCTTACGTCACCGCCAACCTGGTCCCCAACGTCATCTACGACATCGTTCTCGGCGGCGCGCTGACAGCGATCGTGGTGCCGATCCTCGCCGGGCCGGCCGAGCGCTCGGCACGAGTCGCCGGGCGCCGCGCGACCGAGGAAGTCAGCCGGATCTCTTCGGCGCTGCTGACGTGGACGGTCGTGATTCTTGCCCCTGCCAGCCTCCTTCTCGCCGTAGCGTCAGGCCCGGTGATCTCGCTGCTTATGCCGGCCAACCCGGCGTCCGGTTGCCCCCGCGACGATCTGGTTCCGATCGCGACCGGCATGCTTTCGGTGTTCGCGCCGCAGATCCTGCTCTACGGGCTGGCGGTCGTGATGTACGGCATCCTGCAAGCGCACCGGAAGTTCACCGCCCCGGCGATCGCGCCGATCCTGTCCAGCCTCGTGGTGATCGCCGCGTATCTGATCTTCGTGCCGCTCGGGCGGCACTACACGACGAACGTCGATCACTTGCCGCTCGCGGCGCAACTGACGCTGTCAGTCGGCACGACGCTCGGCGTGGCGGCGCTGGCCGTGACCGCCCTGGTGCCTGCCAGGCGGCTGCGGCTCCAGATACGCCCGACGCTCGCGTTCCCTCCAGGAATCGCGCGGCGGGCTACCGGCCTGGCCGGAGTGGGAATCGCCGCGCTGGTCGCGCAGAACGCATCCGTCCTAGTGGTGACCAGGCTGGCGAACGCCAACGGCGGCAGCAGCGGGGCGGCTGTCACGGTGTACCAGTACGGCTGGCAGGTCTTCGTGTCCGTCTACGCGGTCTTCGCGATCCCGTTCGCGATCAGCGCCTTCCCTGTGCTGTCGGCGCGTTCGGGCGGAGCGTTTGACCGTGCGGCAGCATCCGCGACCCGTGCGACCGCGCTGGCCGCCTGGCTCGGCGCAGCTCTGCTGGCAGCGGTCGCGCTGCCCGTCGCCCGCGCGTTCCCGGCTCTCAGCCATGACGTGACCGGCGAGTTCGCGCTCGCTCTTGCGCTGTTCGCCCCTGGTCTGGCCGGCTACGGCCTGGTCGCATGCCTGTCGCGAGTGCTGCTTGCGGACAACCGCATCAGGATCGCCGCAGTCACCATGGTCGCCGGCTGGCTGGTCGTGATCGTGGTCGACCTCATCGCGGTGCCGCTGGTCCGGGCCAGAGACGTCGTGCCGGTGCTCGGCCTGGCGAACACCGTCGGCATGACGGCGGCAGGCCTGGCCCTGCTCGCGGCCGTGCGCTCGGCCAGGGGGACGGCAGCGCTTCGAGGCGTGTGGCGAGCCCTCGGCGGCGGGCTGGCAGGCGCCGCCGCCGGCGCGGCAGCCGGTTTCGGGGTGACCGAACTGCTCCAGGTCTCAGGCAGCTGGCCGAACGCCGGAGTCGCCGCGCTGGCCGGAATCTGCGCGCTGGCCGTGTTCGGCGGCGTGGTGGCTGTGCTTGACGGCGGCGACCTGCGCAGCCTGCTGGGCAGAATCCGCCGCAGGCTGCAACCGTCATGACGTCGCCGCAGTCGCCAGGGCCAGCGCCGCGGGGGGTTCCGGGGGGTCGTTCCCCCGGGTCGGCAGCGCGGGGGGTTCCGGGGGGTCGTCCCCGAGGGTCAGCACCGCGGGTCTGCTATGTGCTCGGCGCGACCGAGGGCGGGACCGGGCGGCATGTGGCGATGCTCGCGCGGGGGAGTGCTGCCGCCGGGCTCGAGGTCACGGTCTTCGGCCCAGCCGCGACCAGATCGCTCTTCGAGCCCTCGCTGGAGGCCGGTCGGGTGAGCTTCGAGCCTGCGGCGATCGGCGACCGGCCGCGTCCCGTCAGCGACGTGCCGATGCTCGGCAGACTGCGCCGGCTGCTGCTCGCGACGTGCCCCGACGTCGTCCACGCCCACGGCATGCGGGCCGGCGCGCTCGCTGCGCTGGCGCTGCGGTTCACCCCGCGGACACGTTCGCCGCACGGACGGCGGCCCGGGTTGGTCGTCACCGTACACAACGCGCCGTCGGCCGGACTCGGGGCGAGCGCAATCTATGGCCTGCTCGAGAGGATCGTTGCCAGGCGGGCTGACGTCGTGCTCTGCGTATCTTCCGACCTGACGGCCAGGATGAGTCGGATCGGGGCAGGTGAGGTCTCCCGGGCAATCGTGCCAGCGCCTCCGACAAAGTGCACCGGCCGCAGGCCGGCGGATCTGACTGACGATGGCAGGCCGATCGTGATGGCGGCTGGGCGACTGGCACCGCAGAAGGGCTTCGAGACGCTGATCGCGGCCGCGGCGAGGTGGCGGGGACGGCGTCCCGAGCCGGTCGTCGTTATCGCTGGATCAGGGCCGCTAGCAGGCGACCTCGCGGCGAGGGCTCGGGACCTGGCCGTCGACGTGCGGTTCCTCGGCCAGCGCGACGATATCGGGGACTTGCTCGCCGTGGCCGCCGTGTTCGCGCTGCCGAGCCGGTGGGAGGGCCAGTCGCTGATCCTGCAGGAGGCGATGCGGGCTGCCCGCCCGATCGTGGCGACCGATGTCGGCGGCGTCAGGGACCTGACCGGAGACGAGGGAGCTTTGCTGGTTGCGCCTGACGATCCGGATGCACTGGCGGCGTCCATCTTGAAGCTGCTCGAGAACGGTGATCTGGCGTCCAGGATGGGCAAGGCCGCCGCCTGTCAGGCGGCGGCCTTGCCGACCGAGCCCGAGGCCGTGGCCTCCGTCATCGACCTATATCGCCGGCTCGCCCCGTAGCCAGGCCGGCTACCGCAGCACCTTGCGGCGGAAGAGATAGACAGCCGTCGGCGCGAAGATCGCGATCAGCCCGACCGACCATGCCAGGACGGCCAGCTCAGGATGCTGCATCGGCCATGCCTGGATGCTCGCCGCTGGATTGGCGCCGCCGAACAGGGACCGGCAGCATGAGGCGATCGCGCTCATCGGGTTCCAGTCGGCGACGGTCTGCAGCCAGGACGGCATCCCCTGAGTGGGCACGAACGCGTTCGAGACGAACGTCAGCGGCAGGAAGATGATAAAGCCCAGTTGCTGCGCGGCCTCCGGGCTCCGGAGCAGCATGCCGGCGCAGGCCCCCGCCCAGGTCATAGCGAACGCGAACAGCAGGGCCAGCCCGACGGCGAGCAGTGCTTCGGCTGGCCCGTTGTGGATCCGCCATCCGATCGCCAGCCCGGTGCCGATCAGCACGAGAATGCCGAGCATCTGGGTGAGCAGGTCAGCGAGCGTACGGCCGGCAAGCACCGCGGCCCTGGACATCGGCAACGAGCGGAACCTGTCAATCAAGCCGGTCGACATGTCGGTCGTCAGCCCGACGGCGGTGCCCGGAGCGCTGCCCGCCATCGCCATCCCGAACATCCCGCTGATCAGGTACTGGTGATAGTTGCCGCCGCCTGGCAGGTGGATGGCCGAGCCGAAGACGTAGCTGAACAGCAGGACGAAGATCACTGGCTGGATCGTCACGTCGGCGAGTTGTTCAGGTTCGCGGGCGATGCGCCTGATGCTGCGGACCGCCAGTACCCAGGTGTCCTTGACGGCCCACCACACCTTGGACAACCCGGTGTCCGCGGCCAGGCCGGGCAGAGCGGGGGAAACGGTTAGCGCGGTCATGATCGGTCGCCCTCCTTAGGCGTCTGTTCTGACTTCCGCCCGGTGAGGGTGAGGAAGACGTCGTCGAGTGAGGGATGGCGGATGGCGAGGTCGTCGAGGAGCACTCCCGCCGCATCGAGATCGCGGACGATCTCTGGCATCCGACGAGCTGCCGCAGTTACCGGCGCTTCGATCTCCCTCGTGACAGGGTCGCGCCGTGGCGAATCGGTGGCGTGCTTAGCCAGGACTTCGGCCGCGGCTACGAGGTCGGATTGTGCGGCCACGGTCACCTTGACTCGCTCCCCGCCGACCTTCGCCTTGAGCTGGGCCGGCGTTCCGTCGGCGATGACCTCGCCGTGGTCGATGACCACGATCTGATCGGCGAGATGGTCGGCCTCGTCCAGATACTGCGTGGTGAGCAGCACCGTCGTGCCGTCATTGGCCAGAGCGCGGACAGCGTCCCAGGTCACCATCCTGCTCGACAGGTCCAGGCCGGTGGTCGGTTCGTCAAGGAACAAGATCTGCGGCCTAGTGACCAGGCTGGCCGCGAGGTCGAGCCGCCGGCGCATGCCGCCCGAATAGGTCTTCACGCCGCGATCGGCGGCGTCGGTCAAGCTGAACTGACTGAGCAGCTCATCGGCCCTGATCTTGGCGGCCTTGACCGGCAAGCGGCCGAGCCTGCCGATCATCACGAGGTTTGCGCGCCCGGTGAGCGACTCGTCGAGAGCCGCGTACTGCCCGGTTAGCCCGATGTACTTGCGCACTTGCGCCGCCTCGGTGACCACGTCGTGGCCGGCCACTCTGGCAGAGCCGCGGTCCGGCCGCAGCAGGGTGGCCAGCACGCGCACCATCGTTGTCTTGCCCGCCCCATTCGGTCCCAGCATGCCGAGGATCGAGCCACGCGGAACCTCGAAGTCGACGCCATCTAGCGCCTTAGTGCTGCCGAACGTCTTCTCCAGGCCACTTGCCTCAAGCGCCATGGTCTCGCTCATCAGATTCTCCAGTACGGCGTACGATTGTGTGTCGTACACCGTACTGTACAGTACGATGTACGAGGGTCAAGCCCTTTGGCACCCGGGGTCCTCCCCGGGTTCGCCTTCGGGTCCGGGAATGAACCGGGCTAGCCTTCGAAAGTCCGGCTCCGATCCGGGTCAAGCAGTGTGATGGGAAGTCCGATGGCCACCGATGACGAACTCTGGCCGCCGTTTGGCCCGGCGGCCGATTTCCGCGAGCAGATCGCGCGCGGCCGGGCCAGGCCTGATGAAGTGCAAGGCCGGGAAGGCCACGCGCGCGGCCAGGCTCGGGGCCGCGGCAGGCAAGGTGCTGACCTGCGCCGCGGCGCCGACTCACGCGGACGCAGGCTTGGAGACCAGGGCGGCGGCGCCGACTTTCGGGGGCGTGCAGACCAGCGCGGGCGGGGCAGGTCAGGGCTGAGCCGCGAGGAGATCGTCGACGTTGCGATCGCCATCGCGGACAGTGAAGGCGCCGAATCCGTCAGCATGAGGAAGATCGCTCAGGTCCTCCGAGCTGGCGCGATGTCGCTTTACTGGCACCTAGCAGGCAAGGAGCACTTGCTCGAGCTGATGCTCGACGCTCTGATCGCCGACGTAGTGGTGCCCGAGCCAACCGGAGACTGGCAGGCGGATCTGCGCGTGCAGGCCCGCAGCCAGCGACAGGTGCTGCTCAGGCACAAGTGGGTGATCGACTTCATCGCCGCCCGCCCGCCGCTCGGCCCGAACACGCTCCGCAACTTGGATAAATCGCTGGCCTCGCTGGAGTGCCTGGATATCGACACCGAGACCGCGACGAACATTCTGCAGAGCGTGAACACATACGTGCTCGGGGCTGTTGTCCGAGAGCTCGGTGAGTTGCGGACGCAACGCGAGCAGGAGAAGTGGCTGACCACCGAGACCGACGTCAACGCCAAACTCCAGCAATGGCGGGAGCGCCTTGAGGCGACCGGGATGTTCGACCACTTCCTGCGGATACTGCGCGATGACGTCGACCCTGATGCCGCGGAGACGCGGGACGCGAGGTTCGAGTTCGGACTTGACTGCGTACTCGAGGGTGTAGCGGCGAAGCTGGCCAAGGGGCCGGCTTAGCGGCGTTCCGGCGGTGGTTCGTCGCTTGGCGCTCAGCTAGCTGTTGCCCGTTTCGGTGATCAACTCGTCCTCGTCCCACTGCTCGACCTCGCCAGTTCGTCTGCGGCAGACGGCCGGGTCAAGATCGATCATGGTGACCTCACCGGCGCTCGGCCAGATCACCGGCGTGGTGATGTAGCAGTAGATCTCGGTGGCTGCCGAACCATAACCCGACCGTTTCGGAAATGTCTGTAGCTCTTTCGCCGGGCTTCGCGGCTAAGCGGGGGTCAGAACCTGCCCAGCGCGAACCGGGCGCCAGGAGAAGTGCCGCCCAGCGCGAGGTCGGCGAGCCATTCGCCGATCAGCGGGCCGAACTTGAAGCCATGACCTGAGGTGCC
>DATAEH010000013.1:0-23138 GCA_036258115.1 Streptosporangiaceae bacterium
CTGCAGTACTAGGCCAGGGGACCATTTAAGAGCTGGGTTTCCCGGTCGGCGCGGCCGATAGATCCAGGTCGTTTCCGACCGGGTGCCCAGACCATCGCCTGTCGGCCACCAATCCTCAGGACCACGGCTCGGTCGCGGGACCTAGCAGCCCAGCGATATCGGACACCGCATCCAGGCGGCCATCGGAGACGGCCATGACCAGGTCGTATGCCTCGTCATTTGTCAAGGCGAGCCGACGCCCGTTGATGCCATGGAAAGCGATCACCCCGGCGAGCGCGAGCCGCTTGTTGCCATCTGGCAGCGCGTGATTGCGCGCGAGCGAGTGCAACAGAGCAGCTGCCTTGGCATCCAAGTCCGGATAAGCGTCGTTGCCGAACGCCGTCGCAGACGGTCGCGCCGCTGCGGCTTCCAACAGTCCGACGTCTCGGAGGTCGGGCTTCCCGCCGAGCGTGCGCTCCGCGACGTGCAGCAGCTCGGGCGCGGTCAGGTAGATCACTGACCAAGTCGCTCCAGCGCCTCGGCATACCGAGGCAATTCCTCGTCCAGAACGCGGTCGAGCAGCTCGGCCCGGCTGTGCGACTCCACGTACTCTCGGATCGCCTGGCGGGCCACTTCTTGCATCGGCCGCCCCTCACGTTCCGCTCGCCGCCGCAGCGCCCTGGCCTCAGCATCCGTGAGCCGCAAGGTCATCGCCATAGCTCATATGGCATCAGCGCTGATACCACTATCGTTGACAGCTCAGGTACAAGGGGTTCGGCCGGGCAACACGCCGGCGCGTGCCGAGCGGGCCACTGCGGCCCATGTGCCCAATCAATGGCCTGCGATCTGGCCGCCGTCGATGTGCAGGATCTCGCCAGTGATGAACGGTGACGATTCGAGAAACAGGATGCCGTCGACCACATCACCGACCTTGCCGACCCGCCCGATCGGCTGCAGCGCGGCCAGACCGTCGTAGCTTTCTGGCGGGTACTCCGGCGTCTGGATTGTGCCAGGCGACACGGCATTAACCCGGATCCCATGGGACGCATACTCGATCGCCAGCGATTTCGTCGCGGACGCGAGACCGCCCTTGGTGAGCGCTGTCAATGCGGCGGGCGTGGCCGAGTTGGCGTAGTCGGCGAGGGTGGTCGTTATGTTCACCACGTGCCCGCTCCCCTGCTTCACCATCTCAGCGATGGCGCGCTGAGTCATAGCGAAGAATCCGCCGAGGTTGACCTTGATCATGGCTGCGTAATCGTCGGATGTGTAATCGGCGAACGGCTTGGCGACAAAGAGCCCTGCGTTGTTTACCAGAGTGTCAAGGCGTCCGAAGGTGTCCATGGCCGCGCGGACGATCCGGTCGGCGGCGATGGGGTCGGAAACGTCTCCGGCAACATTGACGATGGCCGGATCCTCGGATGGCTTGACCGACCGGGATACCGCCACGACCGCCCAGCCGAGCCGGTGGTACCCGGCGACGATGCCCGCCCCGATGCCCCGTGAACCGCCAGTAATAAGTGCGACCTTCTGGTCGTGTGTGGTCACGACTCCCCCATCGAACGCGAGGCACCGCGTTCGGCGAGGTACGTACCGGACCTTTAACCTGACGCTGGTGGTCTGCTGCTCCTCATAGGAGGCTCTCATGCGCGTGCGAGCTGCCGTGCTCACCGGGGTGGACACACCGTTCCAGGTCACCGATGTGGACCTGGCGTCGCCGCGAAGCGGTGAAGTGCTGGTCAAGATCGCGGCCAGCGGACTGTGCGGCAGCGACCTCAACGTCATTTCGGGGAAACGGACGCTCGTTCCATTCCCGGCCGTCATCGGACACGAGGCATCGGGCGTCGTCGCGGAGTGCGGCCCTGACGTGGAGCGGTTGCGACCCGGAGACTCTGTGGTCCTGTCGATCGTCCCGTCATGTGGCACGTGCCGTGCGTGCGCCCTGGGCCAGCCGAACTATTGTGCGGTCGCGGAGAAGGCGATGGCCGCTGGCGCATTGCTCGACGGGACCCGGCGACTCAGCGCCGACGGCCGCGAACTGCATCACTTCCTGACGGTATCGTCTTTCGCCGAGTATGCAGTCGTGCCCGAGTCTGGCGCCGTCGTGATTCCTGAGGGCATGCCCCTGGA
Source organism: Streptosporangiaceae bacterium (assembly GCA_036258115.1). Lineage (GTDB taxonomy): Bacteria > Actinomycetota > Actinomycetes > Streptosporangiales > Streptosporangiaceae > Chersky-822. The sequence goes on from DATAEH010000013.1 coordinate 2,107, forward strand.
TCAGGCGGCGCTGCTGGGCTGCGGCGTCCTGACCGGATTCGGGGCGGTGCACAATCCAGCCGCTGTCAGCGCTGGTTCACGCGTCGCGGTCTTCGGATGCGGTGGGGTCGGGCTGAATATCGTCCAGGGCGCCCGGCTCGCCGGCGCCGCACGCATCATCGCGATCGACATTGTGGCGGACAAGCTCGCCCTGGCTCAGAAAGTCGGCGCAACCGACACCGTCGACGCATCCTCGGCAGATCCGGTGGTAGCCGTACGCGATCTCGTGGGCGGCGCTGATTACGCATTTGAGGCCCTGGGCCGAGACGAGACGATTCAGCAGGCCTGGGCAAGCCTCGACATCAGGGGCAAGCTGGTGCTGGTCGGGCTACTCTCCGGCAGCGCTCGGCTTTCTGTCGATGCAGGACCATTTCTCAGCGAGCAGTCGGTCCTGGGCTGCTACTTCGGCTCCGCGGACCTTTCTCGCGACATCCCTCTCCTGGTAGATCACTACCTCCGCGGTGATCTGCTGTTGGACGACCTCATCTCGCGCCGGATCACGCTCGACGAGCTGGACGACGCGGTCGCCGACCTGCGATCGGGGCGCGGGATTCGCAGCGTGCTGGTCTTCGGCAAGTGAGCCAGTTCACCGGGTCAGCCCCTGGAGCGATCGAGCCGGGATCACTAGGGCAGATAAGGTCGCTGGAGACTTTCCACGACGCGTATGTCTGCTTCGTCCGGCTGACCACCACCACGAACCAGGTTGGCTGGGGCCAGACCTCGACCTACAACGCCGACATCACGGCACAGATCTTCCACCGCCAGGTTGCCCCCTGGGCTGTAGGAGCCGACGCGGCAAACATAGGCGCACTGATCACGAGGATCGAGGAGCAGGAGTACAAGTACCCGGGCAGCTACCGATGCCGCGCACTCGCGGGAATCGACACGGCGTTGTGGGACCTGCACGGCAAGGCCGCCGGGAAGCCGGTGGCCGAACTGCTCGGCGGACGGCCCGGCCGTCTTCGCGCCTATGCCTCATCCATGAAGCGCGATATCACCGCGCGCGAGGAGGCGGACCGGCTATGCGGGCTTCGCGACGACCTCGGCTTCACCGCTTTCAAATGGCGGGTTGGCACCGAGTGCGGGCATGACGCCGACCACTGGCCGGAACGGACGGAGGAGATAGTTCCCGCCGTTGCTCGCGCTCTCGGCGACGGAATAGCCAAGCTGGTGGACGCCAACAGCGGGTTCTCGGCGCGACGGGCGATCGGGGTCGGCGGACTCCTGGAAGCCGAAGGAGTCACGCATTTCGCGGAACCCTGCCCGTACTGGCACCTTGCGGAAACCAAGCGCGTCACGGATGCGCTCGCGATCGACGTTACGGGCGGCGAGCAGGACTGGGATATGGCGACGTGGCAGCGGATCATCGACGACCGCGTCGTCGATGTCGTGCAGCCGGACATCACGTACATGGGCGGGCTGTGGCGCACGCTGCAAGTAGCTGACGCGGCCGCGCGCGCTGGGTTGCCGTGCACGCCGCACTGCGCAAACTTGTCGCTCGTGACGCTAGCGACCATGCACATGCTCGCCGCGATACCGAACGCAGGTGCTTATCTGGAGCTCTCCATCGAGGGGTCTGACTACTACCCGTGGCAAGAAGGTCTCTTCCGCAATAACCCGTTCGCCGTCGCCGAGGGTCATGTCGTCGTGCCCGATCAGCCCGGATGGGGGGTGGAGATCGAACCGGAATGGCTCAGCAGATCCGCATACCTGGCATCAGGCGATCCGCAATAGGGGAGGTTCAGGATGGCCAAGCTGATCTACTCGGCGCTCGCGTCCCTTGATGAATACGTCGAGGACGAGCGCGGCAAGTTCGACTGGGCGGCACCCGATGAAGAGGTACTCGCGTTCGTCAATGACCAAGAGCGGCCGATCGGTACCTACCTGTACGGGCGGCGCATGTACGAAACGATGGTGTTCTGGGAAACCATGACGGCTGGCGCCGATGAACCCGCGGAGACCCAGGATTACGCGCAGATCTGGCGAGCGGCTGAAAAGGTCGTCTACTCACGAACGCTGCAGGCGCCATCGAGCGATCGGACGCGGATCCTGCGTGATTTCGATCCAGCCGCTATCAGACGGCTCAAGGAGTCTTCGAGCCGCGACATCACGATCGGAGGTGCCGACCTCGCCGGCCAGGCGATCGCGTCAGGCCTGGTCGATGAGTGCCACCTGTTCCTCTCCCCGGTCATCGTCGGAGGCGGCAAGCGGGCACTGCCTGACGGCGTCCACGCCAACCTCGAACTCACAGCCGAGCGCCGCTTCGGTGGCGGTGTCGTTCACCTTCACTACCGGATTCGCGCCTGAACCAGCCTCATTGGTCAACGCTGGGCTCGGGGACGCCGGGGCCAAGGTCCCGCTGATACCAAGTGCCCGGCTTGCCGCCGATCTTGGCCGGGTCGGCCGGACCAACTGCAACGAACCCCGCTTTGGCCAGCACCTTCCGTGATGCGGCATTCGTGTGGGACGTCGCCGCCCTTAGGGTGCGCAGTCCGTGCCGCACTGCCGCCAGCCGGCACATCTCGCGCACTGTCGCGGTCGCCACGCCGCGGCCAGCGACGTGCGCGGCGACCCGATAGCCGAGTTCGGCAGATCCCTGTTTGAGGTTGAACAAGTTGAACCGGCCGATGATCGAGCCGTCCTCGGCGACCAGCACGTAGTAGGCGCCGACGCCAGCGTTCTGTTCAGCCAGCAAGGCGTTGTGCCGGTCTGCGAACTGATCGAAGAAGTCGTCGCCGCGGTCGGAGATGAACTCTGCGAAGTAGGCTCGGTTGGCCAACTCGAACGCCAGGATCGCCGGGGCATGGCCGGCGTGCAACTGTTGCAGCTCGGGCACTGCTGAACTCTACCCAGAAGGTCTGCCGAGGTTCGAATGTGTTTGCCTGGGACGAGGCCAGTTAGTTTTCGGGACTCGATTCCGCCAGCTCAAGACTGCCCTGATGACGATCGGCACACCGACGGCTGAGGGCAGAAACCAGAACGTAATAGGCGGCAGTCTGTCCCACAGGGGCAAATGCGGTCCGTTGTCGACGTAGAACGCGGTCAGCATGGCCACGTACCCGATGCCCATGCCCAGGATGTGAACGGTGTGCCCTGGCCAGTGACGCCGCCGGTGCAGGTATCCGATGGATGCGCCCCCGAAGGCAATGGCTCCGAGTATGAATAGATGGAAGTCTTGCCGCCAGCGCATGATCGACAGCGCCGTGGCGGATACGAAAACGACAGCGATGGCGCTGTAGAACCACCGGCCTGCTCGTACGTGCCTTGGGCTTCCTTTGCGCGTCAGGGTGGCGATCGCACCGGCCGCCACTGCCACCAGGCCAGCGGGCACGTGGACCGCGAGGAAAGCGAGAAACACAGGTGCGGTAGAGCCCACCTGATCGCCGAGAATCTTGCTCGCGCCCGACACATCCGGCCTCCGTCCATACGTAGCGTTGCTACCTATAGCATAACTATAGCCTGTGAATTGCCTGGCAGGAAGACCTAATGTAGCGTAGCTACTTATGAAGGCGGAGCAGTTGAAGGGCCACCTGGATGCGCTGCTGCTTGCCGCACTCGAAGACGGACCGCGGCATGGCTACGCGGTCATGGAGGCACTGCGTGAGTCGACGGGCGGACGACTCGATTTGCCCACCGGGACCATATATCCGGCCCTGCATCGCCTTGAGGCCGCAGGTCTGATCTCAGGCTCATGGTCCGTTGTCGCCGGCCGCCGCCGCCGGTGCTACGCATTGACCGCAGCCGGTGACCGAGCATTGTCCGGCAGCCGCGCTGACTGGCGCGACTTCGCTTCGATCATTGGCGCTGCGCTGGAGGGCAAGCCGTGGCCGAGCCCGGCCTGATCGATGAGTACTGTGCAGTCCTGCGGGGCGCACTCCCGGCGGCGCTGGCCGAAGAGGTTGGCGACGGCCTTGTCGAGGCCTATGAGGCTTGCCTGAGGCAGGGAATGGCCCAGACCGAAGCGGCACGAAGTGCGGTAGCCGAGTTCGGCGACCCCGAGGCAATAGTCGCGGAGTTCACGCGCATCAGCCCCGCCCGGCGGGCAGCGGCAACGTTTCTGTTGACCGGACCTCTCGCGGGAGTGTGCTGGGCCGCTCTGCTGCTCAGCGGGAAGGGCTGGGACTGGCCTGTCCCACTCGTTGCCCGCGTGCTGGTCGGCGGCCTGCTCCTCGCGAGCATCGCCGGGCTCATCACGGCCACGCGGACAAAGTGCTATCGGGCTATTCGACGATCCGGTGTAAGCGGCTGCCTGGGCCTGGCGACTGTGGACGCCTCGATGATCATGGCGGCGATTCTTGTCAGTCCACGCCCTCCCTGGCTGGCGGCGGCTGCGATCACGGTTAGTGCGGCGCGGATTACATGCGTCGCCCGTTCGTTGCGCCCGATGCTGGCCTGATCACCTCATGCCAGGCTTGATGACCTGGCTGAAGCGACCTGCCTTGCCCACGCTTGGGTGCCCATCTGGACGGCTTCCCAGGGGCTGCCGAGGGGCGGGGTATAGGACAAGTCCAGGTCACCGACATCGTCGACGGCCATGCCGTGGAAGATCGCCGTGGCGGCGATATCGATCCGCTTGGCGACTTCGGCGTTGCGGTGGCCGAACAGCTGCATGCCCAGGAGCCTGCCGGTGGTGCGGTCGCCGTTGACGCGCATCGTGATCCGGTGGCTGCCGGGATAGTAGGCCTTGTGATCGTCAGCTTCAGTTTGCACCGTCACCGGGTCGAATCCCGCTGCGGGTCCCAGGCAGACATGGCCAGCATTAAGACGTAACCGGCTTGACCGCCCGGACAATCGCCGAGCGGAGCCCACCGCCCGCGTCGCTGGTGACGGCGATCTCGATCGAGTTGAATCCGGCAGCGGTCAGCATGCCTTCGTATTCCGCCTGCGTCAGCGTGCCGCTCGTGCAGCCCACCCGGTGCTCGGCCCGAGCTTGTGCATGCTTGTCGAGGCCAGCTTCCGCGATGACGTCACTGATTCCCAGGCGACCGCCTGGTCGCAACACTCGGAAAGCTTCTGCTAGCACGCGCGGCTTTTCACCGGAGAGGTTCACGACGCAATTTGAGATAACTACGTCCACATGCCCGGCTGGGAGCGGAATCTCCTCGATGTGGCCGAGCATGAATCGGGCGTTACTGACTCCAGCCTGTGAGGCGTTCGCGCTGGCGAGCGCGACCATGTCGGCGCTTCCGTCCAGGCCGTAGGCAACGCCAGACGGACCGACCCTGCGCGCCGAGAGCAGCACATCGAGTCCGCCGCCGGAGCCGAGATCCAGCACAGTCTCACCGGGCTTCAGATCGGCTACCGCGACCGGGTTTCCGCAGCCCAGGCTTGCGCGCAGGGCCGGCTCTGGCGCGTCAGCGGAGCCGGCGTACGCCGCAGATCCGAAGTGCTCCTCGTCGAACGCGTCCGGTTCGCAGTCGACAATGATCTCGCCGTTCATTGCAGCTCGTGCGAGCTCCGAATAGCGGTTGATCGTCTGGTCACGTACGTGCGCGAAGTCCTCGTCAGGCATCGAATTCTCTCCCATCTGCGCTGGTCGTCAGCCAGGATGTGCAGGCACTGGCCGGCCCATCACGATGTCCGCCGCGGTCGGGAAGCACTCCACGCACACCTCGTTGACGCGGTAGAAGCAGGCGGTTCCGCGTTGCTCGGCGAGCACGAACCCGACCTCGGCCAGCACTTTCAGATGAGCCGACACTGTCGACTGACCGACATCTACACAGGCGACGATCTCGCCCACATTCATCGGCTCACCGTGCCGTGCCAGCAGCGACACGATCTGGACGCGAGTCGCATCAGCCAGCGCCCGGAACCAGCTCGCGTACTCGGCCGCAGTCGGCCGCTCTAGAGGTCGTGCTTTCATCGTTCATTGACGATAGACGATGAAAGGAAAAAGCGGAACCTCTTCGGCGCTGAACAAGGACTCCGGCCTCGATGAAGCAGCTAAGCAACGGCAGACGTAGTGGATGTCGAGGCGACCCGCAGCAAGTGCCCGGGCATCCGTCGATAGCGTTGAGTTGAAGGTGGACTCCGCAGCTTAGTGAGGAAGCGATGACTGAGCAGGAGAGCGGGACGCACGGGGCCCGTCAAGATGACGCACTCAAGCGCGAGGTACACAGCGAACTGCAGGCCAATCGCGCCACGCGGGCGGAAGAGTGGCTGGAGCCTGAACCGCCAGGCGAGGATGAGCCCGAGGCCGAGTGGGCGCCGATCGGCAAGCCAGGCGGGACGCCAGGCGAGGATCGGGACACAATCGAGCTGCGTAGTGCGCTGGCCGCTCACCTGGAGCGCGCCGCGTTCCCGGCTGACAGGCAGAAGGTGCTCGATACGCTGACGGCGCATCAAGCCGAACAGCGGCTGATTGACCTGGTGTCCCCGCTTCCAGAAGACGTCACCTTCGCGAACTTCGGTGAGCTGGTGCGAGCTCTTGGGCTGCCGTTTGAACATCGCCCCGCCTGAGACGTAACTGCCATCTGCCTAATTGTCAGTACCTCCGCCTAACCTCAAGGTCATGGCGGATAACAGCTTGTCTGTGCGCGACCGCGAACTCTTCTTGGCTGAGCCGCATATCGCGGCTTTGTCGGTCTCGGCCGGCCAGGACCGCGGCCCGCTGACCCTGCCGATCTGGTATCAGTACACACCTGGCGGGGAGGCGTGGGTGCTGACTGAGGCCCGGTCGCGGAAGGTCCGGTTCATCGAATCTGCCAGGCGTTTCAGCCTCATGGTCGAACGGATCATGCCCACAACCCGGTACGTATCGGTGGAGGGCCCGCTCACTCGCATAGTGCCGGAGACCGATGAGCTGTTGTGGGAGATCACGACCCGGTATCTGCCGCCGGACAAGGTCCAGGCCTACATCGAGTTCGCCAAGGCTGACTTGGGCGAGCAGGTCGCTATCTACATGCGGCCCGAACGATGGCTGACAGCAGACCTCGGGCCCGGGGCCTTGCCAACGGGTATGACCTGGCAATGAAGCTTCGGCCGGCCCCGCGGCAGCGGCCCGAATTAACCAACTTCACCGAATTTCAGCGTGCCAGGACCCTGGGATGGTCGCGCCAGGCTGGCATGGTGGCCATGTAGTCGAGCGTTTGGCGTTCGATGTCTTGCTTCGAAGCTGCCGGATCGCGGCGTGCTTGCCACGCAACCATCCGGGCGAAGCGATCATCGAACGACTGGAGCGCACCGCTGTCGTCCGTGCAGTAGTCGCAGTACCGGCCGCTCTCGATGGGCATGCCGCAGCTCTCACAGCTTGACGTCGTGGTCATGACTCTCTCCTCCGTAAGTTTCTGTGTCATTTATCTGGGCGCAATCGATCAAGGCACGCATCGCGGAGTTCAGTTCATCCGCCTGATGAGGTGGCAGCCGATTAATGGCGCGGGCGAGCAGATCGACCTCGAGCACCTCGCGATCCCGGCGCAAGGCCTCGTGACCGCCAGGTGTCAGCCAGATCAACGTCCGCCGCCGGTCTCCCGGATCGCTCTCCCGCTCGAGCATGCCGTCCCGCTCCAGGTGAGTGACGATCTCGCTCATCACCGACTGCGCCCTGCGCATGTGCGCCGCGGCTTCGCCAATGGTCAGCGGGCCGGTCAGCGCCAGATGTTCTAGCACCGCCCTCGACGCGCCGTGCAGCTCGCTCCGCGGCCGGTCACGACGATGGAAGGTGAGGTAGACGGCACGGAAGAGCTCGGCGAACCGTTCCGCCCGCGCCTCGTCCTCGGTCACGGCAACAGCCTTCCCGGCAGGTTATCCATCGTCAATCCCGATGCATCGTGGACTGGCGCCGAGACAATGAGCCGCCAAGCAACATCCGCTCCCCACGCGCGTCTTTAGGGCATGAGCAGTGTCGCGTCAGCCCGCATGGGGCCGCCAAGCGATATCTGTGAGCGAGGAACTGAGGCTACGCTCGTGTGTCCCCGGCCGCGGACGCTCGCCGCGGTCGTCATCACCGCTACCCTGCTCGCCGTCGGGCTTCGCCTCTACGGCCTCAGCCGACCCGGGTTCCTGATGGGCGTCAATGAGTACGACGAGGGGACGGACTTCGGCAGCGCGATCCGCCTCGTGCACGGCGCGTTGCCCTACCGCGACTTCATCATGGTGCACCCGCCCGGCATCACGCTGCTCATGTACCCGGTGGCGCTGGCCACCAGGGCCATGGGCACCGACACCGGGCTTGCACTGGCCCGCGTGGTCACCGCTCTCGCCGGCGCCGCAGCGGTCCCGCTGGCTGGTCTGCTGACCCGGCGCCGTGGCCTGTTCGCGGTCATGGTGACCTGTGGCGTGCTTGCAATCTTCCCGGACAGCATCCTGGCCTCCAGGACCGTGCTCCTGGAGCCCTGGTTGGTGCTGTTCTGCCTGCTTGGTGCGCTGGCGCTATTTGACTGCGACCAGGTCGCGAGAAGTACCCGGCGGCTGGTTCTCGCCGGCATACTCTTCGGCTTCGCCGGGGCGGTCAAGGTCTGGGCCATCCTGCCGGTCGTCGTGATCCTGGTGCTGATCGCGCGGCGTCCACGCCAAGCGGCCGTCTACGCTGCCGGGGTCGCGCTCGGCTTCTGTGTGCCCGTTCTGCCCTTCGCACTCAGCGCACCCATGACCTTCTACCGCAGCGTGATCGTGGCTCAACTGTTCCGCCACGACATAGTGCGGATCTCGCAGGGGTACCGGCTCCAGCAGTTGCTCGGGTTGACCCACTTCCCTCAGCTGACCACCCTCGCCCTGGTGATCACCAGCGTCGCCGTCGTCCTCGTCATCGCCGCCGTGACCGTGCTCGGTTCGCGGCTGGCCACCAGCCCGCCGCCCGCACTTGACTGGTTCGCAACCGGTACCTGCGCGCTAGTATTGGTGGCGTTCTTGTGGCCGGTCGACTTCTACTACCACTACGCGGCCTTCCTCGCGCCGTTCCTCGCACTGCTGTTTGCGCTTCCGGCCTCCCGGCTGCTCGCCACCCTGCCCGCCTGGGGAGTCCGCGCGAGGCTCGGGTGGCTGCCGCGTGCCACCATAATGACCGTCACGGCCGCCATTGTGGTCTTGACGGGGTTCCAGGTCATCAACGAGTCCCACAGCTACACAAGCGTTCCTCCCACCGAGATTGCGGCCGTCAAGCGCTTGATCCCGCCCGGCGCCTGTGTCGCTACGGACCAGGCGTCCTTTACGATCGCGATCGACCGGTTCGTGTCGACGGTGCCGCGGTGCTCGCTCATGATCGACGGGATAGGCATTGCCTACGCGCTGTCTAATGGCAGGAACCCGCAGACCGGCGCCGGCAGCTCACCTGCCCTAGAAGCGGCTTGGATGTCGGCCTTTCGGGCCGCGAAGTACGCCTGGTTGACTACCGAGGCCTACCGCCGCATTCCGTGGACACCTCGACTCCAGGCGTATTTCAACGGCCATTTCGTGCCGCTGACCGCAGGTCCCGACTGGCTCTACATCAAGTCTGTGCCCCGCTGACCGCCGCCGCGCTCCGTGAGTGGCGCACATCACCACCCAGCCGGTGAAACCGGCCACCATCCGGCTACTGTGTGCCGATGGGTGCATTCCTGGATCAACTGTCATGGCGGCTGGTCGGACCGCATCGTGGCGGGCGGGTAGTGGCAGTCGCGGGTCATCCATGGGAGCGCACCACCTTCTATTTCGGCTCCAGTGGCGGTGGTGTCTGGCGCACGACCGATGCCGGCATCACCTGGCGCAACGTATCCGACGGGTTCTTCCATCGGCCGGCAGTGGGCGCGATCGCCCTGGCTCCCTCGGAGCCGAGCGTGATCTACGTCGGCACTGGGGAAAGCACGATCCGCAACAACGCCTCCTCCGGCAACGGCGTCTACCGGTCAGTGAACGGCGGGCTGACGTGGAACCATCTGGGTCTTGCGGGGACCCGTCACGTCTCCAGTGTGCGCATCGACCCGACAGACTCCGACATCGCTTACGTCGCCGCCCTCGGCCACGCTCATGGCCCCAATCCGGAGCGCGGCGTCTACCGCACTCGTGACGGTGGCGCCAGCTGGGATCTGGTCTTGCATCGCGGCGAGGACGTGGGGGCAGCCGACCTATGCATCGACCCGCGCAACCCGCGGATCATCTACGCGACGTTGTGGCAGGGGCGCAGATTGCCCTGGCGCCTGGATAGCGGCGGGCCGGGAAGCGGGCTGTGGCGGTCCACCGACGGCGGCGACACCTGGGAGGATCTGAGCCGGCGCCCGGGCATGCCCAAGGGGCTTCTGGGCCGGATCGGGGTGACCGCTTCCGGGGCGCGGCCTGGCCGGGTCTGGTGCATCGTCGAGGCTGAGGACGGTGCTGTCTTCCGCTCCGACGACTACGGGGAGCACTGGGAGCGCCTCTCCGACCAGGAGGATCTGCGCCAGCGGGCCTGGTATTACAGCCGGGTTATCGCAGACCCTGTCGACGCGGAGACCGTATGGGCACTCAACGTGCAGTGCTGGCGCTCATCAGACGCGGGCAAAGCCTTCTCCACTTTCCCGGTCCAGCACGGCGACTGCCACGACTTGTGGATCGACCCTACGGACGCCAAGCGCATGATCCTGGGAGACGACGGCGGCGCAAGCGTGACGTTTGACGGTGGCGAGAGCTGGTCATCGCTTTATAACCAGCCCACCGCCGAGCTGTACCACGTCACCACCGACACCCGCGAGCCCTACCGCATCTACGCCGCGCAGCAGGACAACACCACCATTGCTTTCCCGAGTCACTCCCGCTGGGGGGCCATCACCCAGCTGGACACTACTCACGTCGGCGGGGGCGAGAGCGGCTACATCGCGGTGCGGCCAGATAACCCCAACATCGTCTTTGCCGGCAATTACAAAGGCGAGATCACGCGACACGATCAGAGCACCGGCGAGAGCCGACCGATCATGGTCTGGCCGGACGAGTCGGCGCCGGCGGGCGAGGCGCGCTACCGGTTCAACTGGACCTCGCCGATCCTGCTCTCCCCGCACGATCCGAACATCCTCTACCAGACCGGGAACCGCGTTTTCCGCTCCACCGACGAAGGCCAGACCTGGAAACCGATCAGTCCCGACCTTACTTACGCCGACGCAGACAAACTCCGCTCCTCGGGTGGGCTCACCCCGGATAACAGTGGCGCCGAGTACTACTGCACCATCTTCACGCTGGCCGAATCCCCGCTTGCGCCAGGGCAGCTCTGGGCCGGGACTGACGACGGCCGGATCCACCTCACCCGCGATGGCGGCCAGTCCTGGTCTGAGATCACTCCGCACGGCCTACCCCGCTGGGCGACGGTGCGCATGATCGACGCCTCGCCCCACGCGGCCGGTACCGCCTATGTGGCCGCCGAGGCCCACAAGCTGGACGACTTCCACCCCTACCTGTGGCGGACGCGAGACTTCGGCGCGAGTTGGGAGCGGCTGGACCACAGCTTGGACGCGGACGAGTACTGTCACGTGCTGCGCGAGGACCCTGCCCGCCGTGGCCTGCTGCTGTGCGGCACCGAGCTGGGCCTGCTGGTCTCCTTTGACGACGGCACAAGCTGGCAGCGTTGCCGCGGCGAGTTCCCGCGCGTCCCGGTGCACGACTTCGTCTTTAAGGGCGATGACCTAGTGGTGGCCACCCACGGCCGCTCGATCTGGGTCCTGGAGGACCTGCCCGCACTGCGCCAGCACCAAAAAGAGCTGGACGCGGCGACGCTGCACGTGTACCAGCCCCGCCGACAGGTCCGCTGGATTACCGAGCACGGCTTTCCCGCCAAGGGAGAGGCAACCCGTTCCTACTCCCTGCTCGGACCCGTGGTGGTTGCCTATGACAAGCGACCGCTCCCGGGCCGGACCGACACCGTCGAGGTACCGGTTGGGGCCGGCCAGAACCCCACAGACGGACTGGCGGTGCTGTACCGACTCCAAGATCCCGGTGACACCGAGCTGCGGCTCACCTTCCGCGACTCTGGCGGCCGGGAGATCCGGACGCTGACAGCGCGGCCGGGAGACGAGGACCGGAAGCCGGACAAGGACAAGCCCAAGGACCCGGTGCCGCCCCGGCGGGAGGGCCTGAACCGTTTCGTCTGGGACGGCCGGCACGGGCGCGGCACCCAGATCGAGATCGACCCGCCGGAGGACGAGGACGCCGCCGCCAACCTGGGTCCGGCAGTTGCGACAGGTCGCTATACGGTGCGCGTGGAGCTAGGCGAACAAGCGGCCGAGGTCGAATTCGAGATCGCCGCCGATCCGCGCAGCCGCTTCACCCCAGAGCAGTTCACCGCCCAGTACCAGCTTGCGCTGCGGCTCTGGGGCCTTCTGTCCGACCTGTACGACGGCGTGAACCGGTCGCGGCGGGCACGCTCAAAGCTGGGCGAGAGCGAGTCCGATCTCCAGCTACGACACGACCTGGAGGAGCTCGAAGCGAACCTGGTCGCGGACGGCGGCGGCAAGCGCTCGATTCATGTTCATCAGGCGGCCCTGGACACCCGACTGGTCAGCCTGCGGGGGCTGATTGAGACGGCGCCGCCGAACGGCCCCGCGGTGGAACTGGCGGACCAGATTCAGGCCCAGCTAGAGCAGGCGTTGGCTCGGCTGTCGGACCTGCTCGAGCGTGCCGGGCAGGCGCAATCGCGAGAAGAGTCACAGGTGGGTTAGCTGTCGGGCAGTGACAACCTGACATTCAGAAAGAGGTGTCTGTGGTGCTAAGGGCGCGGATCGAAATCGTTCTAGCAGCCATTCTCGGCCTGGCAACGATCCTGACCGCCGTCTGGCCGAACTGGATCGAGGGGTTGTTCGGGTTCGACCCCGACGGCGGGAATGGCACGACCGAATGGTGGATCGTAGTCGTGCTTGCCGTGACTACCATCGCCGTAGCCGCGCTTGCCAGTCACGACCTACGCGTCGTCCGGCGCCGCACATCCATTGGCACACCTTGACCGGCTCACGGGCCTTAAAACGCGTATTCGGCAATGGCGCTTAAGGCCGGTGAGAGGTTCCTCGCCGGGGCCGCACCATGTCGATGACTTGGCCCGTGGTGGCATCGAGGAAGGTCCATTCGGTGCACTGACGGGCCGACCTGTGCGAGCCCACCCGGCAGTCGTAGGAGCTGTAGCCCAGACCAGCTCATTGAGCGCGTGGTACGCGATGCCGTTCTGGACGACGAAGCCGCTGCACTCAGCGCCGCAGTATGGCCCAATTGGGAACGTCAGCAGACCGAGGTACACCTTGATGATCGGCGGTATCGCGGCCACGGACGGGCGCCCCATCTCCAGCTCGTACTGACTGAAGGCCTGCGACGGGTAATGGCGGGCGCGGCGTCCGAGGGCGGGCCGAACGTCTTGTGAACGGCTGGGTCGATAGTGATCGTCCTGGTGATTGCAATCGCTTGGATGGCTTGAGCGTGGTCGATGCTCGTCCAGACAGAGGTCACGCAAGCCACCGCCACGGCGAGTCCGAGTGCGCCGGTCAATAGCAGTGGTTCACGCAGCCGCATTTACTTCTCCTAGCTGCCTGCCAGCAACCGGCACGGCAAGGCCTTGCCCGTAGCTCCGGCGATTTGAGTCTTCCATGCAAGCTGGCGTTGGAGCCTCGTTTACGTGACAATGTCGGGCACCTTCCGCCGCATCAGAGCACGGCGCATCTTTGCTCCCAGCTCGGGCATCAGCGGCCGGAAAGGGACCTTGGTTGCTGGAGGAACTCTGCGGGTTGCTCGTACGTAGGAGCTATGCAGGGCGCTCACCCGCGAGGTACCGATGGATGACCCGGACGACCCGAATAGCCGGGATAACTTGTCATGGAACTGGTCATTTGGCGGGCCGAAATGGCGGCCGTTCACCCAGCTGCCCGGGAGCGGGCGGCGCCTTCCACCGCCGCCGGGGCCGCCGCCGAAGCTGAGTAAGGCCGAACGCGAACAGAAGAAGCGCGCCGAAGCGCGAGCAGAACGACTGCACCTAGTTGGCCTGACCAACGCCGCGGTGATCATCATGAGCGTGGTCCTCGGCGCGGCGGTGGTCGTGCTCGTATTGCTGCTGGTCAGCCATCATCATTAAGGATGTCCAGGGCTTTCCAATTTCCATGCCAACCTTGCCCGGACAGTCCGCACGACCAGTAGGCAGCGCGGCCGAGCTCACAATCGTGGTGACCGCGCTGATCTGCCCCGGTGTAGTGCTCTGACCCCAGCGGCGCGCTTGCTAGCGTCCCCCGGTGTCAGGATCTCGGGGACTATGAGGACCAGGACTTCGGCCAAGACGCCGTGGACTTTGGCGAACACGACGAATCCGCCGATGCTTGCCGACGCCCCGGCCGATCTCCGCGTCGGCTAGAACGTGCCGCAACGAGCCTGTCCATAATGCGGAGAGAGCCCTAGCATGCGGGTAACCCGTCTGATGCCGGGCGAGACGGAAATCGAGCGGGGGAATTTGAATTGGCGCCCCAACCGCGTCGATGCCGACGGTCTATAGAGTCGAGCGGGCGGCAAGCGCGTAGCCTCTGACCACACATGAGCACCGTCCACCCATGGCATTTCGAGATGAACTCCTATCCGCAGCTCGCCCACTTGGCCGGGGCCTACTTTCATCAGGACTACGACCTCGACGGGCCGACGGCCGCCGACATCATCAGCGACTTCGCCGACGGGGAAGGCGGTGCTGCCTGCCAAGAGCTAGGCGCTGAGATAACAAACATTCTCGACTCCGGCATGACGAGCAAACAGATTGGCGATCTGTGGATCAGCACGCTCCAAGCGTCGTATGAACCAGGCCGCGACGGGCTCTCTTACCGTGAATGGCTCGCTAGAACACTGCACATCCTCAGCGAGACTGGCGCACCGAGGGACGCTGACATCGGATGAGGAACCACGCACCTTTGGTCTCGTGAAGGCTGGCGTTTGCTATCAGAGCTACTGTCTGCGTCCCGGACCGGGCCTCTTCGTCCCGAAGCCATCGTGCCGTCTGGCGGCCAGCGCAAGCATGGTGCTACCTGCGGTCAACCGTCGGTCAGCGTCCGCTCGTGTCATTGGCCGATTGTGGTCCTAGTTACTCAGTTCGTTGCCCCGCGGCAATGCCAGCCTTGCCATGTCCAGTACTTGGGTCATCTTGGCGCCGAGTGCCAGCCACGCGGCGAAGACCGGCAGCTCTAGCGTTGCCCAGGCCAGGCTGGGAGCTTCGGAACCGATCCCCGCCACGACCGCGAGCAGCGCCATGAGCGCGATGCCCGCGCCCCACGCACCGGCCCACGCCGCCGTGCGGAGCCAGTTGCGCCGCCGCGAGCCACGGAGCCGGACGATCCCCGCCACCAGGAACAGGACAGTCAGCAGCGGCCAAGCCGTCTCTGCCAGGTCGCCAACCGCAGCGATCACCCCGGGTTCGGTTCTTCGCCGCCAAACCGATTTGTCGATCTGCGCCACGGTAGATCAGAAGTCTACTGAATGAGTAGTGATTCACATTCGGGATTGCGGCGTCTTTGGGACCCACAAGAGCTGCGGCCGGAGTGGTTATGGTCTGGGCGCGGTTGCGCCGCTAGGCCCTGGGCGGCGACCAGAGACCGTCCCATCGGCGCCAGCTGGCCCGGCCAGCCGATTGCAGCAGATCCCGACGACATTCAGCCACCCACGGTGAACCCAGCCTAACAACACGGAACCAGGGACTAGCTAGCCTTGCGGGCTCGTGGAGGGCGTCGGGCTGTCCGACGCGACTGAGCCGGGTGTGCCGCCCGGTCCTATGTCGACCACCCACTTGCCCGTATTCGCGTCAAGGAAGGTGTACTGGACGCACGACGCCGGATCCTGAGGCGTGCCTTCCGGGCACCTTGACTCGCTGAATGAGTAGACCAGATCGCCGAGCACCCTGTAGACGGTGCCCTGATCGATGGTGTAGCCAGAACAGTCCTCACCAGGGCTGTCACAGACCGACGCATCCCCAACCGGCACCGTGAGGAGGCCGAGTTGCACCGTTGTGCCGTCGGGGATCTGGAAATCGGTCTTGCCGGTATAGGCGTCGACTGCCTGCCGGGCGGTCAGCTTCGGTGCCGCGTCCGCGGGCGGCGGCGCGAGCGTCGGCGGGTTCTCGTCGTGGGTGAGCGTGATCGTCGCCTGCACGGGGGTAGCGTCTATGGGATTACCCGCCGTGGCGGTCACCGCCCAGGTCACCCCGCCGGCCGCGAGGGCAGCCGCCGTGGCGGCGGTGATGATGTATTTCCTCAGTCTCATCGTCTTTCCTCTAACCCGCGTTCCGGGTGTCCCACCATTCGAGCCCGCGTGACGGGTTCGATTCCTTCAGCTGGAGGTTGTAGCTGCCATTCTGGCTGCCAAGGCAGTCCTGATTGTCACCCTGGTTGCCCCAGCTGCGCGCGGTCCAGTTCTGGTCGCTGGTGGCGATCCCCTGAAGCGGAAGGAGCGGGCTTGTGCCCCACCCGCCGATCCTCTCGTGGTCGGATGTCGCCCCAAAAGTGTGAGCATCACAGGCGCCGTGGTGCTCCTCCTCCGACGCCTCGCCATGGGGATGATCCCATACGGTCTGTTGCGCGTGCTCGGGGGTGCAAGACGAGTAGTCGCTGGTGTTCGTGCTCTTGCCGCAGTCGTCGAGTACATACTTGTCGTGCGTGTTGTTGAGGTGGATGTAGAAAAGCTCTCCGTCGTCGTCGGCCTTGCCGGTGCAGTCGTAGTGGACGCTGTTGCCGGCCGGCGCCTCGGCGAAGGAACAGGTCTGGGTGATGCCGATACCGTTGTACTCCTTGATGAACCCCAGCTGCGCGATGTGGTTTGAGTCATCCCCGACGACCGCGATCCAGACGCTCATGTTCTGGTCGCCGCCCGACACATAATTGCAGTTCGCGCCGTCGAGCCTCAGCTTGACCCCGGCCCGCACGCCGGTCACGTCAGCGCTACCGGCCACGTTGGTGTGCGTCCACTTGAACCACTGGTGGTCCTTCGGGTAGACGGTACCGCAGTTAATCCCCGCAAAGGCCGGTGCCGCCGCCCCCGTCAGCGCGATCCCGCCTCCCAGCAGCCCGGCCACTGCGACGGTGACTAGGCGCTTTCTCCATCTCATGCGGAGCATCACGGGCTGTCCTTTCGTGAATGCACATGGCCGATGTTCTGCAGCGGTCAGGCATCCAGCAAAAAGGCGTCGCGCTCGGGTCGACGGGGTGACGCTCAGGCTAGACGCCTGATGCTTGATTGTCCATATCCAGAATGGCCTCTGAATATCCGACCTAAATTGCCCAACTACATAGACCCTGGTGACCGGCCCTGATCGCAAATCATGATTCGGATGATCTGCACACGAACTCCACACAGATTCCATCTTGTCTTCAACGGCGAATTCTTTTCAGTCAGGCTTCAGCTTTAGACGACCCGGCCTCGCCTCAAATGCCGCCTGCGCCGTGTTCTGCAACGGCAAGGGGACATCATCGGCCATCAGGCTTCACCGCCGCGTCCGGCTCCGCTCTGCTGGGAACGGCCACCCGGACGCCGCGCGGCGCGCCGCCAACTTGACGCATCCGCCTGTCGCGGCGTTCCGAAACCGGACGGTGCGGCTACGGCCGCCCGTCCGGGTGACTGGTGCCGTGCCGATCTAGGCCAGCAGCGTGTCCTGGGTCGGGAACCGGGTGCGGTCCTCGCCCCATCTCGGCGAGCATGGCCGCGGTTCTTGCGGCACGCGATGGTCTCTGCCGGACCCGATTCCGGGCTAGGGAACAGCTTGTCCATCGCGTCTGCGCCCGACCTGATTACTGGTCTCAACTCCTTGCGATAGACCACCTCAGTCGTATGCGTTGAACTGTGCCCCACGAGCCGGGCAATCTCCTCGACCGGCATGCCGGTCGAGGACATCAAGGAAACGAATGTGTGCCGCAGCTCGCGGGGAGTCCACTGTCCTTCGATGCCTGCCGCCGCTTGCAGATGATGCGGAATCCGCGCCGCAGATTGTCTGCCAGCAGAGGTGTGCCAACGGCGGACGCGAAGACCAGCCCGTTCTCCTGCCATCGGTCCGCCGCAAGCAGCCGGTCTCGTTCCTGCTGCTCGCGCTGCCTGCGAAGCGCGTCGACGCAAAGAAGTGGCACGCGGAGGCTCCGCCTCGACCTGGGTGTCTTGACATCACCGCCGGCGCGCTCGGCACGCCAGACATCAATGTGAGGCACTGTCCCAGGTCCCTCGTCCAGATGAACACGCTCCCAGCGGAGGGCCCGCACTTCTTCCGTCCGCAGGCCGGACAGCAGCGACACCGCGATGTAGCCGTACCAACGGCTTTTCTCGGCGACCTTCAGCAGTGCCTGCGCTTGCATGAGATCAAATGACTTCGACTTACGAGCTGCCTTGCCTTTCGGCACTTCGACGGGGGTGACCACGTTCCGGGCTACCTGGTCGTGATTCATCGCGAACTTGACGGCGCGCTCGAGGGACTGCCGTGCGATCGTCAGCGTGCGGGTCGACAGCCTGCTGGTTAACCCGTCCAGCGCGAGCCGCACCTCGCTCGACGTCAGGTCTCTCAGAGAGGTCGGTGACCGATTCGCTCGACCACAGGCCAAGCCGCAGACCGGTAAGCAGACCTGGTCTTCTCCGAACGGCCAGGCAACCCATCCGTAAGCCAGTCCTCGAAGGCCTTGGTGACGGTGTACTTCTTCGTCGACCTCGGGGCCTGGCCCAGCTCCTCGCGAAGCTTGTCCATGGCCTCGATAGCGCCGGTCTTTGTCGGCGCAGTGACCCTGCGTCTTATTCGCTTGCCTTCCGCGTCAAATCCCAGGCTGATTGAGCCTCTCCACCGCCCTTGGCAGTGCCGGTGGAATTTCTAGTCCTTGCAGGCGGTCCCCTTCTTGTGTTCAAAGCTCACTCCGCGCGATGCCGTCACAGCCCGGAATCTACACCTTGAGGTTGCACGGTGGGACCAGATTGGCCCCAAGGTTCAGCTACCGCTCTTCGCTGTGGAAGAGCCACAGGTACTCTGAACTGGAGATATGCCTGCGCGCCTGGCAGGGATCGAACCTGCGACCAACTGCTTAGAAGGCGCTTGCATTGAGTTCGGCGTGGTGTCTGACATGGCCAGATGACAGCCGCATGGACCGTGATAGGCCGAGCCCGTTCACTGCGGTTGCTACATGGCTCCGCTACAGACCTCTGCCGCGCTCGCACCTGGCCGTCCGTCTGATAGGCGCCCAATGAATGCCTGACAAGACTCGCTGTAAGGGGTGGCGCGAAGCGCCATCGCGTGCGACGCGAGCGTAGCGAGCGCCCTTTACTGCGATCTGGCAGGCCTTCACGATTGGGCGCCGGAGGGACGGCCCGCTCTTGCAGTCACGCGAGCTGCCGTTACCGTTGCGGCCGGTCAGTCGTGTGGCCGAGGACCGGGACGACCTGCGCGCCGGCGCCGACGTGCCCGACAGGGCTAAGGAAGGCAGCTGGCGCCCCGGCGCGCTCGCCGTCCCCGAGAACCGCGGCCGGGCACGACCGCAAGTTGCGCCGCATCACGGCCAGGCGCGCGATCGAGTTGGCGCTGGCAAGATCAGCGGACGGCAGGCTCGGCCCGGCGCGCGCGGCGCGCCCTTGAAGTCGTAGAGAAAGTTCTCACATCAAGCACGCTGGACGAATGTGCTGTTCCGCTTGATGCTTGACACTTTGGCTTCGCTTGATGCTTGACACTCCCGCTCATGCTGTGGGAGCTGAGCGTAGCCGAGCAGAGATACAGGGCAGTCCTGAGGTCGGCGCCGGGATTCCGGTGACCGAGGTCGCCGAACGGTATGGAGTCAGCGTTCTGACCAAAATCTCCGCAGTGCTCACGCTGACGTCGTGGTGCTCGCGCTGTCACCTGAACGCAAGCCTTCTCAACGGCGCGGAGGGCTCCTGAGCGGGCTACCCGCCGCGAGCCGCAGAGTCCTTGCCGTCCGTCCGCTGGACCTCAGCGAGGAAGCGCCGGGTCATGCCCGGACTGCGCAGCACGTACACCTGCGCATGCGGAGCATTTGCGGTGATCGCCTGCATCACCTCCGGGAGGCTCTCGCGCCGGTACTTCCATACCCACCGCCAGTAACCGCCCTGTTCACGGCCCCGGCGGATCGTCCGCCACGCACATCGCCAGAAGGCGAGGTCCAGCACCACTACGGTGTCAGCGGCCCGGAGCCGCGCGTCCAGGGCCGCATCGTAGGGTCCGAGGTCGCCGTCCAGGATCCAGGTATCGCGCTGGACCAGTTCCCGCTGGCGAGCCGCCCATGTGCCAGGATCTGCCGGGGCGAGGCCGGGCAGCCAGAACAGCGTGTCCAGCTCGACCATGGGCAAGCCGATCACCCCGCCCAGACGCCGGGCGAGGGTCGACTTGCCGGCCCCGCCACGACCAAGGATCACCACACGTCTCACGTCCTCATGATGCCCGGCCGTGCTCACGCCCACGTCGCAGACCATTCCGGGACTCAGGGTGACTACGGGAACCCGAAAAATTGTCTAGGGCGAGTCAAGGATCAAGTGAGGTCGATCCGTCAAGGATCAAGTGAGGCTAGGCAAGCACGCTGGACGAACCCTGACCGTCGAGTCTGCCGACCATACCGCATCTACGACGGCGACCAGCTGCTGGCCGAGACCGGCCGTACGACCACCAAACCCATCGCCCGATTCAAGGTCCGCAAACCAGAACCCCCGCGTCAGCGTCACCCGGCACAAGGATCCGCTATTTGGCACTGATCGTCATAAGGAGGGTGGAACTCCGGTACTGGGCCGTGCTGGCGGTGCAGTCCGGGGACCGGGTTATTGAGGTCGCGCACCAGCTGGGGGTGTCGCCGCAGCGCCCGCAGAGCTGCATGCGTTCAGCTGCCGGGTCCTCTAGCGGTAGGGCGTCAGATCGGCCCGGGGGTAGCGCGTTTGGGTGTCGGCCAAGGTTTGCTCGTCCCAATACGGATCGCCCGGAGCTGGGAAGCCGAACACCGACCGCTCCCGGGGAGAGGCCCGCTCGACGATCTCGAACCAGTCTGACCGCGTCGCGCGCTCGGCCCAGGCGACCCGGCCGGTCCAGCGCGGTGCCCACACATCGTAGTCGGCGAGGAGCGCAAAGCGGGCTGATCGTTCGCCGGTCA
>DATAEH010000014.1:0-5925 GCA_036258115.1 Streptosporangiaceae bacterium
CGGGACATCTAACAGCGACTGAGCCCGTCGGCGACTTGCCTGCGTGATCGCCGGGGCTGAGAAAAGCACAGCAGGCTGCGCCCGGAGAAGCCCTGGTGAGGTACTGAAGGACGCGGGTTCGATTCCCGCCACCTCCACCAATGTGATGTCTCGACACATCGGGATGACCCCGAACCCTCTTGGGTTCGGGGTTTCTTTTGTTGGGGCCCTGGTGGCCGTCCGAGACGCGTTACGGCCAGACGCCAGCAGATCGTGTGCGGCGGTACGCCAGCCGAGATCGCCGAAATCACCGAGCGGCTGGAACGGATCGAACGCGCGGTGACGCGCGGCCATGACGCAGACGACCAAAAGACAGCCTGACCACCCTCACTGCGCGGGGGTCGCTAGGCGTGCGGGGGACGCTATTTCGTGCGGGGGTCGCTAATGGGTGCGGGAGTCGCTAGTGGGTGCCGGTGTCGCTACTGCGCGATCGCCTGGCTCTCCTGACGGCGGACCCGGCCGAAGGAGAGCAGCGCGTAGCCCGCGAAGCCGATGACCAGGGCGATGACGACACCGAGGCCCGCATATGCCCAGGAACCCGCCTTGCCGCCCAGGCCGAACGGGCCGAGCAGGTAGCCCTGCCAGGACAGCCAGCTCGCCAGCGTGTTGGTGACCAGGCCCCAGCCGATCGCCGTGCCGACTACGACCAGGCCGACCGCGGCCCAGTTCGTCACGCCATAGCGTCCGCGCGGCTCATACAAATCTGCCTCTGCGTAAGGCGCGTGGCGCAGCATCAGGTCGCTCAGGAACACCCCGCACCATGCGGCGATCGGCACGCCGAGCGTGATCAGGAATCCCTGGAACGGGACTATGAAGTTGCTGGCGAACCAGACGACGTAGATCGTGCCTGCGGTGGCGAGGACGCCGTCGATCCCCGCGGCCATCCAGCGCGGCACCGGCAGGCCGAGCGTCAGCAGAGCGAGTCCCGACGAGTAGATGTCCAGGACGGCACCCCCCACGATGCCGAGGATCGCCACGATGGCGAATAGCACCAGGTACCAGGTGGGCAGGATCGTCGTCAGCGCTCCGATCGGGTCCTTTACGATCGCGGCGTTGAGCTTGCCGCTGGAGCCCGCCAGCAGCACTCCGGCGATGATCAGCACCACTGGCGCAGCGCTGGAACCGAAAGTGGACCAGCCGACGACCCCCCGGCTCGAGGAGTCGCGCGGCAGGTACCGGGAGTAATCTGCGGCCGAGTTCGTCCAGCTCAGCCCGAAGCCAGTAATAGCGAACACGGTCGCTCCGATCACCGCCTGGAACGAGCCCGACGGCAGTCCGCTCACCGTGTGCCAGACGACGTGGCTCGCCGTCAGTGCGATATATCCGATGGTCAGTACCACAGTGAGAACGGTGATCACGGCTTGCACCTTCATGATGACGTCGAAGCCGAGCATCCCGCTGGCGATGATGATGGCGATCACGACGATGAAGGCGAGGATCTTAACCGTATTGCCTGAACCCCAGCCGAGGCGGCCGAAGACGGTCGCGGTCGCGAGCGTGGCCAGCGCCACCAGGACGATCTCCCAGCCGACCAGCAGCAGGTAGCTGAGCGCCGCGGGCAGCGCGTTGCCGCGCACGCCGAACGCCGCTCTGCTCAAAATCATCGTCGGCGCGGAGCCGCGCTTGCCGGCCAGTGAGACAAAGCCGACGAGCAGGAATGACAGGACGATCCCGATCAGGCCGGCGACAACCGCCTGCCAGAATCCGATGCCGAACCCGAGCAGGAAGGCGCCGTAGCTGAGGCCGAGCACCGAGACGTTCGCGGCAAACCAGGGCCAGAACAGCGTCCTAGGGTGCCCCTTGCGCTCCGCCGCCTGGATGACATTGGTGCCGTTGAGCTCCAGGGGGAGAGCCGACCCGGACGAGCCAGAGCCGGAGCCGGATAGAAGCTTGCGCCGCATTGTCACCATGTCTACCGCTCCTGATGGACTGGTCCGGTACTGAGGTACCGAGACCATGATGCCCGTTATGATGTCGAACATGTCTGTACAGGTCAAGCACGCGCGGGTCTCCTCGCTGCTCGCAGAGGAGATCATCGGCGGGTCGCTCACGCCGGGCAGCCGGCTTCCCGGTGAGCATGAACTCGCGGCCAGGTTTGACGTGTCTCGCGGCACGATCCGGCAGGCTCTGGCGCGCCTGGAGGCGGACGGGCTGATCGAGAAACATCCCGGCGCCGGGTCGTTCGTATCCTTCCAGGGCCATCGGCTCGACGAGCGCCTTGGCTGGTCGCGGGCGCTAGCTGCGCACGGGGTACAGACCACCACCGAGGTGCTGAGGATGGAGCGAGTCAGGCTGCCCGAGCTGGCAGCCGAACTGCGCGTGCCCGGCACGAGTTTCCTGGCCATCGACCGACGGCGCAGGTTGCCGGGCGGCGAGGTCGTCAGCCTGGAGCGGAGCAGGCTCCCCTGGCTGAGCGAGTTCACGCCGGTGGTCAGCGCGGGCCTGTACCAGGATTCGCTGACCGCCACACTGGCGGCGCTCGGCCTGCGCCCGGCGGGCGCGCGGGAAACGGTCGAGCTGATCCGGCTGGACGCAGCCGATGCCGCCGCGCTCTGCGCGGAGCCCGGTGCTGCCTACCTTGCCTGTACTCGCACCCGGTACGCTCGCGACGGCCACCCGATCGAGAGGGCGACGAGCGTCCTTGACCCGCGTCACTTCAGCCTGGAGACCAGTTACGGGTACCTGCCATGAGCCGGAAGGGACCTGACTGGCGGACCGACCGCGCCCGGGGCGCGCTGGTAGGCCTGGCGATCGGCGACGCGCTTGGCATGCCGACGCAGATGATGTCCAGGGAACGGATCCGCCAGCTGCTCGGAACGCTGACCGGCTTCGTGCCGGCGCCAGCCGAGAACGAGATCAGCTCGGGCACAGCCGCGGGCCGTGTGACCGACGACACCGACCAGGCGGTGATCGTGGGCAGCCTGCTGGTTGAGGGGCACGGCCGGGTCGACCAGCAGGAGCTCGCCACGCGGTTGCTGGCTTGGCAGGAGAACATGACGCAGGTGGGCTCCGCCGACCTCTTGGGGCCGTCGACCCGCCGGGCGCTCGAGGCGGTGCGCAGCGGTGTGCCTACCGCGCAGTCGGGCCGGTGGGGAGACACGAACGGCGCGGCCATGCGGGTCACGCCCGTGGGCATCGCAGTGCCGCCGGATCCGCTGGTCCGGCTCGCCGACGTGGTCGCCGATGTCGGCCGGGTCACGCACGACACGTCGGTGGCCAATGCCGGCGCCGCGGCCGTGGCGGCGGCCGTCAGCGCGGGCGTCGAGGGGGCCGATCCCGAAGTAGCGGCACTGACGGGGATCGCGGCGGCCCGGATGGGTGCACAACGCGGCCACTACGTTGCCGGCGCGGATGTCGCCGCGCGGATCGCCTGGGCGCGTGACCTGGTTAGGGACGCCGCTGGCGACCCGCTGGACATCGTGTACTCGGTGGTAGGCACCGGCGTGGCCACACAGGAAGCTGTGCCGGCCGCGTTCGCGCTCGCCCTGCTCCATTCCGCAGACCCGTGGCAGGCCTGCCTCACGGCGGCGGGCCTCGGCGGCGACAGTGACACGGTGGCCGCGATGACCGGCGCCATGCTGGGCGCCTGCCATGGCATGTCCGCGTTTCCTGAGTGGGCGATTGAGGCCTTGGTGGCGGCCAATCCGGGGCTCGGGCTGGTCGAGCTGGCAGATCAGCTGCTGCGCCTACGCGATCAGGTTGCCGACCGGGGCATCCCCGTGGTCGCGGGTCCATGACGGCCAGCACTGGCGTGCCTGCGCGGCGGCCGGACCCGTGGCGGCCGGCCGAGCTGATCCTGGTCGGCAGCGTCATCGCGGACGTGATGATGCGCGTGCCGCGACTACCCGCGCGCGGCGGTGACGTCCTAGCCTCGGAGGCCGTCCTGCAGGCCGGCGGAGGGTTCAACGTCCTCGTGGCCGCCCGCCGCCTCGGAATGCCGTCCTCGCTGGCCGGGCGAGTCGGAACCGGCCCGTTCGGGTCGGTGATCGCCGAGGCACTCGCGCGGGAGGACGTTCCGATCCTTGTCCCGAGGCCGGCCGCCGACAGCGGCTTCTGCGTCGGGTTCGTCGAACCGGACGGCGAGCGCACGTTCGCCACCAGCCCGGGTACCGAGGCGAAACTAACGCCCGCCGACCTCGGTCCGATCGATCCTGAACCGGGCGCTGCCGTCTACGTCTCCGGCTACGACCTGTGCTACCCCGGCAGCGGTCCGGTCATCGCCGCCTGGTGCGAACGGCTCGGCGATGTCTTGCTGGTGCTGGATCCTGGCCCGCTGGCCGACCAGATTCCTGATGCGGTGCTGGCCCCGGTGCTCAGCCGGACCAGGCTGCTGACGCTGAGCGCGCGCGAGGCGGCGCTGTTGCTTGGCACAAGCCAGCCCGACGTCGATGCGTTGCCGCTCGCCAGGGGCGCGCTGATCGTCGTGCGGGACGGCCCGCGCGGTTGCACCCTGTATGGCGGCAGCGATTTCGAGGGAGCAACCGGGGGTTTGACCGGGATGCACCTCACCGCGCCCGAGGTCACCGTGGTGGACAGCACTGGGGCCGGCGATGCGCACACGGGCGCCCTGCTGGCGGAGCTCCGGCGGACCGGCGACCCGGTGACGGCGACCCGCGCCGCCAATGCCGCGGCGGCTTTCGCCGTCACCAGGGCCGGATCCGCTACCGCTCCCGACCGCCGTCAGCTCGATGAGTTCACAGCCAGGCGGTCGGCTTAACCAGGGTCGGCAACTTCAAATTGACTCAACGATTCCTGCTCCCTTCGGGCAGGATCGTGAATTGTGCTGATGACGATCACGACGACGGGTGGGCCAGGCGCCGACCGCGCGGCGTCCGAGCCGCGCGGAACCACCGCCGGGTCGTGGCCTGCGACGGACCTGGGATACCTGCTGCACAAGAACCCGGCGAGAGTTCAGGCGTTCGAGGTGGCATCGGGCACCGCGCACGTGTTCTATCCAGAGGCGACGGAAGCTGTCTGCACCGCCGCGCTGCTGCTCGAGGTCGACGCGGTCGGCCTGATCCGAGGCCGCCACGGGCGTGATAGGGGCGAGGGTTTCGGCCTCGGCCAGTACGTCAACGACCGCCCGTACGCGGCATCGAGCTTGCTCGCGGTGGCGATGTCCCGCGTGTACAGGACCGCGATGACCGGCCGGTGTGAAGCCAAGCCTGAACTGGCAGCCAGCGCGATACCGCTTGAGCTGCGGATACCCGTGCTGCCTTGCCGTGGCGGTCCTGACCTGGCGCGACGTTTGTTCGAACCGCTCGGCTGGCAGGTCGCTGCCACCCCCATCGCTCTCGACGAGACATTTCCTGACTGGGGCGACTCCCGGTACCTGGACCTGCGGGTCTCCGGCCCGCACCGGCTGGCGGACGCCCTGAACCACCTGTACGTGCTGCTCCCTGTGCTAGATGACAGCAAGCACTACTGGGTGAGCACGGACGAAGTCGACAAGCTGGTCAGAGCGGGCGCCGGCTGGCTGGCAGGACATCCGGAGAAGCCGCTGATCACCCGGCGCTATCTGACGCATCGCTCGAGCCTGTATAGGTCAGCTCTGGCCAGGCTCGCCGAGGTGGATGATGCCGAGCCCGAGGCGTTCGACAACGCCGTTCCCGATCCCGACATCGAACCTGACGGTGAGTCTGACCCGATCGTCCCGGCGGTGACGGGGCCGGGTCACGACGGGACCGGCGCCGACGACGCACCTGTGCCTCTCGCCAGGCAACGTGCGGGAGCAGTGCTCGCCGTGCTGCGAGCGGCTAACGCGCACCGGGTCGCGGATGTGGGCTGCGGTGAGGGCGCCCTGACGGCCGACTTGCTCGCCGATGACGCTTTTACCGAGGTCATCGCCGCCGACGTGTCCTCACGTGCGCTCGAGATCGCCGAGCG
>DATAEH010000015.1:0-7430 GCA_036258115.1 Streptosporangiaceae bacterium
CGTCGCGCCGGCGTGCGCGACGGCGCGCTTGGTGACCAGGTTGTACACGTTGTTCGACCAGTTCTGGATCGTGGTGTACCGGCAGCGGGCGCCCTTCTTGACGATGATCTCCACCACCGCCGAGTGCAGCGAGTCCGAGGAATAGATCGGCGCGGTGCACCCCTCGACGTAGTGGACGTAGGCGTCCTCGTCGACGATGATCAAGGTCCGCTCGAACTGGCCCATGTTCTCGGTGTTGATCCGGAAGTAGGCCTGCAGCGGGATCTCCACGTGCACGCCCTTCGGCACGTAGATGAAGCTGCCGCCGGACCACACCGCCGTGTTCAGGGCAGCGAACTTGTTATCACCGACCGGGATCACGGTCGCGAAGTACTCCCGGAACAAGTGAGGATGCTCCCGCAGCGCCGTGTCGGTGTCCTTGAAGATGACACCCTTCTCCTCCAGATCCTCCCGGATTTTGTGGTACACGACCTCGGACTCATACTGCGCGGCCACGCCGCCGATCAGCCGCTGCTTCTCCGCCTCCGGGATGCCGAGCTTGTCGTAGGTGTTCTTGATATCCGCCGGCAGATCATCCCAGCTCGCCGCCTGCTTCTCGGTCGAGCGGACAAAGTACTTGATGTTCTCGAAGTCGATCCCGGACAGGTCAGAGCCCCAGGCCGGCAGCGGCTTGCGGCCGAACAACTGCAGGCCGCGCAGCCGCAAGTCCAGCATCCACTCCGGCTCATCCTTCAGCGCCGAGATATCCCGGACGACTTCCTCGGACAAGCCCCGGCGTGCGGACTCACCCGCGACGTCAGAGTCGGACCAGCCGAACTTGTAAGACTCCAGCCCCTCAAGCTCGGGATGCGTGATTGTCGTCATGCGGAGATTCCTCCGGATTCAGTTGTTGGGCCCTTGGCAGTGTGGGGGGCAAGCACGACCGACCGGCGCCGTCGCTGCCTTCCGCCTCGCGTCCGGCCATCAGGAGGGCCAGGACATCGCCGACAGCGGATCCGGTGCTGGCCAGCTCGGGCAACGGCAGGTGCGCCTGGATCTGGTAGCGGTTGCGGCGGCCCTGCTTCTCCTTGACCACGTAGCCGGCTGCGGTCAGGTCGGTGACGATCGCGTGCGCGCTGCGCTCGGTGACGCCCAGTCCGGCAGCGACCTCGCGCAACCGGACCCCCGGGTCACACGCGAGGCAGAGCAGGACCCGGGCGTGGTTGGTGAGGAAGTTCCAGCGCTCCATCTCAGAAGGTTACCATAAGATTCTAGAAATATGTTGCGCGTTTCGTGTTTCATGCGTAGGCTGAGTGCAGACCCGCAGAGCCAGCAGCCCCACGCCGCGACCAGCCGGGTCACCCAGGGAGCAGGCCCCCGATCATTGCGGCTCCCGTGAAGGAAGCACTGCCATGACCGAGCAACCACAAACACAGAGCGCAGCCACTACCCTGCCGCCGCCGTCCGCCAACGGCGCGTCCCCGCAGCCGCTCGCCGCGCCACCGCCGGCCAGGGTCGGGCGGATGCATACCCGGATCAGCGGCATGCGGACTGGGCTGATCGCCGGCTTCGCCGGCCTCATCGTGGTGATGATCTTCATCATCCAGAACGCGCACGCCGTCAACATCAGCTTCCTCGGCGCGCACCTCCGCCTGTCGCTAGCGGTCGCGCTGTTCCTCGCCGCCATCGCCGGCGCTCTGATCATGGCCGCCGCAGGGACCGCCCGGATCACCCAGCTGCGGCGGATCATGCGCCGCGACCGGCGCAAGCCACAACCCAGCTGACACCAGCCACCACCAAACCCGGGGCAACCATCCCGGAGCACGCGCGCCAGGAGCAGGAACCTGCTTCCCCCGCGTCTTGTACGGACCGCACCGGCTAACAACTCAAGCGCAACCCACCGTACGTCGCTGACTAAGGAGTCGGTTATGAGCATCATCGCTTGGATCGTTCTCGGACTGGGCGCAGGCCTACTCGCCAACATGCTGATCCCCGGCAGGAGACAGCAGGGCCTCATCATCACCTGCCTGATCGGCATCGCCGGGGCACTGCTGGGCGGCTGGGCCGCCACCAAGATCTTCCACATCCACAGCCTGAACGGGTTCTTCAACGCCTCCACCTGGCTCACCGCCATCGCCGGAGCAGCCGTCCTTCTGCTCGCCTACCACCTCTTCACCTCCCAGTCCGGCCGATCCCGGTCGCGGTCCGGCAGGCGTTACGCGCGCCGCTGACTCTCCGGGCGCCAGGGGCCGGCTCGGCGAAGCCGATCCGCCGGCTCTGGCGGCCGCCTGATCCGCCGCAACCTGGATTGATCACGTGCGTCGTAGCGATAAGCCGGGTTCCCGCGCGTGTAAGGAAGGCAACGCCATGACCGAACCAGCCGCACTCCGCGGCACAACCAGCACCCTGCCGGCCCCCTCAGCCAACGGCTCCCCTCCGCGACCTCAGCCGGGTCCGCAGCGGCTCGCGCGCGCCCCCGGCGGGGCGCGGCTAAGCCTGGACAGGGCGAGTGGCCGCCAGGCAGGCATCCACGGCGGGTGGTGGCCGCGGTCCGGGGACGCCACCGCCGAGCTGCCCGGATTGATCGCCGAACTCAGCGCGCGAGCCGGGCGGGTAAGCCGGGTAGCGCTGCAGGCCGACGCGTTTGCCAACATTCCGAAGAAGGTCGACGTAGGCGGCCGCAAAGTGCCGGTGGCCTGGTTCAGGTATATGAACAAGCACACGGCCATCATGACTATGGCCGACCGCGACCACCTTGTCCTGCTGGTTATCCCGCCCCTGGCCAGCCCGGCTGCCGCAGCTGAAGCCCTCAGGCTGGCAGCGTCGAGCCGCCGCGCAGGCACGCCGGAGGCCGTCCTGGCGGCCGTCGGCATCGCCGTCGGCAGCGACACCGCACATGGCCGCGGGAACCCGGCCGGCTAACAGGTCGGCGACCAGGCACACGCCCAGGCGACCGGAAACGCAGGCGTGAAACGTGCCGCCGCGACTTCGCCGCGGCCACAGCCAAGACCGTAGATGCATACTTCGGGAGTCCGAGCCGAACTCAGCCATCTGAGCTTTTGATCCCGGGCCGGCCAATTGTCACAGGTACTGGCCGGTCGCCGCACTGTCTGTCCTCGACACGCGCACCGAGACCACGTTGGCGAGGTTGATGATCACGCCGTTCTCGTCGGCCTCGCGGTTATACCTCGCATGGCGCAGAACCAGACTCCGCCGCCCGTTCAGCGCACGGGAGACAGCCTCAAGTGCCTCGTGTTCCCCGGGGAAGTCCTGGGATATCACCGAGACGTCTTCACCACCTACCGGGTGAAATCGCATAATCAGCACAACGTTGTCAGCCACGGCCGATCCCTTCCGGTGAGAATACGAACAAGGCCCGCGGGCGCGCCGCACGCCGCGCCCAAAGAGCGCCCGCCCGGCTGGGTCGCCGGCGGATCGGACGCTCTCAATTGTGCTCCGCCCTGCGGGCGACCGGCTGCACGCCGCTCCACGCCGTCGCGCTGGAAGCTAAGCTTGCACCAGGAAACTAGCAACATATTGCCGGAAAAATTTTGGTATCCTGCAGGAATGGCGAAGTGGGGCTTCCTAACTAACCACGCCCAGGTGCTGCTGTGTATAGCTGAGGACCCGGGAGTGCGGCTGCGCGACATCGCGGCCCGGCTGGCTATCACGGAACGCAGCGCTTACGGCATCGTCACAGACCTGGCTGAGGCTGGCTACGTGGTCAAGGAGAAGGACGGTCGCCGCAACCGCTACCAGATCCAGGAGCACCTACCGCTGCCTGACCCCACCGGCCGGGAGCGTACCGTTGGCGACGTCCTGGCCCTCCTCGCCGGCGAGGACAAGCAGCGCAGTATGCTGCCCCAGCCCAGCTGACCCGCGGCGTTCGCGAACCACACAGCTACGACCCCGTTCCGTAGGACTCCACGTTGGCCCCAGCCTTAAGACAGGACACTGCGGCGCCAGCGTATGGCGCCATGACCTATGGCTTGGAAGGCGACGTCGGCGAAACAAAGCGGAAGGCCATCGTCCGAACAGTCGGCCGCCTGTCGACCGGGCAGTCAGTTGCGGCTGAAGATCAGGTTTCCCCGGCGTTAGCCCCCGGATCCGTGGCTCCGGCTCCGTAGCCGGCCTCCGCCAACATCCGGCGCAGGTTGACGACTGCCTGGGTATCGATGTCCTTGTGACGGGGAGGATCGAAATATTCAGTCTGAGACCCCAGCGTCACAGCAACCTTGCCGCCATGCTGTTCTTCTGCTGAGCCGACTGCCTCGAGCAGCGACAGCACGGCATGCCACTCAATGTTGTGGCCTGCAGGATGCTGGAAGATCTGGCGCAGCGTGTTCCGCTGATGGTTACTGAGGTGCCTAGGCTGCGAGGGCGATGACATCCATGCTCCTGTCCGCTCCACACTATGCGCGGAGCTGGTTAGCCTGCGATCAGCCGCCCGCGCAGCCCGCTGGTTGCGGCCCGCACAGAGTCGACGCCAATTGCCGTGCTCCTGCGGCGAGCAACGCCGATGCGCTTCAACACCTGAACGCGTGTCACGCTACACCGTGGTCTTCGGCTGATTAGCCGCAGGTCGCGACGCCCGCGCTCGACGGATCGATAGGTCGACGCACTGTCCGTGGCCATGAAAAGCCCCATTGGTGGGTTCACGTCCCCGGGTTTGGCCGGGTTAGAAGCCCTTGTTCCTCGCGTGGCCTGCTGGAGTTTGCGGACCTTGTGCGGTGTCGGTGTCAGCCAGCTACCGATCACCGCACGGGGGCTCATGTTGAAGAACGCGAGGGAACAGATGGACACGTCCCCTGGGGACCTTCCGAGGCCTGTCTTCGCGCACTGTCAAGCTCGTCTACGGAGCGGCGCACACTCCCGTCGCAGTTCAATCCGGACCGGGCAGATAGGTTGCTGGCCAGATGTCGGGAGCCGACGAGCAGAAACGCGCAAAGGCCGTGGCCTCTAGCGACCGGCATCGCGAAATGGACAATTAGGGCGAACTGTTTGTGGTACCGGCGGCCCGGTCAGCGCTGCTCTGGCCTGCTTTCCGGCGCAGCCTTGAGCGGCGGGCGCTCGGCGGTGACTTTGAGCCGGCTGAGAGTTTGATCCCACAGGGGAGCGAAGGAGCCCAGCCATTGCTCGTACACCTCCGCCAGCGGCCCCGGGTCAAGGGTGTAGGGCCATTCACGGCCCTCCTCGCGCACACGCACCAGATGTGCGTCGCGCAACAGGCCCAGGTGCTTGGACACGGCCGCGCGGCTGATCGCCGGGAACTGCGCCGCGATCTGGCCCGCCGTCAGGCTGAGCTCGTCGCGCAGGATTTCAAGGATCGCCCGCCGGGTCGGATCAACCAGAGCCGAGAACGTGTCCCTACGGCGGACACGGGCAAGCAGCGCTTCCAGTTGCAGCATTCCCCAGCCGCTCTCGAACCCCCGGTGGTTCCGGGTGGAAGCAAGCCCTGCAGGCCGTCACGATCTACTTCGACGGACGAATCCCAACCCCATGAAAACCGCCACGATCACTTACACAGACGATCGGACGCTCCCATCGAGTCTGCCGGACGGCCGACCCGTTAGCCCATTAGGCTCGGCGCCAGAGTGAAGGGGAGACGACAAATGCCCGTCTCGGAAGCCGACGCACGGCAGTCTGGGGAGGCCGACCCCCCTGCTGGTGCCGTCGGCACCGACGGCGATCGGCTGCGGCGTCGATGGTGGCTGATCGGGCTGGGGGGCCTTGGAGCCGCGTGCGTCGTCGTTGCTGGTGTTCTGGCGGGGACCTACCGGCCGGTCGGGTTCGGCGGATACTGGGGAGGGTCCTTCCCTGACCTGCCGACCGGGGTGGGCTTGCGGGACGTCAACACATTCGGCATGTCGAATGGAGACGTGTACGTGCCGCCTCAGCGCGGCATTTTTACCGTTACTGAGAGCATCCAGAATTCCGGTTCGCTAGCGGTCACAATCGAGGCGGTCACCCTGATCCGGCCAGGACAGACCCGCATCAGCACATGGCCGCTGAGGACTGCCGGCCAGGCGATGTACCTACCTGAGTATGGTCAGCGGCCTGCCATGGGTAGGCGTGTCGCTGGCCTCTCGCTCAGGCCGGGCCAGGCGATCGTGGTGGGTATTCCGGCTCGCCTGAGAAGCGCCTGCTATGCGCCAAACGGATGGACTGGCGTGAACGTCTTTTATGTCAAGGAGCGGTTCCTTTTCTTCACGCATTGGGTGGCGATCCCGCTAGGAACCCCGCTGATGTTTCATGAGCCAGAATCTGACGCTCCGGGCATGGCATGCCCCGGCAATTAACTGGGCCCGCGCAGGCGATGTTTGCCGATCCCGCTAACGCTGTGCCAACGATAAGTGTGGACACACGGGTTGCGCATGAACCCGCACCGCACGGAGCGCGACGATGATCCCGGTCAGACGGCCTGGAGCGGACTCACCTGGACCGCCTTGTGGTGGCATAAATCATGCTGCCCCCGGTGAGGTGCTGGGCAGGCTGGGTTCGCGTTCATGCCAGTCCGTGGCCTGCTGGTAGGTGTGACCGACGCGGAAGATCGTGGCTTCCTCGAACGGTCGCCCGATGATCTGCATCCCGATTGGCAGCCCGTGATCGGAGAAGCCGCACGGCACCGACATTGATGGCAGGCCGGTGAGGGAGGGCACCCCGGTGAACTGCATGATCGCCGAGAGCATTTCGTCTTCTGCCCCATCCTCAATAACGACTTTCGTCTCGCCGAGACGAGTAGCGACGAAGGGCAGCGTTGGGCAGATGAAAACATCGACGTCCCGGAATGCGTCGAGGAACTCGCTCCGAAGCACTGACCGGTACCGCTGCGCATTCAGGTATTGCGTGGCTGTGTACATCCCGCCTAGTTCGAGCAGCAGCCGCACGTCTTCGCCGTAGTCCTCTGGGCGTTCTGCGAGCCACTTCTGATGGAACGTTGACGGCTCGGCTGACTCGACGGTCAGCTGTGCCGAGATGTTGCCCTCGATGTTCGCGATGGGGACCAGCTCGATAGCCGCTCCTTGATTGGTGAGCAAGTCAAGGGCGGATCGCACGGCGTTCTCGACGGGTTTCTGCAGATGGGTGAAGAAGTAGTTCGGGACCACGCCAATGCGAAGACCGCGGATGCCGTCCTCGATGTGGAGCAGATAGTCGGGCACCGGCCGCGGGTCGGTACTGTCGTCCAGCGCGTCGTATCCGGCGATGACGCCCAGCGTTCTTGCGACATCGGGAACTGTTCGCGCCATCGGGCCGACGGTATCCATCGACCAGGCAAGCGGCACGACGCCTGCGTTCGAGACCCGGCCGATCGTGGGCCTGATGCCCACGCATCCGTTGACGGCTGCTGGCAGCCGCACCGAGCCGCCGGTGTCGGTGCCGAGAGCGGCGAACACCTCACGAGCCGCTACGGCCGCGCCGGAGCCGCCCGAAGATCCAGCCGGGAACCGGGT
>DATAEH010000016.1:0-10978 GCA_036258115.1 Streptosporangiaceae bacterium
CGCGCCTTCGCCGCCGAACGCTACTGGGGACGGCCGGTGCCCGGGTGGGGTGGCGACGAGCCCGGCATCGTCATCATCGGCCTCGCACCCGCGGCCCACGGTGGCAACAGAACTGGGCGCATCTTCACCGGCGACCGCAGCGGCGACGTGCTCTTCGAATCGCTATGGCGGTGCGGCCTCGCAACCCAGCCCACCAGCGCGACGGCCGGGGACGGGCAACGGCTGATCGGAGTCAGGATGGCGGCAGCGGTGCGATGCGCGCCGCCGGAGAACAAGCCGACCATCGCCGAGCGGGATACCTGCGAGCCTTGGCTCGCCGCCGAACTGGACTTGGTGACCGACAGCCTAAGGGTCATCGTCTGTCTCGGTCACTTCGCCTGGCAGGCGGCGTGGCGGGAGGTCGCGCGGATGGGACGTAATGTCCCGGTGCCGCGGCCTGCCTTCGGCCACGGCGCTGAGGCGGATCTGTCGGGGTTGCTGGTGCTCGGCTGCTACCACCCCAGTCAGCAGAACACGTTCACCGGGCGCGTTACCGGCCCCATGCTCGACGCGGTGTTCGAGCGAGCCCGCAGCTTCGCCGGTCTGGCCTGATCAGAGGCGTCTTGCGGGCCGGCGGGTCCGTGTTCTACCGGCCCCGCGGATCCAGGTTGCTGCACGCATAGTGAAGGAAACAAACCCGAATTGCACATGCAACTGCACAGATGTTCGCACGGGTAATTACGATTTGGTCGCTTATAAGCTTGCCATGTCCGATTCCGGGGAATGTTTGAATAAACGGTACACCTTGAGGTACGATTTCCGAGCCCCCGTAGCCCAAGGGAAGAGGCGAGCCCCCTAAAAGGGCCGTAGTGTCGGTTCGAGCCCGACCGGGGGTACTGATTCAGAAAGGCCCTCCATATGGAGGGTCATGAGATACATCGTTGCAGGTCAGAAGGGCTAACTGAGCCCTGTCGCACGGTGTTACAAGTATCGCGCCATGTTCGGCATCCTCGGTATCCGAGCCAGAATTTGCGATTCACTACTCGTGAGTTCTGTTGTTTCGAGCCATTCCAAATATATGAATCACAGCCCTATGGAGATGCAGGCGATCGACACCGAGAGGTCGGCGCGGTTAATTCTGAGCGGCCGGGATGCCCGGCCGCGTTAACGGCTTGCCGGAGAACATTGCATTGCCGCGTGCACGTGCGCGGGCTGCGGCACGACTGGCGCTCGCCTGATGGGTCGGGCTCGTCCGGCGGCCGGGAGCCGTGGTCCGGCCGGAGGTCGCGCTCCAGCCGGCCGGGTCAACCGCCGCGGTCCCCTCGGCCTCCGCTGTCGTGCTAGCCGCTGCGGTCAGGACCGGCCCTGGTCAGAGTTATGGCGGCGATGACGCGTCGGTCGCGCCGCATGGCCTGCCGGTAGTCGTCCCAGTCCGGGTGCTCACCGGAGACGCGGCGGTAGTAGTCGACGAGGAGGTCCATCGCCTCGGGCAAGCGGATGATCTCTGCCGTGCCCTCGGCCTGGACCCACTCACCGTAGAACCCGTCGTTCATCACGCACAGTGAGGCGTGCGGATCCCGCTGCAGGTTCTTGGTCTTGATGGCAGTCTCGCGCGTGCTGATGATCACCCGGCCATCGCCGTCGACGCCAACGGTCACCGGGGACAGCTGCGGAAGGCCGTCGGAGCGGCGAGTGGCAAGCACCGCCCGGTGGTTGACGCGCATGAACTCCCGGGCGCGCTCCAGTTGCATGGGGTGCTGATCAGGCGCTGTTCAGCCGGATACGCCGCTGTACCTCGTACTCGTGCA
Organism: Streptosporangiaceae bacterium; assembly: GCA_036258115.1. Lineage (GTDB taxonomy): Bacteria > Actinomycetota > Actinomycetes > Streptosporangiales > Streptosporangiaceae > Chersky-822. The sequence continues at coordinate 1,788 of DATAEH010000016.1, forward strand.
CGATGGCCACGGCATAGGCGTGGGTCAGCCCGTGCTCGTCCGCAAGCCACGTCGCCCGCTCGGTATGCCGCATAAAAGACGGACCCGATTCAAGGCGGTGGAACCACTCTCGGAGATCACTGCCGGTTACCCGCGGGATGCGGGCGATCAGGTTCTTGTGCATCTCCGGAGAGTGGATCAGGGACAAGGGGCACCTCCATGCCGAGATGAATCTCCTGAGTCGAGACTGCACTACGAGAGGCGTCCTGGCAAGACCTGAACGTGACACATCCGTTATGCAACTTGGTGCTTAACGCGGGCGCTCCGGGCAGGACGGGGCATCAGGAGCGCATCATCATCAGGTCAGCGTCATCACGAGAGGCGCTCGAAGATCATCGCCATGCCCTGACCGCCGCCGACGCACATCGTCTCGAGGCCGAAACTCTTGTCGTGGAACTGCAGGCTATTGATCAGCGTGGACGTGATCCTGGCTCCGGTCATGCCGAACGGGTGCCCCACCGCGATCGCGCCGCCGTTGACGTTGAGCTTGGCAATGTCGATGCCGAGGTCGCGGTATGACGGGATGACCTGAGCCGCAAAGGCCTCATTGATCTCGACGAGGTCGATGTCCTCGATCGTCATGCCCGCCCTGCCCAGCGCCTGCCTGGAGGCCTCGACCGGGCCGAGGCCCATGATCTCGGGCGACAAGGCGGTGACGCCGGTTGCGACGATCCTGGCCAGCGGCGTGATGCCGAGCTCGGCCGCCTTGCGGTCGCTCATCACCACGACCGCGGCCGCCCCGTCGTTGAGCGGGCAGCAGTTGCCCGCTGTCACCGTGCCGTCCGGCCGGAACACCGGCTGCAGAGTGGCCACCTTCTCCAGCGTGGTGCCCGCTCTGGGGCCGTCGTCGCCGGACACCACCGTGCCGTCCGGCAGGGTTGCGGGCGTGATGTCGCGCTGCCAGAAGCCGTCGGCGATGGCCTTCTCCGCCAGGTTCTGCGACCGCACGCCGAACTCGTCCTGATCCGCCCTGGTTACGCCGCGTAGCTGGGCGACGTTCTCCGCCGTCTGACCCATGGCGATGTAGATGTCAGGGACCTGGCCGTCCTCGCGCGGGTCATGCCAGACGTCAGCTCCGCCCGTCGCTCGCGCGGCGGCCCGCTCCTCGGCCGGTTCGAAGACCGGGTTCTTGGTGTCGGGAGCCCCGTCGCTGCTGCCCTTGGCGAACCTGCTCACACACTCGACGCCGCCGCTGATGAACACGTCGCCCTCGCCGGACTTGATCGCGTGGTAGGCCATCCTGGTGCTCTGCAGCGACGACGAGCAGTACCTGGTGATCGTGGTTCCTGGCACCGTGTCCAGGCCGAGCATCACGGCCACCACCCGGGCCATGTTGTAGCCCTGCTCGCCGCCGGGCAGGCCGCAACCCAAGATCAGGTCCTCGACGTCGGCCGGGTCGAGCTGCGGCACCTTGGCCAGCGCCGCCTTGACCATCTGCACCGTCAGGTCATCGGGACGAATGCTGGTCATGCTGCCCTTGAAGGCACGCCCGATGGGCGAGCGAGCGGTCGCGACGATGACTGCCTCTGGCATTACTGGCTCCCGGCGGAACAGGTTGTTTACCGCACAGTAGCTCACAGCCGGGTTCACGTCAGCCGTGGCCGGGAGCCGTCCTCGCTACCAGCGCGCTCAGATGGTCAGCGGCGGCCGCGGGCTCCGGCAGCCAGGTCGGCCATCAGCGCGGCGGCGTTATGTTTGGCCGCGCCCGCCAGGTCACGCGCGTGCTCTCTGGAGCTATAGTCCAGCCGCGCGCCGGCCTGCGAGACCGCCAGATCGAGGTCGTTGCCGCTCAGGCGCAGCAGGACGGAGAAGTCCCTGCGGACCGGCTCGTGCAGGTGGTAGCCGAACGAGCGGTGGATGCGCGCGAACCGCGGCCTGTAGAGCCGCGCCCGCTCATGCAGCCCCGACGCATGCGACATCGGGTTCTTTGGCCGCCGCCTGATGTATTCGGGCAGCATGTCGGCGAAGGCCTGCCGCAGGATCCACTTCTCGGTTCCGTCGCGCACCTTCAGTGCCATCGGCAGGCGCATCGCCAGGTGGACAACCGCAGGATCGAGGAACGGGACCCTCACCTCCACGCCGCTCGCCATGCTGGTCCTGTCGACTCGCTGGAGTTCAGTTCTGCCCAGGTTCGCCAGCTTGTGCAGGAACAGGCGACGTGCCTGCGCGGGCTCTATCTGGTCGTACATGGCGTAACCGCCGAAAAGCTCGTCAGAGCCGTCGCCGGTCAGCACCACCTTGATCCCCATGCTGGCGATCCGCCGGAACAGCGGCACGGACACCACGGCGTTGATGATGTCGCCGTACTCGGTCAGCTCCGAGATCCTGATCGCCTCCCGCACCTGGTCGAGGCGGATGGAGCGCGGCGGGATCTCGACGATCTCGTGCCTGACGCCGAGGTCCGCCGCGAGCTTGCTGGCATATTCGATGTCGGCACTGCCGGGTGCGCCGACCGTGAACGCCACGCAGTCGGGGTGCCGCTCACGCACGTGCGCCAGCGTCAGCGAGCTGTCCAGGCCGCCGGACAGGATCACGCCGATCCGCAGCCGCGTGTCGGTACGCACCGCGATCGCGTCCGCGAGCGCCGACCGCACAAGCGCGGCAGCCTCGCCAGCGTCGGTGAGCGGGATCAACTTGCCAGCCGGGCCCTGCTCGCTCAGCAGATCGCTATAAGGCGCCAGCGCCGGTGCGCGCCGCGGGCTGGCCCAGCCGTGGCTGCCGGGCGGGACCTCGTGAATCTGTGCCGCGATCGGCACCAGCGCCTTGATCTCAGACGCGACGTGCAGGCGGCCGTTCGCGGCCGACCAGTACAGCGGCTTGACACCGACAGCGTCGCGGGCCAGGTAAGTGTGGCCCGAGGACCGCTCGCAGATCGCGAACGCGAACTCGCCGCGCAGCCGCCGCACGGCGTTCTCGCCCCAGCGGGTGAACGCGGCCATGATGACTTCGGTGTCGCTTTCGGTGCGGAACCTGCAGCCGAGCGCGCGCAACTCGGCGCGAAGCGCGCCGTGGTTGTAGATCTCGCCGTTGTAGCACAGCAGCCACCGCCGGTCGGCCGAGATCCACGGTTGTCGCGCGCGGGCGGGGTCGACGATCCGCAGCCGTTGGGTTCCCGCCAGCAGGCCGTCGGCCACCAGCACTTCCTCTACGTCGCCGCGCGGCCTGAGCGCGTCGAGCATCTGGCAGAACAGCGCCTCGCTCGCTCCTGGCCCGGCGATCAGGGCAATGCCGCACACTGGTCAGCTGCCAGCGACCAGGTCAGGACGCAGGCACACATGCCATGCCTGCCCCTCGTCGATGACATTGATTTCGTGCGCGCGCTGGCGGTCGAGCAGCAGTCCGCGAAGCAGCCGGTGCGCGCGGAACTTGCGATACCACCGCATCTCGATGTCGGCCGCGTACCCGATGCAGTGCGCGCTGGGCAGCAGAGCGATGTAGCCGAGCGACTTCAAATGCCGCTGGTGGTCGACGCTCCTGGCCACGCTGGTCACCCACAGCGGGGGCGTACCGTCCGGCGCGATCTCCGCAAACTCATCGGCCAGGTCGTTCAGCCACGCCACCGCCTGCGGCCGGGCCTTGGCCAGCAAGATGCCCGCAGTCTTCGGCGCGCGCCCGGGCAGTGCCCGCCGCTCAGCCGACCGCGCCGCCCGCGCGAGCAGCGTGACCGCCTGGTGCCGGTACCTGAAGGCGAGCTGCCCGTCGGCGTCGAGCTCGTCGAGGTCGACGAGGTCGGTGGCGGCGGACAGATCGGAGTCCGTCTGGTAGCCGGGCTCGCGGCCCCACCACACCGCGTCGATTTGCGCCAGCAGTGAGATCCTGACGAGCGAGGCCAGCGTGCCTGTTGCGTTGCGCGGGGTGGGTTCGTAGTTCCTGACCTCGAACAACAACCTCGCGACCGTCGCGTCCCAGCCGTCAGGAGTCTCCTCGAGCACGGTCGCGAACTCATCTTCCCCGAGCCGGCTGGCCAGAATGTGCTCGGCGGCCCTGGCGTCGGCCGGGGCGGCCTCTCCGACCTCGGCGACGAGATCGCTCACGGCCTCCCTGAATGAGCCCAACCAGGGCGTGCAGGGAGAGAAATGCTCAAGTGGCGGACTGCTATGCAACCCGCCCTGATCTGTCTGATCGACCAACAACAATGCCACGAGTCCCCCTCGGCCTAAGACGCCGCGCGTGGTGCTTGGGGCACAGAGTGTAACAACACGAATGCGAACCGTAACTGGCTTTAGACCTTCGTCCCGTGTGGCCTAGTACAAGCCTTGGTATCCCCGTTACCGGCAGGTCACATTGGGACGATGCCGGGACGTTTGCGGGCCTGTGCGCCAGCCGGGCCATCGTGATCTCACCCGGCTAGGCTTGGCACCCATGCAGGTGCATGAGTCCCTCATCGATCTCATCGGCGACACGCCGCTGGTCAGGTTGCGGAAGGTGACCCGCCACCTCGGCAGCGGGCACGCCCCTAGAGCCGAGGTGGGCCTGGGCGCACCGGCTGTGCTGGCCAAGGTCGAGTACATGAGCCCCGGCGGCTCGGTGAAGGATCGGATCGCGCTGCGGATGGTTGTGGCCGCTGAGGCATCTGGTGAGCTCCGGCCAGGCGGCACGATCGTGGAGCCGACATCGGGGAACACCGGCGTCGGGCTGGCCATAGTCGCCGCAGAAAAGGGGTACAAGTGCGTGTTCGTCTGCCCCGACAAGGTCGCCGGGGACAAGATCAGCGTGCTGCGCGCCTACGGCGCCGAGGTAGTGGTCTGCCCGACCACCGTCTCACCGGAGTCGCCGGATTCCTACTACAGCGTCTCTGACCGGCTCGCTAAGGAGATCCCCGGCGCCTGGAAGCCCAACCAGTACGCGAACCCGGCCAATCCCGAGTCGCACTACCGCACCACCGGCCCGGAGATCTGGGAGCAGACCGAGGGACGTGTCACCCACTTCGTGGCCGGCATCGGCACCGGCGGGACCATCTCGGGAACGGGCCGCTACCTCAAGGAGGTCTCCGGCGGCAGGGTGGTGATCGTCGGCGCCGACCCTGAGGGCTCGGTGTACTCGGGCGGAACCGGCCGGCCGTACCTGGTTGAAGGCGTGGGCGAGGACTTCTGGCCGCAGACCTACGACAAGACGATCTGCGATCAGATTATCGGCGTGAGCGACGCGGACTCGTTCCAGATGACCAGGCGGCTCGCGGCCGAGGAAGCCCTGCTGGTGGGCGGCTCAGGCGGCATGGCGGTCGTGGCCGCGCTGAAGGTGGCCGAGCAGGCAGGCCCGGATGCCATCATCGTCGTGCTGCTGCCCGACGGAGGACGCGGCTACCTGTCGAAGGTGTTCAACGACGACTGGATGGCCGACTACGGATTCCTGACGTCGGAGACCGCCGAGCCACGTATCGCCGATGTGCTCGATCGCAAGCGCGGTCAGTTGCCGCTATTCGTGCATGCGCATCCCGGCGAGACCGTCAAGGCAGTGATCGAGACGCTGCGCGAGTACGACGTCTCCCAGCTCCCCGTGCTGAAGGAGGAGCCGCCGGTGATGGCCGCCGAGGTAGTGGGGTCGATCACCGAGCGCGACCTGCTCGAGGCGCTGGTCACCGGGCGGGCCGCACCGGGCGAGCCGGTGTCCGCGCACATGTCGTCGCCGCTGCCCATGATCGGGTCGGGCGAGCCCATCAGCGCCGCCATCGCCGCGCTCGAGAAGGCCGGCGCCGCTGTGGTCCTGGTCGACGGCAAGCCCGCGGGAATGATCACCAGGCAGGATGTTCTGATGTACCTGTCCGGCTGAGGCCGGGGTGCGGAGGCGGAGGGACAGTGGCGCAGATTGAGCGCGGCGACGGATTCGAAACCCTCGCCATTCACGCGGGGCAGGAACCCGACCCGGTTACGGGCGCGGTAGTCCCGCCGATCTACCAGGTGTCCACCTATAAGCAAGACGGCGTCGGCGGCGTGCGCGGCGGCACTAAGCACGGGGGCGTCGACTCCGGACCAGGCCGCTGGATCGAGGGCTATGAGTACTCGCGCACCGCGAACCCGACCAGGGGCGCGCTTGAGGAGTGCCTGGCCGCGCTGGAAGGAGGCGCTCGCGCGCTGGCTTTCGCGTCCGGAATGGCGGCCGAGGACTGCCTGGTCCGCACGCTCTGCAGGCCAGGCGATCACGTGCTGATCCCGCATGACGCGTACGGCGGCACGTTCCGCCTGTTCGACAAGGTGCACGCGCACTGGGGCATCACTTATCACCCGGTGCCGGTCTCCGACGCCGAGGCGGTCCGCACGGCGGTCGCCGAGTTCAGCCCCGTGCTGATCTGGGTCGAGACGCCGACGAACCCGTTGCTCTCGATCGCCGACATCGCCGCCCTCGCCCAGATCGCCCACGCCGGCGGGGCGCTGCTCGCTGTGGATAACACATTCGCCTCGCCGTATCTGCAGCAGCCGCTTGCGCTTGGCGCAGACGCGGTGATCCACTCCACCACGAAGTACCTGGGCGGGCACTCCGACGTGGTCGGCGGAGCGCTTGTGGTCGCTGACGCCGGCCTCGCCGAGCGCCTCGCCTTCCTGCAGAACGCAACCGGATCGGCCGGCGGCCCGTTCGATGCCTGGCTGACATTGCGTGGCGTCAAGACGCTCGGGGTCAGGATGGACCGGCATAGCGAGAACGGAGCGCAGGTGGCGACGTGGCTCGCCAACCACTCTCGCGTAGCGCAGGTGTATTACCCGGGCCTGGCCGATCATCCAGGCCACGAGGTAGCGGCCAAGCAGATGCGCGGCTTCGGCGGGATGGTCTCGTTCCGGCACGCGGGCGGAGAGGAGATGGCCGTCGAGATGTGCGGGCGGACCAGGTTGTTCACGCTTGGCGAGTCGCTCGGCGGGGTGGAGTCGCTGATCGAGCATCCGGCGAGAATGACGCATGCATCCGTGGCGGGCTCGCCGCTCGAGGTGCCGGCCGACCTGGTCAGGCTCTCGGTCGGGATCGAGAACTGCGACGACCTGATCGAGGATCTGCGCACCGCGCTTGGCTAAACGCCTACTGGCGCGGCGAGATCGTGGCGTCGTCGCCGAGTGCGCGCCTGGCCGCCTGCTGCTCGTGCCTGACGACATGCATGACGGCGTTGATCAGCGCGAGGTGGGTGAAGGCCTGCGGGAAGTTGCCGAGGTGCCGGCCAGAACGCGGGTCGATCTGCTCGCCGTAGAGCAGCAGCGGGCTCGCGTAAGACAGCACCTTCTCGCATAGGTCGCGGGCGCGCTGGTACTCGCCGATCTCCGCCAGCGCCGAGACCATCCAGAACGAGCAGATCGTGAACGTGCCTTCCTCGCCGGTGAGGCCGTCGTCGGTTTCGTCCACCCGGTACCTGGTGATGAGGCCGTCCACCGACAGTTCGTCCGCGATCGCCAGCACGGTGTCGCGGATCCGCTTGTCGTCAGGGGGCAGGAACCTGGTCAGCGGCATCAGCAGCAGCGATGCGTCCAGCGCCGTCGTCTCGTAGTGCTGGCAGAACACGCCGCGCTCGTCGAGCGCGTTGGCGCAGATGTCCTCGTGAATCTCGTCGGCCACCTGCTGCCAGCGCGTGGCGGCTTCCTGATCGTCTCTGATCCGCGCCAGCCGCGCGCCCCGGTCGAGCGCCACCCAGCACATCAGCTTGGACGAGGTGAATTGCTTCGGCTCGCCGCGGATCTCCCAGATGCCGCGGTCCGGCTCCCGCCAGTGCAGGACCGCCTGCTCGACCTGCTGCTTGGCCATTCGCCAGACGCGGTCATCGAGCCAGTCGCGCGACTTGGTGTGCAGGTAAAGCGAGTCAAGGACGGTTCCCCAGACGTCGTTCTGGCGCTGGGAGTAGGCGTTGTTCCCTATCCTGACCGGCTTGGCGCCCTGGTATCCCTGCAGGTTGTCGAGAACGTGTTCTTCCAGGTCCCGGTCGCCGTCAATCCGGTAGACGATCTGCAGGTCCTCGTGGTCCCGTTCGACGATGTCGGCGATGAACGCGAAGTAGTCGTTCCCCTCCCACTCAAAGCCCAGCGTGAACAAACCCCAGAGTGCGAACGTCGAGTCGCGGATCCAGCTGTAGCGGTAATCCCAGTTCCGCTCGCCGCCCGGAGTCTCAGGAAGCGAGGTGGTCGCGGCGGCGGCGATTGCGCCGGTCGGGGCGTAGGCGAGGCCCTTCAGCGTGAGCGCGCTGCGGGTCAGATGCGAACGCCAGCGGTGATCGGGCAGCCTGCCGCGAGCGAGCCAGTGCCGCCAGTGGTGCGCCGTCCACAGCAGCCGCGCGTTCGCGTCGGCGTAGTTCCGCGGCGGCTCGCAGCTTCCCCAGGACAACGCGCAGAATCGGGTCTCGCCCTCCTTGACCAGGGTCCGGGCCTGAGCGCTAGGACCTTCGATCCCGATCCTGATGTCGGAGGTCAAGGTGAGCTTCAGGTTTGTGCCCGGCGGCTGGACCGACACCTGGTTGAAGCCGTGGTCGGTGTGCATCCATTGCTCACGGTGCCTGCCGTAGTCGAACGCCGGATGGCAGTCGATGACGAGCTGAACCGCGCCGTTGGTGCATCGGACCGTGCGGAGCAGGATGTTCTCCGCCTCGTAGTCGGTCGGCGGCCTGCGGTGCGAGTGCTGCTCGGGATGCTCGTGCCGCCACGGCCCCATCACCAGGCAGTCCCTGACGATCAGCCAGCCCTCGCCGCAGTCCCACACCGTCTCGAGCACCATCGTGCCGGCCAGGTAGCGCCGGTCGGCGGGAACTGCCATGTCGGCCGGGCCGAACCTGAACCAGCCGGCATCGCGATCGAGCATCGAGCCGAACACGCTCGCGTCGTCCATTCGCGGCAGGCACATCCACTCCACGGAACCGCTCGGCGCGATCAGCGCGGTGACTTCGCAGTCGGAGAGGAATCCGTAGTCCGCGATCGGGGGATAGGGCGAGAAGTCGTCGAACTCCGCCGAGCCGAACTGGGTCATCCGCACCTGCCCTGGCGACCTCAGCCCGCCCATGCGCAGACTGCGGCGCGCTTCCTGCTTTGTCGGGTCTACCCCATGGCTTGCGTTGTTCACCGGATCAGCCATTCCAGACCATCAGCACGAGCACGACCAGCCAGATCACGCTGACGACGCCGCCCATCATGGCAATCCGGCCGCGCTCCACGTTCGCCATGTGGGCTGGGATGGCCGCGGCGTCAGCCGCG
>DATAEH010000017.1:0-44310 GCA_036258115.1 Streptosporangiaceae bacterium
CCACTGAGCACGACGACATCGGGGGACAAAATGACGAGCACCGGGTCATCCATGACCGACATGCAACCGAGTACGGCCAACTCCAAGGCCATGATCGTCGGTTTCGTCCTGGTGGCGACCGCGGGCGTCATCGGCATGTGCGGCATCGCAATCAGCAGCACAGCCCTAGTCAGGGGCATCAGGAGCTGGATGCGCGCCCAGGAGGAACCACCGAGTGCGGCCTTGAAGCGCAAGCTCGCACAGGCTAAGGCCGCGACAGCGGCCGGCGCGAGCGCTTGGCAGGACGGCATGGCGACATCAGGCAGGCACTGACTCCGCGCAAGGGCCGGGTTCTCGCAACTCGAGCGAGGGCCCGGCTTTTATCGACTTATCTCTAATTCGCGGGTCTCCTGGATCTTCACTGCTGCGTTCACACCTCCCGCGGCGCGGTGCCAAGCTGTGTTGGTGCCATCTCCCGCCAACCTGCTGCTGGAGGCGCTGTGACTAAGACCGAAGTGCTCGCATACTGCCTGAACAAGCCCGGCGCGTGGCGGGACGAGCCGTGGGACGAGGATGTCGTGGCCAAGGTCGGAAGCAAGATCTTCGCTTTCCTGGGCTCGGAGGCGGTTGCCACGATCGGCCTGAAGTGCGGGCCGAACAGAGACGTGGCCGACGAGTGGCTGACGCGCTACCCGGGCGACGCAACGGTGATGGCCTACATCGGCCGGTCCGGCTGGAACACGCTGCGGATCGGCGGGGAGATTCCTGATGACGAGCTGCTAGAAGCGATCGATTGCTCTTATGACGTCGTGGTGTCCAAGCTGCCGAAGAAGGAGCGGCCAGCATGAAGACGACGACTTTTCGGCTCCGCACCGCGGGCAGCGAGTCGGTCAACGACATCACGGCGCGATGCGCCGCTTTCGCGCGAGAAGCCACCGATGGCGGCGATGGCTTGCTCAACATCTTCGTCCCGCATGCAACGGCAGGGCTGGCGGTGATGGAACTTGGCGCGGGAAGCGACGTCGACCTGCTCGCCCTGCTTGCCCGGTTCCTGCCGGCCGATGACAGCTGGCGGCACGCACACGGGTCTCTTGGTCACGGACGGTCACACGTCCTGCCCGCCTTCCTGCCGCCATCGGCCACCGTGCCGGTGATCGGCGGCGACCTCGCGCTAGGCACCTGGCAGTCGATAGCGCTGGTCGACCTCAACGCCGACAACACCGATCGGACGGTCCGGTTGTCGCTGCTGAGCGAGAGCGCGACGCTCTGACATCGTCGTTCGGGGATTAGGCCGGCGCGTGCCGGGTAATGTGAGTGCCCGGCGTACTGAGTGACAACCGATCTCAGCACGCATTCCTTATGGCAAAACACAGGCGATCACGCGACCCCCGAACCCCTGGTCGACCTCGCAGCCGCGCAGCCGTCATCCGCCGCAGCGCACTCGCTGTGACGGTCGCGCTCTGCGTTGCCGGCAGCGTCAGGCTCTTCGCTTCGGCCGCCACCATGGCCGGCGGAGCGCACGCCGCGTCGCTGCATGGCTCGCGGCACGCCAGTTTGTCCCGCCGCCGGCGACTGTCAGGCACGTGGCAGGCCAGTTGGTGACGGCGGTCGGCGACTCGATAATGGTCGCATCGACCCCTGCGCTCCAGACCGCGCTGCCCGGGATCTACATCGACGCGGAGGTCGGCAGGCAGTTCGGCGCCGGCTTGGCGGTCATTGCTGGCCTCAAGGCCAAAGGCATGCTCCGCCCGATCCTGGTCGTCGGCCTCGGGACCAACGGGCCCGTGACGGCGGGCCAGATGAGCCAGCTCTTCGCAGCGATCGGACCTGACAGGAAGCTCGTGCTGGTCAATACCTTCGAGAACCGGCCATGGGAGCAGGAAGTAAATTCGATGCTGGCTACCGCGGCCACTCAGCATCCAGGCGTCGTGCTGGCGGATTGGTACACCACAATCGAGCACCGCACCGGCCTGCTCTGGCCGGACGGCATGCACCCGCAGCCCGCAGGCGGAGTCGTCTACGCAAAGATGCTCAAAGCAGCGCTAGTGCGCCTGGCGAAACTACGCTCCTGAGGTGATGGCGTAGCGGCGGGGTCGCCGCATCAGCCAGTCCCAGAAGGAGCGCCGTGGCGGTCTGGCCACGATGTTCCCGCTGCCCACCCTGCCCGACACGTTGATCTGAACGGTCACTGGGGCCTGGCTCCCCCATGGCGCCTTCACCCTGACATTGCCGCTGCGGATCACAACGTCATCGGTGTCCACGGCGATGCCGGGCTTAGTAATGATGACCAGGTTGCCGCTGCGCACGTCAGCTTCGATCTCAATCGAGCGGTGCGCGATCACTGCGTCGGTGAAGTCAAGCTTGATGTTCCCGCTCGTCACCCTCGCCTCGATGCGACGCGGGACGACCCACCGGCCCACTCTCGAGAGATTGCCGCTCTTGGTCTCGAGGCGGACAACGTTCTTGTGCAGACCGGGTGCGGCGGGGGCAGCAGGCACGATTGCCTCGCCGCTGGCAGGCAGGTCGCTGGTCAGCGCCGCAAGCTCGCCGTAGGTGCGGGCGGAGAACGCGATCTCCACGCGTTCATCCAGCTCCTCGGACGTCAGGCGGCCATCTCCGGCGGCAACCCTGAGCATCTCGATTACCCGATCGCGATCTTCGTGAGATGCCCTGAGGCGGTGGGCCGACGGCAGGTTCTCGCCCGGTCCGGCCGGTGAAATCTCGCCCATCATGGACAAACCCTAACGCGCGCCGTCGTCGCGGGCGGCGGTCAGCGAAATCGGTGGGAGCGTCGCGATGATGAGCGCCTTGATCGTGTGCATCCGATTCTCTGCCTGGTCGAAAACGACTGAAGCCGGCGATTCGAAAACCTCCTCGGTCACCTCGAGGGCGCTGAGCCCGCGCCTGTCGTAGATCAGCTTGCCGACCTCGGTCTCGGTGTTGTGCAGCGCCGGCAGGCAATGCATGAACTTCACCGCCGGGTTGCCGGTCGCGTTCATCACCTCGGTGGTGACCTGATAAGGCAGCAGCAAGTCGATGCGCGCGTCCCAGGCCTGCGCCGGTTCTCCCATAGACAGCCAGACATCGGTGTAGAGGAAGTCCGCTCCGGCTACGGCCTGGTCAACAGAACTGGACACCGTTATCTTCGCGCCCGAAGTGTCGGCTAGCTCGGTTGCGATGGCTCGGATCGCAGGGTCCGGCCACAGCGCCTCGGGGGCGCATACGCGGACGTCGAGGCCGAGCAGGGCGCCGGTCACCAGCAGGGAGTTCGCCGTGTTGTTGCGGCCGTCGCCCAGATAGCAGTACGAGAGGTGATCAAGCCCGGTGCTCGCGTGATCCCGCATGGTCAGGATGTCGGCAAGCATCTGTGTCGGATGCCAGGTGTCGGTCAGCCCGTTCCAGACTGGCACGCCGGCGTGGGCACCGAGCGTCTCGACGGCGTCCTGAGAGAAGCCCCGGTACTCGATGCCGTCGAACATCCGCCCGAGCACGCGGGCCGTGTCCTTGATGGATTCTTTGTGGCCAATCTGGGATTCGTCGGGTCCGAGATGGGTCACGTGTGCGCCTTCGTCGTACGCGGCCACCTCGAATGCTGATCTAGTCCTGGTCGATGGCTTCTCGAAGATCAATGCCAGGTTCTGCCCGGCGAGGCGCTTGCGCCGCAAGCCGAGGCGCTTCTCCTCGCGCAGCTGCTCGGCAAGGTCGACCAGATACAGGAACTCCGCTCCGGACAGATCGACTTCCTTGAGCAGGCTCCGCCCTGTCAGGCGGGTCTCGGGGGGCTGCGGATCCATCAACGTCACTCCTTTTGCGTCGCACGCATCAACCTAGCCTGCGCGGTTGGCCCGAGCGATGGCCGGCATCGGCGCCGGGTTGCCTGGGTGGCCAGGCACTGTCGGCAGCTCGCTAGGCCGGCGAACAGGCTGCTTCAGGCGGGTGCGGAGTCGCCGCCCTTTCGTGATTGCTTGTCGTCGACCGGCTCGTCGGCGTACGACACCGCAACCTGCTCCTCGTCCCTGCGCTGCTCGGCGAGCGGCAGCAGCGACAGTGCCAGCCGGTCGGCCGCGGTAAGCGGTGGCTGGACGATCGAACGTGGCCAGAGCCGTCGCGCGAGCACGACATTGACCTCAGCGGCGTAAATGGTGATCTCGACGATCAAGTAAATCCACGCGAGCAGGCTCAGCACGATCGCGAAGATCCCGTAGACCGAGTCGCTGTGCAGGAAGTGCTTGACCAGCTGCGTGCCGATGGCCTGCAAGACGGTCCAGCCGATGCCGGCCAGCACTGCGCCCGGCAGCAATTTGCCGATCATCACGACCTTGGGAGTCAGGACGCGGAATCCGATCACGTACATCCCCACGTTGGCCGCTGCGGCGACCGCGTCGGCCAGGATCGTCAGCCCGACCGAACTGCTCCCCCAGGTACCGAAGCTGGTCAGCAGCGTCGTGACGATCACGCCAAGCGCGAGCACCAGCAGGAACAGCCCGGCCCGGCCAAGACGCTGCCAGTATCCCGGCCGGTCAGGTCCGGGCAGGTTCCACACCTGGGCCATCGCGAAAATACCGGTCTGGGCGAGGCCGGATGCCCCCCACAGTGCCACGACCAGACCGACGATCAGCCCGATCACGCTCGATCTGCGCAGCTGGTGTACATGCTGAAGAGGACGGCTCATCGCGGGGAACTGCCCGGTGACAGCGGACAGCACCTCATGTCGCAGCGCAGGGTTTCCTGCGGCGACGATGCCAAGGATCGTGGTCAGCACGAGCAGCAGCGGGAAGAGCGAGACGAATGCTGAATGCGACAGGCTCGCGACGAGCTGCCCGGCATTGTCGTCGCCGTATTTCTTGATCACCCCGAAGATGAAGGCCGGGGCCACGTGCCGCTGTTGCCAGCGGTCGACACCGCGGATCAGTCGCTCCACCCGATTCACCGAGTCTTTGCTACCGCGTGTCATCGGAGTTAAACGCTCTGCCTTCCGTACGCCGCTGACCTGCGGATTCTCCCCGGAGTTGTCACCGGATATTCGTCGTGTCGTCATGTCGTCGCAGCCGGGACTTGCACCCGCGTGGGCGACGGTGAGTACGTGCGGATCGCCTACGTGACAGAGTCATTCCCGCCCGATGTCAACGGCGTCGCCAGCACGGCGATGCGCGTCGCAGAGCACCTGGCGGCGCGCGGTCACCAGCCACTGGTGATCGCCCCCAAACCGTCTCCGCGGCTGCCGAGCATCAGGACCGACTTCCCGGTTGTCCGGGTGCCGTCGGTCGGCCTCCCCTTGTACCCCGGCTTCCGTGTCGGCCTGCCAGGCCCGCCCGTCCGCGCCGCGATCGCCGCCCACCGTGCCGACCTCGTGCACCTGGCAGGCCCGGTCGTGCTCGGCGCTGGCGGTGCGACCGCGGCCAGCCAGCTCGGAATTCCCTTCGTCGCTGTCTACGCGACGGATATGGCCGCCTACGCACGCGCCTACCACCTGGGCAGCGCCGGCGAAGCATTCTGCTGGCGTCACCTGCGAGGCATCCACAATGCCGCGGCTCGCACGCTGGCACCGTCCTCGGCAACGGCGGCCGCCCTGCGCGAACAGGGCTTCGTCCGTGTGCACGTCTGGGGACGCGGCGTCGACGCGGTCAGGTTCGATCCGGCGCGGCGAAGTCAGCGGCTGCGTGCCGATCTTGCTCCTGCCGGTGAGGTGATCGTCGGTTACGTCGGGCGGCTGGCCGCGGAGAAAAGGCTGGACCTGCTCCTCGATGTCAGCAGGCTGCCCGGAGTGCGCCTGGTTATCGTCGGCGCCGGTCCGGCCGAAGCAGCCGCCCGCCGCGCGCTGCCCGAGGCCATGTTCCTCG
Organism: Streptosporangiaceae bacterium; assembly: GCA_036258115.1. Taxonomy (GTDB): domain Bacteria; phylum Actinomycetota; class Actinomycetes; order Streptosporangiales; family Streptosporangiaceae; genus Chersky-822. The sequence continues at coordinate 5,820 of DATAEH010000017.1, forward strand.
GACAGCGGCAGGGTGACGAACTCGCCAGGGCATATGCCAGCCTGGACATCTTCGTGCACAGCGGGCCCCATGAAACATTCGGCAACACCCTGCAGGAAGCGGCGGCGAGCGGCCTGCCGGTCGTTGCACCGGCCGCAGGTGGTCCGCTTGACCTTGTAGAAGACGGCATAACCGGCTTCTTGGTGCCGCCAGGTGACCAGGCTGCGCTTGCCAGCGCGGTGTCGCTCCTTGTCGCGAGCCCTGGGCTCCGCGCGGCCCAGGGGGCCGCCGCCCGGCTTGCCGTGCTCGGCAGAACATGGCCTGGCAGATGTGCGGAGCTGGTCACTCACTACGAGTCGGCGATCGGCATGGTCGCGGTGGGAGCTGCTGCATGACCACGTTTACCGCGCTCGGAGATTCCATCACGCTGGGCATCGGGGATCCGGTGCGCGACCGGCGCACGGAGACGGACGAGCCCGCCCGACCTAGCGGGAATGCGGGCCGAGCTTGGCGCGGCTGGGCCGCCTTGCTGGCGGACGGCCTGATCGATCCTGAACTGCACATCCTCGCCGGCAGCGGGGCATGTGCCAGCCAGATCGAGCGGGAGCAGCTACCGCGGGCGCTCAGCCTGCGACCAGACATCGCCAGCGTGATCTTCGGTATTAACGACACGCTGCGGCCGGGCTTTGATCCAGAGCAGATCGAGCGCTCGGCAGCGCACACCGTGGGCGCGCTGCGCGCGGCCGGGGCCGAGGTGCTGACGATGCGGCTGCCCGACGCCGGGCGGATGCTCGGCCTGCCCAGCGCGCTCGCGCGACCCCTCGCGCGACGGACGCAGCTGGTTAATGGCGTGCTGGACGCCGTTTCCGCGCGTTTCGGCACGCTGCATTTCGACGCGGCCGCCACCCCGGAAACCTACGACAAGCAGATGTGGGCTGTCGACCGCCTGCACCCGAACGAGCGTGGTCACCGGATGATCGCCAGGTCATTTCATGGTCTCCTGGCGGCAGCCGGCCATCAGCTCGGGCCGGCCCCTGACGCCGAACCAGCGAATGCACCGCCTACGCGGCTGGCGGAGTTCGGCTGGATGGCGACTAAAGGCACGGTCTGGGTGCTGCGCAGATCAACTGACCTGGTGCCATACCTGCTCGCGATGGCAGTTGCCGAACTGGTGGGCTCAGGGCGCAGGAAGGACGTTGGCGGTAAGCTGTCCGAGCACATCCCGCAGGCCGGCGATCTCCTGGTCACTGATGCCATCACGCAACCGCTGATCGAAGCCGAGCGCGGCGACACGGAGCGTCAGGAACATCTCGTCGCCTGCGGCAGTGAGGCGCACGACGTGAATGCGGCGGTTCGCTGGATCCCGGTGGCGGCTGATCAGCCCGGCGCGCTCCATCGCATTGAGGTGGTGCGTCAGGGTAGCCTCCCTGATCCCGACCGCGTCGGCTAGCTCGCGCTGGCTCGCCAGGTTCCGCGTCTTCTTGGCGAGGAGCACGAGCCAGACCGGCAGCGATCCGCCGGCGTCGGACAGCGCATCGTCGAAAGCGCGGCTGATCGTTCGTGCCGCCTGGCTCAGCTGAAGACCGATCGGCGTTTGCGCTGGTCGCATAGCCGGAGGCTAGCACGATCCATTGACGTCTAAGCGTTTGACCGCTAACTGCGACCGTTGCCAGCGTCAGCGAACCAGGTCCAGATCGGTATCAGGCCGTTCGCCGCTGGCTGCGAGTTCATGGGTGATCTCCGTGACCAGCTCAAGCAGGCGCGGGTGCAGTTCCGGATGCCATCCGTCGAGGAGCCGCTCGATCAAGTCCTGGCGCGCGGCGAAGATTCGCGCGTAGGCGTCCCTGCCGGAATCGGTCAGCTCGTCGGCGGCGTCCGGACCTGGCTCCGCTCGGGCGACGTAGCCGGCCTGGACCAGTTCGGTCATCCTGTCGCTCAGTTCCGGCACGCTAATGAACAGCCTGCCCGCGATCGCGCCGCGCGATTCGCCGCGATGCTCGCCGAGCCTCAGCAGTAGCCAGCCCGCACGCGGAGACACCGCGACACCCGAGGCAGAGACGAGCTGGGAGTAAACCTCGCGGCGGCGCTCCCTGGACAGCAGCGAACTGACGGCACGACGCATCTCCTGATCAGACGTCCTGATGGTGGGCCGCGCGGTGGGCGCGAGCCGGTCCGCCTGATCGACCGCTCGAGAAGTCCGGCGCAGCGGCAATTCCTTCAGCGTCCAGGTGAGCAGGAAGGCGACTGCGCCGACCGGCACGGCGGCCAGGAAGACCGTGCGGATCGACGCCGCGTATCCGGAAACGAAGGCGGCGTGCACGGGCTGGGGAAGCTTCGCCAGAGCCGCAGGGCTGGCCCCGCCGATCACGTCGACACCGGGCAGCAGCTTCAGCCCGTGCAGGCCCGATTGCAGGTTGTGGGGCAGCACGTGGTCGAAGATCGCGCCGAACACCGACGTTCCGAACGATCCGCCGATGGACCTGAAGAAGGTCGTTCCCGACGTGCCTGCGCCCAGGTCAGCGTAATCGACCGCGTTTTGCACCGCGATGACAAGGACCTGCATGGTGGCGCCGATGCCCGCTCCGAGCACCAGCATGAACAGCGAACTGGCAAGCGTGCTTGTGGCCGGGCCCAGATGGGACAGCAGGTAAAGCCCTACGGTCATCATCGCGGTGCCCGCCACCGGGAAGACCTTGTACCTGCCCCACCTGCTGATCAGCTGGCCGGTGCCGATCGACGTGGCGAGCAACCCTGCCATCATGGGCAGCAGCCGCAGGCCGGAGGCCGTCGGACTGACTCCCTTGACGATCTGCATGTACTGAGGCAGGTAAGTCAGCGCGCCGAACATCGCGAAGCCCACCACGAAGCCGATCGCCCCAGCCGCCGTGAACACGCGCTGACGGAAGAGGTGCATCGGCAGCACGGGCTCGGCCGCGTGGTTCTCTGCGACGACGAACGCGATGGCGAACAGCACCGCGAGCACGCCGAGCGTGATGATCGGCCCCGAGCTCCAGGGAAAGCTCACTCCGCCCAGCGAGGTGAGCAGGACCAGGCTGGTGGCCGACGCGCCGATCAGGATGGTGCCGAGGTAGTCAATACTCCGGCGCTGCCTGCTGCGCCGGCCGGGCAGCACAGCGGCCACGACGATCAGGGCGATAATGCCGACGGGCACGTTGACGTAAAAGACCCAGCGCCAGGACAGGGTGTCGACGAAGAACCCGCCGATCAAGGGGCCGATCACGCTGGTCACCCCGAAGACCGCGCCGAAGAAGCCCTGGTAGCGTCCCCGCTCGCGTGGCGGCACAATGTCGCCGACGATCGTCTGGGCGCCAACCATAAGCCCGCCGCCGCCAATGCCCTGAAGGGCGCGGAAGACGATCAACTCCGTCATCGTCTGCGACAGCCCGGCTAGCGTCGATCCGACCAGGAAGATCACGATCGCGGCCTGGAAGAAGATCTTCCTGCCGTACAGGTCGCCGAGCTTGCCCCACAGCGGGGTTGAGACGGTGGAGGCGAGCAAATAGGCGGTGACCACCCAGGAGAGCTTGGACAGGCTGTGCAGGTCACCTGCGATCGTGGGCAGGGCCGTCGCGACGATGGTCTGGTCGAGTGCCGCGAGCAGCATCCCGAGCAGCAATCCGGACATGATGACCAGGACCTGGCGCCGGGACAGCTGCGGGCCGGGATCCTGCGCGCGCGGGGGCTCGAGCTCCGGGTCGCGTGCGGCCGGGGGGTTCTCGCCGGAATGGGCCACGGTTGCTTACTCCCCCGGGAACGGCCCTGCTATCGCATCGGCAACGGAGGGGCAGTCGGTTGCGGCATCGTCCAGCCAGCTCCTGAGCGCTCTGGTGGCCTCGGTGTCATTCCGGTTGTAAGCGAGCAGCCATTCCCTGGCGGCCGGGTCACCGTCAGGCCCTGCGGCCTGCTCGTAGCGGAGCATCGCCTCATCACCGCCGGGGTCAGGGACTTCCCAGGAAAAGCCCGCCAGCCGAGCCACTGCCTTCAGCGCGATTGATTCGCCGGTGATCAGCTGGCCGGCGAATACGCGATACAGATCGATCCACTGCGCCGAGCCGATGAACGCGGCTACTTCGTCTTCAAGGCCGCACGCTGACGCCAGCCTGCGCAGCTGGGAGTTCTCCGCTGAGGCGTTGTAGCAATAGGCGCGAAGCCGCAGGCCGTCGGCTGCTGCCGCGGCTCGAACGTCCGTGAGCCAGCGCCAGAACTCGGTAAAGAGCTCTCCCTCGGTCGCGGCCGTCATGGGCTCCCAGCTACTGAACGCGCGGTATCCGGCTGGCCGCGCCGTCCATTCCGTTCTGATCGTTACGAGGGTGCCCCAGAGGTAGACGCCGTCGGCTGTGTTCTCCATGTCGATGTCGACTTCGATGTCGCCGCGCGGCACGCAGGCTGTGGTCACGTCCCGCCTGCGATAGGCAGGACTGCGGCCCAGGGCGGCCCTGGCCTGATCGATCTGCTCGGGCAGGTCCTGCATCGGCGCGTCGCTGTAGGAGGCAGTACGCGCGCAGAGGCTCGCCGCATCGCCCAGCGTATGCAGGCCGGCTGCCGCCAGCCGGGCGGTCTGAGCGCTCCTGCGCGCGCCGAGCACGTCCGCGAGGTGGGTCTCGGCAGGCAGCCGGCCGCACGCGGACAGGACCGGCCTCAGGTCGACACCCGCCGCGATCAGCGTGGCGGTGCGGTAGTCAAGGGCGGCCAGGGCCGCCCGGTCCGTAACGTGGTGGTCGTGGTGTATCCGCCATTCGCGCCAACCAATCCGCGGCAAAAGGCTCACATCGCCCGGTCCCGCCTCGAGTAGCGGGCCGCACCAGGACCACCACGGGCACTCAGCGCACTCCGCGATCTTGACCGGAACCACAAGGCGCTTGACAGCCGGGTCGGCGGCCGAGGCCGCCGCCACGGAGATGATGTCGAGCCGGAAGTCGAACTCGAAGTCATAGATTTCCATCGTCGACCGCAGCCGCGTCCTGCCGCTCGAGGACGGCGTCCGCCACACGGGCGCATCCAGGTCGTACCAGACCACGACGCGCTCGACGCCGATGATGCCGCCATGCCTCCCGTCGCCGGCCGCCAGCCCGGCGACTTCGAGCATGCGCTGGTAGTGAGCCAGCTGTAGCAGGTCCGCCCGTCGTTTGCGGGCTGCCATTGCCGCGTCAGTTCCGGCGGCCTCCCAGGAAAGGTCGTCGAGCGCCGAGCACAGTGCGGCATCGGCGTTCGAGTCGGCTGAGCGCTCGACGAGGCTGCGGTGGTGCTTGATATCCACTGGCCGGTAGCCAGTTCCTGCCGATGCGACAAGCAGGTCCGGCTCACCGGTGCGACGGCCGCTGTAATCGGTTGCCAGGCGTCCGCCGATGATCAGCCGGCTGCCTCGCGCCATAGCCGCGCTCGCGGCCTCCTCGCGCTCTTTCCGTTTCTCCCGGTCCTGGCTGAGCAGGTTCACCGCGTCCGGATGGCGATGGCTGAGCTCTGCCACGATCTCGGCCTCGAAGTCCCTGCCACGGGCAAACCGGCGCTGCAGCGCGACCGACGGGGGTAGCGGGTCGCACGGATGGATAGCATCCCACTGAGCGCGGACCGGGCACTGCTTGGCAACATAGCCGCCCTGAGGCGGCACACTGGAGACGTCGTAGCGGGTAGCCACGACCGAATCGTAGCCAGCGGGTCGGTCAGTGTGGCATTGATGAATCGTCAGCCGGGGCCAGCAACGGTTCGGCAAGTGCGGGCGGAAGTAGCGTTTCCGCCACCGCGACGGCCGGTGTCGCGATTTCAACGTTCCTGAGCACCGGGATCGGTTCGATCGGCTCGGCCTCGGCCGTCGATCGCGCCAGGCGCGAAATCCCCCAGGCGGCGGCCAGCACGGCGGCGATCTCTGCGGCGACGCGCCCGGCGCCGCCACCCAAGTGCTCGTGATAGAGCAGCAGGCCAAGCAACGATCCGACCGCTGGGTCGAGAACCGAGAACACCGGCAGAAACGCAGCCAGCCCCGCCGCCCGGTACCCATTTTGCTGGATGGTGTACGTCAGCAGGCCGATGAATACCAGCAGGTAGGGGCGTACATCAGCGAGCGCCCCTAGCTGGTGCGCACCGAACAGGGCCGCGACGGTCTTGGTCAGTGCGTCGGTGACCCCGGCCGCGATGCCGCCCCCAACGCCGAGTGTCAATGCGCGGCGCAGCGGCGACATCCGCTTGGCGAGCAGGCCCGAGATCACGGCGGCCAGCACGGCCGCGAGGGCGGCAAGGGCAAGCAGGCTCGGCTCGGCCGTCGACACGCCGCCTGACGGCCGGGCAACAGACAGGAAGACCACGAGCCCGGCGAACGTTGCGAGCGCGGCGAGCCATTCGGCCGGCCGCATCCTGCGGTGGTCGGCCCACGCGGCCAGGGCGAGGGCGAACAACAGGCTACTGGCGAGGACCGGTTCGATGACCACTAGCCGTCCCAGGTCAAGAGCAGTCGCCTGGAGCGACAGGCTGAGGGCGACGGCGACCAGGCCGGCCAGCCAGAGCGGCCGTCGGATCAACTTGAGCAAGACGGCGGTGTCGAACGCCGTGTCGGACCGGAGCCTGGCCGCGATCCGCTGCTGGACAACATTGGCGACCGCGAAGGTGGCGGCGGCTGTCACGGCGAGCGCAACCGCGACAGGCTGCACGCCCGAGGCGGTCATGCGCCGGCAAAACTGAACGCCATGTCCGACATCATGACGTTCGGACGGACGCTCTGCTACCTATCTGGGCTGAGCTACGTGGAGATGTCCGGATACGGGACCGTCCAATGGCTGAGGCGGGCGGCAAATTCACGCTGGAATGCCAGCGGCTCGTCATAGTCCCGCTCGAACAGAGCTATGAACAACGTCAGCAGCAGGAAGTTGTGGCAGCCGAGCTCGAACAGGGTGACGTAGTCATGCGTCGCCAGCGCCTCCCGCTCGACGTCGCTGAACGCCAGCCAGCTGCTGCGCTCCATCTCGGGAATGTTGAGCACGACGTTCGCTCGCTCGGCTTCCCACCACGAGACGGTGCCGCGGGGGTCGTTCCGGTACCTCTCCAACAGCTCGGGATCACGGTCGACCGTGTAGAGGAACTTATCCAGCAGGTACTTGCTCACTGGCTGTCGCCTTTCGGGTACCAGGTGAAATAGGCCTCCATGGTGTGGAAGAGATCGAGCGAGTCGACGTAATCGGCCTGCACAGACTGTCCTGCGACGCCCATCATCAGCATGAAGTCCATGAACCCGTGGGTAGCGTTCCCTGGTAGCCACAGGCTGTCGAGGCTCACTTCCGCCAGCGCGCCGTCGAGATCCGCTGAGGCGATCCATTCGACCGCCTTGCGGTCGAACTCCGGATCGGGGCCGTGCGGGCCGAACTGTCTGGGGCCGCCCAGCTCCAGCGACAGATGTCCGGTGCCGATGATTGCCACCCGCTGGTCAGACGGCCAGGCTTCGACCAGCCTCCTGATCGTCTTTCCGAGCTCGACGAACCGCCTTGGCTGCGGAAGCGGCGGAGCGAAGATGTTCGTGTAGACGGGCACGATCGGCAAGTCGGCCTGTGGCCGCAGCGTGATCAGCGGGCAGGTGATGCTGTGGTCGATACGCAGCTCATTGCTGAAGGCCAGATCGAACCCGGCATCAATGCCCGCGCGCAGCAGGTAGGCCGACAGTTCCTCGTGCCCCTGCAAGAACATCCTCGGCAGGCCGAATTCGCGCTCCTCGTTGTAAAAGTTCCCGTCGTAGAACGGCGCCTTGCCGATCAGGAACTGCGGCATGTTGTCCAGCCAGAGCTGATGGAAGTGATCGCTGCCGACCATCACGAGAACGTCGGGCTCGGCCCTGGTCAGTGTCTCGCGGAAACTCTCGATCTTGGCCATCCACTCATCGGCGAACACCGGCCGGTCCGCGCCGGCCGATGTGCTCGCGCGGTAGTAGAAGGGGTGATGGGTGGATGCGATGACGGCGGCAATGGTCGCCATGGGCGCTCCCTCACGTGCTGGCAGGGTCGGGGGGCTGGTACTTCGTGTGGTGCTCGATATTCAGGTACATGTCCATGCCGACGGGCCGGCGGCGCTCCTCGGCTAGGTGGCCGAGTAGTCCTGCCGTCCTGGCGAGCAAGGCGAATCCGCGCAGGAGATCGGCTGGCAGGCCAAGATCGGCGAGCGCAGCGCCGCTCGTTCCCGCGCCATTGAGCGGAAGAGTGCGGCCGAGCACATGCGGGTGCACCCGGCCGATCGCCTCGAACAGCCGCAGGTGCGGCCCGCGCAGGCCTTCAGCCTCTGCTATCTCCAGCAGCACCCGGGTCCGCGGATCGGTGACCTTGTGAACGGGGTGTCCGAGTCCGGGGACGAACTTGCCTTGCTCGCGGGCTCGCCGGACCGCGGCCAGCGCTAGCTCGTCATATCCGGCGTCATCGGCGGGCTCAGGCTCGCCGGCCAGCGTCTCGCCGAGGAAGCGCGCCGCGTCCTCGGTGACACCGAGGAACCGGGAGCCGCCGCCCAGCAGGCCTGCGGCGATCGCACCCTGCACCGATTCCGGCGCGCTGAGGTAGGTGAGCCTGGCGGCGATCGCGGTGGGCGTGAAGCCATGGTCTGCCAGCGCGACGAGCACCGCCTCGAAGACCCTGACCTGGCCAGGGGCGGGCCGTCGCTGAGTAACCAGCCAGAGCGCGAGTTCGCCGAAGCCGACCTTGCCCATGAGGTCGTTGGCAAGGTCCTGGCCGAGCACGGTGATCGTGTCGGCGGTCGAGCTGCCGATCGAGGTTGGGAACACCGGCCCGTCCGGCGCTGGCTCCGTCATGACGTCTGCCCGTCTGTAACCTGCTGGCCGCTCTCGCTCTGCTTGCTCAGCCAGCTGCGGATGTCGTCGCCGTGTTCGTCAAGGGTTGGCGGCGGAAGGTCGTAGCGCGGCGCCGTCTCAGAGAACGAGAGCGGGTGCCGGATCGTCGGCCTGGCGGCCGGGCCGGAGCCCGCGGTGACCACCGGATCAAGGCCGATCTCGGTAGCGAAGGCGATGCCCTGGTCGACGGTGTTGATGGGTCCGCACGGCACGCCGACCGCGATCAGAGCGCCGAACCAGTCGGCGGCCGTGCGCTTAGCCAGCAGCTCTGTGAGCAGTGGCCTGAGCTCGTCTCGGTTGGCGGTGCGATCTGCATTACGCGCGAACCGCACGTCGTCCGCCAGGTGCGGTGCGCCGAGCACATCGCAGAGCTTGCGGAACTGGGCATCGTTGCCGGCCGTGATGATCAGATCACCGTCACCGGTCGGGAGCGGCTCATATGGATACAGGCTCGGATGTGCGTTGCCCATGCGGAACGGAATCACCCCGGCGGCCGCGAAGGCGCTCGTCTGGTTCACCATCCCGGACAGCGCCGAGGCCATCAGGCTGGCCTGGATCTGCTGGCCCTCGCCGGTGCTCGCGCGGTGGTTCAGCGCTGCGAGGATCCCGATCGTGGTGTGCAGGCCGGCGATGACGTCGAACACAGAGATGCCGGACCTGTACGGCTGTCCGGTGGGATCGCCGGTGAGGCTCATCAAGCCGGACATCGCCTGCACCATCAGGTCGTAGCCCGGCAGGTGGCTTCCGCCTCCCGAACCGAAGCCGCTGATCGACGCGTAGATGATGGCCGGGTTCGCGGACCGCACCGACTCGTAGTCCAGACCGAACCTGACCAGTCCGCCGGGCTTGAAGTTCTCCACCAAGATGTCGGCGCGCCTCGCGAGTTCCCTGGCGGCGGCCAGGTCACCGGGATCGGCGAAGTCGAGCGCAACCGATCGCTTGTTCCTGTTGATCGCCATGTAGTAGGTCGACACGCCGTCGGCGGTCTGCGGAGGCGTCCAGCGCCTGGTGTCATCTCCGGCTGGACTCTCCACTTTGATCACGTCAGCGCCGAGGTCGGCCAGAAGCATCGTGCAGTATGGCCCGGCCAGCACGCGGGAGAAGTCGGCCACGAGGAGGCCCGACAGGGGACCTGGTGCGGGTTGGCTCATGATGCACGAAACCCTTTCTGTCCGTCTAACGGACTATCGTCCGGCTAACTGGCGGCATGGTTCGGACCTCTCGCGGGCATGTCAAGATGCCGGTATGGCGAGCGGGATGGTGACGGCCGGGGCTGACTGGTAAGCGGCCCAGTCGGCGCTGATGGCTCCCGCGGCGGCGAGCAGCAGCGGCAGGTGCTGCCCGGTGAGGACCTCAACGGGCGTTTCCGCCGCGTGCACGGTGACGTTCATGGCGGCGATGACCCGGCCATCCCCGTCGCGCAGCGGCGCGGCCACCGAACGGATGCCGAGCGCGAGCTGCTCATCGGTCAGCGACCAGCCGCGGGCCCGGACCTCGCGGAGCGCCTCGTGCCACTCCTGCGGCCCCGGCTGCCACCGGGCAGCGATTCCGGATCTGCTCGGCTGTGCCAGTACTGCGTCGACCTGCTCGACGGGCAATCCGGCGAGCAGCACCTTGCCGAGCGAGGTCTGCATGGCGGGAAATCTGGTGCCGATCGTGACCGCCAGCGTGATGATCTTCGGCACTGCCACCCTGGCCACATAGACGATGTCCGAGCCGTCTAGCTGGGCGATCGAGGACGACTCGCGTGTCTTGGCCACGAGCGCTTCCATGTGCGGCCTGGCAACCTCCCACAGATTGCGCGACAGGACGTATGACATGCCGAGCTCAAGCACCCTTGGCGTGAGCTCGAAACCGCCATCGGCCGGCTGCACATAACCAAGTTCGGTCAGGGTCAGCAAGATCCGCCGGGCTGTCGGCCTTGCGAGCTCGGTTGCCGCGGCGACAGCGGCAAGCGACATGACGGGCCGGCGCGGCCCGAAGGCCCGGATCACATCAAGGCCGCGGGCCAGCGCCTCGATGAAGTCCGGCCCCGTCTCGCGGCGTGCCATCGTGTCTCCCGCTTCCAGCTACCTTGCACGGGTGTCGGCTATCACCCGGTTCCCAGGTAGGTTCGCACCTCTTGACAGGAACACGCAAACCGGCAACGCTTCCGGTCATGTTGCAACCGGGCCGTGATACGGACGGTTGTCCGTCTTGTCTGATACTTTCCCGTCCCCGCTACGGAGGTTCGACATGACCGTGTCACCGGAATCTGGGTCACCCGAGTCCGGGTCGCATGAATCTGGGGCCGACTTCGCCGGCCGGCCGCTCGTCTTCCGGAACGCCACAGTTTTGACCATGGACGGCGCGCACCGCGTGGAGCATGGTGCCGATGTCCTGATCTCATTTGAGCAGATCGCAGCAGTCGGCCCCGGCCTGCAGGTGCCCGAGGGAACGGTTGAGATCGACGCGACCGGCGGGATCGTGATGCCGGGAATGATCGACACGCACCGGCACATGTGGCAGACGGCGATGCGGGGCTATGGCGCGGACTGGACGCTGACTCAGTACTTCGTCTGGAACTACCTGCAGTGGGGTAAGTCCTTCCGGCCGCAGGACATCTATGCGGGCAACCTGCTGAGCGCGATCGAGGCCATCGACGCGGGCGTGACGACGACGGTTGACTGGTCGCACAACCTGCAGACCATCGATCATGCGGAGGCTGCTGCCGATGCGCTGACCGAGGTGCCTGGCAGGTTCGTGCTCGCGTACGGCAACATTCAGGCAGCGCCGTGGGAATGGTCAGCCACGCCTGAGTTCCGTGACTTCGTCGCGAGACGGTTCGCCGGAGGCGGCAGCGACATGCTGGGCTTCCAGATGGCATTCGACGTGCCTCCTGCTAGTCCTGACTTCCCCGAGAAGGCTGCGTTCGAGGTGGCCCGCGACCTGAATGTGCCGGTCACCACGCACGCCGGCGTCTGGAAGGTGACGACCGACGACGGCATCAGGCTGATGCATGAGCACGGATTCATGAACGAGCGCAGCATCTATGTGCATGCGGCAAGCCTGTCCGCCGACTCCTACCACCGGATCGCGGCGACTGGCGGCTCGGCGTCGATGTCGACAGAGAGCGAGCAAAGCGCAGGACAGGGGTATCCGCCCACCTGGAAGCTCCGCGAGCACGGCATCGGCGTCTCGCTGTCGATGGACACCAGCGTCTGGTGGAGCGCTGATCTCTTTTCCGCGATGCGAGCGACGCTCAGCGCCGACCGGGCCAGGGAGCATCTCGAGGCGCATAACAGGGACGAGACGGTGACTCACCACAAGCTCCGCGCAGAGCACGTCGTCGACTGGGCAACGATGGGCGGTGCGAGGGCGCTGGGCCTTGACGTACTGACCGGGAGCCTGGAGCCCGGAAAGAAGGCCGACGTGGTGCTGATCAAGAATGACGCTTCGCCAGCCATGTTCCCCCTGCTCAATCCCTATGGCCACGTCGTGTTCCAGGCTCAGCGCGCCGATGTTCACACCGTGGTCGTCAACGGGAACGTAGTGAAGTACGACCACCGCCTGGTTGGCTCGGACCTCGGCAAGGCCCGTCGCGTCGTCGCGGGGACGGTGGAGTACCTCAGGGGAGTGCTCGGTCCGGATGCGTGGGACGAGGGCATGCATCCGGAGATCCCGGAGACCAGGGTTCTCGACAATCCCTACACCTACACCTACACCTACACCGAGGACTGAGGGACGATGCCGGGCTCCGCTGCCCATGACGGCAGTGGGTCAGCGACGATGCGCGCGGCCGTGCTGCATGAGCATGGCCAGCCGCCGGTGTACGGCCGCCACCCAGTGCCCCGCCGGGCCGAAGAACAAGCGCTAATCAGGGTCACGGCGGCGCCGGTGAATCCGCTCGACCTGCTCTGCGCATCGGGTGTGTCCTATTTCGGCGCGCCCGCGCTGCCATACGTTCCCGGAACTCAGGGTGTCGGCGTCATCGAGGAGGCCGACACCTTTCCTGCCGGTCAGCGAGTCTGGTTCAGCGGAAGTGCCGGGATGGCGCCCGGCGACGGCACGATGGCCGAGTACTACGTGGCTGAGGAGAGTGCCATCGTAGCGTTGCCGGATTCGGTCAGCGACGACCTCGTCGCCGCGCTGGGGCTGTCCGCGATCGCCGCATGGATGGCGCTGACCTGGCGCGGCGGCTTGCAGGCTGGAGAGCACGTCCTCGTGCTCGGGGCCAGCGGCACGGTGGGTCAGGTTGGGATCCAGGTAGCGCGCCTGCACGGCGCCGGCCGGGTGATCGGAGCATGCCGCGACGCTCAGGGCAGGCAGCGGGCAACCGAGCTTGGCGCGGACGCCGTGGTTGACCTGACCGGCGAAGCCCCGGAGATTGCGAGCCGGATCGCGGAGGCCAGTGGCGGCCACGTCGACCTGGTGCTGGACCCGGTGTGGGGCCAGCCGGCAGAAGCCGCCATGCGGGTGCTGTCTCCGCACGGCCGCCTTGTGAACTTGGGTTCTGGCGCGGGTCAGCAGGCGAACCTCTCCTCTGCCACGTTGCGCGGGGGTGAGCTGTCGGTGCTGGGTTATACCAACAACGGGCTCAGCCCGGAGCAAAAGGCCGCGGCGCTGGCGGAGATTCTCGGGCACGCGGCCCATGGCCGGATCGACACCGACCGCGAGACGCTGCCGCTCGCCGATGTCGGCGCTGGCTGGGCGCGGTACGGCAAGGCGCCATACCGCCGGGTCGTGATGATCCCGCCCTGAGGGCGCGGGAACGATCCACGCAACGGACATGCCTTGCCGTGGCCCGTGCTCAGGGCCCGCATGCCATACCTGACTCGACAGCCATCGTCGCGAAAGCAGCGGTGTCCCTGCCGCGCGCCACGGGGTCGTCGGCGTACTCAGAGGGCTGGCCTGGCTGCTCTCTCGCGCGCAGCGCCTCGGCAAGGATCGGGCGCCAGCGTGGGCCGAAGGCAGCCAGTCCGTGCCGGCGGCGGCGGCGGCACCGCTCTTGGAAGTCGTGACTACTCCTGCGGCTGAAGCCGCGGGCTTCTCAGGCAGCTTGGGCCTGAAGGGCCAGCCCGGCCCGGAGTATGTACCGCGACGAAGTCGGCGCCGCTCGCGCCAGGAAAATACTCGCCGAACCGGGGTGATCCGTGCAGATACAGGCTTTCGATCAGGCCTCGCGCCTTCTCATCCGCTGTCCTTGGGCACGATGACCACAGGTCTGAGTTCAGCGGCCTGTACGCGGCGGGGTGCAGCGCCGTCGGGAGCTGTTAACTGTCGTGCGTCAAGCGGGCTCTCACTAGCCGCACGCGTCAATTCCGGCCGCCGGCAGGCCGGAATGCGGCTCGGCGGGCTACCAGAACTGCGTAGTGGCGCCGGAATTGCGTACCACGGATCCGTTGAGCTCGGGCTGCTCGAAAACCGACTTGATGGCGATCCGGCCTGGTCCTTGCAGCGTGAGCCAGATCGATTTCGCCTGCCATCTTGCCGAGCTGAACCAGTATTGCCCGCGCGGGTACTCAAAGTGCAGGAACATCTGCACCGACGGATCCTTCCAGATCAGCCCGCCTGGCTGGATGAGAATCCGTTCCCCGTGCCCCAGGTCGCGGACGAATGCATTGCCTGGCGCATGCAGCAGGAGGAGGCCGGGCATGCCCTGGGCGATAAACCGGTCGATGAACTTTCCGACGGGGTAATGCCATTCGGTGTCTTCTCCGTTGCGGGTCGTGTACCACACATTGGAGTTATGCCACTGGTAGCCGATGTTGCCGGTCGCGACGAGAAACTGGTGCTCGACCACGTCGACGCCCTGATTCGGCTCAAGCGGTATGGCCAGCACCTCGCCGGGATGGTCGGCGCTGAAGGCGACAAACCCCGGCCCCTGCGCCCGCATCATGATCAACGGCATGCCGGCCATGATCCGGTTCCAGCCGCCCTGCATACGCATCGAATCCAGCCGGACCCGAGGCTCGGTGTGCAGCAGCACGTGATGGGAGAAATAGACCCAGTCATCGTCATGGAGCTGCATCTCGGCGACCGGGACGTAGGCGCCGCTGATCTGGCAAGTTGACCGGCTAAACCTGAGCCTTGCCATGTCGCGGATCGGCGGCTGCTTGCACCAGCCTGAATTCGAGATCCTGAGCCGGATGTCGACCGGGGCGCCGCACCGCGGGCAGGTGGTGCTGCCGTCGTCATTGTTCACCATGCGGCAGTACGGGCAGGTATATGTGGGCGGCGCGTAACCTGTCATGCCGGTCCCCTACTCGGAGCCGTGGTGCACGTACATGGACTGGATGCCGACGCGCCCGGGCCCAGTCATTTCGGCCAGGTACATGCCACGCCGCATCATGCCGGTCTTGATGTCCATCTGAATGGTGTTCATCGCGACGGCGGAGTCCTTGTACAAGAAGCCGCCGGGCTCGATCAGCATCTTCTCGCCAGGCTGCAGGGTCTTCTGGAACACGTTGCCGTACCCGTGCAGCAGGAGCAGTCCTGGATAGTTCTGCGTGATGAACCGGTCCATGTACATGCCGCTGCCGCCGTGCAGCAGATTGCTCAGCCCCTTTATCCGCACGAACGAGTAGTTCAGCGAGTGGGTGCCGATCAGGAACGCATGCTCGCGCACATCCAGTTCCATGCCGGGGTGCAGCGGCAGCACCACGATCTCGCCGGTCGCGTCCCTAGAGAACGCGATCCGGCCTGGACCTTGAGCGATGCTCAGAATGTGCGGCATGCCGCCGAGCGTTCGCTTCATGCCGCCGCCGGTATTCATCGCGGCCATCGGCACAGCGGGCTCTTTCCACAGCATCACGTGGTGCTCGAAGAACACCGCGTCACCTGGAGAGAGCGCGAGCTCAGCGACCGGCACGATCTCGCCCTCAACCTGGCAGGTGGAGTTCGAGAAGCGGAACTCGGTCATATCGCGCAGGCGCGGCGCCTCACTCCAGCCGGAGTCCGTAACCAGATTCCTCTTGTCTAGCGGCGCGCCGCAGGTGTCACAGCTCGTCCGTTCCGGCTCGTTCTGAGCCTTGCACCACTGGCACTCAATCCGGTCCATTCGGGCAGACCTTTCTCACGCTGCGCCCTACCGCAGACACACCAGTCTAATTGCATCCAGACGATTGCAGATAACTACGTATCGCTGCGCATCGTAACAGAACTCCTGCAGCTTCCGACGGTTATGGCGGCCCGCTATCAGTCAGCTTTCGCGGGCCCCCTGACCTGCTGTTCCGGCGGCAGATACGGTCGTTATCCGGTGGGGGTCCCGCATTCAGCGCAGAACTTCGACGTAGCACCTAGGGTCGCGTTGCAATTCGAGCACGTCCTGGACATGGCATTGCCGCACGAATCGCAGAACTTGGCGCCCTCTCGGACCTGGTTCTGGCAATTGCCGCACGCGACGGTGGCTGCCGGCGGCGGCGCCTGTTGCGGCGCTGGCGAGGCTGGCGGTGCCGGCTGCGCGTAACCCTGGCCGCCGCCTGCGAAACCCGGTGCGGGTGGCGGCGGGTAGCCAGGAGCGGCCTGCGGTACGCCCATATTCTGCGCGAGGCCAAGTCCGGCACCCAGGAAGACCGGGCTTACGGCGGCGCCGCCCTGAGCCATGCCCTCGCCGGCTCCCTGCATCATCTGCGCCTGGGCGGCCGCCTGGTAGCTGCCCGCAAGCCTGCTGTACGCGGTGTCGCCGGCCAGCTTCTTCAGCCTGGCGTTGTCATCGTCGTCGAGGTTGATATCGAGGTTCCCGAGCCGGGTGACCGCGATGCCGTATCCAGCCAGCTCGGTGTTGGCCTCTTCCAGCGTGCCGTGCTCGATCTCGGCCCTGTGCATTGACAGGCCGAGAATCTGCCACGCCCCTGACATCAGCTGGGCGGTGACGCCCGACCTGGCGCACTTGAGCAACTGCTGCGTGACCCAATCGGTCACGGCGTCGTTGCTGGTGACGTCGACCGTGCCGACGAGGTTGAGGATCAGCCTCGCGGGATCGACCACTCGAAGCGCGTACTCGCCGAACGTGCGGAGCGTGACGATCAGGCCGGTCTGCGGATCCTGAACTTCGTCCAGACGGCCGCCAAAGCGGATGTTAGGAAACTCACGAGCGCCGACAAAGAAGATTTCGGCCTTGAAGGCGTTGCTATTGCTGGCCCAGTCGACGAACATTCCCAGGAAAGGCAGCTCGGCCGCATCGAGAGAGTGCTGACCTGGCCCGAGGATGCCCATCACGCGACCCTGGCTGATGAAAAGCGCTACAGCATCGGGCTCGACAATCGCCCTGGAGAATTTGCGGATGTTGTGATCGGGCCACTTATAGACGATCTGGCCCTTAGAGCTGTCGGGCGCCGCGATGAACTCGCGGCGGGCCTCGTTGAGAATGCCCATCCAGTCGCTCCCTTGCCCATGATCCGGCCCGCGCCTGCGGCAATGGCCACTTCTAGGCGGAACATACGTTCGGCGGGGGCGATACTTTGCGTTGCACGAAGAGGATGACATATGGATTCGGGTCCCAGCAACGTGGTCGGACTGGCGCCCTCACTGGCGTTACCGACCCACCCTGCGGTGGGTGATCGCGAAGGATCGTAGTTGCTCAAGGACCACGAAGCTGCCGGATAGCGTCATGACTACTATGCCGCTCATGAGCGACCCATGGGATCCGGCCGCTCCAGGGGTGCTGAGGTTGCCGTCGGGCAGGCTGGTTCGTGGCCGGGGTCTCCGTCGGCCTCTGCCCGCCGGTGACCTCGCGAGCCAGGGCAAGCTGCCCGATTTCGGCCTCTACCTGCTCGGATCAGATCCGCCCGAGGTCCCTTGGGAGTCTTGCTGGCTGCTCTGGCCGGACTTCGGCCTTCCAGCCGACCGCGAGCAGGCGGCGAGAACGCTCTCCGAGGCCTGGCGGAGATCGGACGGCGAGCGGGTCGAGATCGCCTGCGCCGGCGGCCGAGGCAGGACCGGGACGGCGCTGGCCTGTCTCGCGATCATCGACGGCGTCGCCGCTTCCGAGGCGGTTGCCTTTGTCCGCGCGAACTACGACCCGGGTGCGGTCGAAACTCCATGGCAGCGCAGATTCGTCGCCCGATTCAGGCCGCCGCCGTAGGCTGCTGGTCCCCGAGCTGCTGGCGATCCTCACCGCCTGAGGACATGCGAATGTTGCACAGCCTGGCAGGCCGATGCGATCCTGACGCCGTCGCCGCCTGAGCAGGACAGGGAGCATGATGAACGCAACCCCCGACGCAAATGTCGGCCGAGCCGAGATGCCTGATCACACCGATGTCTTGATCGTTGGCGCGGGCTTGTCCGGCATCGGAGCCGCATGCAGGCTTCAGATGCAGGCCCCAGGAGCCTCGTATGCGATCGTCGAGGCGCGCGACGTGAGCGGCGGCACCTGGGAGCTGTTCAAGTACCCGGGCGTCAGGTCCGACTCGGACATGTTCACGCTCGGTTTCCCGTTCCGGCCCTGGCCCGGGCGCGAGGCCATCTCCGGCGGGGGCGAGATTTTGCGCTACCTGCGCGAGACCGCAATTGCCTATGGCGTCGATAAGGAGATCGAGTACAACCGCCGCGTCACCGGCGCGCGATGGTCGAGCGACGAGGCACGCTGGACGGTCACGATCGAACACACGGACACCGGCGCGGTCACCGAGCGAACCTGCGGCTTTTTCTACCTGTGCTCGGGCTACTACCGGTATGACGAGGGCTACACGCCAGAATGGCCAGGTCAGCAGGATTACGCGGGCCAGCTTGTACATCCCCAGCAGTGGCCGACAGACCTCGATCTCACCGGCAAGAACGTGGTGGTCATCGGAAGCGGGGCCACTGCGGTCACCATGGTGCCGGCGCTTGCCGAGAGCGCGGCCAAGGTGACAATGCTGCAGCGGTCGCCGTCCTACGTGCTCTCACTGCCCGCGTCCGATCCGATCGACGATCTGCTCCGCAAGCTGCTGCCGCCGGACCTCGGGTACCGGGTGGTGCGCTGGAAGAACGCCCGGATAGGCACATTCATCTACAACTTCTGTCAGAAGCATCCGGCTCGGGCCCGTGCCATCTTGCGTAAGTCGGCGATCAAGCGACTGCCGGCGGGCTATGACGTGGACACGCATCTCAAGCCCGCGTACGACCCGTGGGACCAGCGGATGTGCCTGGTACCTGACGGGGACTTCTTCGCGGCGATCAAGTCCGGCAGGGCCGAGATCGTCACCGATCACATCGAGGCATTCACGCCAGCCGGGATCCGGCTGCACTCGGGTACCGAGCTCGAAGCCGACGTGATCATCACTGCCACCGGGCTGAACCTGCTGCCTCTCGGCGGGATCTCGCTAACCGTCGACGGCTCGGAGATCAGCGTTCCAGAGCGGGTCGCCTACAAGGGCATGATGCTCGAAGGCGTCCCGAACATGGCCTTTGCGATCGGTTACACCAACGCGTCGTGGACGCTGAAGGTCGACCTGGTCTCGAGCTACGTCAGCCGGATCGTGCAGCACATGCGCGCGAACGGTTTCACGACCGTGACGCCGCGGCTGTCCGGGCCGATCGAGACCTCGCCGTTCATCGAGATGACGTCCGGCTACTTCGAGCGGTCCAGGCACTTGCTGCCGCTGCAGGGCAGCAAGGCGCCCTGGCGCCTTCGCCAGCATTACTTCAAGGACGCCGCTTTGTGGCGCGCGCAAGTCGATGAGAAGGAGCTGCAGTTCGGTAAATCCGCCGCACTGGCGACGTCCGCGCGCTGAACACTCCGGCGTTCACGGCAGCGCGTTCTGGTCAGAGATGATGACGGCATCAAACCCTGGCAAGTCCGGCAAGAAGACGATTCTCCGGCTGTTACGCCCCTGCGGACTGCAAATCCCGAGTTCCGGGGCTTGCTGTTGACCGAATCACACATACCGCGGTGGTAGCCTCCGTCCCTTGAGCTATTCGAGACCAGGCAAACCACGACGCGGCAAGTCACGGGCGCTGATCGCATCAGTCAGCGCCGTGGCTGCACTGGCCGTCAGTGGCGGCTGCGCCTATCTGCTCAGCGGCGGTCAGGGACACGATCACCAACGACGGCACTCGCCGCCGGCGGCGAGCCCTTCCCCGACGCATACAAGTAAGGGCCCTCTGACATCACCGTTCACTGGCGAGCGGATCAAGTACCTGCGCCGCGAACTGATCTTCAAGATTGACAACGTTATCCAGGCCAGGCCGCCAACGGGGCTGAACGAGGCGGACATCGTGTATCTGCTACCCGTCGACGGCTGGCTGAGCAGGATCATGGCCGTCTTCTCTTCGCACATCCCGCCCGTCGTGGGGCCGGTCAGGAGCGCGCGGGAGGAAGACATCAAGCTGCTCAGGCAGTTCGGCAAGCCAGCTTTCGCGTTCTCAGGCGCTCAGCCGCATTTGCTGCCCGTCGTGGAGCACGCGAGGATCGCGGACCTGTACGCCGGCAAGGTCGGCGGCTACTACCGCGACAACCGCAGGATCGAGCCCTACAACCTTTACGCTCGCACCAAGACGCTGCTGCACGAGGCCCCGCATGCAAGCCTGGCGCATGACATCGGCTTCCGGTTCGGCACAGCTCCCTCAGGTGGCAAGCCGATCCACTCCTATCACGTGACGTACCGGGCCGCTCATTTCATCTTCTGGTGGTCGCACAAGCAGCAACGCTGGCTCGTCTCGATGGACGGCAGCCTTGCTCGCTCGGCGTCCGGCCAGCCGCTCGGCGGGCGCACCGTCGTGGTGCAGTACACCAAAATCCGTACTTCGGTGTTCCGCGAGCTCGGCGTCAGGCCGCCGTATGCGGTCAGCGTCGGGCACGGGCGAGCCGACGTGCTCAGGAACGGCCGCGTGTACCACGTGCGCTGGGTCAGGCACAGCAAGGACGGCGGTACCAAGTTCTTCTTCCCGAACGGGCACCGGATGACATTTGCCCGCGGCCAGGTCTGGGTGATCTTCGCCCGCGGCCCAGGGTCAGCCGGCTGACGGCGGCGGCAACAACATCAGTTGCTGCGGCGAGGCTCGGCAACCCCCAGCTCGTAACTAAGGACGAGCAGCTGTGCGCGGTGCCTCGCATCGAGCTTTGCAAGTAGCCGGCTGACGTGCGTCTTCACGGTCGCGACGCTGACGTGCAGCGCAGCGCTGATCTCAGCGTTCGACCGTCCTGCAGCGACCTGGACCAGCACATCGCGCTCACGGCCGGTGAGTTCGCTGAGCACTGCGGCGCCCTGCGCGGCTCCAGGTTGAACGGGGGCGCGGGCGAACTCGGCGATCAGCCGCCGGGTGATCCTCGGCGTGAGCAGCCTGTCCCCCGCCGCCACGATCCTGATCGCCTCGAGCAGCTGCTCGGGCGGGGTGTCCTTCAGCACGAAACCGCTCGCCCCGCTGCGCAGCGCCGCTAACACATTCTCGTCGTCGTCAAACGTGGTCACGACCAGAATCCGTGGCACGGGGCTGGTCCGGCCACCATCAAGGATCATCCGTGTCGCTTCGAGGCCGTCCATAACCGGCATCCTGATGTCCATCAGGACGACGTCGGGCTTGAGCACACGGGCCTGGCTGACAGCCTGGACGCCGTTCTCCGCCTCGCCGACCACCGCGAGATCAGCGGCATAATCGACGAGCAGCCGGAACCCGGCGCGAACCAGCGCCTCATCGTCCGCGATCAGCACGGTGATAGGGCTGGTCATGCCGCACTGTCTTTGCTGGCCGCACTGTCTTTGCTGGCAGCGCCGTCCTTGCCGGCAGCACCGTCCGCACGGGCGCCGGTGTCATTCGCGGCCGCGCGAGATTGCTCCGACGGCAGGACAGCGACAACCTCGAACCCGCCGTCGGGCCGAGGTCCGGCGCTGAAGGTGCCACCGTGCAGCAACGCGCGACACGAGCGCGGCGCCCAGTGCCGCGACCGAGCCGAAGCCCCAGCCAATAACTAGCTGGAAGAACGGGCCAAGCTCGCGTTGGCTGATGCCCGGCCATGTAGTGGGCCGCCACAGGAAGCCGACCATTACGCCGACGCAGATCAGCACGGATATGAACGCCAGCAGACGGTGATATCCGGCAACCGGCACGGCGTGCCGATCGGGGGCTGCGCGATCAGCACCGCAAGCTCCACCAGCGCGAGCGCACCCACCGCCAGCAAGAAGCGATGGGCCTCGATGCCGCTTTCGCTCCCCCTTCGGCTCTATCAGGGATCCGACTAGCGGCGCCGTCTTGAACTTGACCGTTGCCCTGAACCACGGGCCAAGGACCGAGCCGCCCAAGACGATGGCGGCCACGGCCATCAGCGCGTCATTCACCGACCAGCGCTGCGGGCTGAACCACTCGCGCGTCGCCAATATTGCCAGGTTCGCAGGGTGCGCAATCGCCTGCTCGTCAACGCTCACCTCACGCCACCTGCTGGAGCCCGCGCCGGCGATTACCCGGGAGGAAATCGTACATCCGCTGCGTGGCGGGCGCGGGTGCGCCGTTGACGTCGTTTGCAGGCATGTGGTGAGCTTGAAATCGCGTGCGCCGCGAGGGGGCCGCCGGTTGGCGGCGGCGGCGGTGACGCTCTGACCAGCATCTACGGGGGGATCGTCGTGGATTTTGTCGCGCTGCTGAGCTTCCGTCCGACCGTGCCGGCCGCCGAGCGGGATGGGGCGCTGATGCGTCGTTCTACCTGGAAATACCCGCCAGGCGTGCGGGTGATCGCCGAGTACTGGCCATCGTCGGCATCGGTTCAAGTCGTCAGCATCTTCTCTGCCGATAGCTCGGAGGCGCTGCTCGAACTCGAGCTGGAGTGGAGCGACGTCTTTGACATCGCCATCTATCCGGCAGTCTCGGCTGAGGAGGGTCTGCGCATGGGGCCCGACGTGTTCGGCCGGCTCGCGCGCCTGCAACAGCTCCCGTAGCTAGGCTCTGCTCGGACCGCTACTACGTCTTCACTAGCCCTCTTTGGGTGCGGTGGTCGCCGATTTTGCGCGCTGAACGACGCGCTGGCGCCGAAATTCGGCGAGTTAGCTAGCAGAGCGGCAGAGACCAGAGACGCCGGTTTGCATACAATAGACGAACTATGCTTCCTTCTACCACCCCGACGGGCAGCGTCGGCAGCGCGCATTTGCCCCTGCGCGACCTCGTGGCGACCGAGTTGCGCCGCCTCATTCTGGACGGCACCTTGCCGCCAGGCGAGCGCCTAATCGAAGATCGCCTCGCTGAGCTGCTCGGGGTGTCGAGGAACCCGATTCGCGAAGCCATCAGGATGCTGGAGGCCGAAGGATTCCTTGACGTCACCGCGCGGCGGGGTTCATTTGTCGCCACGCTGGACGCCAGCCAGGCAGCTGACCTGTTCGAGGTACGCCTGGCCCTCGAGCCGCTCGGCGCCCGCCTTGCCGCAGGTACGGTCAGCGAGCCGCACACCAACAGGATGAAGCAGATCCTGGCCGATGTTCAGACCTCGCCGAACAGTTTCGGTCTCGACACGCTGGCCGAACTGCATACCGAACTGCACTCTCTGATCTTCGAGATGACGGGCAACAATTACCTCATCGCGATGGCAATCCCGATGGTCAAGCGAGGCCAGTGGCTGTTGCGGCAGAACGCCCCGTTGCGCGAGCCGGACGCTTGGTCAGAGCATCATTGGCTGATAGCAGCGATCGAATCAGGTGATCCTGAGCTCGCCGAGGCGGCGGGACGCCACCACGTGCTGAGCGTGCGCGGCCGGATTCAGCCGGGGCTGGACGGGCAAACCCGCTGAAACGAGCCGGCGGCCAGATGCCGCGGCCGCTCGCGCCTCGCCGCACCCGCCTCAGTTGCTCAGGCCCCCAGCCACTCGCTCCCTCAGGCGCTCACGCACCCAGCTGCTGACAGTCGCCTGTATACGCAGATCGCCCTCAATACGAGTTCCGTTTCCGGGTTTGTTGCAATCGGGCTTCAATATAACGCGCATTTGCGCACAGTTCGCCATACCTTGCTTGACTGCGTATACAATATACATCATAATCAGTCTTCGGCATGCTGCCTCACGCCATATCTGGTATCTCAAGGAGCGCCGCTGATGACTGATCTGCCCCCACGTCAATCCCACGACCAGGTACTCGGCTTGCGCGCGATGCATGCCGAACTCTCGCGACGGCGCTTGCTCGGCGTCGGCGCCACGCTGACAGCAGGACTTGGTCTGTCGCCGCTGCTGGCCGCTTGCGGCTCAGGTACCTCGTCCTCAGGAACTGGAGGCAGCGGGAAGGCGGGCGGAACCCTCACGATGGGCATCGCTGGTCCGCCCGACACGCTGGACCCCGGTGCGACCGGCCTGGCGCTCACGCTGCTCATCAGCATGACCATGTTCGACCCGCTGGTGTGGTGGTTCCCAGGCGCAGGCGGCACCGGCAGCCGGTTCGTCCCCGGGCTCGCCGAGAGTTACACGGTCTCGCCGGATGCATCGGTGTATACGTTCAAGCTCCGCAAGGGCGTGACGTTCCACGACGGCACGAAGTTCGACGCCGACGCGGTTAAGGCCACCTATGACCACGTCGTCGATCCGGCGACGAAGTCAAAGAGCGGCCTCGGCGCCCTCGGGCCGTATCAGGAGACAAAGATCATCGACCCGTTCACCTGCCAGATCATCTTCAAGGAGCCGAACGCCGGGTTCCTGCACCAGCAGGCGGCCGGCAACTTCGGCATCGCTTCGCCAACCGCGCTGAAGAAGTACGGGCCCACCGGATTCGGCAACCACCCGGTCGGCACTGGGCCGTTCAAGTTCGTCAGCTACCAGACCGGCGATCAGCTCAACCTCGTGAAGAACCCGAACTACAAGTGGGGCCCGGCCATCTTCGGCAGCGGGCCAGCCAAGCTGGACAAGCTGATCTTCCGCATCGTGACCGACGACAGCGGTCGGTATAACGCGCTGCAGACAGGACAGTTGCAGATCGCGATGGGGCTGCCCGCGAACGACATCTCCGCCGCAGAAAAGGCCGGCACCTTCCACGAGCTCACCGTCCCATCGATCGGCACGCCGGCGGGCCTGCCGATCAATGTGACTAAGCCGCCCACCGATGACCTCCGGGTGCGCGAGGCCATTATGTACGCCGTTGATCAGGAGAAGCTGGTCAAGGACGTGCTCTTCGGCGTGGACACGGCGGCCCACAGCGTACTTACCCCCATCACGCCCGGCTACAGCCCTGCCTCGGCCAAGCTGTACTCCTACAATCCGGCCAAGGCGAACGCGCTGCTCGACCAGGCCGGCTGGACCAAGGGTGCGAACGGAGTCCGCAGCAAGAACGGCAAGGACCTATTCCTCAACGTCATCCTGTTCGCCGATGCTGGCTTCGAGTTGCCGACCCAGTTCGTCACCTCCGAGCTCGGCAAGGTGGGGTTCACGTCCAAGACGGCGGTGCAGCCGTTCGCCACCGCCCAGGCGTCCTTCAATTCCGGCGTGCACAACGTTGGCGCCTTCGGCTATTTCGGGACCGACCCTTACCTGCTTAACATCTGGGTGAACTCCGACGCGATCAAGTCAGGATTCAACTGGTCGCATTACGACAACCCGAAGATCGACGCGATGATCGCACAGGCCAACAAGACCGCCGATACACCGAAGCGCAACGCGCTCTACGAGCAAGTCTGCGTGACGCTGATGAAGGACGCGATTTACCTGCCAATGTGGGACGTCAACTTCCCCTTCACGACCGCTCCGACGGTGAAGGGACTGCACACGACCCTGAACGGATACATCACGTTCCATACGGCCACCGTCAGCTGACGCCCATGGGGTTTATCCTCCGTCGGCTGGCGACGGCCATCCCAGTCGTCCTCGGGATCACCGTCATCGCGTTCCTGCTCATCCACGTGGTACCTGGCGACCCGGCCAAGATCATCCTGTTCGGAACCGACGCAACGCCGGCGCAGCTTGCCAACCTGCGCCGGCAGCTCGGCCTTGAGCAGCCGCTGTGGCAGCAGTACTTCCAGTTCATCGGGCAGCTGCTGCACGGCAACCTGGGCACCTCGTACCTGACTCAGAATTCGGTTGCGCACGAACTCCTCTCACGCACGCCGGACACGCTGGAGCTCACCGGCGCTGCGGTGCTGGTCGCGATCATCATTGGAGTGCCGCTCGGCATGCTCGGTGGCGTCTTCCCCGGCTCCGTCGCGGACCGGGTGGCCAGGGGGATTTCCTTCCTCGGCGTGGCTGTTCCTTATTTCTTCCTCGCGCTGCTGCTCGTGCTGCTGTTCAGCGTGCGTCTGCATCTGCTGCCCGCGATCAGTAACGGCTCGATCAGCGGCCTGATCCTTCCCGCCGTATCGCTCGGCTGGGGATATGCGGCCATCCTGACCCGCCTGATCCGCGGCCGGCTGATCGAGGAGTATCGCAGCGAGTACGTGAAGTCCGCGCGCGCCCGCGGTTGCACGGAATGGCGCGTCCTGATACGGCATGCGCTGCGCAATTCGTCGATACCCGCCATCACCACGATCGGCCTGCAGTTCGGCAACATCCTCACCGGGGCCGCGGTCACCGAGGTCATCTTCGGGCGGCCCGGCCTCGGCAGCTTCCTCGCGACCGCTATCAGCAACAAGAACATCCCGGTCGTGCAGGGCGCGATCGTCGTGATCGGCATCGGCTACGTGCTGATCAACCTGATTGTTGACCTGATCGTCGGCGCAGTGGACCCGCGCACCCGAGCGGCTACCGGACTCGCCTGACCGGCACCCAACCAAGCACCGAGGAAGGACTGATCGATGGCAGTGGCGTCGACGGCGGCGACCAGCGCCGTCATTCTGGGCGACCCCACCCCGCCGACTCCCCTCCGCCGCAAGATCGGTCAGGTGGCGATCGTCATCGCGGTCATTGTCGTCGTGGTCCTGCTGGCCTCGCCGGGACTCATCGCGCACGTGCAGCCCACGGCCACCGGGGACAGCATCCTTCAGGGGCCGAGCGGCGCGCACTGGTTCGGCACTGACCAGCTGGGCCGCGACGTGTTCAGCCGGACTATCTACGGGTCCCGTCCCGTGCTGGTCGCCAGCCTGCTTGGCGTTGTCCTAGCGACCGTGGCCGGAGTGGCGCTTGGCGTTGCCGCGGGCATCGCGCCGCGCTGGCTCAACTCGGTGCTCATGCGCATCATCGACGTCCTGCTAGCGCTGCCGGTGCTGCTGATCGCCCTGATCCTGATCGCCACCGCGGGTTCCGGCGTGACGAGCATCGTGCTGGCCATCGGAATCGCGTTCACGCCCGGCTTCGCGCGCATCGTCGAAGCATCGGTGCGCACGCTGCGGTCGGTGGAGTATGTGCAGGCGGCGCGGGTGTTCGGATCGACCGGCACGCGTACCTCGATCCGCCACCTGATCCCCAACCTGATGACCGAGGTGGTCGTGCTGGGCACGAGCGCGGTCGGCTGGGCGGTGCTGACCGCGACGACCCTTAGCTTCCTCGGTCTCGGCGTCCAGCTTCCGCAGCCGGACTGGGGCAGCGACCTGGCCGCGGGGGCGACCTACCTGGCCACGAGCTGGTGGCTGCCCACCTTCCCCGGGCTGGCCATCACGGTCACGATCCTGGCCGCCAACTTCATCGGCGACTACCTGATGACGGTCCTCGATCCGCGCGAGGGAGTGCGGTTCGGCCAGACCTTCGCAGCCATGGCGCTCGGCCGGCGGGCCGGCCGAGCGCGAGAACTGACGGGTGCGGGCCAGTGAGCCTCCTGGAGGTCACCGACCTGCGCACGGAGATATCCACCAGGGATGGCCGGGTGGTTCCGGTCGACGGCGTCACGTTCAGCCTCGAGCAGGGTGAGATCCTCGGACTCGTCGGCGAGTCAGGCTCGGGCAAGACCATGACGGGCATGTCGATCATCCGGCTGCTGCCGCACGGCGCATCCATTACTGCCGGCTCGATCAAGTTCGACGGTCGGGAGCTGACCGTCCTCGACGACACGGCCCTGCGGCGGCTGCGGGGCGGTGACATCGCGCTCATCTCGCAGGACCCGATGACCTCGCTGAATCCGACCCGCACGATCGGGAGTCAGCTCCGAGAGGCCTACCGAATTCACACCGGCGCCTCGTACCGGGCGGCCAATGAGCGCGCCGCCGAGGTCCTCGGCCTGGTCGGAATGCCACGGCCATCGGAGCGCCTGAACGACTTTCCGCACCAGCTTTCCGGCGGCATGCGGCAGCGCGTGATGATCGCCATCGGCCTGCTGTGCGAGCCGAAGCTCCTGATCGCTGACGAGCCGACGACTGCGCTCGACGTGTCGATCCAGGCCCAGATCCTCAAGCTGATCGACAGCCTCAGGGCGCGGCTGTCGATGGCAGTGATGCTCATCACTCACGACATGGGCGTGATCGCCGGCCACGCGGACCGCGTCGCGGTGATGTACGCGGGCAGGATCGTTGAGCAGGCTGACACGTTCACCCTCTTCACAGATCCCCGGCATCGGTACACCGAGGCCTTGTTCGAGTCGATGCCAACCCTCGAGCTTGACTCGAACGCTCAGCTCGCCGTGATCCCGGGCGCGCCGCCCAAGCTGACCGGCGCCAGTGGCGCCTGCCGGTTCGCGCCCCGCTGCCGGTTTGCCCGCGATGACTGCCGCACCGAGGATCCGCCCATCGCCGAGGCCGCGCCCGGGCACCTGCACGCTTGCCTGCATCCTCGCCAGGACACATCTGCGTCAACGGTCAGCACGGCCCGGCACGAGGCAGCCTACGTCGCCGACGCCGACGTGCCGCTGCTGGCGCTCGTCGACGTCTCGAAGCAGTTCCGCGTCAGGTCCAGGGGCCTGTTCCAGCCGGCGGGTGCCGTGCACGCCGTCAGCGAGGTGTCGCTGACCGTGTTTCCAGGAGAGACCCTCGGCATAGTGGGCGAATCCGGCTGTGGCAAAACCACGATGGGCCGGATGATGGTCGGCTTGGAGCGGCCAACCGCCGGCTCGGTGATTTTCGACGGGCACGACATCGGCGCGATGCGCGGACCCGAATTTCGGATCCGGCGCCGGGACCTGCAGATGATGTTCCAGGACTCGTGGGCTGCGCTGGACCCGCGGATGCCGGTTTCTTCGCTGATCGCTGAGCCCCTGGCCGCCCAGCATGTCGGCAGCCGCAATGAACGGCGCGCCGCGGTCGCCGAGCTGCTCGACGCTGTCGGACTGCCAGCCGACGCAAGCCGGCGCTACGCCCATGAGTTCTCCGGCGGTCAGCGCCAACGCATAGCCATGGCCAGGGCGCTGGCGTTGCATCCCAGGATCATCGTCGCTGATGAGCCGGTCTCAGCCCTCGATGTCTCCGTGCAGGCTCAGATTCTGAACCTGATGCGAGCGCTCCAGGCGCGCTACGGACTGACCTACGTAGTCATCGCGCACGACCTGTCGCTGCTGAAGTACCTTGCCGACCGCATCGGCGTCATGTACCTAGGGCGGCTGGTCGAACTCGGGCCGAGCGGCGATGTCTACAGCGCGCCCAGGCACCCCTATACAGCCGGGCTGATCGAGTCGATCCCGCTGCCGGACCCGGTCACGCAGCGCGCGAAGGCGGCAGAAGGGCTCGGCGGCGAACTGCCTTCGGCGCTGAACCCCCCGTCGGGCTGCCGCTTCCGTACCAGATGCCCGCTGGCCACTGAGCGGTGTGCGGCAGAGACCCCGGTTCTGACTGCGTCCGCTGATCGGCACGCCGTGGCATGCCATTACCCGCTCGACTCGGTGGCCTTGGCACGGCAGGACACCACCTACCTGGACGGTACCGAGGCTGCAGAATCAAGGTGAGCACGCGGTCGGCGTGTGCGGCGAGGGAGGCGCGAGCATGACAACACACAGGCTGGAACCCACCCCCGAGACCACGGCCGACGTACTGTCCCGCGAGCATCGGCCAGTTCTTTCCGTTGAGCCGGGCGACACGGTCATCGTCAGGTCACTGGACGCTGCGGGATATCTCGCGCGGCAGACCTTCCCCGGCGAAGAGCAGCCGATGATGTACCCGGCCTATCGCGGCCACTGCCTGACTGGGCCCATCATGGTCAGCGGCGCTCAGCCAGGCGATTTCCTTGCCCTGCGCCTCGTGTCCCTGCGGCCGGACACCTGGGGCTGGACCGTGGCGGCCGCGCTAGACACGCCCGTTACCAGACGGCTGGGCCTCGCCGACGGGCCGCCGTCCTGGCTGCTGTGGGATCTGGACCCGGACGCTGGCAAAGCAACCTGCCATTCCGGTTTCGCCCGCAGGATCGCGCCGTTTCTCGGCGTCATGGGAATGCCGCCCGACGAGCCTGGCGAGCACTCGACCATCCCGCCGCGAGCAGCAGGCGGAGGCAATATCGACTGCAAGGAACTGGTCGCCGGATCCACGCTGTATGCACCAGTGACCGTTCCCGGAGCGCTGCTCTACCTGGGTGACGGCCACGCGGCGCAGGGAGACGGCGAGGTCGGCGGTACCGCCATCGAGTGCCCCATGACCACAGAAGCCGTCGTCAGCCTGGTGGCTGACCGCCCCGTCGGCACCATTCATGCCGAGACACCTGGCGGGCGCATCACATTCGGCTTCAGCGCCGATCTCAACGCGGCCATGGGGGACGCTCTGGACGCGATGACGTGCTGGCTGCAGGTCCTGCTTGATGTGGAGAAGGCTGCGGCGCTCGCGCACGCGAGCACCTGCGTCGACATGCGCATCACCCAGGTCGCCAACCAGACCTGGGGCGTTCATGCCGTTCTGCCGACCGGGATCCTCGACGGAGTTCCTGACCCGAGCTGAACAGGCGCTGAGTCGTCCGTCAGAACCCGCGGCGGCCCAGGTATGCCGCCAGCCGGTCGCTTGGGCTGGCGTCATTGGCCGTCGACACGGGCTCGGCGAAGAGCTGCTGCCGATCCGCGCGCGAGATCAGCATTGGTGCGGCTCGCAGCAAATCAATCGCGAGAGGCGCAGGAATGGGCTGACGGCCACCGCACGTCTGAGCGATATCCCAGCCGTGCGCGGCCACTTCCAACGCGCCCGCGGTCGCCAGAAGGCTGGTCCGCATCGGACAGCCGATCACGGTCACGACGCCATGAAGTCGAGCGATCCTGGCGCACGAACCGAGCAGCCGCCGTGCCCGCTGGCCGAACTCCCCCGCCGGATCGGCCGAAGCCTCTTCATCACTGTCGGGCCCGGTCTGGCCGATCTGTCCGCCATCGAAGCCCTCCGTCAGCGCGGCGACCGAATCGCTAACGTGCAGCAGTAGCATCCGCAGATCCCAGCCGCGGCACGGTGTCGGCAACGGCAGCATCCGCGGCGTCACCTGCTCGGCGGCCTCGAGCGCGTATCGCAGCGCAACCTCAAGCGCGTCTCCGCTGTCCTGGCTCATGACCGGTGCGCGGCCGCCGTTGCCCTGTCCTGGCTGAATTCCTCCGGGAAGCCGAACGTGGCTACGAGCCGGGCGTCGTTAAAGGACACGATCCCGGTCACCCACGCGCCGTCCGTGGCCGGCACCTGGATGCCGTGCGCGACGTACGGGCCGCCGGCCGTTCGCTCGTAGGTGGCGAATGCGCCATACCCGTTCGCCGACGTCGGCAGGAGAAGGAACCTTCCCGGCTCCGTCAGCACCCGCGACCGCAAGAACCGCGCTATCTCCTCCCGGCCCGAGAACCAGGCCGGCTGCGGCGGCATCTCGAACGTCGCATCTGCGCGCAACAGCTCGGTCAGAGCGGAGATGTTCGCCGTCTCGAACGCGGCTGCGTACCGGTCCAGCAGCGCACGGTCTGCCGGATCCTCCGGTTCGCGCTGGTCGTTCTCGGTTGGCGCGATGCTGGCCAGCTGCGCTCGTGCCCGCTGAAGGACGCTGTTGGCTGCGGCGGTCGAGATATCCAGCAAGGCGGCCACCTCAGCAGCGTGCCAGCCGAGGACGTCCCGCAGGATCAAGACAGCGCGCTGCCGGGGCGGCAAGTATTGGAGGGCCGCGATCAACGCGAGCCGCAAGCTAGCCCGTGCGGTCACGACGGCAGCGGGGTCGGCCGGTCCCCCGGCCACGAGCGAATCGGGAATCGGCTGCAACCATGGAATGTCCGTGGCTATTGCCGGCAGCGGACCGTCAGGGTCGGGTGCAGGTGCACCAAGACCCGCCGGCAGCGGCCGCTTGCCGCGGGTCTCGAGCGCGCGCAAGCACGCGTTGGTAGCGATCCGGAACAGCCAGGTTCGCAGCGACGACCGGCCTTCGAAGTCTTCGTAACCGCGCCACGCCCGCAGCAGTGTCTCCTGGACCTGGTCTTCCGCATCGTCGACCGAGCCCAGCATCCGGTAGCAATAGCCAAGCAGTTCCTGCCGGAACGGATCGGCCAGCTGATCGAACTCCACGGTGCTTGGCATCTTCCACGTCCCTTCGCAGGCGGGAAGCATCCCCGCTGCCTTACAGGCGGGCGCCGGGTTCCGGCGGCCATTCCCGCACCAGGTACAGATCCGGCCTAGCCGCCGAATTCATCGGTCTGGCGCCAGATTCCTCGTTCCGCCAGCCGCGGCGGTGAGTTTCGCCGGCGGCCCGGATCAGTAACAGGTGAGCGCGGCATGCGCTCGTTCCGAGCTACTACCTGAGGAGATCAGCATGTCACCCGATCAGCTTTCCGGGACTACAGCGCTCGTGACCGGCGCCAGCAGGGGCCTCGGGCGCGGTGTAGCCGTCGCCCTCGCCCAGGCGGGTGCCACCGTCGTGGGCGTGGCCCGCGGTGATGGCCCGCTTGCGAGCCTTCGGGCCGAGCTAGGCGATCGCGTCATTCCCGTGACGGCCGACGCGGCCGACCCGGTCACCGCCGGCCGGCTCATCGACCAGTACTCACCGCGGCTGCTCGTTCTCGCGGCGGGCGCTGCACCGCTTTCGCGGGCCCTGCAGTACCAGACCTGGCAGACCTTCAGTAGCAACTGGGAGGTTGACGTCCAGCAGGTCTTTCACTGGACCCGCGAGGCCCTGCTCCGACCCCTCGCACCGGGCAGCGTCGTCATCGCCTTCTCCAGCGGCGCGGTTCTCGCCGGATCGCCGCTCAGCGGCGGCTACGCCGGCGCGAAAGCGACGGTCCGCTACATGATGTCCTACGCCGCGGACGAGTCGGAGCGTGACGGGCTCGGTATCAGGTTCACGGCCGTGCTGCCGCAGCTCACCCATGCGACCGACCTCGGCGCTGCCGCAGTCGCGGCATACGCGGCCAGAGCCGGCCAGGATGTGTCAGAGTTCATCGCGGCTCGCGGCCCGGCGCTTACACCCGACATCGCGGGCAAGGCTGTGCTGGAACTCGCGACCGGCAGAGAGCTGGCCGCCAGCGGTTACCTTCTGTCGGCGGCGGGCCTGAAGGAGCTGGGTTGATCCGCAGGGCCCGATCAGGGTAGGTGTAATCCGTACCGGGCTCGGCAACGGGTTGATCGCCGGGGTACCGGATGGCATCTGAGATGGGGTCCGCGCATGCAAACGCCATCAAGCGAGCGGCCTTTCGTGATCGTGGGCGGCGGCGTTGCCGGCGGTAACGCCGCCGCGACCCTGCGGGAGGAGGGATTCACCGGCCGGGTGCTGCTCATCAGCAAGGAACACTGCGTGCCGTTCGGCCGTCCTCCGCTGTCGAAGACCTATTTGCGATCGGAGGAGGATCTCGACGGATGGTACGTGCGCCCGGTCGCCTGGTACGCACAACACGACGTAGAGCTCATCACCGGGACATGCGTGACAAGCCTCGATGTATCCGCTCGCAACATCGTCTTGGACTCTGGCCAGGAACTGCAGTACGAGAAGGTGCTGCTGGCCACCGGAGGGCGGAACCGGCGTCTTGAGATACCCGGTTCTGAGCTGCCAGGCATCCATTACCTGCGCACCGTTGCCGAGTGCGATGCGATCAAGGCGGAAGTTCGCGTCGGCAGCCGGGCGGTGATCGTGGGCATGGGCTTCATCGGCTGTGAGGTGGCGGCATCGCTGACCCAGCTCGGGGTGCAAGTGACCGGGGTCCTTCCCGGCAGGATTCCGCTGGCCAGAGCCCTCGGCGACGACGTTGGCGCGCTTGTCGGGCGGTTCCACCGCGCGAACGGGGTCGAACTGCTAACCGGAGAGCAAGTCGCGGCGTTCGAAGGAACAGAGCGCGTTCAGCGGGTCGTGACCGCGAGCGGTACGCGACTCCCGTGCGATTTCGTCGTCGTCGGTGTCGGCATTACCGCGGAGGTCCCCGCCGTCAGCGGATCGGCGCTCGACACGCAGAAAGGGATTCTGGCCGACGAGCGGTGCCGGGCCAGCGCGGCGGACGTCTACGCGGCCGGAGATGTGGCCAATCAGCTCCATCCGCTGTTCGGGCGGGTCCGGGTCGAGCACTTCAACAACGCCGAAAGGCAGGGGGCAGCCGCAGCGAGGTCGATGCTCGGGTCGGATGCACCCTATGACTACATTTACACGTTCTGGTCTGATCAGTACGACCACACGATCGAATATGTCGGCCACGCCACGAAGTGGGATGACTTCGCTGTCCGCGGCAGCATTGACGAGGGAAGGTTCATCGGGTTCTACCTGCTAGACGGGGTCGTGCTGGCCGCGGTGGGCGTCGACCGCGGCGGCGACCCCGAAGTGGATCATGACGGCGAGATGGCCGCGTGTTCCCGGCTGGTGGCATCGCGCGCCCGGCCGGCTAACGGCTTGCTCACCGGCGAAGGAACGGACCTGTGGTCGCTGGTGCCCTAAACCCAGGTCCGGCGGCTCCCCGGGCCGGTCACGCATTTGAGAACAGCGGGATGTTAGCCCCGCTGGCAGGAGCGAGCGGGCTGTCGAGTAGCGCCACGATGAGCGTGCCGACGTCGCCGGGCGTGAGCCCGGGGCGCAACGCCGGGTTGGCGCGCCTGAGCATCTCGGTGTCGACGGCGCCAGGACTGATGCAGATGGCGCTGATCCCATGTCCTCTGCCCTCGACGGCGATCGCCTCGGTGAGGCCGATAACCCCGTACTTCGAGACGTTGTAGGCGGCAAGGCCCGGGAACTTCTCGGTTGCGTATACGCCGGACAGCGATGCGATGGTGACGATCCGGCCTTGCCCGGCTTCGAGCATGTGGTCGAAGGCGGCCCGGCAGCACAAGAACGCCCCGGTCAGGTTGACGGCGAGTGTCTGGTCCCAGATTTCGCGTGTGGTCTGCGCGAATGGGGTAGACGTCAGGACGCCGGCCGCGCAGACCAGCGCGGTAACCGGCCCCTGATGACGTGCTGCCGAGAACAGGCGCTCGACGTCGGCCGGCTTGCTCACGTCGGCAGGCACCGGTGTCGCCTCCCCGCCTGCCTGCCGGATCCTGCTTGCCGTGGCTTCGATGCCGTCCACGTCGCGGGCGGCAAGAATCACATGAGCGCCGGATGCCGCAACGGCCTCGGCGGTGGCGGCCCCGATCCCGCGGCTGGCGCCCGTGACCACCGCAACCCGCCCGGCGAGCCAGTGCCCGGGATCACCCACCGGCCGCCGCCCTAGCACGTCTGACATGCGATATGACCGTCTTTCTATAGAGCTTTTCATGAGCGTCAAGGCTCTGACGCAGATCAAGATGGCACTCGGCGTGCCGCCGGCACATCGCCCTGGAGATCCCAGCCGACTTGGTGACGGCACCGACGCAGGCACGAAGGTCATCGGGCGGCATCAGGAAGCCGGTGACGCCGTCCGCGATAACCTCGCCGAGCCCGCCGCGACGGAACGCGACGACGGGCGTGCCGCACGCGTGCGCTTCAGCGGCGGCCATCCCGAACGGCTCATCCCACTTGGCCGGGAACAAGACGATGGCAGCTCGGGCCATGGCCTCCCATAGCGCTTCCCGCGGGACGGCCTGGTGAATCGCCACGCCGGGCCTGCCAGCGCGCGCTCCGACTTGCTCGCGGGCATAGTCAGCGTCGTAGGCGTCGCCATAGACGTCGATATGGAGGCCGGCTGCGCATGCGATGTCGATTGCTTCCGCGGCCCCCTTCTCGGGACTCAGCCGGCCAGCGAAGACCGCGCCGTGGCCTGGCCTTCGCGACCACGGGATTCTGTCCGTGGGCACGCACGGCCGGAGGATCGCGTCAATGGCAATCGTCTCGCGCCACGCGTTCGCCTGAAATGCGGACACGGTCGCGACCGTCGGCGGTCTCTCCGAGCGCGCCGCCTCTCGCATGGCGGCTGCCACGGCCTTGTCCGGGGGCAGGTGCAGCGTGTGCACGACCGGTACGGGCAATTCCGCCGCAAGCCGGATGGCAGGCGCATCGAAGGCGTGATTGTGGATCACGTCATACCGCCTCTTTCGCATGATCGCGTAGGCGGCGCCGAAGGCGGCCTCTGCGGCCTGTGAGGCGGACGCCGATCCAACCGGGTCGCGGGCCTCGGCTCGGTAGAGCGTCCCGGCAAGCGCCCGCGGATCGACGCCGGTGTCGATCACCGTGACGCCAGGAATCCGCGAACCGGAGGCTGCGTACACGTCGACGTCGTGGCCTCGGGCTGCGAGCCCGCGGGCCAGGTCTGACACGAACGCTTGCGAGCCGCCGAGCTGTGGCTCACGGATGGCTGTCACCAGCGGCGCCAGGATTGCGATCTTCATCGGATCAGCGTCTTCACGGCTAGGTCCCGCGGCGGGTTGAGGCCGATGATCTCGAATGGCACCCGCCGCAGGCAGCCGCGGCGGATCTCCTCGGTGGCGCGCGGATAGAAGATCTGGGACAGTTCGACGGCCTCGTCATAGCTGGAGAACTCGGCGAACATCTCCCCGCCGAAGCTGACGTGCTCGTAGCCGCGGGCAGCGAGCCAGCTCATGTTGTTCGGCCAGATGATGACGACGCGGCCGCCCGGCGTGCAGACCCGCTCCATCTCGGCCAGGCCGGCGTCGCCCCCATGGGCCGGGTCGGGCGTGAACGCCGAGCAGGCCAGGACCAGGTCGGCGAAGCCATCAGGAAGCGGCAGTTCGTCGAAGAACCCGTGCACCACGCGGACGCGGCTCCCGCGGCTGACGGCATCAAGCTTGTGCTGCAGGATCTCGCGCAATTGCCGTGCGGGCTCGACGGCCACGATCTCGGGCGCCCGGTCGACCAGGCGCAGCGTCAGTCGTCCAGTGCCGGCACCTACTTCGACGATGCTGTGGCCCGTCCGCGGCAGCCAGTCGATTATGCCCGGATGAAGGCGCTCTGCCGTCACGAGCCGGTCGTACAACGCGGGTTCGAGCCGGTACAACAGTTCCCAGGCGAGCACAGGGTCGGTTCGCGGGTCACCCAGCCCGCGTGGCATGAATCTGTTCGCCTCCTCGGGGGTGAAGACGCTCAGGTCGGCAGGAGTGTAGCGGCTATGCAGCTCACGCCCCGTCCGGGCCGCGTCGTCAGATTTGATCACCGACCTCAGCCCAGTTCTTGTCGGTCTCCCACAGCCGTACTGACCGCAGCATGCCCTCT
Organism: Streptosporangiaceae bacterium; assembly: GCA_036258115.1. Lineage (GTDB taxonomy): Bacteria > Actinomycetota > Actinomycetes > Streptosporangiales > Streptosporangiaceae > Chersky-822. Next base: position 42,890 of record DATAEH010000017.1, read on the forward strand.
GGAAGCTCGGGACGGAGCCGTTCCCAGAACGTGAGGGCGAGGTTCTCGGCCGTGGGGATCCGCCCGCACAGCCACGGCACGTCCGTATTCAGGTTGCGGTGGTCCACATCCTGGATGACCTGCTTGCAGATGAGCTCGGAGAGCGTCTTCAGGTCCATGACGTAGCCGCAGGCCGGGTCGATGTCTCCGGACACCACCACTTCAAGGACGTAGTTGTGGCCGTGCAGGTTGGCGCACTTGCCGAAGATGCGCTGGTTCTGGTCGTCGGACAGGCCCGGGTCGTAGAGCCTGTGGGCGGCATTGAACGTTTCACGGCGGCCGACCAGGACGGTCATCGCAGCGGCCACGCATGTCTGCTGGCGGCCGCGACGCCGGAGACGCACCGAGCATGCTTACGCGATTGCATGTTCTCATCATGCCCAGACGGTCGCTCACCATTGCCATTCCTGGACTCTTCGGCGGCGGACCCGAGCGAACGTAGCGACGCGGTGCGGGTTCTCGAGGCCGGTGTGGCTTGTGTTACATGTGGGGAAGATGTCGAGGTACTCGAGCCGGGGGGAGCATTGCCATGACCGTGGCCAGTCAGGTCGTCCTTGAACCTGCAGCGCAGCAGGTCGCCGACGCATTCTCCAGGCCGCCGTTCCTGTATGACATGACGCCGGCTGATGCCCGCAAAGTGCTCAACGACGCACAGTCCGCGCCGGTCAGTAAACCTCCCGTGGACGAGGAGTGGATAACCGTCCCGTCCCCGGCGGGCGAGGTCCGGGTGCGCATCGTCAAGCCGCAGGGCGCTACCGGCATGCTGCCCGTCGTCGTGTACATGCACGGCGGCGGCTGGATACTCGGCAACGCCGGAACCCATGACCGCCTCGTGCGCGAGCTCGCTGTCGGCGCCCGCGCGGCGATCGCGTTTGTGGAGTACCCGAACTCACCAGAGGCGCGCTACCCGACCGCGATCGAGCAGGGTTACGCGGCTGCCCAGTGGATCACCGCCAACGGGGCATCCAAGGGACTGGATGCCAGTCGCATGGCCGTGGCCGGCGAGTCGGTGGGCGGCAACATGACGGCGGCCCTCGCCTTGATGGCCAAGGAACGCGGAGACGTCCGGTTCATCCAGCAGTCGATGTATTACCCGGTCACTGACGCGGCGATGAACACGGCGTCGTACGAGGAGTTTGCGTCCGGCTTTTACCTCAGCCGCACTGAGATGGAGTGGTTCTGGGATGCCTACACGACCAGCCCGCAGGAGCGGGCTGAAATCACGGCGTCGCCGAACCGCGCCAGCGCCGAGCAGGTGGCCGGCCTGCCGCCGGCGTATCTGTGCGTCGATGAGGCCGACGTGCTCCGCGATGAGGGGGAAGCCTACGCCGCCAAGCTGCGCTCAGCGGGAGTGCCGGTCACGACCGTGCGCTACGACGGCA
>DATAEH010000018.1:0-4821 GCA_036258115.1 Streptosporangiaceae bacterium
GACGTCGGCACGTTCGGCGTGGCCGTCGTGAGCGGACTGGTCGTGGGCACCATGCTCGCGCTGCTGTGCGTGGGGATCGGTCTGCTGGTCAGCATGTTCTCGAACTCGAACCTGCTGAGCCTGTCGATCAGTTTCTTCGCGCTGCTGGTGCTCGTCGCACCAAACCAGATGCCCACCGATGCGGTTCGCGGATGGGCAGGGGAGCTGCTGTTGCGCCTCGACCCGTTCCTCGGCGGACTGACGTACCTGGACAAGGTCATCATCAACGAGCGCGGCTTCGCAGCAGACCTTGACCTGCTCCTCGGCCCGCTGCTGGCAGCTGTGGCCGTCCCTGCTGTTGCCGTGTTGCTAGCAGGCCGGCTGACGCTGCTACCGCGGGGGCACTCATGAGGCGGTGGGTCAGAGTCAACGCGCCCCTTGCGGCGGCGCTTAGCGTGGCGGCTGCTGCCGTTGCGGTGCCGACCGCCCACGCCAGTCAGGTCGACCCGAGCGCCGTGTCGGTCGAGCTCGACGAAACGGAGCTGACCGTAGGGCCGGGAGAGCAGTTCAGTTTCGAGTCGACCCTCCGCAACTCCGGCGACTCGCAGTCCGGCTTGATCGCCAATCTCAACATCGTGGGCGCCGATGCTGACATCTACGTGGACCCCGAGGACTGGTCCACTGAACGTACCCAGTTCCTCGACGACCTGCCGGCTGGGGAATCGACTCAGCTGCGCTGGACCGTCCGGGCCATCGACGCCGGCGAACTCATGTTGTACGTCGCGGTGAGTAGCACCGGTGCCGACAGTGTCGCCGTCAGCGGTCCGTTGCACGTGACGGTCACCGGACAGCGCGTGGTGAACCCCCAGAACGTCGTACCACTTGTCATGGCCACGCCCGTCGCGGTGCTGGCCTTGCTGGGGCTGACCCTCGTCAGGCGACGCCGCCACCGGTAGCGGGGAAAGCCCACTTGAGCGGTGGCGCGAAGAACTCGGCTTGGATACGAGGTTGTTGAGCGCGGCACTATTTCGATCGTCGACAACGCCGGCGGCTCGGATGTGGCCTTCGCGGCATCGAGCACCCGATGGTCGTTGGTCATCCTCCGCGGCTTGGCGGCGTCGACCCTGCTCAACCTGTTCGTCGTCCGGTCGCTGTACGTGCGGTGCGCCAAGGGCTGACGGACTGCCTGATTAATGCCGCCGCGGCCACCAGAAGAGCGGCGAACACAAGCATCAGGGCGGTGAACCCGAGTGGCAGCTCGGCGGCGAGCTGGCCGCACGAGGCCCCGGTGAACACCATCAGGCCGGTGAGGCCGAGGGCCCCGGCGCGAGCCGAACCGGCGCGGCCGCCGACCAGCGCAATCACGGCGGGCACGATCACGGCGATGCCCGCCACGAAGACCACGCTGGCCACGACCAGCGCCCACAGCGCAGCGACGGAGATCGCCTCCGCGGCGAGGCCGGCTGCGGCGAGCAGGTACCCGGCGACGGCGACTCGGGTTGGGCCGTGACGCCCGACTAGCCAGCCAGCCAGCGGCGCCAGCAGCATGACGGGGAGCGCGGCGAGGCGCACCAGCAGCACATCGGAGTCGTCGAGTCCGAACCGGGTCTGCACCAGCGGGCCGAGAGCGGCGTACATGGCGACGAAGCTCAGCAGGACCGGAAAACATGCCGCGTAGACCAGAGCAAGCTCGCGGCGGACCGCCAGCGCGGCCAGTTCGCGGTACTTCTGGGCCAGACTGGCCGGCGGCCCGCCGCGGGCCGGCTCGAGCAGCACAGTGGCGATGGCAAACGCACAGATCGCAAACGCCGGTGCGGCCAGTCCGAACACCCACCGCCAGCCGAGGGCCTGCCCCACCGCCTGGGCATAAACCTGGCCGAGGATGCCGGCCACCAGAAACGCGGTCGATATGGCGCCGATCCCGGTGGACCGCCACCGCGGCGGTAGCGCCTCGCCTACGTACGCCAATGCCACAGCGGCGAAACTGGCCGCCAGCAAGCCCTGCACGATGCGCAGCACGCCGACTACCGGCAGCGACGACGCTGCGGCCAGACCCGCAGTGGCTATCGCCAGCGCGGCCATCCCGGGCACCAGAATCACCTTGCGCCCGTACCGGTCGGACAGCGGTCCAAAGATCAAGAACCCCATCCCATAGGCCAGCGCGTACGCCGTGCCCAGTGCGGCTGCAGCCGCGGTCCCGCTGCCACCCAGCGCCTGGCCCATTACCGGTGCGAGCGGAATCGCCAAATAGAGCTGCATCAGCACCAACAACGCGCAACTCACCAGCACAGCCAGCGGCGCGGCAACCGGCGCCCGCTCGCCACCCGCCTGCACGTCGGCGGACTGTGTCGGGTCGATCATCTCGGGCTCTCGAACGCCGATGCCGTCCATCTAACCTCCCAACGGCGAGCCGGCAACGGTCTCGCGACCCTGGTGCCGGCCAAGGTGCCTGAACCTGCGATAGCCGCCCGTCGACAAAAAGGTGTCGCTCGGCGCCGCGAATGCTGGCATGGCGAGGACACCAGCCGCTCTGAAGGCCAACACCACCCCGATGGCGTACCGGTTGTTGGCCATGCAGGTCAGGATGCGGAACGTTGGGCGAAAAAGTATCGGGGAATTGCCCTATTTAGCGGCTGGTTTCATGCCTGACCGCATACGCGGCCACTTCGGTTCGGTTGCGCAAACCGAGCTTTGACAGCACGTTGCCCACGTGATGCTCGACCGTCTTTCTGGATATGTACAGTCGGTCGCCGATCTCGCCGTTGGACAACCCGGCGCCAACCAGCCGGAGCACCTCCGACTCCCGCTTGGTCAATGCACCGAACCCCTTCGGGCCGGTCCGGGACGGTGCTCCCAGGGACCGGAGCAACGCTGCGGCGGCGTCAGCGTGCCAGGCCGCCTGGAGTTTCTCGAAGGCCTCCAAGGCCGCCCTCGCCTCGGCGATGGCAACCTCCGGCGCCCGCTCGGCCTGCGCACGTGCCATCTCCAGGCGGCTTTGCGCAAGCTCCATCGGCAACTGCGCGAGGGCGAAACCCTCGAAAGCGTCATGCAAGCACGCCCGGGCGTCCCCTCGCCCACTCGCGATACAGACCCGCCCTCTCGCTAGTGCAGCTGCCGCTCGAAGATATGGACCCTGCTGCGCTTCCGCGATCCGACTCAAGCGGTCGGCCGCTCGCTCGGCTTCGTCGATGCTGCCGGCCTTGATACATACTTCGACAAGTTGCGCGAGGAATGGGCCGACCAAAGTCGTGGTGCCAATAGGCGGCGCATCGTCGTCCGCACCTTCCGTGGCACGTTCGAGCAAATCCCGCGCCAATGCGATGTTGCCCCTGGCAAAATGCAGGGCGGCACACGTGCGGACCGCGTCGGGATGCTGTTCCAGTCCCTTCAACAGTTGCTCGGCTTCTTCTAAGCGGCCTTGCCGGACCCGTAGGTCCGCTAGCCGTATGATCGCCGCCGCGCGCCGTCCGGACATGCCGTGGTCGAAGTGGCGCACAGCCTCGACGAGCTGGATCTCCGCCTCTGGCCAGCGGCCGGCTGCTGTCAGAATGCCGCCGTAGTGTGCGCGACAAAACGCGGCGACGACGTTCCGCCGCTTCATGCTGTCCGCAGCCGTGCGCATCCATTGATCCGCTCGCGATACTTCATGGAGCACCTCACATGCCCAGAAGAATCCGCAGAACATCGAATCCACGGTCGCGATATCTGTTGTCTCGCCAGCACACGCCGCAGCCAGTGCTTCGTCGAGGATGACCAGTCCCTGCTCGACCCGATCGGTGAGCATGAACAGCCCGCCAAGCCAGCTAAGCGCCTCGAATTCGATGTCGGGATCGGCGAAGCGACGACCGACCGTGATCGCCTCTCGGAGTAGTTCCTCACGCACCGAGGCGTCCGGTTGCGTGTACGACTTGATGATCAACAACCAGCCATGCTCGGGCCGATCTTCGCCGGCCTCTTCCAGGATCGTGCGTGCCCGCGCCAGCCAACCACTCTGCACGGCCCAATTGCCGAGCACGTTCCCACAAATCCAAGCCAGCATGCGCGCCGCTCGCGCCGCGCCCATGGGCTGGCCATTCTTGCGATAGGCGGCATAGGCCTGTTCATAGTGATCAATGGAAGCCGTGTAATCGCACTCGAGGTACACAGCCTGACCTAGACCTTCGAGCGCCTCACCGGACCGAACCTCGGCAAGCACGTGCTCGAACGCCCGACGGGCGGTTGAGGCGTCGCCGTCTCGGAGGGCCGCCCACCCGTCGCCAATCGCGGGCGAGCTCACGAATCGATGATCGCATGCACCGTGTGGTACCAGCACAGCTCCGCAGCAGGCTGGCACTGATCGTGAACGGCAGCGCGCCACCTCGCTGCGCGAGGGCATCATCCGCGAGCTCATCGTCGACCCGGTGCCGTGCAGAGGCGACGACGCTACGACCTCGGACGGGCTTGTGGGGTGACGGCGGGACGGCGCTGGTCGCGGACTGCGAACCGATGCGGCGGGACGAACCGTGACCGTGCTTGGCGTTTCACTCCAGACCTACAGGGCCTCGAGGAAAGCCAGAATCTCGGTCTCCACCCGTGACTTCGTTGGTGCAGTGGGCTGTAACAGCTTGTCGGCGTGCAGCGCGCCGTCGAGAAGGACGAGCTTGCGGCTCTGGGCGCCCGTTGCGGCCTTGTACAGCACGTCCGCCATCTCGAAGGCTGCAAAGTCTTCACGGGCCGCTACAAACAGGACTGGTGCCCGCACCCCAGCGACCGATTCTGTGATCTCGGTCGAGCCTGATCCGGACAGGCAGACGATCCCGTCGGCCCCCGCCTTGGGGTCCAACCCCGCGCGCAACACACTCA
>DATAEH010000019.1:0-9913 GCA_036258115.1 Streptosporangiaceae bacterium
GCCAGCATGGCGCCCGTGCCGCAGCCCAGCTCGAGCAGCGAGCGGGCGGCGGGGGAGTAGCGGGTGATGTAGGACCGTACCCGCGCGACGTCGACGGACCGGTCGCCCATGATGTCGTCATAGAACCCGGCAAACTCCGCATAGGCAGGCACGTTGCCATCCTGCCACCGCGGCTTGCTACACGCCGGCCGACTCGAGCAGGCCGGATTCCCGGAGCGCGGCCAGGTCGGGCTCGGTGCCGACCTTTGCCCGCAGGCCGGGGTTGAGATCGACGGTTTCGCGGACCGCTGCTGCCGCATCGTCAAGGTGCCCGGCCATGGCCTGGGCGCAAGCCAGGTTGTAGCTTGCCATGGCAGCCGCTTCGTCAGGCACGCCCAGGTAGCGCCCGGTCGTCACTGCCTGCGCGGTCAGCGCGACCGCCCTGGCCGGCTGGCCGTGCGCGAGGTAGTAGTCGGACAGATGACCGGTCGGATGCCAGAATCCGCGGACGACCACCTGCAGCCACAGCTGGCGTCCTCTGAGCCAGGGGTGCCGCGACGGGTCGAACATATCGTCCGCATCCATCGCCACCAGCCCCTCGATCAACTCGCCCGTGACCCGGATGCTGTCGTCCGCGACTCGCTCACCCAGCATGTCGCAGTAGGTCTGATAAACGTCGGCGTCAGTGTGGTTGATCTCGGCGAACTCCGGCGGGTGCTGACTCTGCCTGATGGCGCTTAGCCGGCGCACCTGCTGGGCCTTGAACTCAGTGTTGTGCGCCACGACCGGGAGCGCCGCCCAGTTCAGCGGGCTCCCGTTCTCGCCGGGATCGCTGGTAGCGAGCAGGATCTGTTCTTCGGTCGCGGCGAATCCGATCAGGCCCGTGATCGCGCCCTTCAACTGCGGCAGATCGGTCATTCCGCTGCCTCTTCTTCATTGCCGCAGTCCCCGGAGTCCTCGTCCGATGGCTTGCGCGCCACGATTCGCAGCCGGTCGTCGACCATGACGATGAGGCTCCCGAAGCCTATGGTCTGCAGGCGGGTGATGACGGTTCCTGGCTCGATCGGGTTGTAGGTGTCATCGGCGTGGAAGTCGTGCAGGCCGTTGCTCGCGACGCTGTCGGAGGCGATCAGCACCCCGCCGGGCCGCAGCACCCTGAAGGCCTCGGCCAGGATCTTGTTCTGCAACGCCGCCGTGGGGACGTGGTGCAGCATCGTGAAGGACCCGACCGAGTCGAACGACTCATCCGGGTAGCTCAGGTTCGTCGCATCGCCGGTCACGACCTCAACGTTGGAGTCCGCGTACGTCTCCGCTAGCCTGGCCGCGGCCGTTTCCTCGATTTCGACCACGGTTAGCTTCTTCACCTTGTCGCGTAGCCACCCCGTCGCCGCGCCGGGGCCCGGGCCGATCTCGAGCATCTCCTCGCCGAGTTCCGCGTGCTGGGTCAGGGACGGCAGGATCTCGTCCTGGATGTATGCGGCCCACTCCGGGCTTCCGCACACCTCCGCATGGTTTTTGTTCATATCCCCGACGTTACGGATTGCCTGCCGCCGTACCCAAGAGCGTAGGCTGCCATCCTGTGTCGCGGGATGGACAACCTGCCCCGGATCAGGCGGCCGTGATCGTCGTGACGTTCCCGATGCCGGCCGGCCTTGTCTTCGACTGGCACACCCATCCCGACCATCAGCTGGCCTGGGCGGCCAGCGGCGTGCTGACCGTCCGCACCAGCGACGCCACCTGGGTGCTGCCGCCGACGAGAGCCCTGTGGATTCCGGCGGGACTGCGGCACGAGACGCTGTCGGCAGGCACGGCGACGATGCGGACGCTGTACATCAGGCCTCACCTGTGCCCGATCAGCTGGCCGGACTTCACCCCGATCGCGGCCAGCCCGTTGCTGGCCGAGCTCATCGGCTATCTCGAGCAGCCAGGGCTTGATGCCGACCGCCGCGTCCACGCCGAGACCATGCTCGCCGACCTGCTGCAGCCGGTTCCGATGACCAGCATCGACGTGCGGATGCCCGCCGAGGAGCGGGCCAGGCGCGTCGCCGATGCCCTTGCTGCGGACCCGGGTGACGGCCGCACGCTGGCCGAGTGGGGCCGTGAGGTCGGCGCCAGCGCACGCACCTTGGCCCGTGCATTCGCCGCTGACACCGGCTTGCCGTTCGGCCGCTGGCGCGGTCTGCTCAGGCTGCAGGCGTCGATTGCGGCCCTGGCCGCCGGCGAGCCGGTCGGCAATGTGGCCAGGCACGTCGGCTACGAGTCGGCTAGTGCTTTCGTGGCGGCGTTCCGCCGCGAGACCGGAATGACCCCGGCCGCCTACTTCCGGTCCCATCCCGATCGATAGCCAGAGTCGTGATCACTTGATGCCTTCATGACCTGGGTGCTAATCCGGGTCAGATGGCACGGACACGCGGGTCCAGGAGGGCCTGGCAGATATCGATGATCAGGTTCACCAGTGAGACCAAGATGACGGTGATGATGGTGGCTCCGAGGACGAGCATGATGTCGCCCTCACCGACTGCCGACAGAAGTTCCTGGCCGATGCCGCCGAGCGCGAAGACGTAATCCACAATGGCCGCCGATCCGAGCAGCGTGCTTATGCCGATGCTCAAGGTGGCGATCACGGGGCTCATCGCCGGTCGCATGACATGGAGCCAGAGCACCCGCATTCCGTCCAGGCCCCTTGCATTCGCGGCCCGGACGTAGTCCTCGCCCATTACATCGAGGACCGATGCCCGGGTCACCCTCGCGGTGACTCCCACCTGCGTGGCGGCGACTGCTATCCATGGCAAGATCATCCGCCCGAGCCATTTCCCCGGGTTACGGCTGAACGGCACGTACCCGGGCTGCAGCCAGAAATAGTGGTAACGGGCTAGGTAGGAGAACACGAAGAGGAGAAACAGCGCGGTCAGGAATGTCGGCAGAACCAGCGCCGTGAGCGCAGCGACGGTGGCGGTCCTGTCGACCAGCGAACCAGGGTGGAGGGCGCTGATCGTCCCAATCCATATGCCTGCCACCAGCCACAGGACCATCCCGCCGACGATCAGCGACAATGTCGCCGGGAGAGCCTGCCGCAAGGCCGTGTCTACCGGCAAGCCGATGACCATCGTCTGGCCGAGGTTGCCATGCAGCATTCGCTGCAGGTAGTGCAGGTACTGCACAGGCGCGGGTTCGCCAGGGCCTAGCTGCGTGTCGATCTGCACTATCGTGGCCGGCCTGAGCCCGGCAACCCGGAACAAGGTGAAGGCGGCCGCGGTGACGGCCAGCGCCAGGACGACGATCGCGAGCAGCCGTCGGATCAGGAACAGCGCAAATCTCATAGCGGGTGCGACCTCGCAGCTTTCGGCATTTGCCCGCAAACCCGGCTAAGACTACCTCCTGATGTGTCGGTCCCGAATCACGCGACCGAGCACGCGCAGGCGCTCGTCAGGGGAAGACCAACCCCACGCCCGGCGCCAGGGTGGTTGCCGCATTCAGTTGCCAGCGGTGTGAACTGCCGAGTCAGGTTATGGTCAGGGCGTGATCGACCTGAACGCCGGCTGGCAGACAGAGCGCCTTGACCTCGAGCCGCTCGAGCCCGCGCACGCGGCCGAGCTTGGGCCGGCACTGAACGAAGCCAGCCTGCACAGGTTCATCGGCGGCGCGCCGCTGGGCACGCGGGAGTTGGCCGCGCGATACGAAACTCTGGCCGCGCGCCGTTCGCCGGACGGCGATCAGTTGTGGGGCAACTGGGCCCTGCGCGTCAGGCAGACGGGTGTGGCGATCGGCACGGTGCAGGCAACGCTGCCGTCCGATGGTCCCGCGGCCGGCCCGGCCGAGGTGGCCTGGGTCGTTGCCAGACCGGCACAAGGTCACGGGTTCGCCAAGGAAGCGGCCAGCAGCCTGACGGCGAGGCTGAGCGAGGATGGATGGTCCGTCGCGGCCTACATCCACCCTGGGCACCTTGCCTCGCAGCGAGTCGCATCCGCCGCCGGAATGACTATCACCGCTGGCGTCCGCGACGGCGAGCAATGCTGGATCCGGCGTGGCTGAGGTCGGCGCCGCCGGTGTTGCGCCCGAGCCGGTGGTCCTGCTCGACGGACAGCGAGTCACCTGCGCTCAGGTACGGGACGTGGCGCGCGGTCTGACCCTCGCGGCTATGACCGACGAGGGAATTGCGCGCGCCGAGGCCGCTGCCAGGACAGCCGCGCTGGTCGCCGCGAGCCGCGACGTATACGGCAGGACGACGGGAGTGGGCGCGAACCGCGACCAGCCGGTGGACGTGGCCGACGAAGCCGAGAACGGATATCGGCTGCTGCGCAGCCACGCCGGGGGCAGCGGACCCCTCATCGCCGCTGACCTCAGCAGGGCGATGCTGATCGTGCGCGCCAACCAGATCGCTGCAGGCGGCTCGGGTGTCGACCCCGGCGTGCTCGGGCCGATGCTTGCCGGGGTCAACGCCGGCCTGTGGGTGCCAGTGCCGAAGTATGGAGCGATCGGAACCGGGGATCTCACCGCGCTCGCCGCGGCCGCGCTCTGCCTGCTCGGCGAGCGGGATTGGTTGCTCCCTCCGAATAGTGAACCTGGCCCGCAGCCGAGGTTCCAGCTCGCCTCGGCCGACGCGCTGGCCTTCCTGTCGAGCAACGCTGCGACAGTTGGCGAGGCGGCGCTCGCCTGCTGCGACCTGGCAGACCTGCTGATGGCCGCCATCGTGATCGCCGCGCTGTCGCATGGTGCCGTCGATGCTTCAGTCGAGCCGTACGCCGCGGCCGTGCACGAGGCGCGGCGCTACCGCGGCCAGCGGGCCGTCGCCGCAGTCCTGCGGGACCTGCTCGGGACCGACTACAGCCATTCCCGGCGGGTCCAGGATCCATACGGCTACCGGGCGCTGCCCCAGGTGCACGGCCCGGCTGTCGACGCGGTCAGGCGAGCGGCCGGAGCCGTGGCCGCGGAACTAAACGCAGCGGCAGAGAATCCGCTGGTGGACGTCGCCGGCGCGACCGTCTGGCATAACGGCAACTTCCACACCGCGTACATCGGCCTGACCCTCGACACGGTCCGCGCGGCCCTGTTCCAGACAGCCGCGCTATCGGCGTCGCGGCTCGGCACGCTGGTCGAGCCGGCCTTTACCGGTCTCGCGCCGTTCCTGGCGACCGATCCGCCGCCCAGCTCGGGAATCATGATCCTGGAGTACGTCTCGCAATCTGCCATCGCCGAGATTCGCAGGCTCGCCACGCCTGCGGCACTCGGCAGTGCCGTGCTCTCCCGCGGCGTGGAGGAGCATGCCGGGTTCTCCACGCAGTCGGCGCGAGCCACCACCGAAGTGGCCGAGGCGTATCGGGTGGTGCTCGCGTGCGAGCTGGTCGCGGCGGTACGAGCGCTGCGGTTGCGCGGGATCAGGCCGTCAGGACAAGGCCTCGGCGCGGCCTTCGATCTCGCGGCGGGCGCCCTCCCGCCTGGCACCGCGGACCGGGCGCTGGACACCGACCTCGCCGCCGCTGAGCGCCTGCTGCCCGCGCTCGCCAACGTGGCGGACCTCACTCACGCAGACGCCTATCCCGCCAGCACTTCAGACGGATCCCGGGATCGATCCGGTATGGCCGGATGAATCCCACGATCCATCCGATGGCTGAACGGGCACGGCTCGCGTTAACCGGGTGGTTGTGCGCCGATCGCACGCCGCAGCGCAGCACTGAGCGTGTCAGGGTCGAACTCGGGAAGCACGGCCGCCAGATGCCCGTCCGGCCGCACGATGTGCACGCTGTCCGGGCTGGCATCGAGCGCCGCGCCGAGCCCGCCGCCAGGGTCGATGTCGGCCAGCGCATAACTGGTCACCGGCGCGGGCGTAGCGGTCGAAGCGGTCCGGCCAGCTGCCCCGGCTGTTGACGGACGCTCGGTGAGCAGCATCAGCGAGGAGCCGAACAGCCGTCGCAGCCTCGTCGGCATGCCGTCTGCGACGCATGGCCCGTCTGGGCAGATCACGCCGGGCACCGGCGGCCGGCTGGCCCCGGGCGCGAGCTGGAATGCGTCGAGCGGCGGGCCAGGCGTGGTGAGCGGGCTCGCCGTGTACCAGTAAGGCTCGGCGAGCTTGCCCGAGTTGATCTGCGATGCGGCTCCAGGATCGACCAGCGCGCGCTCGAGCGTCTCGCGTCGGCGGCGCCGAAGCTCGTCGGTCTGCGGCACCAGGAACTCCATGGTGGCGCTGGTGACGCGCAGGTTCTCGCGAGCTGCGGCCGACCGCTCGCAGTCGTAGCTGGCGAGCAGCGACGCTGGGGCCCAGCCGCGGCGGACGAATGCGAGCTTCCATGCGAGGTTCTCAGCGTCCTGCGCGCCGGAGTTCAGGCCGCGCGCTCCGAACGGCGCGTACAGGTGCGCCGCGTCGCCGGCCAGGAACGCCCGGCCTGCCCCGAACGCCTCGGCAACCCTTTCATGAAACCGGTATGCCGTCGCCCACACGATCTCGTATGACCGGTCGCCGGTGATCTGCCTGATCCTCCGGTCCAGCGCACCGCTGGCGCGTTCGCCATTTAGATCGAAACCGGCGGGGACCTGCCAGTCGATCCGCCACACGCCATGCGGGCAGTGGTGCACCAGCACCTGCCGGCCGGGATTCCAGCTTGGATCAAAGAAGAATCTTCGTTCGCTAGGGAACGAAAGCTCCGCCTGGATGTCGCAGATCAGGAACTGGTCGTCGAACGATCTGCCGGGAAAGCCGATGCCGAGGAGCTGCCGAACCGCGCTCCGCGATCCGTCGGCGCCGACCAGATGGGTGCCGCGGAATGTGGCCGGTCCGGCGCGCACGATCACGCGGTCTTCGTTGGCGTCGACCGCCGTGACGGGGTGCCCGAACCGCAGGTTGACGAGCGGTTCAGCCCTCGCACGCGCCAGCAGGTACCGCTCGACGCTGGCCTGGGAGATGTTGATCCACGGCGGCAGCGACCCTGCGCCGGCGGCAGGGAATGTGACCGCGAACAGCTCGCTTGACCGGTAGAACGTCCGCCCCGTTGTCCACGTCACCCCCTCGGCCACCATCTCGTCGGCGCAGCCGACCCGGTCGAAAACGTCGAGCACGTCGCGCTGGAAACAAATGGCCCGGGATCCGGCGCGGGTCCGTTCGGCGGGAGCCGATTCCAGCACGACCGACGGGACCCGCCACCGGGCCAGCAGCAGCGCCGTCAGCAGTCCCACCGGACCGGCCCCCGCGACCAGCACTGGCTCGGTCGGCGTCCCTCGCATGCCCTAAGTCCTGCAGCTGTTCCCAGACCTGCCGATCCCGCTCAGCCGTCCAGATCACCGGCCGGTCGATGCCGGCCAGCTCGTCCCACAGCCGCGAGACGTTGAACGGCATGCAGTGCTCGAAGATCGGCCAGCGTCCGTACCGTGGCGCGAGAGCCGCGTGGGCCGAGGTGAACGCCTCCTTGAGCGTCCCGCCCGCCGCATGCACGTCGCCCACCCGCGCCAGCATCGTGTTGAGGAAGTCGCGGGTCTGCGCGATGGCCGCCGTCACGGCCGGCCCGCCGCGCGCGACCGCACCGCGGCCGCCGACAAGGGATTCGGCGCCAAGCGCCGCGATGTTGTCCAGGGTGCCGGTCGCCCATTCCTGGTGGAACGCGTCACCGGTATACAGGGCGGCCTGGGCTTCCACCAGGTCCCCGGCGAACAGGATCTTCTGACTCGACAGCCACGCAACGATGTCGCCTTCGGTATGGCCGCGTCCGCAGTAGGCGAGGATCAGCTCGCCGCGGCCGCCGCCCAGGTGAATGGTGAGCCGATCGGAGAAGGTAGCCGTCGGCCACGTCAATCCGGGAATGGACCCTGGGTCGCGGAACAGCCTTGGCATCCTGGCTAGCTCGGACTCCCAGTCCGCGCGACCGCGCTCGGCAATTAGAGCGCGGGTGTTGTCGTGGGCGACGATCGTTTCGGCGCCGAAGGCGCTCGCGCCGAGAACGCGCACGGCGTGGTAGTGCGAGAGCACCAGGTAGCGGATCGGCTTGTCGGTGTGCTCGCGCAGCCGCTCCAGCCAGCCGCGCGCCGCGACCGGTGTTGCCATCGCTTCGATGCAGACCAGGAAGTCCTCGCCTTCGATAGCGCCGACGTTCGGATCGCCCTCCGCGGTCAGCGCGTACACCCCGTCGCCGATAATCTCGAGCGTCTGTTCCTTCTCCGCCAGGTCGCCCGAGGACGCGAACGTCTTCACTGCTGGCTCCCTTCAAGGCTGCCCGTCTGGTACCCCTGGTCCCTCACTCTGGTCCCCGATCTGCACGCTCGCAACCGGCCGGGACTGGCACCGATCAGGACCGCTATCGCGGGCAGGCGGAGCCAGGAATGCCCGCATGGTTCTTGGCGGTCGCAGCGGGCAGGACAATGGCTTGGTTATGAAGAGCCTGACCCGCCGCGTGCAGACCAAGATCGCGTGGGCTGCCGGCGCGGTGCTGGTCGCCGCGCTGGCGATCACGATAGCTCTGCTAGTCACCCCGTTGCAGCAGGTCTCCCTCGCCGGCCAGACCGTAGGCGTGGGAGCCGCCGCACCTTCGTTCAGCGTTTCAGGTCCTGGCGAGCTTGACCTGTTTGGCCAGCGGCTGCCCACGACCCTGGATTTCGCCGGACCGGTCCGGCCCAGGCTCGCTCTCACCCAAATCACGCTAGGCAGACAGCTTGCCACGGCGTTCGCGCCCGGTCAGCAAAGTTCCGAACGCGCCATTGGCGAGGCGCTCGCGTCTGGGTGGAAGCGTTATTTCGGCTGGGAGATCGCCATCACGGGGGGTGCAGCGCTGGTCCTGTCCGGAGCACTCGCTGGCTGGCTGCGCCTCCGCAGGAGGAGCACGATCATCGTGCTCGCGGTGGGGCTGGCCGTCGCCGAGATTGTGAATCTAGGCGGAATCATGGCCACTGCTTACACAGCCCCGGCCAGGCTCAGGCAGGTGAGCTCGATCGCCGCGCTCGCCGGAAGGACGCCGCTGCCGTCCGTGCCGCGGCCCCCTGGTCCGCCCCACCCGCAGGTACATGTCGTCGTGATGGGTGACTCCACCGCGGCTGGCATTGGCAACCCTCGTCCAAATCATCCGAGCAAGCTCGACCTGGCTTGCGGTCGCAGTGTGGCCAGCTATGCCGTCGACCTCGGGCAGATCAACAACTGGAAGGTGCTCAATCTGGCGTGCAGCGGGGCGACTATTCCGGCGGGCATTCTCGGGTCCCAGGGCATGCCGGATGCAACCGCGCCGCCGCAGTTCGGCGAGGCAAAGAAGGCCACCATGGCCTCGTACGTGATTGTCAGCATCGGCGCCGACGACGTGGGCTGGTCGGCGCTACTGCAGCTGTGCGCGGTCACCACCTGCGATGACAAGGCCTCGACCGCTTACTTCCAGCAGCAACTCGCGTCCTTCGCGGTTGAGTACTATCAGTTGCTGCGTCGGCTGGCCGCGCTGCCGTCGAATCCGACTGTGCTGGTGAATCTTTACTACAACCCGTTCGATACCACCGCGCATTGCCTCGACGACGTTGGCCTGACTCCGGAGAAAGAGAACTCGCTCATACGGCTGCTGTCGGCGCTGAACAACGTCCTGGAGAACGGTGCCCGCGAAACGGGGCTGGTCGCCGTCCGGCCTGATTTCTCCGGGCATGCGATTTGCGATCCGGAACCCTATGTTCAGGGCCTGCACGGACGCGCGCCGTTTCACCCGACAGTGGCTGGTCAGCTGGCGATCGCGCTCGCCGATTCGGACACACTGCAGCGAATTCAGGAATCGGCATCGCCGCCCGCATCGCCGAATGCCCAGCCAGGAAGTCCGTCGCCTAGCTCTGGAACTGCCACGCCCTAGGCGCGATTGGTGCGGCGTTCAGGTGAAAGCCGGTGCCGGTGGACAGTGCCGCCCCGTTGCGACCCTGGCCACCGGCTCCCCTCCGAACCGGCCTGCCCCCGCGGCTCTCTGTCGGCGGCCGGGCACAGCAAGCTCAT
>DATAEH010000020.1:0-4290 GCA_036258115.1 Streptosporangiaceae bacterium
CGAGGTTCCGTTGGTGCCTGGCAGCTCACTCACCTCGTCCTGCACGGGTGCGGTCAATTACCGGACGGTAACGCAGTACCAGAAACCGGGGCAAGGCACCGGCATGTGTCTGCCGTGGGCATGCGCCGCCTCCCCTGCCCCGAAGCGGCGGCATTCTCATGCCATGGCCGCGATGAGGTCGTGCTCGCGGCTGGCCGAAGCTGGCGCGGCGATCGGACCATGCGAGCCGGGCGAGGCAATGGCGACGCCGGCCTTTGATCTTGACCCTCCGGTGCGCCATATCATCCACACGGTCGGGCCAATCTGGGAAGGCGGCGGTTATGGCGAGGCGAGACCCTCGCCTCGTGTTATCGGCGCAGCCTCCAGACCGCTGACGCAGTCGGGGCCCGAAGTGTCGCGTTTCCTGCCATCGCCACGGGCGTCTATGGGTTTCCCGCCAGACCAGGCAGCGAAGATTGCCGTGGAAACGATCAGGTCAACGCCGACGGCAGTAGAACGTGTACGCCTCATTGCGTTCGACGAGTCAGCCCGCGACGTACTCAACGCGGCGCTCAGACAGTAACGGTCGCCACGCTGTGCGCCGCAGGTAGCTATCTACTGCTGGAGTGCTAGGCAGGTCGCCATGAACTGCGATTTCTTCGCTGGACTGACGACTGGCAAGCATCGTAGGTTCGGTGCATGGCGGACCCGGTTCAGCTTGACGTATTCCGCCCCCGTCGTTCCCCCAGCGAGGAGCCAATGGCCGAGCCGCGCGTTCCCGACGATGACATCTCCCGCTGGCATGCGGCCATCGCGCCCGAGCTGCGCGCCGCCTTCGAAGACGTGCTGGCTGGCCCGAGGTTCACGATGGGGCCAAATCTCACGGCATTCGAAACGGAGTTCGCCGCATACTGCGGCGCTCACGCCTCGATCGGCATTTCCAGCGGGACGG
The DNA here is from genome assembly GCA_036258115.1 of Streptosporangiaceae bacterium. Lineage (GTDB taxonomy): Bacteria > Actinomycetota > Actinomycetes > Streptosporangiales > Streptosporangiaceae > Chersky-822. The sequence goes on from DATAEH010000020.1 coordinate 932, forward strand.
CGGCGTTGCACCTGGCTCTGCTGGCTCTGGGCGTCGGGCCAGGCGACGAGGTCATCACGGTCCCGAACACCTACATCGCGACCGCGTTCGCGATCACCTATACCGGCGCGCTTCCGGTATTCGTCGACGTGGATCCCGTGACCCTCAACATGGATCCGGCACTGATCCTGCCCGCCCTCACAGAGCGGACCAAGGCGATCCTGCCTGTGCACATGTACGGTCAGTGCGCCGACGTCGAGGCGATCCGGAGGGCCGCGCCCGGCATTGCCGTGCTCGAGGACGCGGCGCACGCGCATGGTGCGACGCTCGGCGACCGGTCGGCCGGGAGCCTCGGCGAGCTGGCGGCGTTCTCTTTCTATCCCACCAAGGTGCTCGGCGCGCTTGGCGACGGCGGCGCGATCACGGCGTCCACGCCCGAGCTCGAGGCGCAAGTCAGGCAGCTGCGCTACATGGGCCAGAAGGTGAAGTTCGACCACGCGATCCTTGGATATCAAGAGCGGCTCGATGAGATGCAGGCCGCGTTCCTTCGAGTGAAGCTGCGCTACCTGGATGAGCAAGTCGCCGGACGGCGACGGGTGGCGGCCCGCTACGCCGAACTGCTCGGCAGGACCCCGCTGACGCTGCCGCCCGACGACGTCACGGGGCGGCACGCCTATTACATGTACACGGTGCTCGCGCCAGAGCGCGACGATCTGGTTGCTCACCTGAACAAGCGCGAGATCGACAACATGGTCATCTACCCCAGGCTCGTCACTCAGGCCGGCGCGTACGCAAGCCTGCCCTGGCGTTCCGAGCCCATTCCGGTCGCCGAGAGCCTGCCAGACCGGCTGCTGTCGCTGCCGATGTTCGCCGAGCTGACCGACGAGGAAATCGACAGGGTCGGCGCGGCAATCACCGAGTTCTACGGCACCGCGTGACCAATACGGACAGCTCGCCTGACGCCGGCGCCGTGCGGCTGGCGGTGCTGGGCGGGAGCGCGCCGGCAACGGTCCAGCTTGTCGACGCGCTCGCCGCCTGGCCCGGCGCGAAGAAGGCGCGGCTCGAGCTTGTCCTGCACGGGCGCTCGGCCGACAGGCTCGCCGCGGTGGCCGGTGCCGCAGAGCTGCGCGCTAACGCTCTCGGCCTGACCGTGATCGTCACTGCCCAGATTGACCGCCCGGCGGCACTCGAGGCTGCGGACATCGTGCTGAACCAGATCAGGCCAGGCGGCCTGGAACAGCGGTCTGCCGACGAGTCGTTCCCGCACCAGTTCGGGCTGCCGGGTGAAGAGACGTTGGGACCAGGAGGCTTCGCGAGCGCTATCCGCTCGGTCGCGGCCCTGCGGCCGGTCTGGGCCGATGTCGCGCGCTGCTGTCCTGACGCGCTGCTAATCAACCTCACCAACCCGGCAGGGATCGTGACCCAGGCGGCGCGGCTGGAGCACGGACTCGAAGTCATCGCGGTATGTGACTCACCGCTGGACCTGCTCGCCGGTGCGGCCGCGCGGCTCGCCGAACGCCCAGACGCACTCCGCGCCAGGTACGTAGGCATGAACCATGTCGGCTGGTACGTGCCTGCCTCGGCCGCCGAGCTCGAGCAACTCGATGGGCTGGTGCCGGCCTTCGACCCGGCTTTGCCGAAGCTGCACGGCGCGCTGCCTGGCCCTTACATGCGCTACTACGCACACCCCGACCGGATGCTCGCCGCGCAGCGCGGCCGACCGACCAGAGCCGATCAGCTGCGCGAGCTGGCTGACTCCACGCTTGCCACCTTCAGCCGCGGCGAAATCCCGGCCGCATGGCGACGGCCAGCGCCCTGGTACTCACTGGCCGTCGCGCCGCTGATCGACTCATGGCTCACGACGCCGGGATCGACGCTCATTCTGGGCCTGCCGAACCGAGGCAGGCTCGGTTGGCTGCCCGACGACGTGATCGTCGAGGGTCCCGCGACCGTGCCCGTCCGCGGCCCTGCTGAGGCACTGCCGGTCGTGGAGTTGCCGGACTTGCCGCGCGGGATCCTCGCCAGGCACGCGACCTACGAGCGGCTTGCCGCGACAACCCTCGCCGCCGGGCCGCCCGCCGATGAGGACATGCACAAGATCCTGCTCGCGAACCCGATGGTGACCAGCCTGGACCAGGCCAGGGCGCTAACCGGAGCGATCATCTCGCGAATGTCGGCATATGACCCGCAATGGCGTTAGGCGAGAGCGGCCCTGCGTTCGCCGAGGCGGTGCCAGACTGTCCGCTCGGCGAGGGTCCACGCGGTCGTGGTGGTCAGGTACAGCCCGGACGCGAGCGGCAGGAACGCGGCGAACACCACCGTGACGTAGGGGATGAGCCTGGTCAGTCTGCCGGGTACCGCTCCTCCACCAGTGGCGGTCAACGTGCGCGCCCTCCTCGCCGTGACCCAGCCAATGCCGGCCAGCACGAGAAACAGCCCGGCGAAGACGGCTCCGTGCACGCTGAACAGCCCGGCCCCGCTCAGCACGTAGCTGCCGAGCGGGGCGCCAAACAGGTCATGGCCGAGCAGTGCATTGTGGATGCCGCCGATCAGCGGCGATCTGAACACCAGGTACATGACGCTGAAAAACGGCCACTGAACAAGCAGCGGCAGGCAGCCGGCGTAAACAGAGGTGCCCTCGGCCCGGTAGAGAGCGGCAAGAGCACGCTGGAACGCCTCGGGCTGGCCGGAATGCTTTTTGCGTAGCGCCTGCACCTGCGATGCCATCTTCGCCTGAGCGTCCATTCCCTTCATCGCGCGATAGCTGAGCGGCACCAGGACTAGGCGGACGGCCATGGTGAACAACACGATCGCGGCTGCGGCTGCCAGGCTTCCGAACAGCGGCGACAGGACGGTGGCAAGGCCAAAGACGAGGTGATAAGCGGCGCCCACGGGGACGCCGAGAAATGCGGACATGACTACCCTCCAGCGGGTGAACTGACAGCAGATGGCTGGAGGCGGCCGTGTTCATCCCGCCGGAGCGCAGACTGGGCCGACGAAGCGCCAGGTCAGGAGCGGCTAGGAAGAGGAATCAGGCGGCCGCCGGGACCCGTGAAGGAGCTCTGGGGCGAGGACGGCCAGCCGCGTCGGGGTCTTGCTGAGGCAAGAACGCCGCGCGCCATGACTTCGCCCGGAGCGCGGCGACACGGCTTCTCAGCGGCGCGGCGGCGGCGATCCGGCCGAGCCAGCCCGCGGTCAGCACGCACGCGGTGAGCGCGCAGGTGAGCATGCAGAGCGCTAGGGCCGTCACCGCGACGCCGGAGGACGGCATGAACATTACGTGAGCCGCCGCTTGCAGCAATCCCGCAAGCAACGCGTTCAGCGTGGTCCAGGCCATCAGCACTGCGGCTCCAGATCTCGGTCGCGGCGGCTTTTAGCGT
>DATAEH010000021.1:0-10567 GCA_036258115.1 Streptosporangiaceae bacterium
GCTTCGATGCGTACGCGGCTGGGGAGCGCCGGCAAAGACTTCGCCGCATACGTGCACGGAGTCTGCGCCGACGACCGGTTTGGCGAGACGTTCGTCGATGCGACCGGTGAGCAACCTCGCACTTGCCGCGGCCGGAAGCGAGATCGAGGACGATCCGCTCGGCTGGTTCGCCGCCTAGCCGAACATGCAGCGCCCTAGCGTTGCGGTAGTCAGGCGCGATGGCTGCGGCGGGCGGGCGGACGGGTGCCAGCATCCGGCGCCGCGCTCCGGCCGGTGGCCAGGAAGCCTTCGGCCTGGCTGGCTTCCGAGGCGACCCGGACGCCGTACCGGAACGTGAGCTTGCCGCCCAGATAGCCGGATACGGCCAGAGCTAGGATGCAGGCCGCAGACAGCAAGATCAGCTTGTCGCTGACCGGCGATCCGTTGCCGTAGGTGCGGTAACGCAGGCCGAAGTCCACCGCGTAGGCCATGATCAGCGTCACGTTGATGAACATGTGGATGCACGCGGTCCTGAACGCCCGCGTGCCGGTCGGGATGATGGCCAGGTCAAGGAAGCCGGCCATGCCAGCCAGGATCGCGCCGACGACCCCGATCGCGATCAGCCACTCAGAACCCCTCGTGAGGAAGCCTGGTGGGTGCGCGACGTGCGAGGCGATGTCGAAGCCGAGGCTTATCAGCCACGCTCCGATCGGAACCGTCACCAGCATCGGGTGATACGGATGCCCGTACGGCCCGGCGAACAGCGCGCTTACCGGTCGCTTAGCATGCCGCAACCCTGCTGCCATCGGATCCTCCTGACCAGGCGATACGGCTGAAGTGTCGAAGGGAGCCGGTCGGGGCATCCTCGCATAACCGGACTCTTCATTACGACGTATTGCAATCGGTTTCAGTTCAACTCTGCCGGCTTAATCAGGGAATGTCCTGCCCGTTGCTCCTGTCGGGTCCTCGTCGGCGCTGGCGGGACTGGCGCGCGGCTGCCCGCGTGGTCGGAACCAGCGGCAGCCTGGACGGCGGCTTAACCTCGGCCAGCTTGAGGTGGGTGACTAGCCGCTGTCCTCCCTTCACGGCGAGCTTGGCAAGCACCTCCTGCAGTTCGGCAACGTCGCGCGCGACGACGGTGAGCAGGTAATCCATCTCGCCGGCCAGATTGTCGGCGGCAATGACCTGGGGGAGCGCCATCAGTTGCTCTTCGAAAACGTGGCTCGAGCGCAGGTCATGCCGCGCCAGCGTCGCGGCCACGTACACCTGAAGCGGAAAGCCAGCCGCCGCCGGATCGATGCTGGCGCTGATAATGCGGATCACGCCGGACTCCTTCAGCCATCGCACGCGATGCAGCGTCGCCGCGGGCGACAGCCCCGCGATCTTCGCAAGCTCGAGATTCGTCCGATCCGCGTCATCCTGCAAGGCGCTGAGCAGCCGAATGTCAATTTCATCAAGTTCTACGGCCATACTGCGAAACTTTATCTTGTTCTGACTGCACGTCGACAAATCCAGCGTGGTCGCGGCCGAGTATGGGCGAATGGAGCGCAACCGTAACCGTGCCGTAGTCGCCCTGATCACCGCTGGCGTCCTGTGGGGTACCACGGTGCCGCTGTCAAAGGTGGCGCTGGAATGGCTCCCTGCCGCCTGGCTGACGTTCGCGCGCTTCGGCCTAGCATGCCTGATATTGCTCGCCGTCAGCAGGTCAGGGATCATCGCCGCATGCCGGCCTGCGATCCTCGGGTCCGGGGCAATCGGCTACGGCGGGTCGGTCCTGCTACAGAACGCCGGCATAGCGAGGACCAGCGTCAGTCACGCTGCCCTGCTCGTCGGTGCCGTGCCCGTCCTGGTGGCGATCATCGCCGCGATCTCGCATCGGAGGATGGCCAGGCCGCTTGCCTGGGCCGGATTCGCCGTGTCCCTGGCCGGAGTCGTCGTGGTGACCACAGGCCGGGCGGCTGGAGTGAACGCGCCAGGTGGCGCGGCGACCTTGGGCGACGGGTTGGTTCTGGCCTCTGTCTTGCTGTCGGCGACGCTGATGGTAGCTCAGCCCCGCCTGCTGCGTGGCCGCGATCCGGTCGCGGTCACGGCCGCGCAGTTCCTGGGCGCAGCCGCTGGCGTGCTGCCGTTGGCCATAAGTTCCGGCGGCATCACAGTCCCTTCGGCGGGCGAACTGGTGCCGGTCCTGGCCACGCTGGCGCTCGCGGTGGCCGGGACCATGGCACCGTTCACGCTGTTCGCGTACGGGCAGAAGAGAATTCCTGCTGAGGTTGCCGGCGCCTTCGTGAACATCGAACCGGTGGTAGGCGCGGTCGCGGGCGTGGTCGCATTCGGGGACCCGGCGGGGCCGGGCCAGCTGATCGGCGCGCTGGCGATCCTGGCCGGCATCGCGATGAGCAGTTGGCGCATGACGAGCAAGGTGCGTGCGCGTCAGACCGCCGAGACCGCCCGGCCCGCGCCCTGGCGGTGCTGGCTATTGCCCGGCTGCGGCCGCCTCGGGCACGAGGGCCTTCAGCTGCTCCATGTGCATGGCGAGGTGGAAATCGCCATTGCCAAGGATCAGCTCGGCGATCGACATAGGGCTGTCCCTGACGATCTGACCCTCGTGCCAGATCCTGGTAGGAACCGGCCGATCGCGCTCGTCCGCCGATAGCCGGTCGTAGGCTGCCGCGAGTCTGGCCGCGGATTCTTCGACGGCGTCAGCCAGGCCGGCCAGATCGCCGTGCCGGTCGGCGTAGGCGCGCAGGCTCGCGGGATCGCTGACGGCCGCGTTGTCGAAACTTGCGTCATCGCCGCCGTGAATCCGGTCGGCCAGCTCACTGAACATCTCATTGCTCATCGAGATGTGCGCGCCAACCTGACGTGCGTTCCAGCCTTCGGCTGGCTCGCTGAAGTGTCCCTCGCGCAGTGTCTTCGCGAAAGGTCCGTACGCGGCCTCAACTGATGATGACTCCATGTGCCCTCCCGCCCTCGAGCTGAGTCATCTAGACACTGTCAAGATCCGTCGGTGGTGTCAACACTGCGTCTGTGGTGTCAACACTGGGTTTCTGGCGTCAACACGGCGGAGTGCCACTATGGGGGTGTGGGCTACCATCACGGCGATCTGCCGGCCGCGCTGCTCAAGGCGGTGGAGAGCGCGGTCGCCGAATGCGGTGTCAGCGGCGTGTCGCTGCGCGATGTCGCGCGGCGGGCTGGGGTGTCGCACAGCGCTCCGGCGCATCACTTCGGGAGCAAGGCCGGGTTGCTGACCGCATTCGCGACCGCCGGGTATGAGTTGCTAGCGCACTCAGTGCTCGCCGAAGTCGCATTTTCGCATCCGGCCGATGAGGCAAGCGAGCTGGCGGCGCTGGGCCGCGGCTACGTGCACTTTGCCCTGGGGCATCCCTCGCATTTCGAGGTCATGTTCCGGATGGATGTGCTAAACCGCGAGGACCCCGCCTTCGTAGCCGCGAGTGAGTCAGCCTACGGGTTGCTCACCGCGACGATCGAGCGATGCCGCGCAGCGGGTCGCCTGCACGGGCGCTCTGCCGAGGTCGTCGCCGTAAGCGCATGGTCACTGGTACATGGCCTGGCGGCGCTCTGGCTTAGCGGCCGGCTGTCCGAGCGCATCATCGAACAAGATCCGCACCGGATGGCCGCGGCGGTCTCTGAGCTCTTCGTCGAGGCCGTTCTCCCGCCGCGGTGACCAGCGTTCTCAGGTGCGAAGGTGCTCCTGGATCCCGACCTGGTAGGCCTCGGCCAGCCACTTCGCGAACTGGTCGTCGACTTCATCTGGTGCGAGCAGCTTGAACTGGTGCACCACGTTTCGCGGCGAGTAGACGTCGATCCTGGTGAAGCGCGGGCTCCGGATCTCCCTGGCCAGGACCAGATGCCCGGCGAGCCACGCGCGCCGCGGCATGAAAGCGGCGAAGCTCATCCTGGCGTGCAGCGCGATCCTGGTTCTCTCTGGAAGCACGTCGAACGGGCCGGACGCCCTGACCACGGCGATCACCCGATCGAAGGTGGCCCGCACGGCCGGAGCGGACATCGCGAAGTGCCGGTCCAGCTCGCCGAGGCTGGCGCACGTGTGCGTCTGGTTCAGGTTGGCAAAGGTGCGCCCGCATTGCGGGCAGGTCCACATGGGACGCTCTGGCCCGGTCTGGGCGGTCCGGCTCGCCCCGCCCACTTTCATGATCTCCGGCCCCGGCGGTTACGGGCGCGCGGCCAGGCTCTGCACTCCTTCGCCGGTGAGTTCGCTGGCTGCGGGCTTCCGACCGGTCATGGCCATGAGCAACGACAGGATCGGCCCGGCCACCTCGGGGCCGTCTCCTGTCGACCATTCCGCGTCGGTTGCGCGAAGCCTCAGCCCGCTGATCCGTCGCTTAGTACCGATGATCAGGTTCGAGCCCTTGAAGAAGTCGGCCGCCTGGACGACGGCGTCGGTCGGGTAGGCATGCCTGAGCCCTAGGGGCCGCCTGATGTCCTCGCTATGCACGATGGTCTCGCCGAGCATGGTGTCCGGCGGGCCTGGCGGATGCCCGGTCGAGGTTACGATCGCCTCGAATTCGGCGAGGGTATCGGCTGGCGTCGGACCCCTATTCGCGGCGATGCCTTCGCCCTGCAGCTTGCCGAAGTTGAAACCCGTTCCCGCGATCTTGATGAAGAAAGCCGGAGGGCTCATCCTCGCCGTGGCCGTCATGTGGGCCAGCACGTCGCGCACCGTCCGCTCGGTGCACAAAGACGTCGTCGACCACTGGTCGTCCTGCAGGGACCCGAGGTCCGACACAAGAGCTTTGCGCTCGGCATGAATCACTGGCCAGGTATCCATTTCCCACCTATGCCTTTCGGCGAGCCCGAGTTCACCGGGCCGGATACCACGAACCCTAGCGCTCGGTCCTGGCAGGGGCCGGACTCTCAGAGACTATGAAGCCGGATGGCGGAGGTTTGCGACAATAGCGCCGTGAGCGGCATGGTTAGCGAGAATCGGTCAGACGGCGATGGCTACGTCGCCTACTCCTATCTGCGGACTGGGGAGGACTTCAGGTCCTTCGAGCTCGCGCCTGAATTCGGGCGGGTGCCTGCCTATCGGGCCGGCTTGACCGCGGACCAGGAGCAGCGGGCGCGGACACTGCTTGACCACAGCCTCGTCATCAGCCTGCACGACCATCCGGTCAGGTTCCCGCTGAGGATGGAGGAAACTCCCGAGTACAACAGGACCGGTCGCCAGCATGCCGCCTATGCGGGCTTGGCTGCGTCGGGTCTGACAGTTGTCTTCGACAACATGATGGACGGCACTGCCTGCGTCACGGGCAACGCGCCTTGGCGGTGGGACGACATCATCACCGATCTGGGAATGCGCCAGGCCGACCTGGCACACCAGCACCATCTGATGACCATCCGCACGGTGGCCGACATTGACGAGGCTTACCGCGCGGACCGGATCGGTCTGGTGTTCGGCCTCGAGGCGGCCACGCCGATCGAGAATGAGCTTGACCGGCTCGACGTCCTCTACGGGCTCGGGCTGCGTCAGATCGGCATCGCGTATTCCGACGCGAACAGCCTCGGCAGCGGGCTCGCTGAACCTGTCGACGGCGGACTGACCGCGTTCGGCCACCGGGCCGTGACCCGAATGAACCAGCTCGGCCTGGCCATCGACTTGTCTCATTCCGCTGACCGGACCGCGCTCGACGTCTGCCGGCAGACAAGCAAACCCGTGTTCATGACCCATGCAGGCGCCCGGGCCGTCTGGGACATACCCAGGATGAAGCCCGATGAGGTGCTGCGGGCGGTCGCCGAGACGGGCGGCGTGATCGGGATGTCAGCGGCCCCCCACACCACCTTGTCTGCCGCTCACCCGCGGCACAGCATCGAATCGGTCATGGACCACTTCAGCTACTGCGTGGACCTAGTCGGGATTGAGCACGTTGCCTTCGGCCCGGACACCTTGTACGGCGATCACGTGATGCTGCACAAGATCTTCGCCCGTCTGCTCAGCCTGGGCGCTTTCCGCGGACCTGCGTTCGACCCGGTGGAGTATGTCGACGGGCTGGAGAACCCGACCGAGAACTTCGGCAACATCATCGGCTGGCTGGTCAGCCACGGCTACGACGACGACGCGATCCGCGCCGTCGTCGGGGGCAACATCTACCGCGCGCTGCAAGCTATCTGGGTTGCCTAGGGCTGTGGCTCAAGGCCGCAGGCCACGCGACGGCGGTCCAGCGAGCGTGAGCACCACTGATACTGCCGCCAGGCTCGTCACGGCGATGGTGACCAGCAGCGTTCGGCGGGACGCGAGGCTGCCGCCACGGCGCGGCGAGACGTGGGGCAGCAGCCAGATGACGGCGCCGACGCCCATGACCGGGAAGCCAAGGGCTGGGCGGATCTTCAGTATCGCGGCGCCGAGAGCGACGAACGCGATGGCGCTCCTGGTCCACGCCAGTTCGGTTCGCTCCCTGGCCAGCCCTGGTCGCGCTTGCTCATAGTCGGCTGACGCCCCGGCAGGCGGTTCGTCGTCGCCCTCGCGATGGCTCACCGCGATGCCACTCTGGAGTAGATATCAAGCGCGCCGGCCAGCAGCCCGATCACCGCGATCGTGAAGGCGAGCAGTCGCGGCAGCTGGGAGCGGACGAGCGGCGCGCCGAGCCGCAAGGCGCGCTGGTTAGCTCGCCACTCGAAGTAGCTCAAGACCGACATCGCGGCGCCGAGCAGGATCAGCGGAGTGGCGATCGCCGGTCTTCCCCACGAGACCTTGGGGAACGGGGGCAGCAACTGCGCCACCGCTAGGCCGCCGACGACCAGAGCCAGTGACGTGCGGCTCCAGGCCAGGAACGTACGCTCGTTGGCCATCGTGAAACGGGCGTCGGGCTCGCTGCCCTCATCAGCGCCCGCGGTTGCGTTCTCGCTCAAAAGAGGTTCCGCTCCTGCTCAGCAACGGGAAAGACGCACTGACAGCAGTTTCTCGCAATGATGTCGAGAAGGCGGGGCCGGCTCCGACCGGGCGGTGAGAGCGCGCCGCAGGGGCGCGCCGGAAGCGAAGGAAGATCCGGGATGAAGTACCTCATGCTGATCTACGGGAACCAGGAGAAGTGGAATTCGTTCGCCGTCTCCGAGGAGTGGCCGGCTGCGATCGCGCGGCAAGACGCCTTCAACAAGAAGTACGCGCAGACCGGTGAGCTGCTCGGCGCCTACGGGCTGGCCGACGCCGCGGCCGCCAAGCTCGTCAGGCGGGCCAAGGACGGCTCCCCGGTAGTGACCGATGGTCCGTACCTGGAGACTAAGGAGTACATCGCGAGCTTCTACCTGCTCGACTGTGAGAACGAGGAACGGGCCAGGCAGATCGCCGCGGATATGCCGTTCGGCGACCAGGATCCTGTCGAGCTCTGGCCGATCCTGCACGACGCCGCGGACGACTAATGCGCCGTGGCGAGCCCGGCGAAGACGCCAGGGACGTCAGGAACGTCGAGGTCCTGCTGCGTGAGCTTGCGCCGCAGGTCCTCGGCTCCCTCATGCGGCGGTACGGCCAGTTCGACCTGTGCGAGGACGCGACGCAGGAAGCACTGCTCGCCGCTGCCACCCAGTGGCCCGCCGAAGGACGTCCGGCCAATCCCCGTGGCTGGCTCGTCACCGTGGCATCCCGCCGGCTGATCGATGAGATACGCAGCGAGCATGCCAGGCGGCAGCGCGAAGACCTAGCGCACTTCGCGACGCCGCAGTCCGAGCTGGTCGGGGCGGCCGCAGATGCGGACCGGCCGGCTGAACGGGATGATTCGCTGGCGCTGCTCTTCGGCTGCTGTCATCCTTCGCTGTCGGTGCCCAGCCAGATCGCGCTCACGCTGAGGGCCGTCGGCGGGCTGACAACAGCGCAGATCGCTGCCGCGTTTCTGGTGCCAGAGGGCACCATGGCGCAGCGGATCAGCAGGGCCAAGCAGACGATCAAGGCGAGCGGCGTGCCGTTTGTCATCCCGGTTGGGCCTGAGCGCGCCGAGCGCTTCAACGCTGTACTGCATGTGCTCTATCTGATCTTCAACGAGGGCTACATGGCCACGGCCGGCGAGAACCTGACCTCTCCGCACCTGTCTGACGAGGCGATCAGGCTGACCAGGTGGCTTAGCCACTTGCTCCCCGACGACGCCGAGGTCACTGGCCTGCTGGCGCTCATGCTGCTGACCGATGCGCGCCGGGCGGCGCGGACGACCGGGCAGGGGGAGCTAGTGCTGCTCGCCGAGCAGGACCGATCGCTTTGGGACGCCGGGAAGATCGCCGAAGGAGTCGCGCTTCTCAGCGCGGTACTGCCGCGCGGTGAAGTTGGTCCCTACCAGCTGCAGGCGGCGATCGCGGCCGTTCATGATGAGGCCGAGTCGATGGCCGCGACCGACTGGCGGCAGATCCTTGCCCTGTACGACCTGCTCGCGACGGTGGCGCCGAACCCCGTCACCGCGCTCAATCGCGCCGTCGCGGTGGCCGAGGTTCACGGGTCAGCGGCTGGCCTCGCCGAGCTGGCGGCGCTGGAGGGCGATCCGCGGATCGCTGGCAGTCACCGGCTGCTGGCTGCTCGGGCGCACATGTTCGAGCAGGCCGACGAGAAGGCGGCCGCCGCCGAGTGCTACCGGGAGGCCGCGAGGCGGGCGACCAGCCGGCCCGAACGCGTTCACCTGGCAAAGGAGGCAGCCAGGCTGAGCGGCTAGGCGTCGCTGGCTCCTAGGGCCGAGAAAGGCCGCTGATAGATTAAAAGGCGCAAAGAGGGCGCGATCGAGCGAGAGGAAACGGGGCATGGAAGAGATCCTGGGCAATGGCGACCTGGAACTACTTCGCAAGGACTTCGCGGCGAACCCGGCGTACAAGCTGGCGCAGAACGCGGTGACCCGGGTGACCGTCGACGATGTGGCGATCAACAGGGACGTGGTTAACAACTCCGACCACTCACTGTCGGTCCTGCTCGACGACTGGAAGGTGACCGACCAGCAGCGCAGCGGCCGGTGCTGGCTGTTCGCGGGCCTCAACCTGTTGCGAGTCGGCGCGATGAAGAAGATGAGCCTCAAGGAGTTCGAGTTCTCGCAGAACTACGCGATGTTCTGGGACAAGATCGAGCGTGCCAACTACTTCCTCGAGGCCGCGATCGAGACGGCTGACCGGGACATCGATGACCGCACCGTTGCCCATCTCCTCGAGGCTGCCGCCGAGGACGGCGGCCAGTGGAACATGTTCGTGGCCATCGTCAACAAGCATGGCCTGGTGCCGAAGGCCTATATGCCCGAGACCCAGAGCTCCAGTGACACCGGCCGGATGAATTCGGTGCTGCGCACCCAGCTTCGGCAAGGGGCCAGGGCGGTGCGCGGCGCGTTCTCGCGCGACGGCATTGACGCTGCGCGGCAGGAGAAGTCCGAGATCCTCAAGGTCATCTACCGCATCCTGTGCATCCACCTGGGCACTCCGCCGGACCGGTTCGACTGGCAGTGGACTGACAAGGACCGGAATTTCCACCGCGACGGCGTCCTCACTCCGCAGGAGTTCGCGGCCAAGTACGTCGACCTGCCGATTGACGACTACGTGTGCCTGGTGCACGACCCGCGCCCGTCGAGCCCGACCGGCCGCACGTTCACCGTTCAGTACCTCGGCAATGTGCTTGGCGCCCCGCCGGTCACCTATCTCAATGTCGATATGCGCCTGATGAAGGAAATCGCCTCCAGGGCCCTGCAGAGTGGTGAGCCGGTGTGGTTCGGCTGCGACGTCGGCAAGATGATGAGCAACGAATACGGTCTCTGGGACGCCGAGCTATACGACTTGCCGTCCGTCTACGGCACGGAGTTCTCGCTCGGCAAGTCCGACCGGCTGCTCTATCACGAGACCCTGATGACCCACGCGATGCTGTTCACCGGGGTCGACATCCTGGACGGTGCGACCCGCAAGTGGCGGGTCGAGAACAGCTGGGGCACCAGCAGGGGCAAGGACGGCTTCTACACGATGAATGATTCGTGGTTCGACGAGTACGTCTTCGAGATCGCCGCCCGTAAGGACGCCCTGCCCGAGGCGCTCCAGGAGGCGCTCGGCACCGAGCCGATCGTGCTCCCCGCCTGGGACCCGATGGGCGCCCTCGCTCGCTAACGGCTGGGCCTCGCCAAGCCTAGCCGCGGCCAATGAAGGGCATTTTCGTTGCCGCGATAGTCAGGAACTGGACGTTCGCCTCAAGCGGCAGCTCGGCCATGAACAGGACCGCGTCTGCCACATGCTGCGGGTCGAAGGTCGGCTCGGGGGCGATTGTGCCGTCGGCTTGCGGCGCTCCGCGTTCGAGTACGCGGGTCATCTCCGTGGCGGCGTTGCCGATGTCGATCTGGCCGCATGCGATGTCAAACGGGCGTCCGTCCAGGGCCAGCGATTTCGTCAGGCCCGTGATCGCGTGCTTGCTGGCCGTGTAGCCGGCCGAGCGCGGCCGCGGGCTATGCGCGGAGATCGAGCCGTTGTTGATGATCCGCCCGCCCATCGGGCGCTGGGCCTTCATCATGGCAACAGCGTGGCTGGCGCAGAGGTAGGCGCCGGTCAGGTTCACCGCGACGATCCGCTGCCAGTCCTCGTAGGAGACCTCGTCCACCGCACCGCCAGGGCCGAAAACGCC
>DATAEH010000022.1:0-16719 GCA_036258115.1 Streptosporangiaceae bacterium
ACTGGCTGGTCCGGCCCGGGGACAGCACGACCTGGCAGTCATCGGCGAGAGTGGCGAACTCGGCCGAGGTGAACTGCCCGGCCGCGGTCGGAGTGGAAGATCACCCAAGTTCGGGGTCGCGGGCGGCGACGGCGTTACCCATCGCGTCAGCTACCAGCTCGGTGCGCAGGTGATCGGCAATCGCATAGCCCACGACGCGGCCGGAGGCAATGTCGATGACGGTGGCTATTCTGTGGAACAGCCACCCTTCCCAGGTGCGGATGTTGGTGATGTCCCGGCACCAGCGCGAGTTCGGCCGGGACGCGTCCGCGGTGAGTCGCGGCGGATGCGGTCCGCCCGTGCCGCGGCGGCCGGGTCCGGGATGGTGGTCTTCTTCCAGCGTTTCGCCGCGCGGCCGGCGATGCCGTTCTGGCGCATCAGCCGGGCGACGCGCTTACGGCCGTGCCGGTGCCCTTTGCGGCGCTGCTAGGCGTGGATGCGGGCCGCCGTAGCGGCCGCACGGTATCCCTGCTCGACCACATTCAGCTCCCGAAGCATCGCGGTAGTGTCGCGCATCAAGTGAGGCCACTGTGTCGCACATCAAGCGGAGGCTGACACGACAACTGAAAATTGCCTGGCTCCACTTGACCCTTGGCGGATCGTCCTCAGTTGATCTTTTCCGCGCTCTCGGTGAGTTCGTCGGTGTCCCTGGGTGCGCACCGCAGCGTTGGCCACAGACAAATCCGTAGGATCCCGGCGAGGCGCCGCGTACCATGACTGCTCGTCGGCGTAGCGCAGGCTGGGCGCGAGGAGAGAGCGGCAGATGACCGGGCCAGTGGCAGGCGGTGCCGACGAGTTCGAGGCCAGGCTCGCCTCGTTCGTGAAGGACAACCGCCTGTACGGGGCCGCCGCAGGTGTGGTGCACGGCGGCGAGCTGGCCTGGGCTGGCGGTGTCGGGTTCGCTGACATCTCCGCGAGGCACCCGTCGAAGCCCGACACGCTGTACCGGATCGCGTCCATCACCAAGACGTTCACCGGCACCGCGATCATGCAGCTGCGGGACGCCGGGAAACTGGACCTGGACGACCCGGCCGTGGACTGGCTGCCCGAACTCAAGGCCAGCGGCAGCCCGAAGACGATCGCGCGGGTCACCATCCGGCGGCTCCTCTCGCACGAATCCGGGCTGATCGGCGATCCGCCCAGGACCGACTGGACGCTGCCGGTCCCGGTCTAAGAAGGCCTGGCCGAGCGCAGCCTCGCGCGGGCGGCCGAAATCTTCACCGCAGTCCCGCCCAGCACGCAGCAGAAGTACTCCAACCTGGGTTACCAGCTACTCGGCGAGATCGTGCGCCGGGCCAGCGGCACAGACTACGCCGCATATCTACGTGCGCATGTGCTGACGCCGCTCGGCATGACGGCGACGGCATTCGAGCCGCTCGAGCCCGCCCTCGCCGCTCGCTGCGCGACCGGCTACGACGGCCGTGCGTTCAGCGACGAGCTCAGCGTCGCGGCCGCGCTGCCGCCGGTTTGGGCCGAAGGTGGTCTCTGGTCGGACGTCCGGGACCTGGCCCGGTGGCTCTCCTTCCAGCTGGGGCCCTATGCCGACCAGCAGGCCGACTCGCCGGTGCTGGCCGCGGCCACGCTGCGGGAGATGCACAAGCCCCGGTACCTGGGTGACGATGGGTGGAAGGAGGCATTCGGCATCTCCTGGTATGCCATCCGCAAGGACGACGTCACCTGGATCCAGCACTCCGGCGGCCTGAACGGCTTTATCACCAATGTGTGCTTCGACCGCGAACATTGTGTTGGTGCCATCGCGCTGCTGAACGGGGCCGCGGATGCGCAGGACCTCGCGATGAACCTGGCCGATATCGCCCGCCGGCTAGTGCAGGCCAGCACGCCCGCCGTGCGGCTGCCCGCGCCGACACCCGAGCACTACAAGTCGCTGCTCGGCCTGTATGCCACGGCCGACATGACAATGCTGGTGCGGCTGGAGTGGCGCGACGGGAAGCTAGCCTTCGTCGAGCCGGGCAGTACGGACAAGCCAACCGAGATCGAGCCCGCAGGAACACTGGACACCTTCACGGCCGCTGCCGGCAACCGTAACTCGGGCGAGACGGTGCGGTTCCGGCGACTGGCCAGCGGCCGGGTGGAGTCGGTGTTCGTCGGCAGCGCGACCCTGCTGCGGCTGGACCCGGAACCCGAGGACGGCGCCCGTAATTTTCGGCTATGAGCCATGCCGACGTCGGACTGGTTGCGGTGACAATCGACGATCGCGAGTGGCGCGGCATGGCCATGTTCACCGTGTCGTGCTTTGTGATCTTGGCGGGCTTGCCGCTGGCAACTAATGCCTCGACCTGGATGCGTCACGGCGAACCTGCAGCCGTCGTAATGTACCCAGCGGCGGTCGCGATCGCGCTGGCAAGGGGCTGCGCGCGGGCCTGGCGCATGCAGGTGCGGATCGACGAACACAGCGTCCTGGTCTGCAAATTTTTCCGGACGCACCAGATGGGCTGGCCGGAGATGGGTCGCTTCGAGGACGGATCGCGGTGGATCGCGGGAATCTGCTTCGAGAGCGGCTCCACGCCTGCCATCGGCTTGAGCACACCCTGGCACGCATCATTCAACGTCGGCAGTCGCGCCTATGCAATCGCCGATTACCGTCGGCGTCACGGCTGCAGCCAGGACGCGTAAAAGATGGCGAGGCCCACCGCCACGCACAGTCCAGAGATCAGCCAGAACCTGATCACGATCGTGGTATCCGTCCAGCCCTTCAGCTCGAAGTGATATTGCAACGGCGCCATCTTGAACACTCGCTTCCCGGTGCCGGTTCTGATCCTGGTCACCTTGAAGACGCCGATCTGGATCACGTCCGACATCGTGATGATCACAAACAGGCCGCCTAGTATCCCGAGCAGCAGCTGGGTCTTGGTGCAGATCGCCAGCCCGGCCAGCACGCCACCGAGAGCCAGCGACCCGGTATCACCCATGATGATCTTGGCCGGCGGCGCATTCCACCACAGGTATCCAATACAAGCGCCCAGTACCGCGGCCGCGACGACCGCCATGTCTAGCGAGTCCCGCACCTGGTAGCACCGCTCGGACAGAAAACTGGTGCACTCATTGCGGTTCTGCCAGGTCCCTATCAGTACGTAGGCGACCAGCACCACAATCGTCGATCCGGTGGCCAAGCCGTCGAGGCCATCGGCGAGATTCACCGCATTGGACGCGCCGACCGTCATGATGACGACCCAGATCACAAACGGCACCGTGGCGAGGACCGGGCCAAAATCCCGCAGGAACGAGAGGCGCGCGTCGGCGGGTGTCAGGTCGAACGTGTCAGGACGCTGCAGTACTTCCAGCCCGAACACCGCCGCCACGACCACCTGGCCGGTCACTTTCGCCCGGCTGCGCAGTCCCACGCTGGTCTGGCGGAAGATCTTCAGGAAATCGTCAATGAACCCGACCAGCCCAAGGCCGGTCATCATTGTCAGCACCAGCAAGCCCGACGCGGTCACCCCAGTGCGGGTCAGGGCGTGCCCGGCCACGTAGCCGATCAGAGAAGCAGCGACGAAGACCGCGCCGCCCATGGTGGGCGTGCCGCGCTTGCTCTCGTGTGACCTCAGGCCCTCGACTCGGATGGGCTGGCCGTAGCCGAGCCGCCGCATAAGCCTGATGAATAGCGGGGTTCCCAGCAGGGCGGTGACCAGCGCCACGGCGCCGGCAAGGATGATCGTCGTCACCGCTGCGGATCCCCGCAGGTGCATGCCGACTGCCAATTTCCCCACGAAGGCAGATGGCAGTTCACGCTGAGCAGATTATCCGGAATGTTCTTGATGTAATGAAGTAGAACATGATCCGGATCGCTGCGTGCTCACCGGATCGCGCCTAGCCGGACCGTACTTGGCCGATTCGACAGAGGGGACCGCACCAGTCTCGGCCGTGATCGGCAGCGCAAGACTCGCCTCGGGCCAGCCCAACTGAGTACACGCTGAAAAGACGCACTGACGGACGCTCTAGCCAGGAGCAGCAGGCCGGGCCTGACGGATTCGCTGTCAGGTGGGTGCCTAGGACCCTGCTCGGTGCGACACGCCGCGCCGAGCACGTGCCTAGTCTCAAGGACGTCCGTGACAGATCCTTCTCGGACGGGTGACGCGTCCGACTAGACGATCTTCATTCACCGCGCGCTGAGCGATCTGCCATGAACCAGAACACCAGTGCGCCTTCGTGTCCTCGCGAGACAGCGACTTCCGCTCGCCGATCATCACGACCAACGATGACGGACAGGCGCTCCGCGGGCTGCCGCGCGGCCGGCAGTCGACGTCGGCCGGGTGGTCGACGCCTGCTCATGGGAGGTGTAGAGCCAGCGCCGCGGCCGCTAGTGCCAGGAAGACCAGCGGCGTCGGCAGCGGCTTGAGGTCGTGGTGGCGCACGTGCGCCGCCACGGCCAGCACAAAGTATGCGACGAGCGCGCCGGCGGCGGCGCCTAGCGGCTGCCACCACCTGCCCATCGTCACCGAGGCAGTCGTGGCCGGGCTCGACCGCTGGTTGGCGGAGATCGCCGCCGCGCTGTCTGCGGACTGGTCCGACTCTGGAGGCCGCGCGTCTGGCCGCGGCGGCTGGCAGTCTGCGGTCGTGTTCGCGGAGCCGACGCACCCGGACCGGAAGTCGCTTCCTGCTTCGCTCCTTCTCCTTAACGACGTAACCGGCCGCATTCAGGTCTGTCACGATCCCGTACGCACTGCGCTCAGTGATGCCGACGGCAGCTGCAATGTCCCGCAGCCGGACGCCTGGATCCTGGGCGATTGTCAGCAGGACCCGCGCATGGTTTTACTCCAACCGCCCACCAGGATGATGGTAGGAGTGTTTCTGGAAATAGATTGCTAGTTCCCTGTTTTCGAGCGACACTCGCGTAAGGCACGAAAGGCCCGCGACCGGGTCCGCTGACCGGGCGCCGCCGCGACGATCCCAGCACCGCCGGGTACGAGCGGGGACACTGGGCATAATCGCACCAGAAAACGCCGGTTCGCCACCTTCAATAGTCTTCGATTTCTGGAAAATATTTGCTAGTTTCATGCTACCGGCGTAGCGTCAAAGCTAAGGCACCGGAAGTCAGCCGCAGATGGCGGCCAGCTAACCGGGGTTACCGGAGGAGCTCGTTGAGCACTGACCTTGTCATCGTGACGGTCGGCGCTCATGACGCTCGCATTGCCGCATATCCGGCTGACTCTGCCGGCGCCCGGTGCGAGCTGCTGGGCCAGGCCACTGGCCTGGCAGCTGCGGCTACGCGAGCGCGACGGCGTGAGCGCCGTCACCGCCTGGCGCCTAGAGGTGCGGACGACCGGCGCCAGCAGCTAGCGCAAGCCCTGATGGGCGTCGGCTAGCACCGCCTCACAGCGATGTTTGAAGGACGCATCCACATTTCACCTTTGAAAGGACCCATGCCCGAGCATGCCGCATCAAGTCCGAGCGCTACGCCTACCCGGCCGCAGCCGTCAACCAGCGGCACCGCCACGCCGCCAGCAGCCACGAACGTGCGCATGCGGACTCAGCGACCGGCCGTGCTTGACAAATTCCGCATGGCGTTGAATTCGCTACGCGGGGCAATGCGCCGGACCGCGCGCCACAAGTAGGCCTAGCCCGAGAATGACAAAGGACCGCTCAGTGCACCTGGCATGCCGCGTTATAGTATTTCAAGGTTAGCTTTCCCCGGGAATAGGCCCACGAGCATGTACAGGAATTAGGTACGCGGTGAGAAGTTATGACCTCGGCAGGCACACCGCTTCGCCGCTCAGCGCGACCCGGCTGATACGGCAGCGGCCGCCCGATCAGCGCAAGGGCAGGTCCTTCGGTCTTGGCTTCCTGGACAGTTCCGTCGGCTAGCGCCAGCCACTCTCGGGGCCTGCCAGCCGATGAAGACTGGGCCGGTACGTGCCGTTTGACGCGCACCCATGCTCCGGGGATCTTGTCACTCGCCCGGCTGTCCATGTCATTCAGAATATCTGCCAAGTGAAGATGCCGATTCTCGCGACGAGTGACTCTTGACACGGAGTAGTTCAGCTTCTCCAGCCAGAAAATCCGCGACCTTCATGAGCTTGCAACTAATGACCTCGTCATGGGCCAGCCGATTGCGCCGAACGGCCGGCAGCCGCAGAATCTGCCATCATTCCGATGACGCCCCGGTGGCGCGCCTCACCCGGCCCGGCGGTGCAGCCCGAGGGCGCTGCGCTATCCGCCGGGTGCGGCGCCGTCTCAGAGCTTGGTCAGTTTCGCGCACGGCAGCACGATTCGCACACGGCACGAACCGAAATCCACGGCCAACGCGGTGTCCGCCTCGACGCCTATAACCCGGCCGAGGCCGTACGTATCATGGACCACCTGATCCCGCTCGGCGAACTGCTCAATCGGTGGAGCGGCGGTAGGCGGGCCGAACGGACTGGTGGGCAAGAAGCGCCGGGACGCAGCGCGGGCTGGTTTCATCACTACCAGTATGACCCCCGCCGGGCCGATCGGCGAGCCGACCTGGCCTGATCCCGAGAACGCCTCCCCGCGGTAAGCGCGTTTCTCATGCTCCAAGCCGGGAAGCTGCAGACAACACGGGCAGCCCTGATTGCATAAAGCGTTCTGTCAGACCGTTGAGCCCAGCAGGCATACTGAACGTAAACCACCAGGCACGAGGCGGTGCCCTTGGAGTTCCGTCAGCTCCGATTCTTCGTAACGCTCGCTGAGGAGCTCCACTTCGGTCGGGCTGCCGCCCGCGAGCACATTGCCCAGTCCGCGCTAAGCCAGCAGATCCAGCGTCTCGAGCGGGAGCTCGGCGTGAAACTGCTCGACCGAAGCACCCATCACGTGGCTCTGACCCAGGCAGGCGCCGCATTCCTGAACGAGGCCAGACAGATACTGGCCGCCGCAAACCACGCGGTAACAGCCGCACGGCAAGCAGGCGATCCCGCTCCCGTGCTACAGGTCGGCATAGTCGACGCTGGCTACAATTCCATGCCGCAGATCCTTCGGGCCGTCCAGGAGCGCTTCCCCGATCTCGAGATCCACCAGGTCGAGGCTTGCGTGCCCGATCAATTCGCGTTCTTGGCAGATGGACGGATCGACATCGGGTTCGGGCGCGCCTCGCACGCACCTGCATACGTGGCCTCCGAGCTCGTACGCCTCGACCCTCTCGGAGTCCTGGTCACCGACAGCCATGTCTTCGCGACGCTGAAGACCGTGCCTGTGGCGATGCTTGCTGAAGAGCCGCTGCTGCTCTCTCCAGATGGGCGAGCCCCGGAGTTCAACCAGTTCGTTTCTGAATTGTGCCGGTCAGCAGGTTTCGTGCCGTCGCTGTACCGGGGAAGCGTCCAGAGCATCCGCGGGGCGGCCGACTTGATCGATCAGGGCCGCTGCCTGGCGTGCGTCCCCGAATCCTACGCGTCGGAATATCCCGGAATCGTATGGAAGCCACTGACCGAGCCGGTATCGCTGTATCCGTGGTCAATTCTTTGGCGAGCTGACGACGACTCGGAGCATGTACGCGCTGTCGTTGCCTGTGCCCGATCCCTCGCCGATGAACTGGATTGGCTGAAACCAGCCGAACAGGTGACCGGCTGACCGGGCACGCTCGTTCCTATCTGGTTCCCGCCGTGCTTGTGGTTATCAGCGTGCGTGATGAGCCTTGCTCGATCTGCTCCTTTCCGAACGCACGGCGACCGGGTTAGCTGGGTTTGCGAGGTTCGCTGCCACTGATCAGTCCCCCTTGACCGGCTATGCGCTCTCACTCGCATGCGCGGATAAGGCGCGAACTATGCACGATCCATCCCCAACAAAGGAGCCAGCCGATGGCCCACCGGGCCTGCTGGAACGCGACGGACGGATCCGCAGCGCGATGCGAGCACCTCGCGGACGCTCTTCTGGTCTACCCCCGGTCTGAGACATGCGAGCAATGCGAAGCAGAGAGGCTGACGTGGCTTGCCTTGCGGCTCTGCCTGACCTGCGGATGGGTCGCGTGCTCGGATGAGTCGCCCGGACAACATGCCATCGCCCACTATCAGGAAACCGACCACGCGATCGCGGCATCGACCGAGCCGGGATCGACATGGCGCTGGTGCTACGTGCACGAACGAGCCGTCTGACTTGGCGGCTAGGACAAGGAGGAGACATTGTCGCAACACACGATCGAGGAATACGACGGCGTGGCACCGTTCCCGGATGCTGGCTTGACTGCTGATACGGTCGGCGGTCCCGTACAGGTGGCGGTCGCCGGAGCAATCACCGGCATCCCGATCGCCGGACTGATCGCGGCCGTTTGGCTGGCATGGGGCCACGGTGTCGGCCTTACTGATGTGCTGCTGATGGCCGGCCTGTACGCTCTCACCGGGCTCGGCGTCACGGCCGGCTTTCACCGCTGTTTCACGCATCGCAGTTACACCGCCGCGCCGGTGCTTCGGGTGGTACTCGCGATCGCCGGGTCGATGAGCTTCCAAGGCGACGTCATCAGTTGGGTTGCTGTTCACCGGCGGCATCATGCGTTCGCCGACCGGCCGGGTGACCCACACTCTCCATACCGGCACGGAAACAGCCTTGGCGGCTTGCTGCGAGGTTTGCTTGACGCCCACATGGGTTGGTTCTTCCGTGCCGACCCGACGCCCGTCGACCGCTACGCACCCGACATGCGCGCCGAGCCCGCCATGCGCGCCGTTTCACGCGCATTCCCCGCGCTGTCCGTGCTCTCGCTCGCGGTGCCGTTCGTTCTCGGCTGGGCGATCGGAGGCACCTTGTATGCCGCACTGACCGCGCTGCTGTGGGCTGGCCTGGTCCGCGTCATGCTGCTGCAGCACGTGACCTGGAGTGTGAACTCGCTGTGCCATCTGCTTGGCAACCGGCCGTTCACCACACGCCGCTTCGATCGCGCCACCAACCTCTGGCCGCTCGCGCTGCTCTCGTTTGGCGAAAGCTGGCATAACCTCCACCACTCCGATCCCACGAGCGCACGGCACGGCGTGGACAGATTCCAGATCGACATCACTGCGGAATTGATCAGGCTCTTTGAGCGCGTCGGCTGGGCAAGAAACGTGCGCTGGCCCACGCCAGCCCGGCTTGCTGACCGCCGGCGGGGCAGCGAGGGCCTGAGGGAGGAGCCGATCCTCGAGCCAGCCGGACTATGACAGCGGATGGCGTCTACCGTCCGCCGCTCATCGGCGGAAAGCGCGCGTCGGCATTGCCGCTGACAGAGGTGGACGGCCTCGCGCACGCCGCGCCAGGGCTCCTGGCGCGAACCGCGCTCGCCAGGTCTCCCGCGATACCGACGGATGCTGCGTCCGATGACAAGAAGCCCTCAGCTCCTCTGCTACTTGCACCAATGCGGACTGCTGACGCCCGACAGGGCCAGCTGTCCCAGGCACCGGCCAGAAAGCCTGGCCGCCGCAGAGTTCTCCTTGCCACGCTGTCGGTCCTGATTGTCGCGGGCGTATTCGGCCTCGCGTTCCCCCGGATCTCGTCATACGGCCAGGAGTGGCACACCGTCACCGCGATGACGTGGCCGGGGATCGTGCTGGTAAGCGGAGCCACCGCATTCAGCCTGGTTGCCACCTGGGTGATGATTACTGCGTTCCTCCCCCGGCTGCGGTTGCATCAGGCGGCTGCGGTCAGTCTCAGCTCGTCTGCGGTGGCGAATACCGTTCCGGCAGGCGGAACGGTGGCTCTTGGCCTCAGCTGGCGGATGATGACGAGCTGGGGAGTCGGAACGCAGGATTTCGTGCAGTACACGCTGGTATCCGGCCTGTGGAACGTCTTCGCCAGGCTAAGCCTGCCGGTCATCGCGCTCTTGGCGCTCGCGGTGAGTGGCAAGTCCGGCGGGATACCACCGGCGGCAGCTTACTCCGGTGCCGGCGCCCTGCTGGTGGTCGCTGCGGCCCTGCGCTTCCTGTTGCGCAGCAAGAACTGCGCCAGGCTAGCCGGTCGAGCGTTGCAACGAGGTGAGACACTCGGCTGCCGGCTTGCCCGGCGCCAGCCATCGCGGCGGATGGCCAGCGGGCTGCTCAATTTCCGCGACGGTACCTCTGCGATGCTGGCCGAACGGGGGATCCGCATCACGATCACGACCCTGCTGGCCAACATTGCTTTCTGGTTCGTGCTGCTCGCGTGCCTGCGCGCCACCGGGCTTAACGAGGCGCAGGTATCTTGGCAGGCCTCGCTCGCAGCGTTCGCCGTGGTCCGGCTGATGACGGTTCTTCCCCTCACGCCAGGTGGCCTCGGCATCGTAGAACTCGGCCTGACAGCGCCGCTCATCGCCGGCCTGGACAGCGCGGCCTCGGCCAGGGTTGCTGCTGCGGTCCTGCTGTACCGGGCCCTCACCTACTTGCCTTCGCTGCCGCTGGGCGCCCTCGCTTATGTGTGGTGGCGACACGGCTCCAGGGCCGCTGCCGTCAGGTCCGGATGAGTGCAGCGGGACCGGATCCTTGATGCAGCTGAGGTATATGACCGGGTGAGAATCGTTGGCGGGAGCATCAAGCCCGGGCTTGGCGGCGGCATCGCGATGGCAGGCTACCTGCCCGGCTGCTGGTACTGTCGAAGGTGGCAGCGTATGGCGCTGCTGCGTGCGCGGGCGATGTGCTCGCGCGGTCGCTTGCGGAGTGGTCCGTATTCGGTGAGTTCTTGACCGGCCTCGTTGACGTCTTCGTGTAACGTCGCGGCCTTCGAGACCACAGACGGAGTTCTCCATTGTCCCCGAATAACGGCCGTCGGCGTGCGGCCCCAGGCCGACGGCGCCAACCCGCCGCCCGCGCCACGGTCAGCACCGGCCGGCCCGTGCGAGCTGGCCGCAATCCCTCCCGCACCCGGCGCGGCACAGCTGCGGCATCGCGGCCTCGGCCCGGCCATACTGGCCGCAGCGGCGACCAGCATGGCATCCTGAGCCTGGACCGGGCACTGGAGGCGGCCATGGCCGCGCCGGCGCCTTTGTCGGCGAACTTCGCAGCGCTCGGCGTGCCTGGCTCGCTGGTTGCCGAACTGGCACGGCAAGGCGTGAGCGAACCATTCGCCATCCAGAGCCGGGTGCTCCCTGATGCCTTGGCTGGCCGCGACATACTCGGCCGGGCGCAGACCGGATCAGGCAAGACGCTCGCCTTCGGCCTGCCGATGCTCACCCGACTGGCTGAGCTGGCTGTTGGCTCGCCGTCCCGCACGGCCAAGGCGCCGCGCGGCCTTGTCGTCGTTCCCACCAGGGAACTGGCGGTCCAGGTGGCTGACGTGCTGGCACCGCTCGGCCGCTCGCTGGGAATCAGCGTCATGACCGTGTACGGCGGCGTCGCGCTCGGCGGCCAGATATCACGACTGCGCCAGGGCATTGACGTCGTCGTCGCGACGCCAGGGCGGCTAATCGACCTAATGGACAGGCGCGCCTGCGCGCTCGGCGAGGTCGCGATCACGGTACTCGATGAAGCAGATCACATGGCCGATCTCGGCTTCCTGCAGTCGGTCACCCGGATTCTGGATGCCACCCCGCCCGGTCAGCGCATGTTGTTCTCGGCCACCCTGGACCGGGATGTCGCTCGCCTCGTAAACAGGTATCTGAGCAATCCCGCACTGCATGCCATCGCCCCCGAAGTGACCGCGACTGACGCGGAACACCAGATCTTCGTGCTGCCAGCTGGCGACAAGCCAGCCATCGCGGCCGAAATCGCCGGGCGGGACGGCCGCACGCTGTTCTTCGTCAGGACCAGGCACGGCGCCGACCGGCTCGTGAAGCAGCTGACCAGGGCCGGGATCGGTGCCGCAGCCATCCACGGCAACCTCAGCCAGAACCAGCGGCAGCGGGCCCTGGCCGCGTTCGCTTCAGGTCATCCGCGGGTCTTGGTCGCGACGAATGTCGCCGCCCGCGGCATCCACGTCGACGACATCGCCCTCGTCGTGCATTACGACCCGCCGAATGACTACAAGGACTACCTGCACCGATCCGGCCGGACCGGCCGTGCCGGAGCTACCGGCTCCGTTCTCGCGCTGGTGGAGCCCGGTCAGGTCAGCGACGTCGCCCGGATACACGATGCCGCCGGCATTCTCGCAGTCAGCCACCCGGTCGTCCCCGGCCACGAGGCGGTCAGGCAGCTGGCGGAATCTGGCACGCCAATCACGGTCACCGAGTTCAGGCGACGAAAGTCCGTATCCAGTCCTCGGCGCCGCGCCGGATCCCGGAGCGCGGTCAACTGAGTCTCCGGCTTCGTGGAAACCATCGCGCCTGTAGGAGCTGAGTTCACGTCCCGCCGCCCCGACGGTCTGTGTCAGACGGACACCTGAGTGCCATAGTGGAAGATAGGAGGCACGCATGGCTGCGTCTGACGTGTGGGTGGCTAAGGACGATGGGACTGAGCTCATCAGAGCGGGAAACATCGCCGCCGTAAGCCTTGATTACAACGGGAACGTCACAGCACGACTGGTCGGTGGGGATGCCGCCGTGGTGACGCTCGTCGCTCACAGAACACAGGACGACGAGCACCGGCCGGAGCAGTTTCATCGCCAGCTTATCGGCGTTCTCGCCGAATTGTCTGATTCGGCGGATTCTTATGTTGTTCGGCCTGTGCATGACAAATCAGGCGGCTGGCGGTGGGTCACCGAACCACTGTGAGGCTGTCCAGCCTGGCACGCGCGGCACCGCAGGTCACTTGGGCATTCATAGTGGCAGCGCGTTTCGAAGGTGCTGCCATCAGGTCTGGACGGGCGGGCGTGAAGGGGTGCCGACGAGGCGGCGAAGGTCGCATGCTGTCGCGGCGACCTCAGGGGAGTAGGCAATGGGGTACCGGGTCAGAGCGCTCAGCAGAGACCGGGCAGCGGTAGCCAGCCCGATGTGATCATGGCTGGCCTGTGCGCGTGCTAGGGCCTCAAGCGGGACGGTGAACTTGCGGTCGGGATCGGCATCCCGCCATGAGTCGGCGTGAGCTAGCAGGGCACCTACCGCTTCGCGGAGGTCGCGTTCGCCAGGAATGTCCGAGGTCTTGGTGAACCTCGGTTGCCAAGCGGGCCAGATGGGGGCTGTAGTGCCGCGATGGGCCGCGTGCGCGCTGGCGCCAGGGACGCGGCTGGTTACGCGCAGCGCTTTGGTCGCGGCCGCTACCGTCGGGAAAATGTCGAACAGCCGGAGCAGGCCAGACTCCCGCAGCGCCACATCCACATGAGAAGACGGCGCGACGACGCGCAGCAAGCCGCCAAGCAACGCGGCACGGCGACTGGTGCTCACAAGCACTGCTAGTCCACTCGCGTCACAAAAGCTAATCCCGGACAAATCGAGGACGAGCCGGCTGGCCCACGGTGTGAGAACAGCGAGAAGCTGTTCGCGCAGCTCAGGAGTGCACCCAACGTCAAGCTCTCCACTCAGCGTCGCGACCGTGTAGCCATCCTCCACATGCGTCGAGAACCTGAGTCCTCCGAGCGGTGGATTAGCAACGATGTCGTTCAAGCTCATGCCCGGCCCATCGCGGTTCCAGCGGAACCCGGTAGATACTCGCCGGGGGCGGCGCTGACGTGACTGCCTGCGCACGAGGAGACCTCGGTAAAGCAGATTTTACCATCATGGGCTGGCTCTTATAGTCCGCAGCTTCCTTCTTTCTCCGGCCCGACCTGCCCATATGCCCTGCTGATGACGTCGGAGCGGGGGCCGGTTGCTGTCAAGCGTCGCACTTCGCAAGATATTCAGACTGACCTATTCCGCGCGTCCCGCCCGTGGCACCGGCCGTCCTGTTAGCGTTTGGGCGATAGCCGAACGCTTCAGCGTCGGAATAGCCTCTCTGGCAGAAGTGTTCCCCGTAACAGTTACTGATGACGTTTGCGATCGTGGAGGCGCCCGCATCTTCGTCCTTGGGTGCCTTGCTTTCTGACTGTGGATCCTCACTTCCGTTGGCGGGCAACAGTGGCTGGTTCGCGCGATCGCGCGGATTTGGAGCTCGTCTTAGAAGGAGACAGCAGATGGCTCGAGGTACCGTGAAGTGGTTCAATCCGGATAAGGGCTTTGGCTTCATCGCCCCTGACGACGGTGGTGCCGACGTATTCGTGCATCACTCGGCGATCGACATGGGTGGATTCCGCACATTGGAAGAGAACCAGAAGGTGGAATACACCACTCGCCAGGGGCCCAAGGGTCCGCAGGCGGACCAGGTTCACTCAGTCTGACGGTCGTGCCTGCGGCCGGCCCTGCAGGTCCGGCCACAGGCATTAGTCACACCGAAGCTGGTTGACGTTCCGCCAGGTCGCCCACCGGCGCACGGCCGCCTGCGCATCGCACGGGATCGACAGCAGCCGCATGGCGTCGCATCACCGGCTGAACATTTCAGTCTCGGTGGCGAAACAGTATCTCCTACCACCAAGAGGCCCCTGACCTGCGAAGACACAGGATCGGCGTGGTCTTCAATTCGGCTTCGTGCGATGTACGTGCGATCTAGATCTGCGCCGCGCGACGGGCACTCAGTCGAGACAGAACTCGTTGCCCTCGATGTCCTGCATCACGATGCACGACTCATTCTCGTCATCGGCAGCCAGCAGTCGCACGCGTACCGCGCCGAGCGCGACCAGTCGTGCGCATTCGGCCTCAAGCGTGGCCAGGCGCTCTTCACCCACGAGCCCGGTGCCGACCCGCACGTCAAGATGCACCCGATTCTTGACGACCTTGCTTTCGGGAACGCGCTGGAAGAACAGTCGCGGGCCCACACCTGAGGGATCAGTGCATGCGAACCATGAACCCTGGTCCTCAGGCGACTGCGAGCGATCGAAATCGTCCCAAGTGGCAAACCCCTCCGGGGTAGGCGGTCCGACGTACCCCAACACCTCGCACCAAAAACGAGCGACGCGCTCAGGTTCGGCGCAGTCGAAGGTGACCTGGAACTGCTTGACTGAAGCCATCGGTCCACCCTAGAGGCGGATGTTAGGCAGGCCGCAAGTTGATTATCCCGTCGCCCTGTTTCGGGCCGAAAGTCTGACTGACGCCGCAACGACGCGCATCGAGGTCAGCGTGCTGCAATGGTTCGCGCTACCGCGCTCAGAGCCGGCAACAGGCCGCAGTGGGTGTTCACCAGGAGGAATTGACAATCCGCCAGGCCCGGGGCCAGCGCCCTGGCCGCAAGTCCAGAGAATCAGTCAGCCAGGCTAGGTGCTGTTTGCAGCCGGTCCGTGCCAGCCCGCCGCCTCTTGAGCGCCGGGATTGTCCGCGCCGCGTCGGAGTCATTGATCTTGAGCGAGAAGGCTGTGCCGAGGAGCGCGAACGCCGCTGCCACCAGGAATGCCAGCCGATAAGAAGTCAGGTTGGCTTCCGGATGGCCACCGACATCTCGCACGGGTCCGACCGCCACGATCACCGTGGTCAGAATTGCGACCCCGATCGCCCCGCCGAGCTGGCGAACCGTGCTGAACATCGTCGATGCCCGGCCCGTAGACGCCGGCGTGATCGTGGCGAACGCCGCCGCCTGCACCGGCACGAAGATCTGCGCCATCGCCAGGCCCAAGGTCAGCATCAGCAGACGCGCCCACCACAGACTCGTGGCTGGACCCAGCAACGCCAGCAGGCCAATCGACACCGCGACTCCCACCAGTCCGCCGGTGATGTGGCGGCGCGGACCGAGGACCGGATACAGCCACCGAGTGGCTAGCTGGGCTCCGCCCATCACTCCAAGCGCCTCGGGGAAAGTGCTCAGTCCCGAACCTAGTGCGGTCAGCCCGCGGCCGTCTTGGTAGTACAACGAGATCGCGTACAGCGTGCCCAGGAAGGCGATCGAGGCGAGCACCATTACCCCGTTGCCCGATCGGAACAGCCGGTTCCGCAGTAGCCGCAAGTTGATCATCGGCTCGGCCGTGCGAAGCTCCACGACAATCATCCCGGCGAGCAGGACGGGCCCCACGGCGATGGTTGCGAGCACGTCTGCGTTATGCCATCCCTCGACCGGGCCCTCTGAGACCCCATACATCAGCAGCCCGAGGCCGAATCCGGAGAGCAAGAATCCCGGCACATCAAAGCGTCCAGGCTCTGACTCATGACTGTGCCGCACGAACAGCAGCCCAAACACGAAGGTTGCGGCGCCGATGGGCAGATTGACGTAGAAGACCCAACGCCAGGAAAGATCGGTCGTGAGCAACCCGCCAAGGACCGGCCCAAGGGCGGGAGCCAACGTCGTCGGCACCGTCAGGATCGCCGCGGCCCTGATTCGCTCCTCAGGCGGAAACACCCGGTACAGCATGGCCATGCCGACCGGTGCGAGCATGCCGCCTCCGGCACCCTGCAAGACGCGGAACACGACGAGCTCTCCCAGGCTCGTGGCGATGCCGCAGAGCGCGGACGCGCCGGTGAACAGCGCGATCGCGGTCAACAGAACACGCTTGCCGCCGAACCGATCACCAAGCCAGCCCGAGGCTGGAATGAATACCGCCAGGCTGACCAGGAACGAGATCGCGATGCTGTCCACCGCTGTCGGGCTGACGTGGAATTCGCGTCCGATCGTTGGCAGCGCCACGTTCACAATGGTCGCGTCCATGATCGACATGAACATGGCGGCGACGAAGACGACCCCGACCGCTGCCTTCTGGCTGAGTCTGGCCTCCACGACGTCCTTTCGGCGGGCTTCAACTCGGCCCAGCTACAAGTCCGGGCCAGGCAGGGAAATTTCCGGCCAACGTTCAAGCCATTGCCCCCTGTGCGGCCCAAAGGGCAGGCGCGAAATAGCCCGCAGGACCCGGCGAATGCGAGCTGCAGCGGTCCCTTGAACAGGACAGCCCCGC
>DATAEH010000023.1:0-35328 GCA_036258115.1 Streptosporangiaceae bacterium
GAACTGGGTGACATTGACCTGGCGCAGGTTGACCGTGACACCACCGGCCTTGGCCTGCTGGACGAAGGCCTGCGCACTTCCTGAGGCGCCCTGGGCGATCGGCGACGACACGAGTTGTACGTGCAGGTTCTCCTGTCCCGCTGCCTTCAGCAAGGCTCGCGCATGGGCCGGATCGTAGTGCCGCTGCGGCAGGCTGGTGTCGTACGAGGGGTCGAAGCGAGAGCACACATCGTTAGCGACGGTGCCGTGACCGCCGAAGACGGCATCGAGCATCTGCGGACGGTTGACGAGCAGCCGCATGGCCTGGCGAACTCGGACGTCGTTGAAGGGCGCGACGTCCACCCTCATCGTGAACGGCACCCACCCGCCGCCTTTGGAGATGACGGCGCTCGCGCCTGAGGCCTGCAAGGTCCGGCCGCCCGCGGAGGACAGTTGATTGACCATGTCCGCCTGGCTCGACGTCAGCGCATTCAGCTGGCTGGTCTCGTCTGCGAAATTAGTTATGACGACCTTGTCGAGATAGGGCTGGCCGCTTCGCCAGTAACTGCCGTAGCGTTCGAAGACGCTTTCCTGACCTGGCGTGAAGCTGCCGAACTTGAAGGGTCCGGTGCCGACAGGCGCCTTGGGGTCGTAACCGACAGGGACAATGTTGTAGTAATAGTTCGCCAGCGTCTGATCGAGGATCGCGAATGGCGTGTGACAGGGGATTCTCACCGTATGCGAGTCGAGCTTTTTCATGCCAGGGGCGTCGACCGCGGAGATGGGAGCGGCGCCGGGGAGAGGTGACTTGGGGTTGACGACCCGCTTCAGGCTGTAGATCACGTCGTCAGCGGTAAGCGGCTTCCCGTTGTGGAAGGTGACCCCCTTCCGCACGCGGACGACCCAGCTCGTCGCGTCCTTTGATGGCGTGACCTCCTCCGCCAGGATTGGAACGAGAAGGGCGTCGGGCCCGAATCCGATCAGCGGTTCGTTCAGCTGGAAGATGCGCGCGAAGTCGACCGTGGTGATTGCTGACTGGCAGTCCAGGGTGTCCGAGCTCGACCCGCCGGTCAGCGCGACTCGCAGCGTTCCGCCCTTCTTGATCTGGCCAGCAGTGCTTTGCGGCTTGGGCGACGCGGATCCCCCGCACGCGGCGAGGCCGAGCCCGGGGACAGCCAGCGCGCCGGTGGCGGCCAGGCTCTTCAGTACCGCCCGTCTGTCAACCTCATTGCTCGCCCGGGCGGGCAGCCCGTCATCGGGAGGGTAAGGGGTGTGATTCATGCGGACCTCACTTGCTGACGGGGGCTGGAGAGCCCGCCGGTTCGGATAGGAAATGCGGGGCGACTCCGAAGATGAAATTGACGGGACCCTCCGGCGCGAAGTAGCTGTGCGCTATCCCTTCGGGCACATACCAGCCGTCGCCGGGGTTTAGCTCCAGGAACTCCCGGCCGCCGCCGCCGTCGGATCCGATCCGCACGCCGAGGACTCCGTCGAGCACATAGCCGCTTTCGTCGCCGCCGCGCGTCTGCCAGCCGCCGAACTGCCCGGCATAGAGCTCGCCGGCGGCGACGGTCAGATGCTCGGTGCTCGCGATCAGGCCGAGCGGAACGGGGCCGGGGCGTCCGGGCTCGAGCCGCCAGCGCCGATCGGTCTGGCGGATTACGCGCATGGTGTCAGGGGCCGCGGCCGACATATTGGTTGGAACAAAACGCCCCAGCAACTCGTCATCGCCGAGCCGGACGTCCGTGAGCAGATCCTTGGTCCTGGCGTACGAACCAGAGGAACCGGTCGACGGAGGAGGAGCGAAGATCTCGAGAACGCGTAGCGGCTCGGGTCCCAGAGCGTGAGCGTGATGCCAGGTGTCGCGGCGGAAGAACACCGATTCGCCGGTGTTGACGCGGTGCGCTTCGCCGGTCGCCGGATTCGCCAGCACCATAGCGCCGCGCAGGACGTGCAGGACCTCATCGGCAGCGAAGATCGTCCGGAAGGACTCCGAATGCCGGAACGAGGAACCAGCCGGCACCCCGAACAGGAGCTGGTGGATGAGGCCGCTTGACACGTAGATCCAGTCGAGCACCTCCCCGGACTCCGCATCACCCCAGAAATGCCGCGTCACCTCGGCATGCCGCAGGGCGGTTGCATGGTCGAAGACCGGGCGCGGCGACGGCCGGTACTCGCTGGTCACGGTTGCGGCCTCGTTTCGGCATTGACGGAAGCGGTGAACCGGTACCGGTCGCCCAGAAACGTGCCGTCCGAGATCTCGATCGGCCTGCCGTGCTGATCGGATGTGACGGCCTTAACCTGCAGCAAACACGTGCCGACGGGGACGTGGAGCAACTCGGCGGCCCGGGCGTCGGCCGGAATCGCGGACACGCCGTAGTCCGCGCGGGCCGGCATGATGTCGTGCTCGCGGAACCCTTGGAACAGCGATGCGTGCTCATAACGCAGATCAGCAAGCGATGGCGCGAGCCACGCCGCTGCGATCGCCCGTTGCCAGCCCACCGGCACGCCATCCATCAGCCGGACCCGCTCGAGTTCAAGCACGACGGATCCGGGCGGGGTTCGCAGCACCTCCGCCTCATCCAGGCTCGGCGCTCGCACCATGTTCGCGAGCACGCGGGAGGCTGTCGAGAAACCGCGGTGGGCGGCCAAGTCGGTAAAGCCCATGAGCACGTTCGGCTCGACGAGCGCGGTGACGAACCAGCCGCGTGTGCTCGCTGCCTTGACACATCCCTGCGTCTCGAGCTCTACCAGCGCCCGCCTGATCGTCGCTCTGCTGACGCTGAACCTGCGGCATAGCTCCCGCTCCGCGGGCAGCCTATGCCCGACCGGCAGCACGCCCTGGGCAATGGCATCGCGGACCGCCTTGGCCACGTGCAGATACCGCGGCTGCTCCGCTGGCGCCAGTCGGTGCGGGGCAAGTTGCTTACTTACCACGGCATGCACGCTAGCGGACCAGATAGGTCCATATCAATGACCAAGATAGGACCTATGAGGACCAATTGCGGCCAAGGCATGCCTCGCAGGGCGATCTGCCAGGGACTACCCCGGAAGAGCTTGCCGGACGGCGGCTGATATGCAGGGACGGATGGGGGGCTACGCAGCGGAGGCGATCCGTCGGATTTGCGCTGCCTGAATCTCGTCATATCGGGCTGTCATCAGATGGGGGATCTTGATGTCCGCTACCGGGACATCCGGCGCCAGCGCGATCGGCGCGGCAGGTAAGCCTGACGACCGGCGCTGGTGGGTGCTGGGTGTCGTGGGGCTGGCCCAGCTCATGATCGTGCTCGACATCACGGTCATGAACATCGCACTCCCATCTGCGCAGAAGGCACTGCAGTTCTCCAATGCCGACCGGCAGTGGGTGATCACCGCTTACTCGCTGGCGTTCGGCAGCCTGCTGCTGTTCGGCGGACGGCTGGGTGATCTGTTCGGCAGGAAGGTCGTCTTCCTGACCGGTCTGATCGGCTTCGCGGTAGCTTCCGCGGTTGGCGGCGGGTCGGTCAACCTGGCGATGCTGCTGACCGCGCGCGCCTGCCAGGGGGCGTTCGCGGCGCTGCTGGCCCCTGCGGCGCTGTCGCTGCTGACGACGACGTTCAGCGATCCGAAGGAGCGTGGTAAGGCGTTCGGCGTCTACGGGGCGATTGCCGGCGGCGGCGGCCTGGTGGGCCTGCTGCTCGGCGGCGTGCTGACGGAATACCTCGACTGGCGCTGGTGCCTGTACGTGAACCTGCTGTTCGCTGGCCTGGCGGTGGCAGGCGCGGCGGTTCTGCTGGAGCGCCACCAGCGGCAGCCGGGACCGCTGCAACTGGACATCGTCGGCGTCGTGATCGGGTCAGCCGCAATGTTCTGCCTGGTGTACGGGTTCGCCAACGCTTCAACGCACAACTGGCACACGTCATCGACGTGGGGATTCCTGATCGCGGGCGTGGTGCTACTGGCCGTGTTCGCTGCCGGTCAGGCGCGAGTCGCGCATCCGCTGCTGCCTCCCCGAGTGTTGCTGGATCGCAACCGCGGCGGAGCGTATTTGACGATCTTCGTCGTCGGCGCGGCGATGTTCGGCTTGTTCCTGTTCCTCACGTTCTACCTGCAGACGACGCTCCGCTACTCGCCGGTGATCACGGGCCTGGCGTTCATACCGGCGATCGCGATGCTGATGATCTTCGCCCAGATCTCCAACATCGTGCTGCTGCCGCGCATCGGACCGCGACCCCTGGTCTTGGCTGGTCTGCTGATCTCCGCCGCCGGGATGGCATGGCTCACGCAGATCGGTGTCCATTCGTCCTATGCGTCGGCAGTGCTCGGCCCGCTGCTGCTGACAGGAGCCGGGCTCGGCCTGTCCGTGGCGCCGTCCTTTAACACCGGGACCTACGGCGTTGCGCCGAACGACGCGGGCGTGGCATCTGCCACGCTCAACGTGGGCCAGCAGCTCGGCGGATCGATCGGAACGGCGCTGCTCAACACCATTGCCACCAGCGCGGCCGCGACCTATGTGGCCAGCCACCTCACCCCCGCCATCGCGGCATCGCTGGCCGCCAGGGCTGCGGTCAGGGCGGCGGGCGCCGTTCATGGCTACACCACCGCGTTCTGGTGGACGGCTGGCATCTTCGCCGGCGGCGCCCTCGTCTGCAGCGCACTGCTGCGCGGTGGCCCGCTGGTCCAGCAGACCCCGGCGCCAGCGAGCGCCCCGGTACCAGCGAGATCAGGTAGAACCTAACCGACCCGGCGCGCAAGGCCTGGCCGATCCGATGGTCGCTGTACTCCTCATGACCGAAGCCGGACAGCGGTATTACCGGGTTATACTAGCAACGTGAAGACCGCGATTTCCGTTCCCGACGACACCTTCGACCTCGCAACCAGACGCGCTCGCGAACTCGGCATCAGCCGGTCGGAGTTCTTCACGCGCGCTGCGCGCAGGTATCTGGACGACCTCAGCACGGCAACTCTGACCCGGCAGATTGACGACGCGCTGAGCGCCGTCGGCGCCGATGACTCAGGACAGGTCGCAGCCCGGGCCGGACGTATGCGCCTGGCTGGCGAGGCCGACTGGTGACTCGCCGCGGCAGCATCTGCTGGGTTGACCTCGGCGAGCCGCGCGGCAGCAAGCCAGCCAAACGCAGGCCGGTGCTGGTGATCCAGTCCGACCCGTTCAACTCCAGCCGGATTGCCACCACGCTGGCGATGGTCATCACATCCAATACGGCGCTGGCCGCTATGCCGGGCAACGTCTTCCTGCCGGCGGCGGTGTCCGGGCTGCCCCGTGACTCTGTCGCGAACGTGACGGCGATCGTCACGCTTGACAAATCCGACCTCGAGGATGAGATCAGCCAGCTCCCGGCTTCCCTCATGCACGACGTGGACCGCGGGCTGCGTCGCGTACTTGGCCTGTAGGACGGCGCTGCGATTAGAAGAGCTCAATGCCGGTCAGCGCTGCAAGCCGGTCCATCAGTTTGCTCTGGAACTCCGGATCGCTCGCTTCCCGAGCCGGTGGCTGGCGCTGCCTGTGGTACCAGTAACCGCCGCTCACAGTGGCAGCCGGGTCGTTGCTCACAGCGAGCCAAGTCTGCGTGAGGTAGCCCATCTCGAGGTCATCCGAGGCGCCGGGACCGCCCATTTTCGTCGGGACCCACCCCGGATCTACCACGTTGCTCAGGACACCAGGCCACGCATTCGCGGCGGTAAGCGCCAGCGCGGTCACGTGCAGCTTGCTCTCCGAATACGCCTTGGACGCATTCCAGCGGCGCTCGGTCCAGTCAATGTCCGCCAGGGAGCCGCCACCACCGTGATGCATCCCGCTGGTGAGATAGACGAGGCGGTCAGGTCGCTCGATCAAAGCTGTCAGCAGGTATGGCGCGAGGGTGTTGACCGCGAGGGTCGTCGCGTGACCCTCGGCGGTGCTGCCGCGCGCCGGCTCGAGGAAGATCCCAGCGTTGTGAATGACCGCATCCATGCGGCCAGCCTCGTTTACCTGATCCGCGAGCCCTCGAGTCTCCGCTCCGCTGCTCAGATCGCCGACCACAACTCCCGCAGCGCGCGGAACGAGGTCAGCCACGGCGCCGGCGCGCCCTCGGTTGCGGGCGTGCAGGAGTACGTCATGGCCCTGGTCGATGAGGAAGCGCGCCGCCAACCGGCCGAGCCCGTCTGTCGAGCCAGTAATGAAAACGCGAGACACCTTCGACCTTTCTTCGCCTGGTCACTGAGGCCAAGGCCGTCCGCCTGGTTGGAGGCGGGCTAACCGGGTTACCTGGCTAGTGAGAGTACTCAGGATCAGCGAGGTTTTGCTCGCATCGCGCCGGGCTCAGCGCCGGGCCTCCTCGCTGCCGATGGGCCGCCTAAGCACGGCGGGGGGACGATCGACGTGGTTTCACTGACGGTGCGCGAGCCGCCGCAGGGGTCGACCTGGGGACCCGAGGTGTTGCACCTGTCAGGGGTTGAACTGCTGCGGGCGAGTCTCGAGCGGCGGCTTCCGGACTCGCCGATAACCAAGCTCACGGGCCTGCGCCTGTCGGAGGTGGGCCTTGCGATGACAGCTGTCTGGATGCCCGCAAGCGCCTGGTGGCAGTCGGCGGCGGGCGTCTTCATCTCGAGCGCGCGGTCGAGGCGATAAACCAAGCCCTAGCCCGCGAAGCCGCAGCCGGAAACGCTGATCACTCATAAATCAACCGGACCCCGACCTACTGTGATAAACGGACGTAGCTGCCATAGTGATGTGGCCGCAGCCGGTGTGGTGGAGGTCAGGATGAGGCGATCGGGTTCTTGCCGACCCGGAGCCGCGCAGCCCGGTCTGCGTCGCGCGGCCGCATTGGCAGCGGTGACCGTCACGATAGCGGGGTGCGGCGCCGCTGCCTCTGGCGCTACCGGATCCGGCTCGGCATCTCCCACAAGCGGGCACCCGAGCTCGGCTTCAACGCAACCCAGCGCCTCGCCTGAGGCGTCGGTCCGTCATCTCGGATCTGCGCGGATCATGATCGTCGGTGATTCGATCACCGAAGGCAGCTCCGGTGACTACACCTGGCAGTACTGGCTCTACAAGCACTTGCGGGCTGACGGCGTCACGGCGCGGATGGTCGGCCCATATCACTGGCTGTACAACAACGTGACCAGGCACGAAGGCTCAGAAAGCTACGCCAATCCCAGGTTCGAGCACGCCAACGACGCCAACTGGGGAATGACGCTGTTCCGCGAGAAGAAGGCCATCGGCGCCAAGGTGGCCAAATACCGTCCTGACTACCTGCTCGTAATCCTCGGGCTTGACGACATCTACTGGTACGGCATCCCCCAGCCCACGATGGCCGCGAACCTCGCGGACTTCATCGCGGCCGCCAGGCACGCGCGACCGGACATCCGGATCGTGTTCGGCCTGATACCACCGAACATCCACCGGCAGACCAATCCCGTCTTCGCCGCCAAAGTCGCCACCTTCAACCGCTCGATCGCCGCAACCGCCGCGCAGCTGTCCACGACAAGCTCGCCGATCGCCGTCGCACAAGACGAGGCCGGCATCAACGTAGCTGCCGATCTGTGGGATGGCACGCATCCCAACGCGAAGGGCGAAATCAAGATCGCAGCGGCGTTCGCCGATGTGCTGGCAGGCCGCTTCGGCGTCGGAGACGCGTACCCGACGCCATTCCCGGTCATGCCGATAGGCCCGCTTACCCGGCCCAGTTTGACCATCACACCGTCACGTACCGCCGGCGAGGCGAAGCTGTCGTGGACGCTCGCGCCTGGGGCGGACACGTACCGCATCTTCCAGAAGGATGAGACGCAGGGGCAGGCCAAGTTCAAGGAACTGCCGCTTCCGCTGACCCCGGCGCAGGATCCGTGGACCGCCGGCCTGCTGAACCCTGGAGACATCTACTATTTCAAGCTCCAGGCGTGCAAGGGTACCGACTGCGGTGCCTTCTCGAACGTGGTCAGCGTCACCGCGCCCTGACCGCGACTGGCCGACGCGACAACCGGACTAAACGCTGGCTACAGCCGTCGCGTCCAGCGGGCGCAGTTCGTCGGCGTAGCACACCGACACCCTGCGCAGAAGGCCGCTGTCATCGATCGTGTACTGACCAAGCCGCCATAGCGGCGGTGAGTACGCGTGCAACGAGATCGTTCGGTCTGCCTCGCCCTGGAGCCGGTGGATCTGATCGGGCCCGAAGGAGAATGAGCTGCCCGCGCCGATGAGCCGCTGGGCGTGGGCACCGCCGATGCGCGGGTTGGACTCTGCCAGCACGCCCTGGATCACACGTACTGCCCCGGAGGAGATGTCGTGGTCATGCCAGCCCGTGTCATTGCCCGGCGACCAGCAGATCAACCAGATATCGGCGTATTCGTCGCGGTGAAGCGAAGCGTAGTGGCGCTGCCCGCCGCTGTAGTCGACCTGTTCACGCCAAACGTCCGGGCGCGTGGCCAGGTCGTTGACAAGTTCGTCAAGCTCGGCCCTGCTCAGATACCTGGCGGGCAGCGCGGGAATGGTCACTGTCGTTGCTCCTCTCTTCTCGTGCTGTCAGATGACGTTGCCGGCGTGGCGCCCTTCAGCAGCCGCGCCGGATTCGCTGACCGGATGACATCGGCAAAGCACTCCCCCAGGCCGAGATCGGCTGGCTCCGCATACGGCCGGTCAGAGCCGAGCACGACGACATCGGCGCCAAGTACGCGAACAACCGCGTCAACGGCCCGGCTGCCGTAACTCGACGTTTCGACGTACACGTTGGGGTCGACGAAACCCCTGGCCAGCGCGTCGGCGCCGCCCCGGGCCGCCATGCGCTCGCCGTGCAACGGCGCCAGACCAGCCAGAGCCGCGAAACAGACCCGCAGCCGCGGATAGGACGGTCGGCCGTGCACGCGAAAGGCAAACCATGCCGCGTGCATCTGCTGGACGTAAGAAACGACGGCAGGCCACCATCCAGGGCCGCCGTTCACGGCCGCGGCCGGTCCAGGGTGGATCAGGAGCGGCAGATCGCGCTCTTCAAGCACCGCAAGCAACGGCGCGCAGTGGCGATAGCCCGATTCGTCGGCCAGGGCTGTCGCGGGCAACTCCAGCCCGGCACATCCGCGATCGAGTTGCCTGACCAGTCCCTGCACATCGATCGCCGTCAGGCATGCCGCCGCCCACCAGCCAAAAGGTGGACCCAGCTCGCGAACGTCTTCGTGATAGGCGTCAAGCAGCGGCCGGGCATGGTCAGGCGGCAGGTATTCGATTCCGAGCGGGCATGACATTCCGATCAGCGCCAGGTCCAGCCCATCGCGAGCTGCTTGTGCTGCCCGCTTGCCGAGGTCATGATCGGCTGGGCTGACCTCAAAGGGCGGCTCGCCCGAGGTGATTAGCGTCCAGCCCGCGAGCCTCGGCGGCTGCGTCCTACGCCGCAGCTCTTCGATCATCGCGGCCGGCCACAGGTGCTGATGTATATCGACGTGCACGTCCTGCTCCCTGATCGCCGGCCCGCCCGCCGCCCGATCACGAACCGCCAGTGCGGCAAGATTCTGCGTCAGCGATCCACTTACTGAAGCGATTCACTTACGCGTTTCAGTGAACCGCTTCAGAAGGTCACACGTCAACCTCCTCGCTGCTGGACGCTCAGTATTTGCCCACATACGGGCGGTTATCGGCCGGAAACTCGCACTCACTTCGTCTGCACCAGCGATCCACCCTCGCCTGCAATTCGGGCTGACCTGCCCTTCGCCGTAAGCCGGATCCCTCCACGACGCCAGGGCAGCGGGTCTGGCGGTTGAGGCCGCCCCGCCAACTCATCGACAGGGCCAGGCAGTCGGCCGCGGTGCGTGCCATGGCAGTTGGCCAGGATCCGGTTAGGACTTTGTTACCGGCGTGGCGGGCCGACCCCGTCTCCCCGGCGGCTAGCCTGGAGTGTCATAAGGCAAATTTAGGCTGAGACGGTGCCGCAACAACGTAAGCGCGCGACCATCCGCGAGGTGGCTGAGGCCACGGGGCTGTCGTCGGCCGCCGTCTCTTACGCCTTGCGGGGCATTCAGACGTCCGAGGAGACGCAGCAGCGCGTCCGCCAGGCGGCGGCCGAGCTCGGGTACAACGTCGACCGCATAGCCCGTGCGTTGGCCAGCGGCAGGACAGGGACGGTCGGGCTGCTGTTCGGATCGCTGGAGGATCTATGGCAGCAGCTGCTCGGCGTCGGAATGGGCAGCGCGCTCCTCGCGCGTGATCATTACGCCCTGCTTGTCGACGCCGCCGGCGAGCCCGACCGGCAGTTGCTGCTAGCCAGCCAGCTCAGGGACCAGCGCGTAGATGGCTTGATCGTGCATCCACTCGATCCGTCCGATGAGAGATGGGCCGAGCTCGCCGAGACCCTGCCCATCGTCTCGATCGGTGATTCCCTGGATGGCGGCCGGTCAGCGGGAGAGGTGCTCTTCGACAACCGCTCAGGTGTCACCCTCGCCCTTGAGCACCTGCATAGCCTCGGGCACCGCCGGATCGGCGTGCTGACGCCGACTCAGCCAAGTACGCCAGACCGGCCAGCGGACATCTTCGTCACCGCAGTCTCGGAGCGACTCGGCCTGGACGTGGGCATCATCAGCTCGCCGCCCGGTCTCCCCGCCGCCACCGAGCTAGCACGTGAGGTGCTATCGAAGACCGACCGGCCAACCGCCCTGTTCTGCTTCGCGGACTCCATCGCCTACGGCGCCTATGCAGCCGCCCGCGAGCTCGGGCTGCGCATACCTGACGACGTCTCGATCGCCGGATACGACGACCACCCTATGTCTGCGCTGCTCACACCCGCGCTCACCACGATGGACTGGAACATCGACGGCATAGTCCGTGCTGCCGTCAGACTGATCCTGTCGGCCATCGAGCAAAAGCCTTATCGCCGCCGCCGCGTCCAGCCTCCGCATATACGCAAACGAGGCTCGACCGGTCCACCGACTTCCCGCGCTTAGCGCCTCGTGCGGCAGGCGGGCAAACCCGTAAGCGGCGCCTGCTCGACTCATCCCCGGCATTGGCGATGATGACGGCAATAGGCGGGATCACCAGCGCCACCGCGGAGATCACCACTGCCGCCGTCACGGAGTACAGCCTCACCACGGTCCACGCCAGGATGACCGAGACAACGCAGACGCCCATCAAGATGAAGTACAGACGGTCGCGCACCTTCATCTCATACCCGGTTACGTGACAGCAGGCAGCGGTGACTGACCGTGTGCACCGCCTTGGCCGCCTTCAGTCCCGCAGCACCCACAGGCACTGCGCCTCGGTGTCGCCGACGTTGCGCCAGGCGTCGATGCCGCGACGCGAGGCGAGCAGGGTCTCGCCGCGACGCAGCACCGGCCGACCTGATCCGACAAGGACCTGGACGAGACCGCTGACGACTCCGACGAGTTCGCTGCCCTTGTGCGAGAACGGTGCCTCCACGGAGCCCGACCGCGGCAACGAGACAAGGTAGGCGCGCATGCCTGCCTCGGCATCGTCAAGCAGCGGCGTGACCGAGCCCTCAGGCGCATTGCTAAGGCCGTGCCGCCTGCCGATCCGGTAGTCGGGCGTGACCTCGCCGCCGAGGAGTTCATCGAGCGTAATGTTCAGGCGGCTGGCGAGGGCAAGCAGAGTCTCGAGCGACAGCCCTCGTTCGCCCCGTTCCACCTGCGAGATGGCGCTCGGAGAGACGCTGGCCAGCCGGGCAAGAGCGCTCTGGCTCAGCTCTCGCCGCAACCGGTATGCGCGCAGCGCTGCGCCGACCCGGGCGGTCGCCTGAGCAGGTTGCAGCTGGGCCTTGCCGTCCTTGGCTGAGTACCGGAACAGCTGGCCCTGCACGCCCGGCGGACGACCCTCAGCCTTGCCGATCCGGAGCCGACCGTCACCGACCAGAAGGACACACTGCGTGATCTGTTCGATCTCGCGGTGCATGGTCCGGTAGTGGCTCGCTCCTGGCACTGACCAGTAGGCGATGGCTCCAAGATCGAGAAGCATCGGGCAGCAACGCCCGAAGAAGTCCGTGGTGACGCGCATTCCCCAGCGGCCCGACAATGGCTCGAGCGAGTCGAATAGCAGCAACGGGCGCGGGGCCTTCAGGCTGAACTGCCTGACAGCATCCAGGAGCGCGCGGGGGCTGGCGAGCGGTGATCCCTTCCGAGCGTCGAGAATCTCCAGCCGCGGCCACCGGGCCTTGACCTCGGCGGGATCGCTCGAGACGACAACGTAGCCCGCCCTGCCGAAGTCCTCGCGGCGTTGGACAATGGCGTCGTAGAAGATCTCCTGGGAGTAGGTATCGCCTGCCTCCCATACCCAAACGACATTGTCGCCCCAGTACAGGCCGTCAAGGGCGCGGTCTAGTTCGGCAACACCTGTGCCCGCAGATTCATTAGCGATGCTTCAAAAGCTACGGCAAATTAGAAGCTAAAGTCCAGTGGCTGACCGGCCATTAAGCACTCCAAACCAGATCGTGATCTACCTCGTCATGCCCTGAGCCTGTACAGCATAGCTTCCAGTGAGTTCGCCATTTAGTCCAAACGCTTTACAGTTGCTTCCAGGCATGAGCCGCCGGGCAATCCTGGCCGGGCGGCGTGAGTAAGGAGCGTCGCGCGATGACGAGCGACAAGGGGCCAGCGGGCAAGAACGTACCGACGACTGACCACACCACGAGCACCGAGCTGTTCCGGCGAGTGCTCGTACCGATCCTGGACGCAAGCCAGGCCGGACAGGCGGCTGAGCTAGCCCGCCGGGCGGGCGCGAGCGAGGCCCGCGTCCTGCACCTGAACCTTCACGAGACCATCAATGGCCGCCGGTTCCCGATCGAGACGGACTCCGCCGCCTCGTACGTGGTCGAAGCAGGAGTCTTCGAGCTCCGCATGGCGGGCATCGCAGCCTCAGGGCAAGTTCGGCATGCCCTCGTCGGCAATGCTGCCAGGGAAATCGTCGCTGACGCCATTGCCTGGGGTGCGGACCTGATCATCCTCGGCGAACCACGCCGCAGCAGGTTCGCGTCGCGGTTGTTCGGCAGCGTCACGTCCAGGGTCCTCAAGCACGCGCACTGCCCTGTGCTGGTCGCCTCACCGGAAGCCACCGTGCGCATGTCCACCGTCAACGAGGAGCAGTACGCCGGAGCCATGTCCTGACTTAGGCGTAGCTCACGATCAGCCCGGGCTGGCCGCGGAAGCGACCGGATCCTGGCTGATCTTTGCTCGGCGCGGTGCCACGATGACCGGGCACGCTGAGCGCTGAATGACCCGGTGCGTCACGCTGCCGAAGAGGCGCGCGAGCACCTCGCCGCGGCGCG
Organism: Streptosporangiaceae bacterium; assembly: GCA_036258115.1. GTDB lineage: Bacteria > Actinomycetota > Actinomycetes > Streptosporangiales > Streptosporangiaceae > Chersky-822. Next base: position 13,209 of record DATAEH010000023.1, read on the forward strand.
GCCTTCCCAGCACGATGAGCTGAGCGTCGAAGGCCTTAGCCTCCCTGAGAATCGCCTGAGCCACCCGGTCGACGGGCGCGTGACGGACAACGCCGCCCGCGGAGAATCCGGCCATTCGCAGTTCGAACGTCGCCGCCTCGGCCACGAAAGAGGCCTGGTCGCCGGTTTCCAGCGGGCGCCAGTTGTAACCCGAGACCTCGCGCAACCGCAGGTGCAGCGCCCGAACCTCGGTAACTCCCTCGGTCGCGACGTCACTGACCAGATCGAGCACCTCCTGGCACTGACTCATGTCATCGATCGTCGCCAGGACCCTGCTGAACATCGAACCTCACGCGGCCTTCATCTCGTGATGCCGACTCCCAGCATCATTTCAATGGTCGCCCAGCGTCATGCGTGCTCAATCCGTCTGACCGTATGGATTCCGTTAAAGTTTGGCGCCCACCACCTCGAGCGTCGTTCCCTCCTCCAGCCTCCTCCTGACAATTCCCGTCAGCTCGCCCTCGATGATCTTGCGCATGCCGGTCGCATTCGGCGAGTCCATCACGACCCAGTCGACCTTCCGGACACGAGCCACCTTTGCGATCATCCTGCCGGCGCTGCGGGTGGCAGCGATCTGGCCATCGACTGATCCGCCGAGCCGCTCAAGATCCTTGATCGCCCGCTGGACGATCGCGACCTGCTCTTCCCGCTCTCGCCTGGTAGGCATCAAGCCGGGATTCGGCAATCCGAAGGACGAGCCGTAGACCTTCAGGATCGACAGCACCGCGACGGGCTGGCCGTCCGCCAGTTCATGAGCACGGCGGATGGCCGCCCGGCTAAAGGGCGAGCCAGACGAGGCCAGCAAGACCGCGGCCTGGGCCGTCGGCTGCGGATCGAAACGACGCCGCCCGAATGGCATCTCTGCTATTTCCGGTTACCTGGCAGCCGGAGGCTCGCCTGGAGACGAGTCCGCGCCGGCGACCGGATCGGCGGAATCGCTATCGCCTGACGGCCCAGTCGACCCGTCGGCTACCGCACCGTCGCCGACCGGGCCGACGGCGACGGGGCCAACTCCGGCGGCGGCCACCGCAGGGACGGACCCGACGGCAGCCAGCTTGCGATCCTGCCACCTGCGCCACCAGTACAACGGAGCGTAGAGAGCGACGATGAGCAGCCCGAGCAGGTACAGCCATGGACCCTGGCCAGGGCCGACCACGATGTCAGGGGAGTTCCAGCCGCCCCAGAAGTAGATCACGGTCCAGATGATGAACACGCCGAGCGCACCCCATTTGGCATACGTCGGCAGTCTGAATGGGCGCTCCACGTCAGGCCGTAGATGCCGGTAGACGAAGTAGCCGCCAAACGCGAGCGTGCAGGACAGCAGGTAGCCGGCGTTGGAGATGATGTAGATCCGCAGCGGTGAACCGAGCAGCACGAGAATGGCCGAGCACACCACGTTGAACGCCATGGCGTTGCCAGGCACGCCGTGCTTGTTCTTGCGCTCGAACCACCGGGGCAGCACGCCGTCCTCGGCCGCCTGGTAGAGCGACCGGCCGACGCCCATGATCGCGTTCAGCACCGACAAGGCCAGCGCCGCGATCAATGGGATCCCGACAAACCACTTCACCCACGAGCCGGCGCCGAAGATGTGCTGGGTAAAGCTGACGTACAGCGTGAGCGGGTCAAAGGTTGACAGCGACAGGCCGAGCACCGCGACAAACATCAGCGGCGTCAGGATGTAGATGAACATCCCGAATAGGCCTTCGGCGGTGAGCGCGATCTTGGCGTCCCTTGCACCGCCCCGGCATTCGCCGACGTAGCATGCCGCGGCCTCCATGGCGATCACGTTCCACAGGATCGGGAAGAACCAGGCGGCAATGAATGTCGCGGTCACGGCGACGTGCGGCGGCGCGTGGAAACCGGCGATATTGCCCCAGTGGATCGAGCTCGGCTTGAAGAACGGCAAGAAGATCAGCACAGTAATCGGCAGCATGGACAGCACGCCGAGCACGGTCGCGAAGGCGGCACCGAGCCTGATCCCGAACCACGACGGGATGAAGATCACCAGCAGCAGGCCGAAGCAGATCAGGAGGATGTTAGTGCCGATCGGCGCGCCCCAGGTCGTGCCGACCGGATCGATCGTGTGGCCGACGCCGAAGTTGAACAGCACCGCCAGATAGGACGCCGTCAGGATCACGTTGATCGGCGCCACCGGGAACCAGCCGAGCCAGTAGGCCCAGCCCGACGTACCGCCGATGTGCTTGGCGGCGGTATCGCCGACAAGCGGCCGGAATGACTCGGTGGCGAAGGACGGTATGCCTCCGGTCCGGTCGGGCCACATGGTCGCGAGCTCGGCGAGGCACAGGCACAAGAAGCAGCCGGCGATCGTCATCACGCCCATGAGGAGGATGCCGAGAGCTCCGGTGCCTAGCGCCACGGCCGGCGCGATTCCGGTGACCAGGATCGTGCCAGCCAGGCCGATCACAAAGGCGCCCCACCAGTTGGTGCCCTTCACCAGGCCTTTCTCCGGGTGGGTTACGTCGATGCTGGCCATGTTCTCACCCTTTCAGCAAAGTCCTTTAGAAGAGCGTCAGGTAGCGCTCTACCTCCCAGTCGCTCACGACGGAGTGCCAGGTGTGGAATTCCTCGCGCTTCACCTTCGCGAAGTAATCGATGTAGTGTCCGTCCGGTGTCTTGCCGAGCGCGTCCCGCATCACGTCGTCACGGACGAGTTCGTCCGCCGCGTGCAGCAAGGTGGGCGGCAGAGTGCGGATACCCCTTGCGGCAACGTCCTCAGGCGCCATGGCATGCAGGTTGTCGCGGTTCGGCTCGCCTGGGTCGAGGCCACGATCGATGCCGTCCAGCCCCGCGGCGAGCTGAGCCGCCAGCGCGAGATACGGATTCGCTGACCCGTCGCAGCCTCGGTTCTCGACCCGCCCGCCGTCCGGTACGCGGAGCATTTGGGTCCGGTTATTGCCGCCATAGGTCGCATAGGCAGGCGCCCAGGTGGCACCAGATTTGGGTGCTCCAACCCCGAACCGCTTGTAGGAGTTCACCGTCGGGCACGTGACTGCCGTCATGGCGGTAGCGTGGTCGATCAGCCCGCCGATGTACTGGTAGGCCAATTCCGACAAGCCCAGCCCCTTCGGGTCGGCCGCATCGGCGAACAACTCAGCACCGGTATTGGCGTCCCAGAGGCTGGAGTGGATGTGCAGCCCAGATCCGGTCAGGCTGGCGAACGGCTTGGGCATGAACGTGGCCGATAGACCTGCCCGGTGCGCAAGCGTATGGACCATGTAGCGGTAGAAGATCAACCGGTCCGCGCTTGTTAGTGCGTCGGAATAGGCGAAGTTCTGCTCGAACTGGCCGTTGGCGTCTTCGTGGTCATTGGCGTAATTGGCCCATCCCAGCCGGTTCATATACCTGGAGACCGTGGTGAGATGGTCGTACATCCTGGTCAGACCCTTGGCGTCGTAACACGGCGCCTCCGACCTGTCGAGCGGGTCAGCTACCTCGATCCGCCCGTCCTCCCGACGCCGGACCATGAAGTACTCGGCTTCGAACCCGGCGTTGTAGATCAGGCCGCGCTCCTGCGCCTTCTCCAGCATTCCCTTCAGGATCAGCCGGGGCGTGTATGGCCACGGCTGACCCTCGACGTGTATGTCGCATTGCAGCACGGCCAGTTCCGGTTGCCAGGGCGCGACCGTGTAGGACGCGAGATCTGGCACCGCGATCATGTCCGGGTCAGCGGGGCTCTGGCCCATCGGTCCAGCGGCGAAGCCGGCGAATCCCGCACCACCGCCGACGAGAACGTCGAGCGCCTCAACGGGCACCATTTTGGCGCACGGCTTTCCGTGCATATCCACGAACATGGCGAAGAAGAACGCCACTCCGTCCGACTCTGCCCTGGCCCGAAGCTCACCTTCAACGTCTGACATGGGCACTCTCCGTCTCATGTTGGCGGCCGTTCCGGCCGCCGGCCGAGTCCGCGTGCAGCCAGGTTCCGATCAGGAACCGGTTCACGCTGTCGGAACCGCTCCGGCAGGTCGGATACGAACACGAGAGTGGACAATGTTCACTTGAACGACACGATGGTGCGAGCGTACGCCGCGCGACGTCCGTTGTGAAGATGGTTGTTTGCGCATTGCGGGTTTACTGTGACTATGCGTTGTGTCCTCTGAGTTAACGGACGACGAGGACGGGCCGGTCAGTCAGGTGAATGACCTTGTGCGCGGTGCTTCCGAGCAAAGCCCCGGCGAAATCGTTCCTGCCCCGTGAGCCCATCACGATGACGTCGGCGTCGTGTTCCTTGGCGTCGGCGACAATCTCCCGCGCCGCATGCCCGAAAACGGTCTCGCGCACTTCCCCGTCGGCGTCAACTCCGGCGGCCTTCAGTGACGCGATCCCGTCGTTCACGGCCTGATGCGCGTCACTGTCGGACTCGCTCGGCACCTGACCGAGCTGGGCGATGATCTCCCGCTCTCGCAGGTGCAGCACCCAGACCTTGCCCTTAGACAAGATGGCCAGGTCCTTGGCCGCTGCGAGCACACGGCCTGAGACTTCTGAATGATCCACGGCGACCAGCAACCTGTCGTACATTCCGTTCCCCTTCCGCGAAAGGCGAGGTCATAGCCCTGAATAGCCAGCCGCTGCAATCGCGACGCCGGGGCGTGGCGTCGTGAACTTAGCGGTTGTCGCGCTGCCCGGGGATCCAGTCGGTGCCGGCCAGCGGCACCTTTGCCATCGCCGCCGCCTCGACCGTCAGCGCGACCAGGTCATCGGGCTCGAGGTGGTGAACGTCTGACTTACCACATGCACGGGCGAGCGCTGTGAGTTCCATCGTCAGCGCCTTGAGGTAATTGGTCATCCATCGCGCGCCGACCTCTGGGTCCAGGCGCCCCTCTAGCTCGGGATCCTGGGTCGTCACGCCGACAGGGCACATGCCGGTATGGCAGTGGTGGCAGTAACCGGGCGCGGTACCGATCGCCGCGTATCCGGCCGTTGCGTCATGATCCTGTCCGCCTGCGCGGTAGGTCGGCCTGTTGCAGCCGAGCGCGATCAGCGCAGGCACTCCGACTGAGACGGCATCAGCACCGAGCGCGAGGGCCTTCGCCACATCGGCGCCGGAGCGGATGCCGCCAGAGACGACAAGCTGGACTTCCTCCTTCTTGCCGATTTCCCGCAGCGCTTCCGCGGCAATACGAACGGCCGGGAGCGTCGGGATGCCCGCATGCTCGATGAAGACGGTCTGGGTCGCCCCGGTCCCGCCTTGCATCCCATCGACCACGACAACGTCGGCTCCGGCGGCGACGGCGAGCTTGACATCGTGGTCAACGCGAGTGGCACCGAGCTTGACGTAGATGGGTTTCTCCCAGCTCGTTGCCTCGCGGAGCTCCTCGATCTTGATCCGCAGGTCGTCAGGACCAGTCCAGTCCGGATGACGCGACGCTGACCGCTGATCGATTCCCGGTGGCAGGGTGCGCATGGCAGCCACGCGGGTGCTGACTTTCTGGCCGAGCAGCATGCCGCCGCCACCCGGCTTGGCGCCCTGCCCGATCACGACCTCGATCGCGTCCGCTGACTGCAGATCATGCAGGTCGAACCCATAGCGAGAGGGCAGGCACTGGTAGACAAGCAGCCGGGAGGCATTGCGTTCCTCAGGCGTCATGCCGCCATCGCCGGTCGTTGTTGAGGTGCCCACGGCGGTGGCGGCCCGGCCAAGGGCCTCCTTGGCGTGCGCGGACAAGGCACCAAAGCTCATGCCCGCGATCGTGATGGGAATTGCCAGCTCGATTGGCTGGCTGGCAAACCGCGTCCCGAGCACCGTGGACGTGTCGCAACGCTCCCGGTACCCCTCCAGCGGATAACGCGTCAGCGAGGCGGTCAGGAAGACCAGATCGTCGAACGTCGGCAGCCGCCGCTTCGAGCCCCAGCCGCGGATCTCATATCGTCCGACCTCGGCCATCTCGTGGATCTGGCCGATCACCTCGGGCGGGAAACTGAAGCTGCGCTCCGTGCCGGTCCACGGAAGCCGGTCCCCGTCAGGTGTCCTCTGCGGGCCTGCTGGGTCGGGCGGCACGTCGGGCTTCATCAGAACTTCTGATCCTTCAGCGCGTCGAAGTTGTACAGCTGCTTTGCCGAGACGATCTTGGTCACGTCCTGCGCGGAGATATGGCCGAACCCGGCAGCACTTGCAATCTCGTTCACCAGCCGCACGTCATCGGAGCCGAGTTCGACGACCTGCGCGTCGGAGCCGAGTGAGCGGATCTTGCCGCCGACGTAAATGACCGCCTCGTACAGCGAATCCCCGAGCGAGTCGGCCGCGTCTCCACCGATCAGGATCGTCCCGGCCTGAGCCATGAACCCGCTCATGTGCCCGGCGTCGCCCGCGATCGCGATCGTGCCGCCCTTCAACGAAATGCCTGCCCTCGACGACGCGTCTCCGTGGATCGCGATGAGCCCGCCTCGTGCCGACGCTCCGGCGCATTCAGACGCGTTGCCGTGCACCCGAACGGACCCGGACATCAGGTTCTCGCCGACCGACCAGCCGACGAAACCCTCGACCGTAACGTCGGGGCCATCGCACAGACCCGCTATGAAGTACCCGGCGTTTCCGGCAACCGTGATATCGAGACGGGCGGTCAATCCGACGGCAATGTTGTGCCGCCCGCGAGGCTCGGCGATGCGAATGACGCTGCCATCCGGCAGCGCGCGCAGGGCCTGGTTCACCTGGCGAACGGTCATGTCCGCACAGCTGAGCTCGACGGCCGTCAAGCCTGCCACGTGTAGATCTCCTCGGGCATCGGCTCGAACACGTCCGCCTTGTCGACTCCGGGAAGGTCAGCCAGCGCAATGTACTCCGAAGCGACGGCCACGTAGTCGGCCGTTTCGGCCACCACCATCGGCTTACACGCAAAGGAATCGCGAACGATCGCAAACGAACGCTCCGCAGCGACAAGCAGCGTGAAGAAGCCGTCGAATACCTTCATGACTCCGCGCAGCGCGTCCGTGAGATCGGCGCCGGCCGCCATCTCGCGAGCTATGTAGCGGGCCGCCACCTCGGAATCGTTGTCGGTGTCAAACCGGATGCCGACCGCCATGAGGCTCCGGCGGACGCTGGCATAGTTTGAGAACGACCCGTTGTGCACAAGCGCAAGATCATGTGAGACCGCGAACGGGTGCGAATGCTCGGTCGTGACCGCCGATTCCGTCGCCATCCTGGTATGGCCGATCGCCTGATAGCCACCCATTTCCGCCACGCCGTACCTGGCGCATACCTCGGCCGCCGCTCCCACGTCCTTGTAAACCTCGATGGCCGAGCCGAAGCCGAAGAGCCGCACGGACGGATCGATCCCGGCGAGCAGCTCAGGTCCGCGGTCTGATCCGATCGACGTCACGATCACCGCGTCTCGGCCCTGCGGGCGGAACTCGATATGCGCTCCGCCAGCGGCCACCTCCAGCGCCGCGAGGTACCCGGCCCAGTCGTAGCCGTCCTGCGGCGCACACAGGGAGTATTTGCATGTGCCTGCCGGCGCGTCGCTGCGGTAAACAGCCACCCCCGTCGAGTCCGGGCCGCGCGAAGCCAGGACATCAAGCATGGGTACGACAAGCTCACCGAGCCTGGGATACAGACCCGGGTTCTTCAGCTGCAGACCGGCGATCCCGCACATCCGCCACGTCCTGTCACTCGATCGCGTCCGACTGGGGCTGGTTGCGAGGAGGCTAACACGGTTGGGCGGTTTTCAGACATAGCCAACCACGGTGCACTAGTTCGCCCAGCCTTTGTTCGGGTTTATGGCGCAGGCGCGACGCACCCGGCGCCGGTGGTGTCCCATTGGCACGCCGGGTTCAGCGGTCCTCCGATCACCTCGGCGGTGGTCTCCACGACGACGCGGCCGGCGTTGATCTCACCCTGAAGGAAGTCAAGGAAAGCGCTGAGGTCGGTTGGGCTGATGGCGTAGGCACCGCAATGCCCGCCAGTGCTGGCGTCGCACACCCGGTGGAATACGAACTGGACCCAGTCGGTGGCCTGCGTGTCCGCCTCAGCGTCCAGCACGAAGGACTCGAGCGTGGAGACCTTGGTGGCCTTCTTCGGGTTCGGCGGCGTGCGTGTCGCATAAGCGTCGGCTGGCGGAATGGTCTCTCCGATTGCGCGAGACTTGGAGATCCCGGACACGGTCCGCGCGCTGTTGTACCCGCAATAGCGGACAACCGCCTCGCTCGTGGCATCGAAGGACCCGAATGGGTAAGCGAAGGACTCGGGCGTGAAGCCCTCTGCAAGCAGGGTGTTGCGGTCGTTGCAGACTTCGCGCTCGGCGTCGGCGACGGACAGCGGCTGGATGTTGGCGTGGTCGATCGTATGACCGGCGATCTCATTTCCGGCGCTGAAGAGCGCGTGCACGTCGGCCCATGTCATGTGCGCAGGGTCGCCCGCGACGATGGGACCAGTGTTGACGAAGAAGGTCGCGTGCATCCCATGAGCCTGCAGAATCGGGAAGCCCTGGTCGAACTGATCCACCGTTCCGTCGTCAAAGCCGAGGGTGACGACCACCGGTGTGCTCGCGGAGGCCGGCCCAGCGAGCGCCGCCAAACCCGACAATGACATGGCCAGCGCGGCTGCCAATGATGCCGAGATCAGGAGCCTTGGCCGGGTGCGTAGCAGTGCCCTTCTCATCTCTCGCCTCTCGTCGTGATGCGAGCGCCAGAATGCCCGGATAGGAAACCTTCCTAACTATTGCTCCCTAAGCTTCCGCCCTCTGACGAGAATGGTCAAGCCCTCATAGCCACTTTGGTGACTCAGTCCCCTTGGCGCCCAGGACTCTCACCCGACGCCGCGCGCCATTTCCCGGAGATCTCCGCGGATCAGTTTCCCGACTGAGTTCCGGGGCAGGCGGTCGACCAAGGTCACGCCTCGTAGCTGAGCGATCGCCCGTCGCCGCCGTCCACGATCGCTGGCCGGTCCCCGGCCTCCGCGGCCGTGGCCAGCACGAACTCAGGCACGGAGACGTTCGGCACGAACGGGCATGGAAACAAGCTGGCGAGGATCGGCGGCGCACCGGCGTCGGTCTGGGCGGTCATCGTGATTCTCCTTGTGCTGCTTGATGGGTCACTGTCACGATCGGCTCGCAGCGCTAGCGGGGCGTTAGCGAATTCGTTGAAGCGGGAAGGGTCAATGTCTTCGAGCGTTCGCGTGGAGCCGTTTTCGGTCGCTGTCGATCCAGGGGTACTGGATGATCTTCGGGTCCGGATCCGACGGGCTCGGCTTCCTGAGCCCGCGCCTGGCCATCAATGGGCGCAGGGCACCGACCGGCAATGGCTGAACGATCTGCTCAGCTACTGGGCGGACGGGTTCGACTGGTCAGCTGCGGAGCGGGACCTGAACCAGTTCGCTCACTTCCGCGCCAGAATCGGCGACGCGGTGATCCATTTCGTACACGGGCGGGCCCGGCACGGTGCGGGGATACCGATCGTCCTCAGTCACGGCTGGCCCAGTTGCTTCGTCGAACTGCTGCCGCTGGTGCCGCTGCTCACCGACCCGGCCGCGCACGGCATTGAAGGCCCGGCGTTCGACGTGGTCATCCCCTCGCTGCCTGGCTACGGCTTCTCGCCACGGCCAGCGATAGCGGGCGGAGTCACGTACCGCTATGTCGCTGCCCTCTGGCACGCGCTGATGCGCGGTCTCGGCTACCGGCGTTACGCCGCGGGCGGTGGCGACTTCGGGTCGGGGATCGCTACGTTCATGGCCCTGGACGACCCGGCGCCCCTTATCGGCCTGCACCTGACCAACCTGGAGCTCTCCCCCTACACCGGGCCGGGGTCGCGCCCGTTGTCCCCAGCCGAGCAGGACTTCCTCGATCAATCCGCGCGGTGGGATCAGACCGAACGCGGCTATACCGCGATCCAGTCCACCAAGCCGCAAACTCTCGGTTACGCGCTGAACGACTCCCCAGCCGGCTTGGCCGCGTGGATCATGGAGAAATGGCGGTCCTGGAGTGACTGCCGCGGCCAGCTCGAATCACGGTTCTCTCGCGACTTTCTCCTGACGGTGGTCACCTTGTACTGGGTCACCGGCACCATCACGTCATCCATGCGCGACTACTACGACAACCGCCGATGGCAAGGCGAGCCGTGGCTCGGTCCTGACGACTTCGCCGCCGTGCCGACCGCCGTATCGGTCTTCCCGCACACGCTGGTCCCCGAAGGCGAGCCACCCATCGAGTGGGCGCAGCGCCTGTATGACATCCGCCGCTGGACCGTCATGCCGCGCGGCGGCCACTTTGCCCCGGCCGAGGAACCCGAACTGCTCGCCCGCGACCTCGCGGCCTTCTTCGCGACGCTCGAGCATTAGCTACTTGGTGTCGTCTTCAAGCCGCGCCGCCCTGGCCTCGAGGTAGCGGCGTTCTGGCAGGCTGGTCGTCCGCCGGGCGGCGCTCTGATAACTGGCGCGGGCCGCGGCGCGGTCGCCCGCCATCTCCAGCAAATGCGCACGGACGGCGAAGAGACGGTGGTGGTCGGCGATGCGGGCGTCGTCGTCAAGTGTCGCCAGGAGATCGAGCCCGGCCCGCGGGCCGGCGACCATCCCGACTGCGACGGCCCGGTTGAGGGTGACCATCGGGTTCGGCGCGATGCGCTCGAGGAGCCCGTAGAGGGCAAGAATCTGGCGCCAGTCCGTGTCCTTGGCTCTGGCGGCCTCATCATGAACTGCCGCGATTGCCGCCTGAAGCTGATAGGGGCCTACCGGCGCCTTAGTCAAGGCATCGGTGACCAGAGCGCGGCCTTCCTCGACGTAGCTCTGGTTCCACCGGCTGCGATCTTGTTCAGCAAGCGGGACAAGGCTGCCGTCTTCCTGCGCTCGCGCGGCGCGCCGCGCATCGGTCAGCAGCATCAGCGCGAGCAGTCCGGCCACCTCGCCGTCATCTGGTAGCAGGCGCCGCACCTCGCGGGTCAGCCGGATCGCTTCCGAGGTCAGCTCGATGCGCTGCAGATCAGCGCCGGATGACGCGGTATAGCCCTCGTTGAAGATGAGATACAAGACATGCAGGACGACCTCGAGCCGTTCGGCACGCTCGGGCTCTGGCGGCAGGCTGAACGGGATGTCACTGGTCTTGATGCTCTTCTTCGCGCGGCTGATGCGCTGGGCGATCGTCGCTTCAGGGACGAGGAAAGCTCGTGCGATTTCGCCAGTCGACAGGCCGCCGACCGCGCGCAGGGTCAGCGCGAGCTGGGATGCGGCCGAGAGCGCGGGATGGGCGCACAGAAAGAAGAGCGTGAGCGTGTCATCATGCGTGGGCGCAAGCGGCTCTGTTCCCGGAGCCTGCTCGATCAGCTCGTCAGCGGGCACCTGTTGCACTGCCCGTTCCTCGCGTCGCCGCCTGGCGTGCTCACTCCGCAGCTCATCGGCCATACGGCGAGCGCCGACGGTGATGAGCCAGCCGCGGGGATTGTCCGGGACTCCCGCCTCCGGCCACTGGAGGGCCGCCGCGAGTAGCGCCTCCTGCATAGCGTCCTCGGCCAGGTCGAAGTCGCCATAGCGGCGCACGAGCGCGCCGAGGACCTGCGGCGCAAGCTGACGCAGCAGGTCCTCGGCGGCAAACGCGGTATGTGTGCTCACATCTCCGCGCCGGCCTCGTCCATGATGGGCCTTACCTCGACCGCCCAGAAGCGGGCGGCCGGGTCGTGGGTGACGATCTCGGCTGCCCGCTCAATGCTGTTGGTGTCGAGCACGTAATAGCCGGCCAGCTGCTCCTTTGCCTCCGCGAACGGCCCGTCGGTTACGGCAGGCAACCCGTTTCGTACCCGGACCGTCTTTCCCGTGGACGGGTCAGCGAGCGCGGAACCACCGCCCAGCAGCTCCCCGGACTCGGTGAACTCCTTGAGATATGCGTCGGCCTCGCGCATCAGCTCGTCGCGTTCGGATTGCGACAAGGCTTCGAATGCCCCTGGGTTGCTGTAGACCAGCGCGACGTACTTCATGGCTTGCTCCTATTTGGTTGGGATCAAGGTCTGTCATGGGAAGGTCGGACCAGGCGGGTCCGTTCTCGACATCTCGCTCGCCGTCATTGCCGTCGCGCCCGCGTCTTGTTCATCCCCAGTCTCCCCCGCCCCTCGGACGAGTCCCCGCCTGCATGTAGAGATCTGCCGGCGGGCTCCGACTCCTGCGTAGAAGACGAGTTGTGGGAGGCATTGCTATGTCCGCACCGATGACGAACAAGGGCCGCTGGCTCGCGCTGATCATTGTGTGCCTCGGCTACCTGATGATCGTTCTGGATGTCACCATCGTGGGAGTGGCGTTGCCGTCGATCCGGGCTGACCTGCAGTTCTCGCAGAGTTCGCTGGCGTGGGTAGCGAACGCTTATCTGCTCACCTTCGGCGGTTTCCTGCTCCTGGCGGGCCGGCTCGCCGACCTGTTCGGTCACCGGCGCCTGTTCCTGATCGGGATCACGGTCTTCACGCTCGCCTCACTCGGCTGCGGGCTTGCGACCTCACAACCGATGCTGATCGGCTTTCGAGCGCTGCAGGGGCTTGGCGGCGCCGTCGTATCCGCGGCGGCACTGTCGCTTACGGCCACTCTCTTCACCGCTCCGGCGGAACGGGCCAAGGCGATGGGTGTCTTCGGTTTCGTTGCCGCGGGTGGCGGGTCGCTCGGTGTGCTGCTCGGCGGAGTCCTCACCAACGCGCTGAGCTGGCACTGGATATTCCTCGTCAACGTCCTCATCGGCGTCGCCGTTGTCGCGACGGCCAGGAAGTTCCTGCTCGGCAGTGCCGTAACGACTTCCTCCAGGCGAGTGGATGTCGGAGGCGCGGTCGCCGTGACCTCGTCGTTGATCCTCGCGGTGTACGCCATCGTGAATGGCAACCGGGCCGGTTGGACGTCGGCTCAGACGCTCGGGCTGCTCGCTGGCGCTTGCGTGCTCCTGGCGCTGTTCGTCGGGATCGAGGCCAGGACGCCAGTGCCGCTGGTGCAGCTTGGGCTCTTCCGCCTGCGGAATCTCTCGGTCGCCAACGTCGTCAGTGTCCTGTGGGCGGCCGCCATGTTCGCCTGGTTCTTCCTCTCCGCCTTGTACCTGCAGGTCATTCTCAACTACAGCCCGCTGCAGGTCGGCCTCGCCTTCTTGCCATCCAATCTGATCATGGCTGCCTTCTCGCTCGGTCTGTCAGCGAAGCTTGTGCTGCGGTTCGGCTTCAGGACGCCCGTCGCCGTCGGCCTGCTGCTGGCGGCCGCCGGGCTGGCGCTGCTGGCGCGAGCTCCGATCGAGGGCAGCTTCATCGCTGACGTGCTGCCGAGCATGATCTTGCTCGGCGTGGGTGCCGGCATGGCCCTGAATCCGGTCTTGCTGGCGGCCATGAGCGGCGTAGAGGAAGACAAGGCTGGCCTGGCATCGGGCATCGTCAACACCTCGTCGATGATGGGAGGCGCACTCGGCCTGGCGGTCCTGGCCAGCCTCGCGGCCTCGAGGAGCGATGCATTGCTCGGTTCCGGCGCGGACCGCCTGAGCGCCCTGGCCGGCGGCTACCACGCCGCTTTCCTCGCGGCCGCCGTCTTCGCAGCGGTTGCGGCCGTGCTGGGCGCGGCGCTCTTGCAGAACGGACCAGGTGCCGCCGCGGACGCTGGCGAGGGGACCGCGGAAGAGCGGCGACCGCTCGCCGAGCCGGTGCGGCGATAGGCGTGCAGCTGCTTGCAGGCTCGGTTCAAAGTGAGATGATTGGCGCGCTCGCCTGGTGCGCATCACGGGCCTCACCCGCGTCCCGGTGAGCTTGGCGCAGAAGTGTCAGCCTGAGGCTGACCCGGCGAGAGGAGCAGCGATGACGGTCGCCTTCATGGCCGGTCCAGCGGCCTCGCCTGCGCCTGGAACCTGCTGAGTCAGTCATTCCTTAACCTCGCGCGGTCGAGTCGCTACCGGACGCCTGTCCTCACTAACTCCGCGTGGAGGTTCATCGTGCGCCGGTTCTCCGGGCGCCCCCGCCAGCATGTGCTCGGCACGGTGCGTCCCGTCCGCCCCTCTTTCCGTGATCTACGTTCGGCCTTCTGCTCGCCGGCGAGACGGTGAACTCCGTCGGCGGGTGGGCATCCGCGATTGTCCTGTGGGGCTTTGCCGCCTACCGGTTTAACGCGAGCCCGTATGCGGTCGCGGTGACCGTCATGTGCTGGGCCGCGCCGGCATCGGTTCTGAGCCCGTTGACGGGCGTCTACGTCGACCGGCTCGGGCCCAAGCGAGCGCTTGTAGCCGGATACGTCGCCGCGGCGGCAGCCGCGCTGGGCATGGCCGCCGCCGGGTCGCTGATGCAGCTCGACGTGGCCGCGGTCGCGTACGGCATCACCCGGGCATTGTCAGGACCTGCCGCTGCCGCTCTGCCCCCTCGCATCGTCGCGTCCGATGACCTTCTGGCAGCCAACTCGCTGCTCGGCGCGGCGGCCTCGACCGGTCAGGTCGCCGGACCGCTGGCGGCAAGCACGGCCCTGGCGCTGTTCGGCTTCCAGGCCGCGTTCGTGCTTGACGCGATCAGTTACCTGCTGGGCGCTCTCGTCGTCCTGCCGCTCGCGGTCCTGCCCGCTGCGAGCGAACAGTCGCAGGGCTGGCGAGGTGAACTCCGGGCCGGCGTCACGCTCGTCGCCCGCCGCGGTTTACTGCGGATGGTCGTGCTGATGCTGGCGGCTGTCACGTTCACCTCAGGCGCGTTCCTCGTCGTCGAGCCGCTGTACGCGCGGCATGTTCTGCACCGGCCACCGTCGCAATTCGCGCTGTTCGAGGCGGCGGCCGGCACCGGGGCGATCCTTGCTGGCCTTGCGGTCGCCCGCGTCAGGGCACGCCTCGGCGGCTGGAAGATCTTGTCTGCGAGCACTGCCGGATTCGGCCTGACGGCCGCCGTGTTCATCGGGACCACCTCGATCCCTGTCGCCTACGCAGGAGCGTTCATCTGGGGTGTCAGCGGGGCGGTGTTCGGCGCGGTCGCGCTCACGACGCTGCAGCAACTCGCGCCCGTGCAGGCGCACGGCCGGGTGATGGGCGTCGCAGGGACAATTCAATCGGCGGCGGACACGATCGGCCAGCCAGTCGCCGGGGTGACGATCGCCGCCCTTGGTGTCCGCGGCGGGGGCCTGGGTCTGGCAGGCGTGAGCGTGCTAGCAGGTCTCTCCTGCTTCATCGCCACCGCCCTGATGTCCGGCCGACGGCTGCAGCTGTCTTCTCCGCCAGGCCCGCCAGAGCCCTAGCCCGAGCCCGAAGCGCAAGGTCACCAGGCGGCGCCCAGCGGCAGGTAGCCAGGTTGGGTGTGCGGGACGGTCAGCCGATGCGTGGCGACATCAAGCATGGCGGTGTTGTAGTGGCCGAAACCCAGTACCAGCAGGTGACTACCGGACGGGTCAGGCACCAGATAACCGCCCGCCTCGACGGAGTTCGCCGACGTTGATGCCAGCACCCTGAGCAGCTTTCCCGTCTTCGTTGAGTACGCGCAGATCGTCTCGTGCCAGATGCCGCCGTGGCTCCGCGCCGTCATCACGAACGTCACCTGACCGTTTGGGCTCGGCGCGGCGGCGATGACGCCCGTGCCTGCCTCGGGCTTCAGCACCAGGCGGTACCTGCCCGCGAGCGCTACGTGCCCGGCGGTCCGCATCACGTACGCGGCCTGATCCTCGAGTCCGAAGGGCTGCGGCTGCCCGGCGATCGCGACGAACCCGAGCATGCGCCCGTTGGCCGTCAGGTTTCCGGTCGGAAATTCGTTCTCAGGGACGAGGTTGCTACCCCTTGGCCACGGGGACCAGGTCGTTGTCTTCCCCCACGGCACGGAGATCGCGATGGCGTGATCGTTATGGCTGTTCATCGGCTGGGTCCGACCGCGCACGCACGCACTGGTCGTCAGGACTGCCATCCGCCCGTTGCCGCTGCCACCTAGCTGCCTGGCCCAGCCGGACACCTGCGGCACGACGAAGGGCTTCACCCCGGTCGGCTGGCCCGCCGCGGTCAGGCTGAACTGGTACAGCCAGGAACGGCAGCCGAAACGAGGCCAGTCCTTTGTCGCAGCGACCACGTAAGTGCCGTTGCCGAGACTGGCCACCGCCCGAGCCCACAGGTCGGTCCTGGGCAGCGTGAGCTCGCCGGTCCGCTGACCGGTGGCCGAGCTGTACGCGTAGATGGTGAAGGCGTACTCAGTGGGCCCGTGGGGTGCATTCTGCATGCCCAGGTAGTAGCGCGGTCGCGCGGTCGACGGGATCCTGGCGCCCGAGTACCCCTGGGCGACCTTGGTCGCTTGGCGAAGTTCCGCCCAACCCCTTCCCGCCGGCCGGACGCCCCCGTGGCCGTGCCCGATTGTGGCGACCACCGACAAGGTCAGCGTGATGGCGGCGACAGACGCGGCTGCGGCGAGAGGAGCTGCGTACCGGATCACCTTTCCGCGGGAACCGGTCCCGGGCACAAAGGTTCGTCGGCCGACGGCGGTCAAGTCTGGCGGGTCCATCTCCCGGGTGACGGTGTCGGCGGCCGCCCGATAGGCATCGCGCAGCCGCTCTTCGAGCGTGTTCACAGTTCCTCCTTCAGCTCACGAGCCAGTGCGGCCAGGCCGCGCGAGACGGTGGAGGACACCGTTCCCCTGCTGATGCCGAGGATCGCTGCTATCTCGGTCTCCGGCAGGCCCAGGTAATAACGCAGGGCCAGTACCTCGCGCGGACGGCGCGGCAACTTGGCAACCGCGGCAAGAACTTCACGACGGTCCTCATTCACGATCGCCGCCGATTCAGCCGACCAGACGGGCGGCTCGTGGTGCGGACGGAGGGCTGCCGCCCGGCGGCGGGCCCGGTGCACCGACCGGCAGCCATTGACCACCGCGACGCGCAGGTAGGGCAGCGCCTTGTCCTGCTCCCGCAGCCTCGCCCGGTGCAACCCGATGAACGCATCCTGCACGACGTCCTCTGCGCTTTGCTGGTCGCCGACTAGCAGCAGTGCCAGCCGGACGAGACTTGGACTATGGGCTCGGAACAGGTCAGTGACGCAGTGGTCCGATTCGGCCCGCTGATGGTCCGTGACACCAGGGCTTGGTAGAGGCATATACATAAGACGCCTGTGAACCGCCGATGCTGAAGTCGACTGGCCGACAGTTCTTTCGGCATGCTCGCCATCTTCCCGTCGGGCGGCGTGTGGGAGACCATGATGCGGCTAGGCAGCAGCAGAAGGGAATGATGTCGTGGGCGTGACCGGGAATGCGCCGCTGCGGATAGGGATGATCGGCAGCGGATTCATGGCGCGGTTCCACCTGCAGGCCATGGTCGGCGTTCGCGACGCCGTGATCGCCGGAGTCTTCAGCCCGGACCAGGAGCGCCGGGCAGAGTTCTGCCGTCGCGTCGATGCGGCTGGCGTCGGGCCGTGCCGGAGCTTTCCGTCCGTCGAGGAACTCGCGGGATCTGACGAGATCGACGCGGTCTGGGTCGTCGGCCCGAACGATCGGCGCGTAGCCCATATGCGCGCGATTATTGCTGCCGCCGGTGCGCGACGCCGGCCCCTGCTCGGCGTCGCGTGCGAGAAGCCGCTCGGGCGAACTCTGGCGGAGGCTCGCGAGCTCGTGCGGCTGGCCGAGCAGTCGGGCCTGCGTCACGGCTACCTGGAGAACCAGATCTTCGCGCCGAGCGTGCGCCGCGGCAAGGAGATCATCTGGCGCCGGGCAGCCGCGGCCAGCGGCCGCCCGTACCTAGCGCGTGCCTCCGAGGAGCACAGCGGCCCGCACGCTCCGTGGTTCTGGCAAGCCGGGCGCCAGGGCGGAGGGGTGCTGCTTGACATGCTCTGTCACAGCTATGAGGTCGCCCGGTTCCTGCTCACCGAGCCAGGTCGGCCGCGCACCTCGTTGCGGCTTGAGTCGGCCAGCGGCACCGTCGCGTCGCTGAAATGGACCCAGCCGCGTTATGCCAGCGCGCTGCGCACGGCCATGGGCGACGCGGTCGACTACGCCACCCGGCCGGCGGAGGACTTCGCCCGCGGAACCCTGACGCTGCGAGACCACGATGGCGCCCTGCTGGTGGTCGAGGCCAGCACCTCCTGGGCGTATGTCGGCCCGGGACTGCGGATCCAGATCGAGTTGCTCGGGCCCGAGTACGCGATGGAGATCAGCACTCTCAGCACCGGGTTGAAGGTGTTCTTGTCCCGCGAGGTTACCGGCCAGGCCGGCGAGGACCTGGTGGAGAAGCAGAACGCCGAGCAGGGCCTCATGCCCGTCGTCGAGGACGAGGCAACCCTCTACGGCTACGTCGCCGAGAACCGGCACATGGTGCACGCATTCCTGACTGGCCAGCCGCCAGAGGAAACCTTCCACGACGGCGCCGCCGTTCTCGAAGCCCTCATGGCGCTGTACCTGTCCGCGGAGACCGGGCGCACGGTCACGTTGCCGGACGAATCCCTGGCTAGTTTCGTCCCTGCCGTGGCCCGCGCTGAGCCGCACAGTGGCAGATAATCCGGCTGCCCGGTGGCAATGTCAGCTTGCCTGCCATAGATATGTGCTGCCGTTGGCTGCCCCGATTGCCAAGACACCTCCATCGGGGCTGAAGGCAACAGCTTGAACACCTCTGCTCGGGTGATAGGTGAGTTTCGACGCGATCCGGCCCGTCTTCAGATTCCACAGGTAGGTCGTGCCGTTTCCATCGCCGACGGCCAGCGCGTTAACCGGGTGCGGACTGAACGCGACGGCGACGGCGCCGAACCCGGCCGTGCCGGGGTCGGCCAGCGTGGCAGTCAGCTTCCGCCGCGCCACATTCCACACATGCGTATGTCCGGCATTGTCACCTGCCGCCAGGCTGGCGCCATCCCGGCTGAACGAGAGCGCCAGAATTCCTAGCCGCCCAGCCTGCGGAACTGCCAGCGTGGCGGCAACACGCTCCGTGGACAGATCCCACAGGTAGCTGCTGCCATTGGAGTCCCCCGTCGCGACCGTGCCGCCACTCGGGCTGAAGGCGACGGCCTGGACCCCGTTCCCTCCGGTGCCAGGATCGCTCAGCGTCGCGGCCATCGCACCGTTCTGGACGTCCCACAGGTAGGCGCTCCCATTCGAGTCACCAGTGGCGAGCGTGGCGCCGTCCGGGCTGAAAGCGACAGCCTGGACACCTCTGCCGCCCGTCGCGGGGTCACTGACGGCCCTGATCAGTCGCCCGGTGCCGGCATCCCACAGCCGGGTGACTCCATCTTTATAGGCGGCTGCCAGCGTCGAGCCGTCCGGGCTAAATGTGACAGCCAGGGCCGGACCGTAGCTACCCGGACTGGCAATGGATCTGCTCAGCCGGCCGTTCGCGGCGTCCCATAGATAAGTGCCCCCGTCATTGTCCGCGACAGCCAGCGTCTTTCCGTTGGGGCTAAACGCCAGGCCCTCAATGACATTCGAGCCAGTTGGCGGATCGGCGAGCGCGCGAGCAAAGGCATAGCGCGGAATGGGGTGTTCACGACCGCCATTCCCGTCCTTCTGCCTGACGTGCTGACCGTGACCGCCGAAGCCCAGCGCCAGCGCGGCGGCAGCGATCGCCACGAGCACGATCGATGCGCCCGCCAGCGCGAGCATGCCGCGGCGAGAACGGCCTGCGTGAGCGTGCCCCGTCGGAATGGGCTTCGTCGACGGCGGCGCGAGCCGCCCCACCTCCGTCGGGATCGGATCGGATTGCTGCAGCTCCGATCGGTGACCTGAGTCCGTCCGCTGGCTCTGGAGTACCTCGCGCAGTGCGTCAGCGAATTCGCCGCAGCTTCGGTACCGATCGGCAGGATCCTTGGAGAGCGCACGGGCGACGACTTCGTTGGCGGCGAGCGGAAGATCGGGACGACGGCTGGTCAAAGTCGGTGGCGGCTCAGACAGCTGCGCATACATCACCGACATCGCTTCATCGCGAGAGAAGGGCACCGCCCCGGTCAGCAGTTCGAACGCCGCGCAGGCGAGCGCATACTGATCCGTGCGGCCATTCACCGGACGACCCGTGAGCTGCTCCGGCGAGATGTAATCCAGCGTGCCGAGGACCATTCCCGTCCCGGTCAGCGCGCTCGCTTGCATCGACACCTTGGTCAACCCGAAATCAGACAAGTAGACGTGATCGGGCTGGCTTTTACCCGCGGACGCATCCAGCAGCATGTTCGCGGGCTTCACGTCCCGGTGCACGAGACCTTTGGTATGCGCCGCATCAAGGGCCGATGCCACCTGGGACACGATCTCCACGGCGCGCCCGGGCAGCAATGGCCCGTTCTGGCTGATCAGAGAGTGCGCATCACCACCGGCGACAAATCGCATCGCGATAAACAGCGCACCGCCGGTTTCGCCGGCCTCAAAGACCGGGA
The DNA here is from genome assembly GCA_036258115.1 of Streptosporangiaceae bacterium. Lineage (GTDB taxonomy): Bacteria > Actinomycetota > Actinomycetes > Streptosporangiales > Streptosporangiaceae > Chersky-822. Next base: position 33,476 of record DATAEH010000023.1, read on the forward strand.
TGATATGCGGGTGATCCACCGCAGCCGCGGCTTTCGACTCGCGGCTAAACCGCTCGCGGAACGCCTCATCATCAGCGAGCGCCGGAGCCAGGATCTTGAGCGCGACCGTCCGGTCCAGGCGCTCGTCATGTGCCCGGAACACCACCGCCATACCGCCCCGACCAATCTGCTCAGTCAGCAGGTATCCGGAGACCTGCGAACCAGGCACGAAACCGCTGGGCGGGCCGGGGATAACGTCGGTCACCATTCCTCCCGCCGAGGCGAGCAAATGCAGTCTGCACGAATGGGATGATCCTGGCTCATCGTAGATCACCAAAATGCTGACTTAAGCGCGCTTAGCGCTTCCGGCACGCCTCGAAGGCAGCGGCCGGCTGGCTACAATCCGGCGATATGGCCGATCCGTTCTTCGACGCCGACGAGCGGGCCCAACTCAGCGACCTGCTCGAGGAACTCGGGCCTGATGCGCCGACTCTGCTGCCGCCGTGGAAGACCCGGGATATAGCCGCGCACCTCGTCCTGCGCGAGCGTGACCATCTCGCTGGTCCCGGGCTTGTCCTGCCTGGTTCGTGGAGCCGTCTGGCGGATCGAAGAGGACGGGCTCTGGCGCGCAGGGACTTCACCTGGCTGGTCGGGACGCTTAGATCAGGTCCGCCGGCGGGTTTCTTCCGCATCGGATGGGTGCGCCGGCTCGCGAGCCTCAATGAGTTCTTCGTCCATCACGAGGACGTACGCAGAGCCAATGGTTGTGGTCCAAGGGCGAACGACCAAGCGATGAACGAGGCCCTCTGGCGCAACGTCAGCCGCGGGGCATGGTTTCTCGCGCGGCGACTGCGCGGCGCCGGTCTTGAGCTTCATTGGGCGGGCACAGCCAGGACCGTTCGGGCGAGGCGGGGGGAACCTGCTGCCCGCATCGCCGGACCTCCAGGCGAACTGCTCCTCTACCTTTTTGGCAGGCAAGGCGCGGCACAAGTCGAGCTGAGCGGACCGACCGCAGCTGTAGACGCAGTCCGACGCGCGCGGTTCGGCATGTAACGGAAGTCAAAGGGCGAGCCCAGACCGGAGGCCGGCATCATGGATGAGTCGTCGCGGCGCGACGCGTTCCAGCGCGGTTCTGAACCGGATGCGCCGGCCGGGCAGCTGGCCAGCGACTCCCTGCGCTCAGGCGTCCGGTTCCGCCGTCGGGGCCTGGTCTTGGGCGCAGCTATATCGGCGGCAACGGTCGCCGCGATCAGCCTGGTCAGCGTCGCGCTGACCAGCGCGCCAGGTCGCCCGCCGACCACGGTGACCGCCACGGCGCTGCCCGCGCGTGGCCCCTCTGCTCAGCAGCTCGCGCACGGAACATGGGTGCCGATGCCGCCGGCGCCGCTCAAGATGTGCGGCGACCTGGCGGTGTGGGACGGGCGCGAACTGGTCGTGGTCGAGGGGCCGTTCGGCGGGTGCCCGCTGGGAGCGGCGGCGTATGACCCGCGCGCCAACCGGTGGACCACGATCCCTGCCCCGCCCATGCTGAAACACCAGTGGGCCGTCGCCGCTTTCGGCGGCGGGCGGGTCGTCCTGGTCGTCAATAGCGGTGCCTCCTACTCGTGGACCCCTTCAACCAGGCGGTGGCAGCAACTTGGCTCCCTCCCGGCGGGCGAGAACCGGTTCTCCATCGCCTGGACCGGCAGCACCTTCCTTGTCACCAGGCTCTACCGCTGGAAAGACGGGGGCCCCGTCCAGGCATACAGACTCGCCCGGGGCCACTGGCAGCCTCTTCCCGACCTCCCGCAGCCCGCGACAGGACGGATGCAAGACGCTCCCGTGGTCGCCACCAAAGGTGGCGTTTACGTGCTCGCCAACATCGTGGTGATGCA
>DATAEH010000024.1:0-2212 GCA_036258115.1 Streptosporangiaceae bacterium
CCTCGCACGCAGATCATCTGTTAGGTGCGCCCACGGACGGCATCCTGACAACCGAGGTCAGCGCACCGAACGGCGGCTCGGTGCGCGCCTTGACGAGATAGGGCCGCGATCACGCAGCGTGAGGGCGAAGTGCGGGATTTCCGGCTGCAGGCCGCCGATCCTGTCCGTGACCGGGGGATTGTGCAGTCTCGTTGGTGGCTGTCGCTGCTAGCGTCAGTTCATGACTTCGCTGCCCGACAGTGCCAGAGCCTTGTTGGAGTCCCCGGCCCTGGCGCACCTGGTGACCTTGAACCCGGACGGCAGCCCCCAGGTGAGCATCGTCTGGGTGGGTCTGGACGGCGATGAGATCGTGGCAGGGCATCTTCCCGAACACCGCAAGGTACGCAACATCCGCAACGACAGCCGCGTCGCGCTGTCCATCGAAACCGACAAGCGCAACGCCATGGGCTTGAACGAATACCTCGTCATCCATGGCACAGCCCGCATCACCGAGGGAGGAGCCGCTGAGCTTCTCCAGAAACTCGCTCACACCTACCTCGGCCCCGGTGTGCGCTTCCCGCCCATGGACAACCCGCCGCCAGGGTTCATCACCCACATCCGGGTGGATCGGATCTCCGGCGTGGGCCCCTGGGCAGGGCAGCATTGAGTACAACGGGTAGCAGATTGCCTAGATCGGCGCCCATCGCGGGCGACGCCATGAGCCCCTCGGCCGAGCTCATCGGCGGTTTAGCGCACGCGGTTTGTCTCACCTGGGTGAGGAGTCGAAGCCCGCTGCTCACGGCTGTCAGGGCCCCCGACCTCGGGGTTCGCGAGACGGCAGTCGCCAGATCGGTCAGGAATCGAGAAGCGCCGGTCAGTGATCCGCGAATAGCGTGTCGCCATCGACGAAGCAGCGGTCAGCGATGTGGCCGCCCTGCCATGAGGAGACGAAGATGGGTCCCACGATCCGTAGCCTGGTGATCCCGGTGTCCGATCTGGACGCCGCCAAGGCCATCTATACGGCCCTCCTTGGCTCGCCGCACACCGACGAGTCTTACTACGTCGGGTACAACATCAACGGCTTCGAGGTCGCTCTCAACCCGGGCGGCGGAGGCGGGGGACCGGTGGCCTTCGCCGATGTCGAGGATCTCGACGCGACCCGCGAGACCCTGCTCGCGGCTGGCGCGACCGAGCGCGACGCGCCGCGCCAGGTCGCGCGGGAGGCGCGGGTCTGCGTGCTCGCGGACGCGGACGGCAACCCGATCGGCCTGCGCGGAAAGTAGCCGACACCTGGCAGAGCCGGACCCGTCACGCAGCGGGGCGGTACGGCGGCTCGTTTGCGGATCCGGGCGGTTACATCTAGAACATCGGCTACAGCGCCCGAGGAAAGAACGAGCCCTATGCGGAGTAATCACCAAGAAGAGCTTCTGGCGAGTGCGGGCGATTCCGCCCTGGCGGATTGGCTGGGCCGGCTACAGGACGCGTCGTTCCGCCGGGCCGGCACGGCGGTGCGCAAGGCATACCCGCCGGAGCGGCGGATGACCGGCCCACAGCTGGCCTCGTACCTGCAACGCCGGACCTACGCCCTCGCGTCGTCCACCCGGCCCGACGGCCGTGCACACGCCGCACCGACGCTGTTCTCCATCTATGCGGAGGCGTTCTGGCTCCCCACGGTCAGCGGCGCGGCCCGGCTAGGCAACGTCCGCGCGCATCCGTGGCTCGCACTGTCCATCATCGAGGGTGAGCACGACACCCATGCCGCAGTGCTCACCGAGGGTCCGGCCGAGGTGCTGGCAATCGTCCCGGAGCAAGTCCGGAGCATCACCGAGCTGCGGAACCGCGGCGGCAGCCTGGCCTGGGCAACGGTCTGGCTGCGGTTGACGCCGCAACGGCTATTCAGCTTCGCCGAACTCGCCTGGCAGGACCTAGCCCATAGCTCGTTAGTGTATTGATCGGACCACGAACCCTCTGACGGCCACGGCTGGACCAGATTGCCGGACACCGGCCCCGGGCCACAAGCGTTGCACTGCTCCGTAAGCGGATCCCTCAACGGGAACCTCGCAGATGCGAGGCCATGCCCGCTCAAGAGCATCCCGTATACCCCGCCCGGTGGAGATTCCCTCCGGGGTGCCCTATCCGAGACACCGTCTCCGCCCGCATCAGCCCGGCACAGAACGTCCAAATCAGAGCGCTCGGCATAGGTGCTACGGGCAACCAGAAACACGACCATTAG
>DATAEH010000025.1:0-45388 GCA_036258115.1 Streptosporangiaceae bacterium
CCTGTCGTGCTCACGTCAGGGTTCTTGCCGATGCCGAGGTAGACGATCATCTTCGGGTCGGCCAGCAGCCCGACCAGCAGCCCGCCGAGCAATCCCGCGAATCCGTGCGTGTAGACCACTCCGAGCGCATCGTCGACCCTGTTGAACGGCCAGACGTGCTTCGGCAGGTACGCGAACAGAACCCAGACGACGGCGGAGGTGACCAGCCCGATCATCAGCGCGCCGAAGCCGGCGACATAGCCCGCCGCAGGCGTGATGCCGACCAGGCCGCAGATCATTCCGTTGATGCCGCCGAGGAACGTGGGCTTTTTCTCGGCGCCGAACGCCATGTCCATGACCATCCAGGTCATCATCGCGACCGCCGCTGCCAAGTTGGTGTTGATTACGGCGGCGCTCGCGTCCGCGCCCGCGAAGTACGGGTCACCGCCGTTGAAGCCGTTCCAGCCAAGCCAGAGGATCCCGGCCCCGACGGCCACGAAAACCAGGTTGTTGGGCATCGCCCGCTCGCGGTCGCGGCGTAGCCGCGGGCCGACAACGGCGGCGGCCACGAAGCCGGACACGCCTGCGGCGAGGTGGATGACGTAACCGCCGCTGTAGTCCAGTGCGCCCTTGCCTGCCCAGAAGCCGCCGCCCCACAACATGAAGGCGTTCACTGCGTAGGCGAAGGTGATCCAGAGCGGAACGAAGATGAGCCACACCTTGAATTTGATCCTGCCGATCACGCTGCCGATAAACAAGATCGGCGTGATCGCGGCAAACACGAACTGGAAATAAACCAGCGAACTCTGCGGGAACCTGAGTTTCGGCATCAGCCCGTTCAGCATGGGAATGTGCGCTCTGGCCTGCTCGCCCGCGGCCCCGGCGACGGTGCCGGGCTTGCCGAGAAAGCTGCCTATCCAGGGCGAGCCGAATCCCAGTTTGAATGCCCACAGGACCCAAACGATAAGGGTCAGCGCGAAGGCGCTGAACACCATCATCATGGTGTTGATCGCCCATTTGCGCTGCACGATGCCGCCGTACAGTACCGCGAGAGCCGGAATGCTCATCAGGCCGACTAGCGTCGCCGCGGTCATTTGCCATGAGTTATCGCCAGAGCTGAGCCAGGGGGAATAAGGAACCACTCTTCGCCTCCAGAACCGGAGCGAAGGATGAGCCGGAGGGCCAGGCAACGCTGACCAGCACCGCCGCACACCACTTCAGTGTTGGTCAGTACGGTCAAGGTTTCCCATGCACGCGTTTCGCCGCGATTTCCCGTCAGTTACGGCCCTGGAAACTGCCGCGCGAATCCTTAATCTGCGTGAAACCTGCGCCGCGACGCCCTGGCCTAAGCTCCGGGCCATGCCACTGCTCGCACGTTCGTCGCCATTGCAGCCGGTGCGTGGCGACAAGCGCAGGCTGGCGATCATCGGCGTCGCCATCGCGCTCGCCTTCGGGGCGGTAAGTGCGTGGTCCGTAGTTCATCCCGGCGGCTACGGACAGTCCCGGTCCGGCTGCGTAACGATCACCATTCCGAGCAGCATGGGCGGCGCGCTGCTACACGCGTGCGGCACGCGGGCACGCCTCATCTGCCGTAGCGCGGTCCGCCGGAACGACCGGCTGTCGCTACTCATCCGGCCCAATTGCCGCACTGCGGGTCTGCACTGAGCTGGATGGCCAGCCGACCGAATTACGCCGAGGGCGCAGCTATCTTGTTTGCGACACGTTCTGGGCGGCGGATAGGTTCGTCGGGCGGATGCCGGTCCGCGCCAATCGGCGAAGGAGGCGGTGGTGGCAGAGGCTAGCTCAGGCCCAGCTATCCAGGTTGAGGGTCTGACCAAGTCATTCGGCGACGTTCGCGCGTTGCGCGGGATTGATTTGTCAGTTCCGCGTGGCACGGTGCTCGGCGTCCTCGGGCCGAACGGCGCGGGCAAGACCACCGCCGTGCGCATCCTGACCACTTTGCTTCGCCCCGACGGCGGCCGTGCCATTGTCGAGGGCCTTGATGTGGTTCGCAGCGATGCGGCGGTCCGCCGCGTCATCGGGCTCTCGGGCCAGTCCGCCGCCATCCAGGAGGAACTTACTGGCAAGGAGAACCTCGAGCTTATCGGACGGCTGTACCACCTGAGCTGGCCGGACGCGCGCAGCCGGGCAGCCGAACTGCTCAGTCAGTTCGACCTCGTCGATGCCGCCGACCGGCACGCCAAGACGTACTCGGGCGGCATGCAGCGTCGTCTTGACCTAGCCGCCAGCCTGGTGGGGCAGCCGAAGGTGCTCTTCCTCGACGAGCCCACGACGGGCCTTGACCCAAGATCCAGGCTCTCCATGTGGGACGTGATCAGGTCGCTGGCCGCCGGCGGCACGACCATCCTGCTTACTACGCAGTACCTGGACGAAGCCGACGAGCTCGCCGACATGATCGTGGTCTTCGACCATGGCAAGGTGATCGCTCAGGGCACCGCGGAGGATCTGAAGGGCCGGATCGGCGGCGACGTTATCGAGTTCTCGGTGCCTGATCGCACGCGGATCAACGACGCTGTAGCCGCCATAAAGCCGATCGGCGATGGCGAGCCGCACCTGGACGCCGACACCGGGATTGTTGGAATCGGAGTGGGTGGTCGCGGCTCAGACGCTCTGATCGAAGCGGTTCGCAGCCTGGACGCGGCCGAGGTTGTCACGCATGGGCTGGCCCTACGGCGCCCATCGCTCGATGACGTGTTCCTCGCCCTGACTGGGCATGCCGCCGAAGAAGATGGCGAACCGGAGTCCAAGCGCGGCGCCCGTCGCAGGGGCAAGCCGGCCGATAGCGACACGGCGAAAGCAAGGAAGGACAACGCCTGATGACTGCGATAGCAGCGCCGGCCGGACTGCGCCAGACCGGGCCGAGCCCGCTGACCAGGGCCAAGTGGGCGGTGAGCGACACACTTACGATCGCCAGGCGCAACCTGATCGTCTGGTACCGGGTGCCTGCCTACATCTTCTTCAGCGTCGTCCAGCCCGTGATCTTCGTGCTGCTATTCGCCTATGTCTTCGGCGGCGCGATTCCGGTACACGGCACCACGTACGTGCAGTATCTGCTTCCCGGCATCATCGGGCAGACTGCGGCCTTCGCCAGTTTTGGAACCGCCATCGCGCTCGCCCAGGAACTGCAGAAAGGCGTGATCGACCGGCTGCGGTCGATGCCGATGGCGCGCTCCGCAGTGCTGGCCGGTCGCCTGGTCGCTGACTCGGTCAGGATGCTAGTCACGATTCTGATCATCGTGGCCGTTGGTTACGCGGTCGGATTCCGGTTCACCAACGGCGTCGCCGCGGCGATCGCCATGATCGTCCTCGCGACCGTGTTCGGCCTGGCGATCTGCTGCATCGCGGCCTTTACCGGCCTCGCCATCGGAGACGAGGAGTCCGTGCAGTCGTTCGGGCTGATCTGGCTGTTCCCGCTCACGTTCGTCAGCTCCGCTTTCGTGCTGGTCTCGACGATGCCCGGCTGGCTGCAGGCCTTCGCCAACAACCAGCCGGTCACCTTTGTCATCAACGCGATGCGCGCGCTGGCGCTCGGCCACCAGCCGGTCGCCCCGGACATGCTAAAGAGCATTGCCTGGTTGGCGGGGATCTTCATCGTCTTCGTCCCGCTCTCTATCCGCGCCTACAAGCGGGCCGCCTGAATCTCGCTCGCTTATCTGGCGGGAAACCGCGGTGCGTGCGGCCGGTACTTCCCGGCCACGGTGGCGTTCGCGAGCGACGACAAGAAGCTGGCCGGACCGTCAAAGTCGGGCATCTCCAGGTAGGCGGCGCCGATGCCAGGCGGATCGTGGGCGTCCGAGCCGGCGCCGGCCGGCAGGCCCCATCGTCTGGCGAGATCTGCCGCCTCGGCGTTTACGTCCTGGTCAGCGATCTTTGCGTTGAACACCTCGACAATGTCTGCCATGCCGTCGGCGCAGAGACGGTTGGCGTTCGAGCCCAGGCTGCCGCGAACCGGATCGAACGGGTGCGGCAGGTACACCAGGCCGCACTGAGCCCTGATGCTGGCGACCGCGTCAGCGACGGGCAGCACGTAAGGCACGCGCTCGGTCAGGAACAGCCCGATGATCTCGCCTGCCTGGGTCCTGATCTCCTCACCCACGATCACGCGCACAGCACCGCTCCACCTCGCAGCCGCTTCGAGAGCAGCGGTGGTCTCGTTGTGGTCGGTGATGCAGACGACGTCGATCCGCTCGGCAAGTGCGCGCTCAGCTAGCTGGTCGAGTGTCGTCACGGCATCCCCTGATGCCACGGTGTGCAAGTGACAGTCGACCCGCACCCAGCCCGGCGGCAGATCGTTTGTCGCTGCGCGCATCCGCCACCCCCCCGATCGCCGCGGAGCCTGTCAGCTCTGGAGGGCCTGAAGCGCCCTGCGTGCCCGGTCTTCGACCCCTGGGCCCAGAACGTCCGCGTCGGAAGCGCCGGTGCCCATCGCGTTGGCCGCGTAGCGGACGAACACGCCTTCCAGGATGCACGCCAGCTTCCAGTACGCGAACGCCATGTAGAAACTGATGTTCGCCAGGTCGCGCCCCGAACTGGCCGCATAGCGATCGGCGATCTCGCGGCGGGTCGGGAATCCCGGCAACCCGGTCGCAGCTGACTGGGCCATCGTGACCACCGCCGGGGACGGCGATGCCTGGCCCTGCGCATCGCCGTCCTCTGCCCAGTACGCGAGCAGCGTGCCCACGTCGGCAAGCGGGTCGCCGAGGGTGCAGAGCTCCCAGTCGAGCACGGCCATGATCCGGCCGTCGGCGGACATGATCGTGTTGTCGAGGCGGTAGTCGCCGTGCACGATCGCGGTACCTTGCTGCTCTGGCAGCCGGTCGATGAGGATCTTGTGCACCTCGCTCACAAGCGGCACAGGCCGGTAGACGCCAATCTCCTTTGCCTGCTCCTGCGACTTGCCAAACTGCCCGTACCAGCGGCGAAGCTGCCGCTCGATGTAGCCGTCACGGCGTGCGAAATCCCCGAGGCCAACGGCGTCGACGTCGACGCGGTGGATGGCGGCAAGCACATCGATCAGCTGCTCCCCCGCCACCCGTCGCCGCGGCACGTCGAGGACTGCCTCGGTTCCTGCGATGTCGCGCAGCACATACCCGTTGACGAACTCCATCAGGTAGAACGGCCGGTCGTTGATTGTGTCGTCGGCGCAGAACGCCAGCGCAGGAGCCACCGGCACGTCGGTGTCCCTCAGTGCCGAGATGACCCGGTACTCCCTGGCCATGTCATGCGCGGTAGAAAGCACATGGCTGGTCGGCGGCCGCCGCAGCACGATCTTGCGCCCGTTACAGTCCGTAACCGCATAGGTGAGATTGGACCGGCCACCCGAGATCAGGTCAAAGCGCAGCGGTGCAACGAGCCCGCTGACATGGCCCGTCAGCCACTCCGTAACCTCGGGCACCCGGACGCCTTGCACCATCCCTAACCCCTTCCGGCCAGCCGGGCGTGCAGGCGGCGCATGCCGTTCAGCCACCGGTCGCGATCCTCCGCGCGCCTGCGCTCGTAGGTGGCGACTTCCGGGTGCGGCAGGATCAGGAACCGGCCATCGGCGACGGCGGCCAGGACGCTGGCCGCGACCTGGTCGGGTGACAGCACTCCATCCACCGACGCCTGGCGCGATACACTCCCCGCCCCCGCTGCCGACGGCACCGCACCGGAGTCCTGCGGGGGCGGCACAAGACCTCCGACCTCCCGCATGCTGGTCGCACCGAGGTTCGTCGTCACGGCCTGCGGGCACAGGCAAGACACGCTGATCCCCCGATCTCCATACGTAATCGACAGCCATTCGGCGAAGGCGACGGCGGCATGTTTGGTCACCGCGTACGGAGCCGAGCCAAGCTGACTGAGCAGCCCGGCCGCCGAAGCCGTGACCATCAGGTAGCCACCTCCCTTGGCCAGCATGCCTGGCAGAACCGACCGCGCCACGTAGATGTGGCTTTGCACGTTGATGGCCCAGATCCTGGACCACGCCTCGTCCGGCACCTCAATGCCGCCCGCCACGATAATGCCGGCATTGGAGAAGAACAGGTCGATTCGCCCGAACTCCTGGTCGACTCGGGCAATGAGCGCCCGCACGGCTGGCTCGCTCGAGACGTCCGCGGCGACAGCCAGAGAGGCATGGCCGCGTCCGGTGATCTCGGCGGTCACCTTGGCAGCGCCCGGTTCATCGGTATCGGACACGACCACGGCGGCGGCGCCGTGGTCGGCTAGGGCCAGGCTCAGGGCGCGGCCAATGCCGCTAGCACCGCCAGTGACGACCGCGATCCGGTCCTTGACCTCCACAGTCAGCGCCGGTGGCTGCGCACGGCCGCGTCGGCCCAGGCCGCGAGCTCCGGATCAGCGGCGATGAGATCGGCGTACTTCTTCCTGGCTTCCTCACGCCTGGCCGGTATGTACTCGGTGGGCCAGAGACCGGGATGCGGCTCGTAGGTTCTGAGCACGTTGCGCGCAACGGTCACCTTGTGCACCTCGTCGACCCCGTCGGCGATGGCCATGGTCGGCGCGGCAGCCCACATCGCCTGCAGGGGAGTGAGGTCGGTGGTGCCGAGCGAGCCCATGATATGCAGTGCCCGGTAACTGACCTCACGCAAGACCTTGGCGCAGGTGTACTTGCAGGCTGCGATCTGGGTTCGCGCCTGCTTCGTGCTCGAGTTGTCGATGGTCCACGCCGTCCACAGCACGAGCAGCCGGAGCATGTTGATCTCCGCGTACGAGTCCGCGATCGCTTCCTGGACCATCTGATGGTCTGCTATCACCTTGCCGTGCGACTGCCTGCTCAGCGCCCGCTCGCACATGATGTCGAAGGCGAGCTTGACCTGTGCCACAGTGCGCATGGCGTGGTGGATTCTGCCTCCGCCAAGGCGGCGCTGCGCGAGCACCTTCGCCCCGTCCTCAGGCCCGAGCAGGTGGTCGAGCGGCACGCGGACGTCGTTGTAGCGGATGTGATTGTGCAGCGCCGGGTACTCGGCGACTTCGACACTTGGCGAGTCGCGCGGCACGACGAACATGCCGTTGGTGCACATCACGAAAATGATGTCGGCGCGAGCGCCGGCGCTCGTGAACCACTTCTCTCCGGTGATCACCCATTCATCGCCGTCTCTGGTCGCGTGGGTGCGGAACAGGCTCGGGTCCGAGCCGCCTTGCGGCTCGGTCATCGAGTACGCGGAGAAGATCTCCTGGTTCATCAGCGGGTACAGCCAGCGGCGCTTTTGTTCCTCCGTGCCGTAGGCGGCGAGCATTTCCATGTTGCCGGTGTCCGGCGCTGCGGTGCCGAAGACCACGGGCGCCGACCTGTACCGGCCGAGGATCTCGTTGAGCAGCGCCAGCTTGAGCTGGCCGAAGCCCGGACCGCCTAGGTCACGATCCAGGAAGAGCGCCCACAGCCCGCGGTTCTTGACCTGCTGCTTGAGTGGATCGGCCAGGGCCTTCGCCTTCGGCGCCCGCGAGTACGCGGCGCCGGGAAAGACTAGGTCGAGCGGCTCGACTTCGGTTCTGCAGAACTCCTCGACCCAGTCGAGTTGCTGCTGGAACTCCGGCTCGGTCGAGAAATCCCACGCCACGATGTCCTCCGGTGATGGGTCCTCCAGGGCCGCTTACTAGAACGCGATTCTAAAAGCTCGCCTAACCGGCGGACAAGGTGCGCGCACCCGGGACGGAATCGCTCACAACGGACTCGCTCGGAGCTGGCGCGGGCACGGCATCAGGGTCGAGACCCACGGTGCCGCGCATCCAGCGCCCAATTCGCCTGATCAACTGCGGCCCGCTGCCTGACTCAGCGTGACCGAATCCGGGAACGATCCAGAGCTCCTTGGGATCGTTCGCCGCCGCGTAAATCCGCTCCGCGTGGTCAACAGGAAAAAACGCGTCCTTGTCGCCGTGCACGATCAGCAGCGGAATCGGGGCGATAAGCGCGGAGGCATCGTCCGGCGGCAGCGGAACGGGGTCCCATTTGCCGCCTGAGATCCTGGTCTTCAGCATCGCCTTGGTGATCACGCGGCCAAGCCGGTGCTCGATTGCCAGGTGCACCAGCCGCATTGGCCTGGTGCCGCGGTAGTACCAGCGGCCAGGACCACTGACCGACACCACGGCATCGACGTTCCCGATCAGGCCTGCGTGCCGTAGCACGGCCGATGCGCCCATCGAGAAGCCGATCGTGACGACGTGCCGGTAGCCAAGCTCCCGCGCGTAGCCGACGGCGACGTCAACGTCCTTGATCTCCTTATCGCCCATCGTCGACACGCCGCCGGAACGGCCGTGGCCCCTGAAGTCGAAGGTCACGACGCCGCCGAACTCATTGAGCCTGGTCGCCGCCTTCCAGACCGCCGGGCGCTGCCAGCTGAGCGTGAACCCGTGTGACAGCACGATGCCGAGGTCCTTGTCGCCGGGCAGGTGCGCGGCGTCGATCGGCACGCCGTCCTCGGTGACGATGGTTCTGGCGTACGGAACGGGCTTGGTCATAGGTACATTCTGCGTGAGCACGTACGGTGATCGGTCGGCACCGACGCCGTCGCCGCATCGAGGGGAGGCTGACAGGGGTGTCCACACCCGTACGCCTGGTCTGCGAGCAAGCCCGTGCCGCCGCCGCGGTCACCCGCGAGCTTGACGCCGGTGCCAAGGATGCGGTCCTGGCCAGCCTGGCCGAGGCGATCGAATCCGAGCGGGACGCGCTGAAGGCCGCCAACCAGCTAGACGTCGCAGCGGCCAGAGATGCCGCGGTCTCCGCGACGCTTGTTGACCGGCTGACGCTCACCGATTCCCGCATCGCCGCGATGGCGAACGCGGTACGAACCGTGGTCGCGCTGCCCGACCCCGTCGGCCAGGTAACGCGGGGCACGACGAGGCCGAACGGCCTGCTCATCGAGCAGGTGCGAGAGCCGCTCGGAGTGGTCGCTGTGGTCTATGAGGCCCGGCCTAACGTGACTGTCGACGTGGCGGCGCTGTGCCTGAAGTCGGGCAACGCAGCGGTGCTGAGGGGTTCGTCAATAGCCGCGCATACCAACGGCGCGATCGCGGATCTGATCGGCGCGGTACTGCGAGGCCAGGGCGCCGTCCCGGAGCACGCCGTGCAGCTGATACGCGACAACTCCAGGGACGCAGTCATCGAGCTGATGACCGCGGACGAACACGTCGACCTGCTGGTTCCGCGCGGCGGGCAGAGCCTGCTGCAGACGGTTCGGGAGAACGCGACCGTTCCCGTGGTCATTGATGGCGACGGAAACTGCCATGTATATGTGGACGCCTCCGCCGATCCTGTGATGGCCACGAGCATTGTCGTCAACGCCAAAACCTCGCGGCCGAGCGTGTGCAACGCAGCCGAGACGCTGCTCGTGCACGAGCAGATCGCGCCAGCCTGGCTGCCTGATGCTCTGAGCGAGTTGCACAAGCTCGGTGTGGTCGTGCGCGGCGATGACCAGGTCAGGACCCTATGGCCAGATGCCGAACCCGCGACCGACGACGACTGGGCCACGGAGTATCTGGACCTAATCCTCGCTGTGCGGGTCGTTCCCGGTATCGATGCGGCCATGGGGCACATCGCGCGATGGGGTACTCACAATTCCGAGGCGATCATTACCCAGGACATCGGTGCCGCCCGCAGATTCGCCAGGGCTGTCGACTCAGGCAGCGTGTTCGTAAATTGCTCGACCAGGTTCTCCGATGGCGGCGAGTTCGGTTACGGCCTCGAGATCGGCGTGTCGACTCAGAAGCTGCATGCCAGGGGCCCGATGGGCCTTGAGGCGCTGACCTGCATCAAGAACGTGACCTGGGGAACCGGGCAGATCCGCGTCTAGCGCTGTTCGACCGCGGCCGCTGCGAAGACAACCAGTGAACCGCGGTGAATCGCGTGCATGTCGCGGGCCGCGCGGCGTGATGGCGAGTCGTAGCCGATCTTCCCGCTCAGGAATGACCCGTCGGCCAGAATGGCTGAGCAGGCACGGGGCTGGGCCTGCAAGAGCGCATCCGTCAGTGCCCTGACCCGCTCGTGACCGGCTGCGACCAGCTCGGCATGTGCCTGCCTGGATGCCCGTGAGTTGCGGCGCAGCAGGTCGGCTACGTCAGGGAAACGCCCGGGGTCGAGCAGGTCACCCTGGCGATCAGACAGGGCATCGCCGCCGGATTCGGCGCCGGCCATTGCGGGCGCGTGCCGCAACCGGAACAGGATCGACAGCACATCACCGACTTCGTCGGTGGTCAGGGCGCGGAGCAGGCGCAGGATCGCCGCGGGCATCGACACTGATCCCCTGCCGATCAGCCGTTCTGGGTGCCGCACGTCCACAAGTTCGACCACGGCGCCAGGCTCGAAGTCGCCGTCCACCCGCTTCACGCCGGAGAGGAAGAGCGTGCTTCCGGCGCGCAGGCTCCGCTCGGCTTCGCGGTTGATTCCGATCGTGCCGATCGGGTATGCGATGCCGCCCACCCAGCGCTCCGCAGGGGCGAGTTGCCCGGTCGCCGCCCTGATAACTGTCCCCAGCCTTGCCCTCGGGCTGAGGCTCCTCGCCACCACATCAGCGTCGCGGGCCGATCCGATCACGCACTCCACGCCGCAGTACGCGGCCCTCGCGGCGGCGTTGAGCTTGGATCGCATGCCGCCCCTGCCCTCGCCGGTCGCTGAGATTCGCAGTGCTCTGGCCGCATCAGGGGTCAGCCGTGGGATCCGCTCACGCATCTGGTCATCGCTGTAGACGGCGCGGACGTTGGTCAGGAACGTCAGCCTGGACGCCTCGGCGGCCACCGCGACTGCCACCGCGATCTGGTCGTTGTCCAGTTCGGATTTCGGGTCGGTCGTGTCGTTGCCGTTCACGACCGGGAGCAGGCCTTCCTCCAGTGCTGAGACGAGCACGCTCCCCACATCGCGCATGGCGGCCGGCGAGTCCAGGTCGCTGCGGGAGAGCAGGATCTGGCAGACCTCCATCCCGACGGCCGCGGCTAGCTGGCGATACAGCGCCAGCAGCGCCGGCTGGCCCACGGCCGCTGCCAAGGCGACTCCAAGCGGCCCGGTCGGCTCGGTGCTGTCGTACCGGTCCAGCGTCGCGGCCAGGGCGCCTAGATCGCCAGTCTCGGAAACGGTCTGCCTGACAGCTCCGGCCAGACGCCGCAGCTCGGGACCGGTCCGCGCGGTCGGGCCCTCGAACGCAAGGAGCCGGCGGCCGAGCCTGGCAGCGCCCGAGGTGACGAGGATCACCTCGTGGCGCTCGCGCTGCGCGACGGCGATCTGCGTAACCAGGTCCGCGATCACGTCGAGCGCGAGGCCATCTCCGCTCGCGATCGAACTCGATCCGAGCTTGATTACCAACCGGGTCATGCAGCCTCGCCGAGTAGGAAAGGATCGTGCCCGCGACAAATACGGCGCTAGCCACGATACGCGGCGATCACCTTCCCCAGTTCCTCCATGCTCGGCTGATGGGTTGTCACGCTGTCGAAGCCGTACACCTCGCGGCGTCGTCTCAGCTCGCCCGCGGCCTCGTCGGCGGTCTCGGCATAAAGCACGAACGGGCTTGCCTGGATCTCCTCGGCAGTCATCCAGGGCACGGCGTCCGCCATCTCGGCAGCGGACTGGCTGGGGGCGGGACCGATCACCACGTGCTGGAGCAGGACGTCAGACCGGTAGGGCCGGCCGGCGGCCTGTTCGCGCACGGCCGCCACGCGCTGCGCAGTCTCTTCCGCCGAGACCAACGTGAAGGTGCCAGCCGATTCGCCGCGGACCTGACGCAGGCCTGCGAAACCAACTACATCGGCGTGCCTGGCCGCGACCTCGAGGCCGGCGCCTGACATGGCGGCGACCATCAGCGGCACGGGCTGCTGGACCGGAGCCGGCTGGTGCTCGGGATCGGACAGCCGGCGCCTGACCTCGGTGACGGTTGCCTCAAGCAGCTCGATCCGCTCCCGGAACGGCAGCCAGGGCAACCCGGCGTCGTCATGCTCGCTCTTCGCGTGCCCCGCGCCGAGCCCGAGCTCGGCGCGGCCGCCAGAGATGAGATCGAGCGTGGCAACTTCCCGCGCGAGAAGCGCCTTGTTCCAAAATCCAACGTTGAGAACATAGGTGCGCAACCGCAACCGCCGGCTAACCGGGGCTGCCGCCGCGAGCAGCGTGAACGGGCCCATAGCGCCGAGATGATCGGGCGCGGCAAGCACGTCGAAGCCGAGTTCGTCGGCTCGGCGCACGATCTGCTCGAAGGCGGCAGCGTTGTCCGCCGCATGGAAGTTAACGCCGAACTGAATGTCTGACATGAGCCCATGCTGATCTGAGCTCGCGACCGCTCGCCATCGCGTCCGCTACCGGCGCAACGCCGCGAGACCAATACGGGACATTGGCGCGGATCGAGAAGGACTGGCACCGCGGCACCAGCAAGGGCATGCTTGCATTCAGGGCCTTCTGCGACCTGTTGCATCTCCCCGATGATTCGGAGGGCACTGTGGACCGAGCACCCGAACCGGGAAACGCAGGCGAGCGTGAGCTCCTGCTCGGGTGGCTGGACTTTCACCGCGATGCCCTCGCGGCCAAGTGCGAGGGTCTGACCCCAGACCAGCTGGTGGAGACGTCGGCCTCACCGTCGGACCTGTCGCTCCTCGGCTTGGTCAGGCACCTGACCGAGATGGAGCACGTCTACCTCGTGTACGCCCTCGGCGGGGGCACGTTCGGGCTGATCTACTGCACGGACGAGGATCCTGATGCCGACATCGTCGGGCTCTCGGCCGACATGGTTCCGGCGTCCCTGGCTCGCTGGCATGACGAGCGAGTCGACGCTGACCAGCTAATCTCCGCTGCGCCCGCACTCGAGGCGACCGCGTCGGGAAACAAGTTCTCCGTCCGCTGGAACCTGATCAAGGTCATCCAGGAGTACGCGAGGCACAACGGCCACGCCGACCTGATCAGGGAGAGGATCGACGGCGTGACGGGCGAATGAACTCCTTGAGAGAAATAACCTTTGACAGTGTCAAGCAATCCGGAATATGGTTGAGCTACTCAACTGTTGAGCTACACAAGCCTGTTGGGTAGTAAGGCTGTTGAGTATCTCGGTGCCGTGACCCGCACCGGGAGTTGGATCAGGAGGCAGACGGTGGGCTGGTGTCAAGGTGGCGACAAGCTCGATCAGGAGATCTTCGACGCCATGACCGAGTTCGTTGGTCATCTCATACATCACGGCGAGAAGATCTCGCAGCGCCTCGGCGTGCCCGTCTCCTGCATGAAGGCTCTTCGGCGACTCGATACACCGGTGGCCATGAAGGACCTGGGCCAGCGCCTGCGCTGCGATCCGTCCTTCGTCACCGCGATCGCCGATGCGCTCGAGCAGCGCGGCCTGGCCAAGCGTGAGCCGAACCCCGCCGACCGGCGGATTAAGAACCTCGCGCTGACCGACCGCGGGCTTGAGGTCAAAGCTGCCATGGAACAAGAGACGCTCGGGCTGATGCCGTGGACCAGGGCACTGGATCGGGATGAGCGCGAGCAGTTCCTGCAGCTTGTGCGCAAGATGTGCGACTCGCTGGCGGCCGAGCCGGTAGCACCGGCCGCCGAGCCTGAGAAGGAGGTGAGCAGCGCCGAGGGCGTACGGTCGCCCGCCGCTCTCTAACCCGGCATCACACGCGGACCTGCGCGGGGGCAAGCTGAATTTCCGCTAGCTGGCGGAACCCGCAGGTTACAAGCGACATTTCCATACTTCTCCACGCCGCGACCCAAGCGCGGGTCGCGACGGCGGACAAACACGCCCTAATGAAAGGTGAGGAGACCGCTGTGTCTACGACGCAACCGGTTACCGGTCGGGCCGCCACTCCCGGCTCGCCAGCCTCCGAGGCCAAACGACACCTCGGCCTGGCACTATTCGTCATCGCCACCGCCCAGCTCATGGTGGTGCTTGACTCCGCCATCGTTAACGTCGCCCTGCCGCACATCCAGCACGCTCTCGGCTTCTCCGGCAGCGGGCTGGAGTGGGTCGTTACCGCTTACGCCGTGACATTCGGCGGCCTGCTGCTGCTCGGCGGCAGATCGGGCGACTTGCTCGGGCGGCGCAAGATCTTCATAGCCGGCCTGCTGCTGTTCTCAGCGGCGTCGCTGCTCGGAGGGTTCGCGAACTCCGAAGCCTGGCTGCTGGCTTCCCGTGCCCTTCAGGGCGTCGGCGGCGCGATGGTCGCGCCTACCGCGCTGGCCCTGATCAGCACCACATTCCCGGAAGGATCACCCCGCAACAGGGCCATGGGCGTCTATGCCGCCATGAGCGGCGGCGGTGCCGCGGTCGGCCTGGTCGCCGGCGGCCTGCTCACCACGTACCTGTCGTGGCGCTGGGTGCTCTTCGTCAACGTGCCCATCGGCATCGCGACAGCCATCGTCGCCAGGTACGTGCTCCCCGAGTCCGAGCGCAGGCGCGGCCGGTTCGACCTTCCCGGCGCGATCACTGCCACGGGCGGAGTGGCTCTCCTGGTCTATGGTCTGTCGAACGCCAGCACCGACCAGCACGGCGTCTCCCACTGGGGAGATGGCAAGGTGATCGCATCCCTGATCGTCTCGGCGGTCTTGCTGACGGCCTTCGGGCTGATCGAGTGGCGCAGCCGTCATGCGCTAATGCCACTGCGCGTCCTGGCAAACCGGAGCAGGGCGGGCGCCTACCTTGTGATGCTGGCCCTCGCGACGGCCATGTTCGGGATCTTCTTCTTCCTGACGATCTTCGTGCAGGAGGTGCTGGGCTACAGCGCGCTGAAGTCCGGCATCGCGTTCTTGCCCTTTGCCGCGGTCGTGGTGGTGATGTCCGGCATCGTCTCGCAGGTCATCAGCCGCACCGGGCCACGCCCGCTGATGCTGGCCGGATCAACGATCGCCGCTGGCGGCATGTTCTGGTTCTCGCAGCTGACAGTGAACAGCGACTACGTTGGCGGGCTGCTCGGCCCGATGCTGGTGACCTCGATCGGCCTGGGCATGCTCTTCGTGCCGCTGTCGATCGTGGCGCTGAACCGGGTCGCTGGCGAGGATTCCGGCGTGGCCTCCAGCCTGCTCAACACCGGGCAGCAGGTCGGCGGTGCGATCGGACTCGCGGCGCTCGGCACGGTGACGTGGACGGCGGTCTCGAACAACGTCAAGCAGCACGTGGCTCAGGCCGCGGCGGCCGCCAGCCAGGCGGGCACGCCGTTGCCCGCCAAGGGCGGCGCTGTGCCGGCATCGATCCTGCACCAGGCGCTGGCGTTCGGGATAGCTCGCGGGTTCCTGCTGGCTGCGGGAATCGCGGTCGTCGCGCTGATCGTGACGGCAGCGATGATCCGGTTGCGGCGCTCTGACATAGCCGGGCCGGCGCCGGTGAGCGTGCCGGACGACGCCAGTGGCATTAACGACGGGAGCGAGCTAGAGGGCTCCTTGCGATAACACCGAGGCCAGAGCCCCGGCACGGGAATTGCGAACTCGCAGGCCGGGGCCCTGTGCCGAAACGGGGGCCAGAACCCCGGCACGCGGATTGCGATCCGCGTGCCGGGGTTCTGCCGATTCTGGGAACTACCCCAAGGGATGAGTCAGGACATGAGAGCCCTTACGGTTGTGCAGGTGCGCGGCGTGCCTTGGTGGGGCGTGCTCTCGGCGACGGTGACACCCGTCTTGCAGGTTGGCGGGTGGACGGTCGCCGATCACCTGCAACCGCAGCCCTTCGATCCCGTCAGGCAGAGCGTGAGCTCACTAGCCAGCACGGATGCGACCGACCGCTGGGTAATGACTCTGACCTTCCTTGTCGTCGCCATTTGTTACATCACGACGGCCCTGGCGCTGCGCCCGGCAGCACGCACAGGACGGCTCGTCCTGATCGCAGCCGCGCTGGCCGGCATCCTCGTCGCGGCCAACCCTCAGGCAGCTCCAGGCAGCTTCTCGCTCGCCCACGCAGTGTGGGCGACGCTGGGGTTTACCCTGCTCGCTGCCTGGCCGCTCGGCGCATACCGGTCGGGTCCTGGAGTTCCGTGGGCCTTGCGACCTGCGACCTCGATCGCCGCCGTCGCCGTGATCGCCGTCCTGACCTTCTGGTTCGTGATCGAAGTCCTCGCCGGCGGCGGACAGCTCGGCCTCTCCGAGCGAATGCTCGGCATCGCCCAGGCCACCTGGCCGCTGCTGGTGGTCGCCTCGTGCCAGCTTAACCGTAGCCGTCTAAGCGTTTGACTTAGAACGGTTCGATACCTACGGTTCTTGGTGAGGAGGTTGCCATGAATGATCTGCCGATGCGCGACCAGGTGGCGCTCATTGCGGGAGCCAGTAGGGGGATCGGCTCGGCGACGGCCGAAGCCTTCGCCGCTGCGGGCGCTCAGGTTGTGCTGGCGGCGCGCGACATCGAGGCGCTCACCTCCGTCACGGAGAAGATCCGCTCGAACGGCGGGGACGCGATCGCGGTGCGCTGCGATGTCTCCGACGCCGACTCGGTCGCCAGCCTCGTCGATCAGACCGTCGGTCACTACGGTCGCTTGGACGCGGCTTTCAACAACGCCAGCGACGGGCCCCTGCCGGCGCCGCTCGCGGATATCGACGTCGCCGAATTTGACCGCGGGATCGCGACGAACGTCCGCGGCACGTTTCTCGGAATGAAATATCAGATCCCCGCCATGCTGGCCAGCGGCGGCGGAGCAATTGTCAACATGGCCTCCGTCGCCGGGATTAACGCAACCGCGAACCTGGCGGCCTATGTTGCCGGCAAAGCCGGCATCATAGGCCTCACCAAGGTCGCAGCGCTTGATTACGCCGACCGGGGAATCCGGGTCAATGTCGTGGCGCCAGGGCCGATCCTTACCTACCACCTGGAGGCCGCCGGGCCTGAGGCGCAGCGTCTGGCGGGCCTGTCCACGCCCATGCGCCGCACAGGGCAGGCCGCCGAAGTCGCCCAGACGGTGCTGTGGCTCTGCTCGCCAGGGTCGTCGTTCATCACCGGCACGGTCATCCCGATCGACGGCGGGCAGTCGGCGGGCAGCAAGCCACCGCAGATGTACAAGCAAGGTCAGCCGATGACGCGAGATGGAGCGCCCGCCTAGGAAGGCTCAGCCGATGACTCTAGCCGACGCTCAGGCACCGATCTGGCCGGCCAGATCGACGAGGATCTGCCAGGCCTTGTCGTCTTCGCCAGTGCCCTTGTGCGGCCACAGGAACCGGCTTACTTCGAGCGCGACGTCTGTGAGATCCCAGCGAGCCTGGTAGAGGTCCAGTACCGCAGGGACAGGCTCCACGCCAGTCGCAGCCGCATAGGAAGCGAGCGCGGAGCCGTCACCAGGATCGAGCATCCACAGGTCGCGTTCTGGCGGCGCGACGAGCGTCGTATCCCAGTCAATGAGCCGCCAGCCGTCGTCGGTCAGCATCGTGTTGCCCGCGTGGGGCTCGCCGTGAGTGAGCACGGAGCGCGCTGGCATGCCGCTGGCCTGGCTGACGAGCCTGTCGTACCGGCGTAGCGCCGCACGGATTCCGGCGCCGCTCTCGGCGAGCAAGCGCCTCATCGGCCCGGCGTACGGACCAGCCTCTGCCGCCTGGTCCTGCGTACCGTCGAGCACCGCCTCAAGCTCGTCCCTTTTCGGGACGCCATAGGAATCGGCAAGCGCCAGTCCACGCACCGGCTCAGGAGCCTGATGGACGGACACCACCAGCTCAAGCACCGCCTGCCGGTGCTCTTGGCTGGAGAACTCTCCCCACTCGAAGCTCCTGCCAGCCACGTTCGGGTACACCGCGACGGCGAACTGATCTGCAGCCAGGACTATTGGCTCGCCCGCATGCGAGGCAATCGGCGCGACGACGAATTCGCACCCGCAAGCGCGCAACTCGATGGCAACACCCAGCGCGCGCCCTAGCCGGGCGAGCGCCGCATCCAGCGGCTCGGCCAGCCACTCTCGTCTCTTCTGCAGCTCATCGACGGTGACGAACCAGCGAACTCCCGCTGCATCGGTCACATCCCAGTGATGGCTCCCGAACCCGACGGCGCTGTAGCCGATGGCCACGACATCCAGCCGCCAGTGCGCGGCAAGCACCTCCACCAGTGCGTCCTCGCTGAAGCCATCGGGCGGAGTAAGCACCGGACCACGCTAACGAGGTGGGTGTTCCGGGCAAACTGAATTACGCCGCTCCAAAGTGACGCCACCGACGGACAGCAAGGCGGCGACCGGCGGGGCTGTGGCATTCGGCGGCAGGTTATGTTTGGCAAATATGAGCTTGTCGGCTTACGGAGCTTTTCTCGGCTTTGCGCTCGTCTTGGTTCTTATCCCCGGCCCTGATTTCGCGGTGGTGACCAAGAACACGCTGGCTGGCGGGCGCCGCCGCGGATGGTTCACCGCCGCTGGCGTATGCACTTCGAACGCGGTCCAGGGCGCCGTCGCGGTCAGCGGCCTGTCTGCCATCATCGTGCGGGCGCAGCCCGTCTTCGCGGCCATCAAATGGGCGGGCGTGTGCTACCTGGCGATTCTCGGCATCCAGTCGTTGCGTTCCGCTGTGCGCGGCAGATACGAGCTGCCCGATGGCGATCGGCCTGCCCTTGGCGGAGCCGCGTTCGGCGGATGGCGGCAGGGGTTCCTGTCGAACATCACCAACCCGAAGGTGCTGATCTTCTACATTGCCGTCCTCCCCCAATTCTTGACGCCGGGGGCCGCGCCGGGCTGGCTCCTCGCGTTCGCCTGGAGCCACGCGGTCCTGTCCCTGCTCTATCTGCTGACCCTGAGCACGGGGGTCGCCAGGGCTCGAGCGCTGCTCTCGCGGCGTGCGGTCCGCAGGGCGATGGACGGGACGACAGGCGCCCTGCTGCTCGGATTCAGCGCCAGGCTTGCCGCCGAGCACACCTGAGCCGCGGCTGTTAATGCTGCGGCCTCCGAGCCCGGACCATCGTTTGCTGTCTTGTCTGCGTCAGGCTAACCAGCCGGTCGAGCTAATGTGCTGACCGGGTTCCAGGCCGCCTGCCCAGGAAGCGGCCGGCCAGGCAGCGAGAGCGGGATCGGGGAACATGATGCTCGACAGGAGCGCGGTCATCGCGTTTGCAGCAGCGACGGACTTGGACCGGGCAAGGGAGTTTTATCAGGGCACACTCGGCCTCACTTTGGTTGATCAGAACCCGATCGCATGTGTGTTCGATGTCTGCGGCACGATGCTGCGGGTGACGGCCGTCGCGCAGGTGGCGACGCCCGGCTACACGATCCTCGGCTGGCGTGTGGACGATATCGACGGCACGCTCGCGGGCTTGCGCGCCAGAGGTGTGAGCTTCACCAGGTACGAGCAATTGGGCCAGGACGATAACAGCATTTGGATGGCGCCGAATGGTGACCGGATCGCCTGGTTCACCGATCCTGACGGCAACACGCTGTCGCTCACCGAGTTCGCCACATAGTCAAGATGGCCGTGTGGCCAAGCCGTATACGACGTCGGTCCTAATGCTCGTGACATTCCTGCCGTCCAGTGCGGTGACCACCTGCTCACGCAGCAGATCTTGCTGGTCCGGGCTGAGGGCATCGATTGTCGCCCGGTAGCCCGTGCCCAGCACCACGTCCCAGAATCGCGGCGGGCTGCTGAGCTCCTGCCAGCCGACGACTGCCTCTGCTGCCGCATCCTTGACGCCGGCGCTCTCATAAAGGCCGGTCAGTGCTTCAGGCGTGCTGATCCTGTCCCACGGGCTGAAGGCCCTGAACAACGACGGCTCGATCGCGCGCACCGACTCCCAGAAGATCTCGTTAGCGGGCTCGAACACCCCCGGACCCCAGGTCGTGATGGCCAGGACGCCACCGGGGCGAACCAGGCGCCACATCTCAGCGGCAAACGCGGTCATGTCAGCCGCGAAGAACACCCCGAACACGCACAGCACCGCATCGAAGCTGCCGGTAGGCAGTCCGGTGCAGGTCGCATCGCCGTTGCGGAACTCGACGTTCGGCAGCTGCTCGGCGGCTGCCTTTGACCTGCCAAGCTCGAGCAGAGGCTTGGCCACATCGATGCCAAGGACCCGGCCGCCGGCGCCGACCGCCCTCGCAGCAGGCAGTGCTGATGCCCCCGCACCGCAGCACAGATCCAGCACGTCGTGGCCGCCGCGCAGCGGCAACCGCGCCACCGTCGCGGCGCCGAACCTGTCCCAGAACGCGAGTGAGCCGAGCCGGTAGTGGTCGGCCGCCGCGCCGTAGGTACGGGACGCCAGCAACGCGTCCTCGCCAAGCCCGCAAGGCGCAGCGTCGCGTCGCACATGGCAAGCATATGAGGGCCAGGCGGAAGTTGATGCCGGACCTCAGGAGGTGTCCGGCCGCAGCCGGTGGCACAGTGAAGCACATGTCGCTCTTCGTGCTTGTGCATAGCCCGTCGGTGGGCCCTTCGACCTGGCAGCAGGTGGCCGAAACACTGCGCGACGCTGGTCATGACGCGGTCGTGCCGTCACTACTCAGGGTTGGCGAGAACGGGCCGCCCTACTGGCCCAGGGTCGCATCGGCCGTTCGCGACGGCCTTTCCGGTCGGCACGAATCCCACCAGTCCGCAATCCTCGTAGCGCACAGCAATGCAGGGCTCTTTGTCCCCGTGATCGCGAAAGAGCTAGGCAGGCCCGTTGCCTGCTCGATCTTTGCCGATGCCTCGATCCCGCCATCGTCAGGATCGGCGCCGGTCGCCGAAGAGGCTTTCCTGCCATTCCTGCGCGACCTTGCTGACAAGGACGGCAGGCTTCCGCAGTGGACCAACTGGTGGAGCGAGCAGGACGTGGCTCCCATGCTTCCCGATCCCCTGACCCGCCAGGTGATCACCGCCGAACAGCCGAGACTGCCCCTGGACTACTACCTGGAGCACATTCCCGTTCCTGACGACTGGGACGACATACCGTGCGCCTACCTGCTATTCAACGAGGCCTATGAGGGCCAGGCGGCTGAGGCCGACAGGCGTGGCTGGCCGGTGCGGACAACGCCGGGAGAGCACCTGCATCAGGTCGTCGATCCGGCGGCTGTCACCCGGGCACTGCTGGAACTGGCCGACGCGGCATGCCGAGATTCAGCTGGGTGAGTCTAGGGCTAATTTCGAATTTGTCGGATCAGGCGGATTCGCGGAGCCCGAAAGCGTCGGGGGTGATATCGATGTGAAATTCGATACCGAGTACTCTGGCCAGCTTTGACAACGTGGCTAGCGAGGGTTCGTGGTCGCCCGCTTCTAGTCGCGCGATCGCAGGCTGATGCATGCCGAGAAGGCGAGCAAGCCCGGTCTGGGAGAGACCATGATCGACCCTGTAGCCGATCACGCGCATCGCAACGGCATGCGCCAGCGCTGTCCGCTCATGCTCGCGGCGGATCTCCGGGTCGAGCAAGTCCTCTGCCGCGATCTTGGTGGCGGTCGTCAGCTCTGACAACTTAGTCATTAGTTCTCCTCTAGCTTCTCCAACCGCTGCATGGCCCGCCGCAACGCCCGCTCGAAACGCCGGTACAGAGCCCGCCACCCACTTCGTCCTGCTCGTGGCCGTAACTCTCGCAGCCGGTCCGCGTCACGCACGGCACTGGGTGCGGGTAGCCAAGGTGCGGTCCGAAAGCGCCAAGTCTGGCGTCCGTGTTAATCAGCGCGGCCCGCCTGCGTTGGGTAAGACGGCCCGCTCTTGCTCAGCCTCTGGCAGGTACACGACAACCCACATCAGCTACCTCCTACGGTATAACACGCTTGTTATTAACTCAACGGCCGACGTGGCAACAGCGATGCCGAGAAGGGCGCCGCCGGCGATCTCGGAGCGGCAAGGACTTGTTAGTGCAGACCTATCGCCGATCGCCACCGGTCCGGCGTGGCCATGCTAGCGAGCGAGTTCTCCGAGCACATCGCTGCCGGGCAGCGCTCGCCATTGCGGAACATCTGACTGACATTGTCGACCTCGTGCCGGTACGCTCCCTGAAGTTCGCGACCTGCATCAGTTCAGGCGCGGTGCCCCCGGCTTTAGGTGCCGAAAAGGAGCTTCAGCTGCGCGGGACTGATGTTGCCGCCGCTGCAGACGATCGCGACCTTGCGCCCGGCGAACCGTGACTGATCAGCCAGAACCGCTGCTAGCGGCGCCGCGCCGGAAGGTTCGACCAGGTTCTTCGTCTTTTCGATCATGATCCTGGTCGCGGCCAGCAGGTCCTCGTCTGACACCAGGACGAAGTCGTCGAGCAACCGCCACAAGATCCCCTGCGGTAGCTCGAACGCCGTGCGTGTTGCAAGGCCTTCGGCGATCGTCGCGTTCGTATCGGTGACCAGCGCCCGTCCCTGCCAGGATCGGTGCGCTGCGGGAGCTGCCTCCGACTGCACGCCGATCACCTCGATCGACGGCCGGACGGTCTTGGCGACCGTGCAGGCTCCCGACGCGCCGCTGCCGCCGCCGACCGGGACGATGATCACGTCGATGTCAGGCCTGCTCTCCAGGATCTCCAGGGTGTACGTGCCTACGCCAGCGATGAGCATGGGCTCGTTGCCAGAGTGGATGTACCGGTAGCCGTGTTCGGCCGCCTGCTTCTCGCAGTATTCGCGCGCGTCGTCGAAATCCCGGCCGGCGAAGGCGATTTCCGCGCCCAGCGCGCGCATCGACTCGACCTTGACGGGGTTGGCCTGCTCCGGCACGCAGATGATCGCGCGAACGCCGAAGATGTTCGCGGCGTAGGCGACGGACTGGCCATGGTTGCCGGTCGACGCGGTGATAACGCCGCGCTCTCGCTCATCCTCGGTTAGCTGGCTGACCAGGTTCAGCCCGCCGCGCACCTTGAATGCGCCTACAGGCTGATGGTTCTCGTGCTTGACCCAGAGCTCGGCGCCGGCGAGCGCGTCAAGCGCCGGATAGCGATACAACGGCGTCGGGCGCAGGTAAGGGGCGATCCTCTGCCGTGCGGCAAGAACATCGCCAAGGTCGGGGGCAGACAATCCGGTCATGGCCCGTTTCTACCACGGGCAGTTTGATTGCGCCTTTCGCGGGCAGCAGCGCGGGCATATCGCCCGCCAGAGAAAGCAACAGGTAGATGCACCTGAGAACGGCTTCGACTCGCAGGCACAGCCCCGTCGCACCGCCATGGGAACAGGCTGATGACCGCTGGACACTCGCATTGTGGCTGCTCGGTGGCGCCGTTGTGATCTGGGGAGCAATGTCGCTGCTCGGGTTGTTGCTGACCCACATCGTCGATCGCGGGTCGGTACACAAGGCCGACCTGGGCGTCAACCAGTGGTTCGTGCATCAGCGCACGAGCTTGGTGAACGATGCGACGGCGATCGGAACCGGAATGGCAGAGACAATTACGGTTCTGGTCATCACCGTAGTGGCTGTGCTGGTCCTGCGATGGCTGACGAAACGCTGGTACGAGGCCATCATGTTGGGAACCGCCATCGTCGGTGAGCTCGTGATCTTTCTTGCGACGACCGCGATCGTGCCGCAACGACGGCCAGCTGTGCACAAGCTGGACCCGGCCCCGCCGACGTCTAGTTATCCGTCGGGCCACACCGCGGCGGCGGTCTGCCTGTATGGCTGCCTTGCCATCCTGCTGCTCTGGCTGTACGCCGGGCGGCCTGGCGCCAAGATCATCGCCGCGATGCTGTTCTGCGTGCCGGTCTTCGTAGCGCTGTCGCGCGTCTACCGCGGGATGCACTACCCCAGCGACGTCCTGGCCGGCGCGCTGCTCGGCGTTCTGTGGCTATCGTTGGTCACCAGGACGTTCCTTCCGCACCGCCCGTGGAGGTCCGGCGCCGTCCGGCGCTCGCCTGCGCGGTCCGCGCAGGGCCGGGTCGCGCACTGATCCTCCTCCGCGAGCCGGTGCGAGGGTTCCGGACGGGGAGCGGCGGCGCGATGATCGTCTCCAGTTACATCACGGACAAGGCCGTCAAGGGGCAGGCCAGCGACATTCAGGGGCGTGGCCTCTTCGCCAAGGCGCCGATATTGGCGGGCGAGATCGTCGCGATCAAGGGCGGTCATATCGTCGACACAGCCACCTTGGGCACGCTGCCGGCACGGCTGCAGAACTCCGAGGTCCAGATCGCCGACGGCTTCCACCTAGTGGCGTTGACCGATGATGAGTATGAGCCCGTGATGCTCTTCATCAATCACTCCTGCGAGCCGAACGTCGGCTTCGCCGGCAACGTCGTGCTCGTCGCGATGCGCGACGTCGCCAGCGGCGAGGAACTCACCACCGACTACGCGCTCTTCGATGACACCGATCACCGCATGGAGTGCCGGTGCGGCACAGCCGGGTGCCGGGGAACCATCAGCGGCCGCGACTGGCAGCGGCCTGATCTGCAGCGCAAGTACGCCGGCTACTTTTCCGCCTTCCTGCACGATCGCACCGGCTACAGGCACGACTCCGGCGGGGGCGATCGCGCCGGCCAGCCTGGGCGTGCCGACTAGCCCGGCGGCCCGCGGTGAGGGTCATGGTGTTCTTGCACGGCACATCGATCATGCACGCCTCCGCGATCGGCCGACAGCGGACCGCGCGTGTGGAGCAGGTCGTGAACAACGACCCGGCTGTGCTGGACTACGCCTCCTACGTGCCGACAGAGGGCGCCGTCGCGAAGGTCATGGCGTGGCAACGGCGTGGCGCCGAGATCTGTTACCTCAGTTCACACCGGAGCGCCGCAGCTGCCGCGATCGACAAGTCCGTGCTCGCAGCGCATGGCTTCCCGAGCGGCGATCTTTATTACCGGGCACATGGCGAGGGTTACGCCGACGTTGTGCGGCGCTGGTCTGCCGACGTCCTGGTCGAGGATGACTGCGAGAGCATCGGCGGCCGTGCCCGCACGGCGACGTCCGAGATCGCCAGGTCCGCAGGCCAGGCCGTGCCGTGCGTGGTCGTTCCTGAGTTCGGCGGCCTTATCCACCTGCCCGACGAGCCAGCCGAACTTCTCCGCGAGCAAGCACGGCATAAAAGCCGGTCGCGGCTGATGCGCTACCTGGGGCTTCGCCGGACCGGCTGACACGTCTCTACCCCCCGCGCCGGCTGCTGCATCCCTCGCACCGCATCCGAGGCCCACCGGTGAACCCTTGGTGGGCCGCCAGCACCACCAAGGGTTCACCGGTGGGGTCGACTGGCACGGGCATCGCAGTCGGTCATCGGGCTGCGGCAGCGTGAGGCGGAGTGCCGGGAATGGCATCCGCATCGGCAACCAAAAGTCACGGTCGGATAACAGTCAGATGCCTGGGTATTGAGCGCCGCGATCGGCATGGCTTACGCTCCGAGCAACCGTCCGGTAAGCGCTTTCCGAGGCGGCGAGGAACGCAAACTCCGAGCAGGCAAAATCCGAGCCGCTGACCAGGCCATTTGCGGTAAGCGCTTACCGTGGCGGGCGGTAACTCGCGAGAAAGGCAGCGCCGCATCCCGATGACCGATCTGCACTCGAACCTCCAGACGCCGCCCACGATCTACGACGTGGCGCGCGCGGCGGGCGTGTCGATCGCATCGGTCTCCCGGGTGCTGAACGGGCATCGCAACCCGCGACAGGAGACCAGGGACCGGGTCATGCAGGCCGTTTCGGAGCTCGGGTTCGTTCCCGACGGCGCCGCGCGAGCGTTGAGCGCAAGGCTCAAGGAGGTCGTCGGCGTCGTTGTCCGTCGGGTCCCCATCGGCGAGACGAGCGAAGGCGCTTTCACTGAAGAGGAAGAAAACCTGCAGTTCACCGACGTCATCAACCGCGGCATTGAGATAGCCGCGCAGCGCCGCGGCTACAACCTGCTGGTCGGCTCGGTCGACGTCGATGCGCACGACGCGCACCGGCGCATCATGACCATGGCGCGCAAGAGCGACGGGCTGATCCTGCACGACCGGGTGCTCGAGCCGAGCCGGCTGTCACAGCTGTCCAGGCTTGTGCCGGTCGTCACCATGGCCGGCGTTGCCACGCAGACGACCGCCAACGTTCGCGGGGACAACGGCTCCGGGATGACAGAGCTTGCCAGGCACCTCATCGGTGACCACGGATACACCACGATCGCGTACGTGGCCGGGCACGCCGACTCCCCCGACAACATCGCCCGCCGGCTGGCCCTGGCCGAGGAGGCGGCCAGCGCTGGCGTCTTGTTCATCGAAGGGCCGGAATGGCAAGGCAACTACCTCGCTTCCGGCGGTGCCAGGGTGGTGGGCCGCCTCCTCGCTGACCGCGTGCGGCTGCCACATGCGATCGTGTGCGCCAACGACCAGACCGCGCTCGGGGTGATGAACGCACTCGCCAAGCACGGCATCGACGTCCCTGGCGAGGTCGCCGTCACCGGCTTTGACGACATCCCGGTCGCGCGCCACGTGCGGCCGCAGCTGACGACGATCCGCCAGCCGATCGCCGACCTCGGCGCGACCGCCTTCGAGCTGCTCCGGTCCATGATCGGCAGCCACGAGCCGGCGGAGCACGACATCGTCCTCCCGACGCGGCTGATGCGCAGGGAAAGCTGCGGCTGTCCGCCGCAGGCCGCCTCGCTTGAAGGAGGCCGGTGATGCGGCTGCTGGCGCGGCGGATCGCGCTTTACCTGGTGACAGCGGTCGTCGCCATCACGGTGAATTTCTTCATCCCGCGGCTGATGCCCGGCAATCCGGTCGAGGCGGCCATCGGGCACATGCAGTCCAGGATCACCCCGGCCACCATCCACGCGCTCAATCTGCAGTACGGGCTCAACACCAA
The DNA here is from genome assembly GCA_036258115.1 of Streptosporangiaceae bacterium. Classification (GTDB taxonomy): domain Bacteria; phylum Actinomycetota; class Actinomycetes; order Streptosporangiales; family Streptosporangiaceae; genus Chersky-822. The sequence continues at coordinate 26,525 of DATAEH010000025.1, forward strand.
GCTCGGCCTGTGGGGTCAGTACCTGCACTACTGGTGGCAGCTAAGCCGCGGCAACCTGGGCATCTCGTTCAGCTCGTACCCGTCGACGGTCACGAGCGTGATCCGCAGCGCGCTGCCGTGGACCATCGGCCTGGTCGGCCTGGCCACGATCATCAGCTTCGCCGCGGGCACGCTGCTCGGGATAGCCGCCGCGTGGCGGCGCGGCAGCTGGCTGGACAACCTGCTGCCCGGGATGACGTTCTTCCAGGCGGCTCCGTACTTCTTCGTCGCAATCCTGATGGTCGCGGTGTTCGCGACCAAGCTCGGCTGGTTCCCGCAGAACTCCGGTTACGACACCACCCTGCTAGATCCCGGATTCACCTCGCCCTACATCTCCAGCGTGCTCGACCACGCGGTGCTGCCTGCCCTGACGATCGTCGTCGGCTCCGTGGCCGGCTGGATCATCGGGATGCGCAACATGATGCTGACCACGATGGACGAGGATTACGTCCTCATCGCGCAGGCAAAGGGCCTCAGCCAGCAGCGAGTGATCAGGTACGCGGCCAGGAACGCCATCCTGCCGAGCGTCTCGGGATTCTCGCTCGCCATTGGCTTCGTCGTTTCCGGCTCGCTGCTCACCGAGATCGTCTTCTCTTATCCCGGCATCGGCTACATCTTGCTGCAGGCCGTCTCCAGCGAGGACTATCCGCTGCTCCAGGGCATCTTCCTGATCATCACATTCGCCGTCCTGGCGGCCAACTTCATTGCGGACCTGACGTATGCCGTCCTCGACCCCCGGACCCGGCAGGAGGCCTGACTAATGTCCGCAGCGCAGGGCACAGCGCTCATCACTCCGGGCCCCCGGAAGAACCGGATGTTGCAGCTTCCCCGGTCTCTCAAGATCAGGATCGGCCTCGGTCTCGCGCTGGTCTTCACCATCCTGGCGATCATCGGTCCGTGGATCGCGCCGTTTGACCCTGGAAAGAGCTTGTCAACGACGTCAGGCATACCGCAGCCGCCGTCTGGCTCGCACTGGCTCGGCACCACCCAGGTCCAGCAAGACGTGCTCTCTCAGTTGCTGGCGGGCGGCCGCAGCACCATTCTCGTGGCGCTCATCGCGGGGGTGGTCGCGACGGTGCTTGCGGTCGCCTTTGGCGTGACGGCCGGCTATTACGGCGGCTTTCTCGATGATCTGCTGTCGATGCTGGCCAATGTCTTCCTCGTGATGCCCGCACTGCCGCTGCTGATCGTGATCTTCGGCTTCTTGTCCAAGACGGCCAGCCCCAACGACGTGCTGATCGGCCTGGTGATCAGCATCACCGGGTGGGCGTTCGGCGCCAGGGTGCTGCGCGCGCAGACGCTGTCGATGCGCAGCAGGGACTACGTCTTGTCGGCCAGGATCATCGGCGAGCGCGGCTGGCGGATCATGCTGTTCGAGATCCTGCCCAATCTCACGCCGATCGTGGCGACCTCGTTCCTGTTCACGGTCATCTACGGGGTCGGCACGTATACCGCGTTGTCGTTCCTCGGCGTGATAAGCGTTGCCCACTGGAACTGGGGGACGATGCTCTACTGGGCACAGAGCGCCCAGGCGGCCCAGCAGGTACACATCGAGTGGTGGTGGTTCCTGCCACCGGGCCTCGCCGTCGGGCTATTCGGGACCGCGCTCGCCCTGCTCAACTTCGGCATCGACGAATTCATCAATCCGCGGCTCCGCGCGGCCGGGCTTAGCAGACGGAAGGCTAAGCGAGCCGGCCTGCCACGGCGAGTTCCGCTCGGCCTGACGCCGGTCGTGCCCGGCGCCGAGGGCGGTCAGGCATGACAGCTCCTGCGGGCGTAACAGAGCGGCAAGGTATGACAGAGCCCTTGCTCGAGGTTCGCGGCCTCAAGGTCGACTACGGGGTTGGTCCTGCCGCCGTCCGCGCCGTAGTCGGCGCTGACTTGACCCTGCACCGCGGCGAGGTGCTCGGCCTGGCAGGCGAGAGCGGCAGCGGGAAGTCCACGCTGGCGTACGCCATCACGCGGCTGCTGCGACCGCCAGGCGTCATCACGGGCGGGTCGGTGCGGCTGCACCTGGCTCCTGGGGCGACGCGCGATCTGCTCGCCGCCGGCGCCGCGGAGCTGCGGGGGCTGCGGTGGAATCACCTGGCCGTCGTGCTGCAGAGCGCCATGCACGCGCTGAACCCGGTGATGCCGGTCGGCGCTCAGCTGACCGATGTCCTCCAGGCGCACCGCCCCGATCTGGATCGGGCGGCCAGGCGGGCCAGGGCAGGAGATCTGCTCGAGCAGGTCGGCATCCCGGCCGGGCGCCTCGGCAGTTACCCGCACGAGCTGTCTGGAGGCATGCGGCAGCGTGTCATGATCGCGATGGCGATCGCCCTGGATCCGCAGATCCTGATCATGGATGAACCGACCACCGCGCTTGATGTGGTCACTCAGCGCGAGATACTCGAGGAACTGATGGCGCTGCGGGACCGGCTGGGCTTCTCGGTGCTGTTCATCACTCACGACCTGTCGCTGCTGATCGAGATCGCCGACACAATCGCCGTGATGTACGCCGGCCGGCTGGTCGAGACCGCCGCCGCCAGCGAGCTGTATATGGCGCCGCGCCATCCGTACACGCTCGGGCTGCTCCGGTCGTTCCCTTCCCTGCACGGTCCGCGCATGACGATGACAGGCATCGCGGGGTCGCCCCCTGACCTGCGTCAGCTGCCGTCCGGGTGCGTGTTCCACCCGCGCTGCGACTATGCCTTTGACCGGTGCAGCACCGAGTCGCCGCCCTTCGCCGAGGTTGTGCTGGGAGCCCGGCACGCGACCGCATGCTGGCTGCAAGGAGCGGAGCAGGCACCCCCGCCTGAGCTCGCCGGCGAACCGGTGACGGTTCCAGGGAGCCCGGCGTGACCGGCCCGAGCCCGGTCCTCGCCGGGCCAGAAGCCGGAGGCGGCCCGCTGCTCGAGGCCAGCGGACTGACCAAGCACTTCCCCGTCGGCGGGACACGGTTTGCCGGGCGCGGCGTTGTGCACGCCGTCGATGACGTGTCGCTGCGCATTGCCCGCGGCGCCATCACGGCGATCGTCGGCGAGAGCGGGTCAGGCAAGTCGACGCTCGCCAAACTGCTGGCCAGGCTCATCAAGCCCACCGGCGGGTCACTGGCGCTTGACGGAAAGGCGATCGCGGCCAGGTCGCGGGCCGGTAGACGGTACGCGCGGCAGGTTCAGCTGGTGCTGCAGGATCCGTTCGCGTCCCTGAACCCCATTCACGATGTGCGCTACCACCTGGTCAGGCCGCTGAAGCTGCATGGCATACCCGGATCCGGCGGACCTGACGGCGAAAACAACGTCGCGCGCGGCCCGCGGCCGCGGACCGTGCTAGATCAGGCCGTCGAGGACTTGCTCAGCCGGGTCGCTCTCACCCCGCCCGAGGCCTTCGCGGCCAAGTACCCGCATGAGCTCTCGGGCGGTCAGCGGCAGCGGGTGGCGATCGCGCGCGCCCTTGCCGTCGCGCCGGCGATCCTGCTCGCCGACGAGCCGGTATCGATGCTTGACGTTTCCATCCGGCTCGGCGTCCTCAATCTGCTCGCAGATCTCCGCGAACGCGATGGCCTGGCGATCGTGTACGTCACGCACGACATCGCCTCAGCCAGATACCTGGCCGACACGATCGCCGTCATGTACGCCGGACGGATCGTCGAGACCGGCCCCGCAGCTGCCGTCACCGACCAGCCCGCGCATCCCTACACCCAGTTGCTGCTCAGCGCCGCGCCCGATCCGGAGCGCGCGCAGACGCCGTCCTTGCGCGGCAAAGGCGCGCCGCCGAACCTGGCGACCCCGCCGCCTGGCTGCCGATTCCACCCGCGCTGCCCGCATGCCATGCGGATCTGCGCCGAAACGCTCCCGACCCTGACCGAGACCGGTGCTGGCCAGGCAAGCGCGTGCTGGCTGCACGCATCTGGGCTGAGCGGGAGGGAGCGCGCACCGCTCAAGATCGCCGACTTGCGCGCGGCGTCCGAGCCGCCACCCCCGTACCCCGACGACGCGGCTGAGCCGGGAAAGGAGGCCTGATGGCCCAGCCCGCGTAGCAGGATCGGCCCGCACTCTCGGGCCAGCCACGCACCTGAAGAGGTGGCACGCGGCGCGGCGGCGGACGGATGAAGCCCGGCCGGACCCGCGCAGCACCAGATCTGACAGACCCGCACGGTCATTCGAGAACAGGGCCGGCAAGCGCCGGCCGGGCACATTGGAGTCTAGGCAATGAAACATCCGATCTTGAAGAGCCTGGTCGTGGCAGGTGCCTTGACCATGGGCATCGCAGCCTGCAGCAGTTCGCCTTCCACCGGTCACTCCGGCGCGAAGGGCGAGCCGCTGGTCATCGTCAACAACACAGGGCAGACCTTCACGCGATCCTTCAACCCGTTCGTATCAACCTCGATCGGCAACTCCAACAACACGACGGCGCTGATCTATGAGCCGCTCCTGATGTTCAACATCATGCGGCCCACGCAGGCGCCGATCCCCTGGCTCGCCACCACTTACAAGTGGTCAGACGGCGGCAAGACGCTTACGTTCACCATCCGCAAGGGCGTGAAATTCAGCGACGGCAAGCCTATGACCGCCAGCGACGTCGCCTTCAGCTTCAACTTGCTGAAGAACAACCCCTCGCTGACGCCGGTGACGCCGCCGCCGCTCCCGGAGAGCGCCAGCGCGCCCAACCCGACCACAGCGGTGCTGAAGTACCAGACGCCGCAGTACGCCAACCTGTTCCTGATCGGCGGGATGTACGTCGTCCCCCAGCACATCTGGCAGGCCGTCTCCAAGCCGGTTACGTTCGCCGATGCCGACCCAATCGGCACTGGCCCGTATGTGATCTCGCAGTTCTCGTCGCAGAAGTACACGCTGACCCAGAACGCCAAGTACTGGCAGGCCAGCAAGGTGCACGTGCCGTCGATCATCTTCCCGAACTTCGTCAGCAACGACACCGCCAACCCTGCGCTGGCAAATGGTCAGATCGACTACGCCGGCAACGCGGTCAGCAATGTCGCCGAGAACTTCCTGCAGAAGAGCCCGGACAACCACACCTGGACCGAGGACCAGCCGTGGTTCTCTGACAACAACGTCGTCACGCTCTGGCTTAACGTCACCAGAGCGCCGCTCAACGATCCCAAGGTCAGGCTGGCGATCAGCGCCGGCATTAACCGCCAGCAGCTGTCCGTTCAGGGCGAGACCAACTACGAGCCGCCGGCCACGTCCTCAGGCGGGCTGCTACTGCCAATCGATGAGAAACTGCTCGACTCCCGGTACGCCAACGACCTCAAGCCAACATCCGATCCAGGCACGGTGACGAGCCTGCTGAAGAGCGACGGCTGGGCGAAGGTCAACGGCAAGTGGACCAAGAACGGCAAGACGATCAAGTTCTCTATCGAGGATCCGTCCGCCTACACCGACTACGCCACCGACGCCCAGCTCATCGCGACGCAGCTCAACAACCAGGGCTTCGATGTGTCGTTCAAGGGCGTTCAGGCCACCCAGTGGTACGCCGACTACCCGGTCGGCAACTTCGACGCGATGATCCACTGGAGCAACCAGGGCCCGAACCCGTACTACTACTTCACGAACTGGCTCGACAACTCCACGTCAGCTCCCATCGGCAAGCCAGCCGCCAACAACTACGGACGCTTTAACAGCCCAGCCGCCCAGCAGGCCATCCAGCAGTTCGCCGGCACCAACGACCCGGCGGAGCAGCAGAAGGCGCTCAACACCCTTCAGGAGATCGTCTCCACCCAGGCGCCGGTCATCCCGCTCCTTTACGGAGCAGCGTGGTACGAGTACAGCACCAAGCACTACACGGGCTGGCCGACAGTGGGCAACCAGTACAACAACCCCGTTCCCAACTCTCCGTACATCCTCAACACCATCCTGCACCTCAAGCCAGTCAGCTGACCCGCAGCGGAATGCCGACTCGCGATGAGGGGCAGATCCCGCCCGGCCGGGCAACCGGCCGGGCGGGCGCCCGGACGAACACCGCACCTATCAGCGACACCGACCTAGTCGCGAAGCTGACGCTGCACGAGAAGGTGCTCCTGCTGACCGGAGCGGACAGCTGGAGCACGCAAGGCGCCGACCTGCTCGGCCTCCGACCGATGATCATGTCGGACGGACCAGCCGGGGCCAGGGGCGTGACCCTTGACGAACGGCGTCCGTCAACGAGCCTGCCCTGTCCGTCAGCGATCGGCGCCACCTGGGATCCCGAGCTGGTGCGCGAGCTGGCAGCGGCGCTCGGCGCCGAGGCGCGGGGCAAGGGCATCGACGTCCTGCTCGGCCCGACGATCAACCTGATGCGCTCGCCGCTTGGCGGCCGCGGATTCGAGTTCTTCGGCGAGGACCCCGTGCTCATCGCCCGGATCGCGGTCAGCTATGTGCGCGGTCTGCAAGGCGCGGGCGTAGCCGCCACCCTGAAGCACTTCGTCTGCAACGACACCGAGACGCAGCGCTGGAGCTATGACGCCAGAATCGACGAGCACGTGCTCAGGGAGCTTTACCTGATGCCCTTCGAGGCGTGCGTCAAGGAGGCGGACGCGGCGCTGGTGATGGCCGCATACAACATGGTCAATGGCACCCCCATGACCGAGAACGGGCCGCTGTTGAAGGGCGTGCTGAAAGGCGAGTGGGCATTTGGCGGCGTGGTCACCTCGGACTGGCATGCCGCCCGTAGCACGACCGCGACCGCGCTGGCCACGCTGGACTTGTCGATGCCCGGGCCGGACGGGCCCTGGGGCGAGCGGCTGGCGCAGGCCGTCGCCGAAGGGATCGTCACCGAGGACGTCCTCGACGACAAGATCATCCGGCTGCTGACCCTGGCCCGGCGAGTCGGCGCCCTGCACCGCGGCCTTCAGGACGCAGATCCGGTACATGGCCGCGGCGATCTGGACGGTCCGGCGGCCGAGACACATCCGGCCGGAACTGACGCCATCGGCATCGTCGATCGCATCGTTGATCCGGCGCTGCTGCGCCGGGCAACGACCGCGTCGTTCGTCCTGCTGCGCAACGACGATGATGTGCTCCCGCTGCGCAGCGAAATCATCTCCCGGCTCGCCGTGCTCGGACCGGGCGCGGTCAGGCCGACGATCCAGGGCGGCGGCAGCGCGATTGTCGCTCCCGCCGCCCTTTCCACCCCAGCCGAGGCGCTGATCGCCCGGATGGCTGGCCAGCAAGCCGGCGCCGAAGTCATGATCGCCGAGGGCTGCCAGATCTGGTCGACCGTGCCAGAGCCTCCCGCGGGCTCGCTGCGCGATCCGCTGACCGGCGAGCGAGGCCTGCACCTGGAGTTCGTCGCCGCGGACGGCACGGTACTGCGGACAGAACATCGGGCGGTGACGACCCTGGCGTGGTGGGATGGCGTCCCGCCTGGCATCGGCTGGGGCGAGGGCGGCAGCGTCGTCTTGCACGCCAGCTTCATGCCGGACTGGACCGGGCCGTACCTGATCGGGGCGGCCGGAGTCGGGCACCTGATCATCACCGTTGACGGTGTGGTCGTAGCGGACCGGCCGACAGCCGTGCCGCATGATCCGGTCGAAGCCATGACCAGGCCGGGCCAGGTCAGAGCCGGGCTGGAGCTACAGGCAGGCCGTGAAGTAGCGCTCAGGGTGCAGTTCAGGCCAGCCGCTGACGGCGAGGGTCCGCTCGGGATGCGGCTGGGTATCGAACGCGCCCTGGACGACGAAGCCACGCTGGCGGCAGCGGTCGAGGCGGCAAGGAATTCAGATGTCGCGATCGTCGTAGTCGGGTCAGCCGAGCTGACCGAGAGCGAGGGGTTCGACCGGACAAGCCTCACGCTGCCCGGCCGCCAGGACGACCTGGTCAGCCAGGTAGCGGCCGTGAACCCCAAGACCATCGTGGTTGTCAACTCTGGCATGCCCGTGCTGATGCCCTGGGCGAGCAATGTCGCCGCGATCATCCAGGCGTGGCTGCCAGGCCAGGCCATGGGCGAAGCGCTGGCCGACGTGCTGTTCGGCGACGCCGAACCGGGTGGCAGGCTGCCCGTGACGCTGCCCGCGGCCGAGGACGATTGCCCTGTGCTCGATACCAGCCCGGTCGACGGCGTCTTGGAATATCGCGAGGGTCTGCTGGTCGGCTACCGGGGCTACGACGCGAATGGAGTCTCGCCGTTGTTCCCGTTCGGGCACGGCCTGGGCTACACCAGCTGGGACTATGAAGTCGTCCACGCCCTGACGACTGATTACCGGCCCGGTCGGGATCTAGACCTGAGGGTGGTTGTGCGTAATACAGGATCGCGGCACGGGAAGGAGGTCATCCAGGCATACCTTGCCGGACCAGCCGGCGAGCCTGGCAGGCCGGTGCGAGTGCTCGCCGCGTTCGGGATCGCTTCGGCGGGCCCAGGAGAGCGAGCCGAGGTCGCGCTGCGGATCCCGGCCAGGCTGTTCGCGCGCTGGGACACCCGCCGAGGCACCTGGATGTGGCCCGCAATCCCGTTCACGGTGCTGGTCGGCCGCTCGTCCCGCGACCTGCCGCTCTCGCTTCGCGTTCCGGCAAGCTAGACGGTGGCGTCCGGGATGGCCTCGAGGTCCTGCTGGATCAGGTTCAGCCCGGCCAGCCAGCGGTCCGGATCGGCGGCTCGCCCCGCGTACATCCTGGCGACATCCGGATGCGGAAGGATCAGGAACCGGCCGTCGGCGATCGCCGCCATGACGGCGTCGGCGACGTCGTCCGGCATAATCGCGTCCGGGCCGAGCAGCTTCTCCATCTTCGGGTCGCTGCCGTCGAACATGCCGGTACGCACGCCCATCGGGCAGATCGCCTGCACGGTCAGCCCGCGGTGCCGGTACGTGAGCGAGAGCCACTCGGCGAATGCCAGCGCGCCGTGCTTGGTGACCGCGTACGGCGCCGACCCGGGCGTGGAGAGCAGGCCGGCCGCGGACACGGTGCAGATCAGGTGGCCGCTCCCCCGCTCCAGCCAGCGGGGCAGCAACAGTCGGGTTGCCCGGACGTGAGCCATCACGTTCACGTTCCAGGAGTTCGCCCAGTCATCCTCGCTCGCCTCGGGCCCCCCGCGGCGGGCGATCCCGGCGTTGGCGCAGTACAGGTCGATGTCACCGAGTTCTGCACGAGCGGCGTTGACCAGGGCTGTGACGCCATCCTCCGACGCAGCGTCACCTGGAATCGCCGTGGCCCGGCCGCCGTTGATTGTCGAACACGACTCGGCCACCGCCCTGACCGCTGCAGCGTTGACGTCATTGAGCACCACGTTCGCGCCGTCGGCTACGAAACGCCTGGCCAATGCGGCTCCGATCCCGCTGCCCGCGCCCGTGACCACCACGCCGGCTCCAGGCACCGAGTCCATCACTGAACCTCCTGATCGGCTTGCGGGCAGTGACCGCAGCACGCGGCCGCCGCCTTCGGGTGCACTGTACAGATCACCTGTTTCCAGGTCGAGCTTCCCTGCCGGGACGGACTACGGCAGGCTTGTTACCGGTCAGGTTCTTGTCATCCGTGCTCCGGGAGGTTAGAAATGCCGGTCCTTGACGCGCTAGTCGCCGCACTGCGCCTGAGCACCGTTGAGGTGATCGATCTCACGGCTCCGCTTAGCCCGGACACCCCGCTGATCAGGCTGCCGGAGCCGTTCGGCAACACGGTCCCGCTGTCGCTGCACGAGATCAGCCGGTACGACGACCGTGGGCCTGCCTGGTACTGGAACGACTTCACGACCGGCGAGCACACAGGCACGCACTTCGACGCGCCCGTGCACTGGATCACCGGCCGAGATGGCTTGGACGTATCTCAGGTTCCTGCCAGTCATCTGATCGCACCCGCCGTGGTGCTCGACTTCAGCGCCGAGGCGGCCGCCGACCCAGACTTCCTGCTCGAGGTCGATCACATCAGGAAGTGGGAGGGCGAACACGGGTCGCTGCCCGACGGTGGCTGGCTGCTCTACAGGACCGGTTGGGACACCCGTTCGGGGAGCCAGGAGCAGTTCCTGAACGCGAACGAGACGGGCCCGCACACGCCAGGCGTATCAGTCGAGTGCGCCAGGTGGCTGGCCGAGCACGCCCCGATCATGGGCTTCGGAGTCGAGACCGTCGGCACCGACGCGGGCGCAGCGCACTCCTTTGACCCGCCGTTCCCCTGCCACGCGGCGCTGCTGGGGGCGGGCAAGTACGGGCTGACGCAGTTGCAGAACCTGGCGCAGCTTCCCGTCACAGGCTCGGTCGTGATCGCCGGGCCGCTGCCGATCGTCACCGGCTCGGGCAGCCCGTGCCGCGCTTTGGCTCTGATCGAGCACACCTGATGCTCGTAAGCGACGCTGTCGCGGCCGTTCTCGCGGACTTCGGAGCCGACACCGTCTTCGGGGTCGTAGGCAGCGGCAACTTTCACGTCACCAATGCGCTGATCGCCAGGGGCGCGCGCTTCGTTGCGGCACGGCATGAGTGCGGCGCCGCGAGCATGGCCGACGGATGGGCCCGGTTGTCTGGCCGGCCAGGAATCCTGTCGGTGCACCAGGGGCCAGGGCTCACCAACGCGGTCACCGGCATCACCGAGGCTGCCAAGAGCAGGACGCCGTTGGTCGTGCTGGCGGCTGACGTGGCGGCGAGCGCGATCAGGTCCAACTTCAGGATCGACGTGGCGGCGCTGGCCGAAGCGATCGGCGCTGTCCCGGCCCGGCTGCATTCGCCCGAGTTCGCCGTCGACGACACTGTCCGCGCCTACCGGACAGCCGTGGCCGAGCGGCGGACGGTGGTCCTGGCGTTGCCGCTGGATGTCCAGGCCGGCGAGTGCCCGGTTCCGCCGGTCGACCTGCTCGACACCGTGCGGGCGGGACTCGGGGGCACAAGGGGGTTGACTGGGGCGGCCAGAGACGAGGCGCGCGGGCCTGGCCGGCGAGCTCAGCTGATCAGGGAGGCCGCGGCAGATGATGCGGCGACTCGACTCGCGGACGCTATCCGCGAAGCCAAGCGGCCCGTTTTCATCGCGGGCCGGGGTGCGAGGAACGCCAGGGCCCGAACGCAGCTGGAGCAGCTTGGAGACGACTGCGGCGCGCTGCTGGCGACTTCCGCGGCCGCCAAGGGCCTGTTCCGTGGCAGCCCGTGGGACCTGGACGTCAGCGGCGGATTCGCGTCACCGCTCGCAGCCGAGCTGATCCGCGGCGCCGACCTCTTGGTCGGCTGGGGGTGTTCGCTGAACATGTGGACCATGCGGCACGGCTCGCTGGTTTCCCCAGGAACGGTCGTGGCGCAGGTCGACGACGAGCCTGGCGGACTTGGCGGCCACCGGCCGATCAATCTCGGCGTGCTCGGCGACGTCGCGGACGTCGCCGGTGACGTCCATGCGGCGTGGGGCGATGAGGCGGCGGCCGGATACCGGAGCGACGAGATCAGGAAGCGGATCGAGAACGAGGTGCGCTGGCGTGACGTCCCGTTCACCGACGAGAGCGACGGCCGGCGGATCGACCCGAGAACCCTGACGATCGCACTTGACGACCTGCTGCCTGCCGAGCGCATCGTGGCTGTGGACTCCGGCAATTTCATGGGCTATCCGAGCATGTACCTGTCGGTACCCGACGCCGACGGGTTCTGCTTCACCCAGGCATACCAGTCGATCGGCCTCGGCCTCGGCTCGGCGATCGGCTCGGCCATCGCCCGCCCAGACCGCCTGGTGGTCGCAGCTCTCGGCGACGGCGGGGCGCTCATGGGCGTCAGCGAGCTTGAGACCGTTGTCCGGCTCGGGCTGCCGATGGTGGTGGTGGTCTACGACGACGAGGCCTATGGGGCTGAGGTGCACCACTTCGGGCCGGACGGCTTCCCGCTGGAGACGGTCAGGTTCCCGCCGGTCAACATCGCGAAGATCGCCAAGGGTTTCGGCTTCTCCGCCATCAAGGTGCGGCAGCTGTCCGACCTGGCCAACGTGCGCGAATGGCTGGACGGACCGCGCGACGAGCCGCTGCTGATCGACGCCAAAGTCACCTCAGAACGCGGCTCCTGGTGGCTGGAAGAAGCCTTCCGCGGCCATTAGGCCACGCCATTGTGCCAGGCCAAGATTGTGGAGGATTCTCAGCAATACTGCTGAAAAGTCGCCACGCAAATCGAATTGGCTGCCGGGCCGTCAGTCGGCGGCTGGGAGGTCAGCGAGGCGGGCCAGGGTGGCGCGGTGGCGGTCGGCGGAGCCGAGTGCGATCGAGGTGCTCTTGGCGCGCTTGAGGAACAGGTGCGCCGGGTGCTCCCAGGTGAAGCCGATTCCGCCGTGCAGCTGGATCATTTCCTGGCTGGCGTGCACCGCAGTGTCCGAGCACGTCGCCTTGGCCAGTGCTACCGCGACCGGCGTGTCGGGATCTCCTTCGGCAAGGCAGGCTGCGGCGTACCTGGATGCCGCCCTCGCCTGCGTGACGGCGACCCACCAGTCGGCCAGCCGGTGCTTGATCGCCTGGAACGAGCCGATCGGCCTGGCGAACTGGTACCGCTGCTTGACGTACGCGAGCGTGATCTCCAGTGCCCGGTCAGCCAGGCCCAGCTGCTCGGCGGCGAGCATCGCGGCGCCAGCCTGGTGTGCAGCTGCGATCGCGTCGTCAACCCGCGAGCCCACCGCAATCCGCGTGCCTTGCGCATTGTCCAGACCCAGGTCGCATAGTTGCCGTGTCATGTCCAGCGAGACAACCGGGGTACTGGTCACGCCGGGATCGTCGGCACGAACGGCAAACAGCCCGAAAGGAACACCGTCGGCCGGAATGATCAGGACGTCGGCAAGGAGTCCGTCTGCGACGCCCTGCACAGAGCCGGAAAGCCGGTAGATCCCCTCTGCATCGCCGTCGACGGCTGGGCCAATCCGAACCGTCGGCCCGACCCTGGCGCCTGGCATAGCCGCGAACGGAACGGCCAGCGCGGCGGTCACCCCGCCGGCGGCCAGGTCAGTGAGCAGCTGCGCCGCGTGATCTGCGGCCGCGCCATTGGCCGAGGCCGACAGCAGCGCGACGGTCGCGAGTACGGCGGATCCGAGAAACGGAACCGGCGCCACCGACCGGCCAACCTCCTCGGCGACGACGGCGGCTTCGCGAAACGTTGCGCCGGCACCGCCGAACGATTCCGGAATCAACAATCCGGCACAACCAACCTCGGCGGCCAGTGTTCGCCACAACCCTCGGTCGTACGTCTCGGGGGTCTCGGTCCTGGCCAGTACCGCGTCGAAGCCAGCCAGGTCGTCCAGCACGGACCGGACAGCGGATCTCAGCTCGGTCTCCTGCCCGGAGTAGGTCATGTCCGGCATGCGAGCAGGCCCGGCGTCGCCTGGCGCCGTGTCAGCCCGAGGCGACGTCGCCCCTGATCTTCCCGACGTGGCGGGCTCGGCCTCGATCCCTGCTTGCTGGCTCACCGCGGCAGGTCCTTCCATGGCTTGTCCTTGTCCAGCCGGATCTCCGGCGGCAGCCCAAGAACCCGCTCGGCGACGATGTTGCGGAGGATCTCTGACGTCCCGCCCTCGATCGAGTTCCCCTTAGACCGCAAGAACCTGTAGCCGGCGTCACGGCCATAGAAGTCCGCGCCCTCCGGCCTGTGCATCGTCCAGTCGCTGTAGAGCAGCCCGTCGGCGCCGAGCAGTTCGAGCTCGAACCCGGCGATCTCCTGATTCAGCCTCGCGGCTACCAGCTTGGCGCCTGACCCCTCAGGGCCTGGCTGCCCGGCGGCGAGCTGCTGCCTCAGCCGCTCCCCGGCAAGTCTCGATACCTCGGCCGCAGCCCACAGCCGGAGCAACTGCTCGTGCAGGCCGGGCGTGCGTAGCTCGGGGTGCTCGCGCCACGTTTTCGCCGAGAAGCCGATCATGCCGCCCTCGCGCGGGAGTACGAACGCGCCCAGCGCTACACGCTCATTCATCAGCGTGGCGGTCGACACCGCCCAGCCCTGGCCTACCTCGCCGATCCGGTCGGCGTCGGGGATCACCACGTCGGTCAGGAAGACCTCGTTGAACTCGGCCTCTCCGGTTGCCTGCCGCAGCGGCCGGACCTCGACACCGGGCGCCCTCATGTCGACGCTGAAGTACGTGAGGCCCTTGTGCTTGGGGACGTCAGGGTCGGTTCTGGTGACCAGCAGCGCGCGGGCCGCTATGTGCGCCGACGACGTCCAGACCTTCTGGCCGTTGACGACCCAGCGATTGCCGTCGCGGACCGCCCTCGTGGCCAGGTTCGCCAGATCGGACCCGGCGCTCGGTTCGCTGAACAGCTGACACCAGATCTCCTCGCCCGTCCACAGCGGCCGCAGCCAGCGCTTCTTCTGCTCGTCCGAGCCGTAGGCCAGGATGGTCGGTGCGGCCATGCCGAGCCCGATGCCGTTGCGCTCGGGCCGGTTAGTCGGCGCCTTGGCCGCTGTGAACTCGGCGTCGACGACCTTCTGCAGCGTGCGCGGCAGGCCCTGCCCGCCCAGGCCGGCCGGGTAATGCACCCAGGCGAGGCCGGCGTCGAACCTGGCGCGCACGAAGTCCAGGCGGTCGGTCGTGACCGGGTCGTGGTCCGCGAGGAACGCCCGGACCTGGCTGCGCAGGTCATCGGCCGTCTTGGCGCTGCCCGCGTGACCGTTGTCTAGCACAGGGGACCGCCGGCAACGTAGATCACCTGGCCGGATACGAAACCGGCCCCATCGCTGGCCAGGAAGGACGCCAGGTGTGCGACGTCCTCAGGCTGGCCGACCCTCCTCACAGGGATCTGCGAAGCCGCGCCCTTCTGGAAATCCTCGAACGGAACGCCGACGCGGGCCGCGGTAGCGGCCGTCATGTCAGTGACGATAAAGCCTGGAGCGATCGCATTCGCGGTCACGCCGAACGGGCCAAGCTCGATCGCGAGCGTCTTGGTGAATCCCTGCATCCCCGCTTTAGCCGCCGAGTAGTTCACCTGGCCCCTGTTGCCGAGCGCCGAACTCGACGAGAGGTTGATGATCCGGCCGAACTTCTGCTCGACCATGTACTTCTGCGTTGCGCGGCTCACCAGGAATGCGCCGCGCAGGTGCACGCCCAACACCGTGTCCCAGTCATCTTCGGTCATCTTGAACAGCAGGTTGTCGCGGATTACGCCGGCGTTGTTGACCAGCACGACGGGCGGCCCGAGCTCGGCGGCGATCGCCTCCACGGCGGCAGCGACTTGCGCCGCGTCGCTGACATCGGCACCAGCCGCGAACGCGCGGCCGCCGGCCGACGCGATGGCGTCGACGGTGGCGGCGCAGTCGCCTTCCTTAAGGTCGATGACTGCGACCGCCATCCCGTCGGCGGCGAATCGCCTGGCGACGGCTGCGCCGATACCGCGGGCGCCACCAGTAACGACGGCTACTCGCTGTGCGTGTTCCGACATCTGCATGGTCCCTTCGGTCAAGGTCAGCTGGTGTACTTGCGCAATTCGCGGCGCGCCATGGAGCGCTTGTGCACTTCGTCGGGTCCGTCTGCGAAGCGCAGGCTCCTAGCCGCCGCCCACTGCGCGGCGAGCGGGAACTCCTGGCTGACCCCGCCGCCCCCATGCGCCTGGATGGCCTTGTCAATGACCCACTCGGTCATCCGGGGAACCGCGATCTTAATGGCCTGGATCTCGGTATGCGCGCCCTTGTTGCCGACGGTATCCATCAGCCACGCGGTCTTCAGCACCAGCAGCCTGGCCTGCTCGATCCTGACCCTGGACTCGGCGATCCAGTCCTGCACGACGCCCTGATCGGCGATCGGCTTGCCCCAGGCGATGCGGCTCGTCGCCCGCCGGCACATCGCTTCGAGAGCCCTCTCGGCCGAGCCGATCTGGCGCATGCAGTGATGTATCCGGCCAGGGCCCAGCCTGGCCTGGGCGATCGCGAACCCCTCGCCCTCGCCCGCGATCAGGTTGGCGGCCGGGACCCGGACATCGCTGAACTCGATCTCGCCATGCCCACCGTGGGTTGAGTCGGAGAAGCCGAAGACGCGCATGCTCCGCTTAATCGTGATGCCAGGCGTATCCGGCGGCACGCAGATCATCGACTGCTGACGGTGCCGCTCGGCGTGCGGGTCTGTCTTTCCCATCACGATGAACAGCTTGCAGCGCGGATCCATAGCGCCCGACGACCACCACTTGCGTCCGTTGATCACGTACTCGTCGCCGTCGCGCTCGATTCTGGTCGCGATGTTGGTCGCGTCGGACGAGGCAACGTCGGGTTCCGTCATGCAGAACGTCGATCGGATCTCGCCGTCAAGCAGCGGGAGCAGCCATCGCTCGATCTGTTCGGCAGTGCCGAATTCGGCCAGCACTTCCATGTTGCCAGTATCCGGAGCGGCGCAATTCAGCGCTTCAGGCGCAATGGCTCCGCTCCGGCCAGTGATCTCGGCGAGCGGTGCGTACTGGAGGTTGGTCAGGCCCGCGCCGTGGTTTTCCGCGATCTCCGCGATCTGATCCTTGTGCGTGCGGACGGTCAGGAACAGGTTCCACAAGCCCTGGCTACGGGCCTCAGCTTTTAGGTCGTCGATCACGGCTGGGCGATGCCAGATGTCGCCGGACGCCTCCGCCGCCGCGACCTGCTCGGCAAACGTCTGTTCTGCCGGATAAACGTGGGAGTCCATGAAGGCGAGCAATTTGTCGCGCAGTTCCTCGGTTCGTGTGTCGTATCCGAAGTCCACCTAGCGCCTCCCGATGAGTCCGGACAAGCGTACCTACCGCCCAGTACGAGCACACGTTACGGTCTGCACCTCGCACTGGTCGAGATGCTCCGCCACGCTGTTGATGTTGCCGCCCGACCTTGTCAGGACGCATCGTCAGCAATCGATATGTTTGTTGACATGGGCAAGGTCAACGAGATCGCCGATCGCTACGTCGGACAGTTCGCTGAGCTCGATCCGCTGGTGGCGACTTCGGTTGGCATCACCGGGTTCGACCACTTGATGACCGACCTGAGCCCGGAAGGATTCGCAGCGCGGGCTGCCCTTGACCGTGCAACGATCGCCGAGCTCGAGAGTGTAGAGGCCTCCGGCGGCGAGGACTTCGCCAAGCAGGCGATGCTCGAACGCCTGACGATCGCATGTGAGCTGTACGAATCAGGCGCGCTGAACAGCGAGCTGAATGTGATCGCGAGCCGGCTGCAGGGGGTCCGCGAGGTCTTCGACCTGATGCCGGTCCACGGCGAGCAAGCTCAGCGCAACCTGGCGGACCGGATGTCCGATGTGGCTTCTGCATATGCCGGTTTGCGGCGAACGTATATGGACGCGGCAGCGCAGGGCTGCATCGCACCGCGGCGGCAGGTCCTCGCGTGCGTCAAGCAGTGCGCTGATTGGTCGGCAGCCGGATCGGACTTTTACTCCAGCCTGGTTGCGCGAACGAGAGCAGCCGGCACGATCCGTGCTGATCTCGACCGGGCGGCGGCTTCGGCCCGCAGAGCGACCGCCGAGTTTGGCCGCTTCCTTGAGACTGAGCTGCTGCCGCACGCTCGCAAACGTGATGCGGCAGGCAGAGATCGCTATGGGCTCGCATCACGCGCTTTCCTGGGCGCCGAGATTGACCTCGATGAGGCATACGCCTGGGGCTGGGCCGAGGTGATGCGCATTGAAGACGAGATGCGGCGGATCGCCGGTCAGATTGTGCCGGGCGGATCAGTAGCCGAGGCAGTGGCGGCGCTTGATGCCGACCCGGCGCGACGTGTCACCGGCCGCGACGCGATGCGGGCGTGGATGCAAGGGGTCGCCGACGCCGCCATGACCGAACTGGACGGTATTCACTTCGACATCCCGGCACAAGCCCGCCGGATCGAGTGCATGATCGCCCCGACGACGGCTGGCGGGATCTACTACACCGGCCCGAGCGAGGACTGGGTCCGGCCTGGCCAGATGTGGTGGGCTCTGGGTGATGGCGTCGATGACTTGGCTACCTGGAAAGAAGTCACGACCATCTATCACGAGGGCGTGCCTGGTCATCACCTGCAGTCGGCGCAAGCCGTCTTCCTCAGCGACCGGCTCAATCGCTGGCAGCGGCTCCTGTGCTGGATATCGGGTCATGGCGAGGGCTGGGCGCTGTACGCCGAGAGGCTGATGGACGAGCTTGGCTATCTGGATGATCCCGGCAACAAACTCGGCATGCTCGATGCTCAGCTACTACGAGCGGCCAGGGTGGTTGTCGACATCGGCGTCCACCTAGAGCTGCCGGTTCCCCAGGACTCGCCCTGGCGTCCTGGTGAGATCTGGAACGCGCACCTGGCCTGGGAGTACCTGCGAACCCGGGTTCAGGTGGAGGAGCAGATGCTCAGATTCGAGCTGGATAGGTACCTCGGCTGGCCTGGCCAGGCACCGTCGTACAAGATCGGCGAGCGGATCTGGCTGGAAGCCAGGGAGGAAGCACGAAGGCGGAGAGGTCCCGCCTTCAGCTTGCGGGACTTCCACAGCGAGGCGCTTGCCCTCGGGTCGATCGGTCTTGACCCGCTTCGTGAAGCCCTAGCCCGGCTGTAGTTCGTCCAGCAGTGCCCGCTACGTCCGCGGGCAATCCGGTACGGGCGGGACGACGAATCACTGGTGTGCAGTCAGAGTCCGCTTCGCCACAGGTCGGCGTGTCGCACCCGCTTTCCTTGCGCATGCCGGACCTGAACCGCGCAGTTTGCATAGACGTTCCTGAGGTATCTGAGCGCTTTACGAGGGCTAAGAGAGTTGTGGTGGCCGTGTGTAGTCGGTGTGTAACTCAGATCACGCGACCGGATCGGGGTCCCTGGGCGTCTTAGTAGTGACCGACCACGAGGGGACGACCGCAGATGACCACCGCGACCATCGCGACCAGCACCACCGCCGCCGTGACCGACGCCCGGCCGGGCGGGCGGGCGGAGGATTTCGAGGCGCAGGTCCGGCCGTACCTGGGCCAGCTGTACCCGGCCGCGCTGCGGATGACCCGCAACCCCGCCGACGCCGAGGACCTGGT
>DATAEH010000026.1:0-18146 GCA_036258115.1 Streptosporangiaceae bacterium
CGGGCGGTTGCCCGCTTCCCCCTCCTGGTTCAGCACTGATGCAGGCGGAGCCATCAGTACTAGCCGCCTATCTTGGCGATCTGGTTATCTGACAGTTTCACGATGCTGGCCGGCAGCTGCTGGAAATCCACCGGGTCCAGATACGTCGTGGGATCTTGCCCCGTGTGCACGATCCAGTGCAGGAAGGCCCTGATGTCTTCGGCCTTGACGGCGTCGGACTGACTGGACTTCACGATCGCGTACTCGTAGTTGACGATCGGGTACCCGTCGGGAGCCGGGCCGTTGATCATCGAGAGCGTCTCGTTCGCCGGCGTCTTCGCGGTCAGTGCGGCCGCTGCCGCCTTGATCGCCGCCGCCGTCGGCTGCAGGAACTTGCCCGCCTTGTTGGCCAGCGACGCCGTGCCGAGGCCGGCGGCCTGCGTCTTCTGCAGGTAGCTGATGCCGATGTAGGCGATGCAGCCCTTGTTGGCCTGGCAGCCGTCGACCATGCCACTGTTGCCGGTCTCGGCCAGGGCGCCTCCGACGCTCGGCCAGCTGACCGTGGTGTTCACGTTCGAGGCCTGCCAGGCTGACGGGTCCTGAGCGTTCATGTAGCTGGTGAACAGGAAGGTGTCGCCTGAGCTCTCCGCGCGGTGCAGCGGGATGATCTTCAGGTTCGGCAGGCTCACCCCCGCGTTTAGCTTCTTGATCGCAGGATCGTTCCAGTTCGTGATCTTGCCGCTGTAAATCTGGGCAAGCACGGACCCGTTCAGCTTGAGGTTCTTCA
This sequence comes from Streptosporangiaceae bacterium, assembly GCA_036258115.1. GTDB lineage: Bacteria > Actinomycetota > Actinomycetes > Streptosporangiales > Streptosporangiaceae > Chersky-822. Next base: position 767 of record DATAEH010000026.1, read on the forward strand.
CGCCCGGCACGTTGTAGTTGACCTGCTGCGCCGAGATTGCCAGCGCGATGTTCAGCAGGCCGGGATATTGCTGCAGGTTCGCGCTCGACAGGTACGCATCGGACGCGCCGATGTTCACGGTGCCGGTGGCGGCGTCGGTAATTCCGGTGCCAGAACCGGTCCCGCCGGTCGTGATCGTCACGATCGGGGAGCCGGAAGAGTCAACGAACTGCTTCTGGTAGGCGGTCGCCCAGGTGCCGAACAGCGGGAACAGCAGCGTGCTGCCGGTCTCGGTGAGCGACGTGGGCGTCTTGTCGGGCTTTGCAGGTAGGGCGGGGCCCTTCATGGGCGCCGACTTCGGCGAGGAGCCCGAGCCTCCGGTTGAGTTTGAGCCTGAACTGCAGGCTGCCGCGAGCACGGCCAGTGGGACCAGGGCAGCCGCTGTCCAAGCCAAGCGGGTTCGGTTGGCCACCGGGGAATACTCCTTTACTTGTGCATGCTTACGCATGCGCCAGACGACTCGCACGCGGCTGCGTGCGATGGGTCCGCGCTTGCCGCGCGGTTCTCACGCCGGTGTGGGAGAAGTGACCTCCCGCACCGGTGGTCTGGGTATCAGCCGAATCGCCCGCTGACATAGTGAGCGGTTTCCTTTTCGGCCGGGTTCTCGAAGACCTGCCTGGTGTCGCCGTGCTCCACCAGCCGGCCACGGTTCAAGAAGATGGTCCGGTCCGAGACACGGCTTGCCTGTGCCAGGTTGTGCGTGACAATCACGACCGTGATTTCCGGCGTCAGGCCCTTGATCAGCGCCTCGATGGACTCGGTGGATTGCGGGTCGAGAGACGATGTCGGCTCGTCGAGCAGCAGAACCTCGGGGCCGATCGCCAGGGCCCTGGCCAGGCACAGCAGCTGCTGCTGACCGCCGGACAACCGGAACGGTGAGTCCTTGAGCCGGTCGTGGACGGCATCCCAGAGACCGACCTCTGTCAGCCGCTGCTGTGCGATCGATTTCAGGCCGTTCTTGCTGGCCATCCGGTGCGCCTTCACGCCCGCGACCACGTTGTCCACGATCGACATGGGGAATGGATTCGGCCGCTGGAACAGCATGCCGACCTTCCTGCGCAGCGCCATCAGCTCCAGGCCTGGATGCCAGATGCTCCGTCCGTCGAGCAGCACGTCGCCTGCATGCCGGTAGCCGGTGACCTTGTCGTTCATCCGGTTGAATGTGCGTAGCAGGGTGGTCTTGCCCGACCCGGTGGGGCCGATCAGGGCGGTGACGGCGCCGCGCCTGACCTCAATGTTCATGTCGCTCAGGATCGATTTCTGGCCGAAGCCCAGAGTCAGGTTGATGGCATGCAAAGCGACCGCATAGCTGCCGACGGCCCCGTTGCCCTGTACAGCCTGGCTGGTGCCGACATCACCCCCGGGCCTCGCTGAGGCATCATCCCGGCCGGCCTCTACCGACATACTGCGACCTCGCATCTGTCACCGATTGCCATCCGCCCCTTTGCCGCCTCGGCGGTCATGCATCTTTTCTAGGCGGTCAAGGTAACGAGAAGTTGAACAACAGATGTGTAGGCGGAAACTGGTGACGAACAGCGGAGACGGACTTTTCCGCCGCATGCGGATATTCTTGTGCCTCCCGCGCAAAGCGCGAGCGGGCACCATAAGGGTTTAACCAGGCAAAACATCGCCTCAGACGGCGACCTCCAGCTCCGTGATCATCCCGGTGCTCGCCGACACCAGACGCTCGACGCGCACTCCGCCCGGAGCCAGCACGCGCAGGGTCCAGTCGCCAGGAGCGGCGTAGAACACGAAACCGCCGTCGTCGCCGAGCGGCACCTCGGCAACGAATTCTCCGTCAGCGTTCAGCAGCCGCGCGTACCCCGATGGCACCGGCGTTCCCGAGCTTGTTACGTGCCCCTGGACCACGGCCTGGCTGCCAACTCCGGTCTTCACCTTGATGCCACCTGCCTGGGCTCCGCAGCCTTCATTGCCGGGCCCGCTCACTTGCCGTCTCCCAGCTCGATGGGCACGCCCACCAGCGAGCCGTACTCGGTCCAGGATCCGTCGTAGTTCTTCACGTTGGACTGGCCGAGCAGTTCGTGCAGCACGAACCAGGTGTGCGCGGAGCGCTCGCCGATCCGGCAGTAGGCGATCGTGTCCTTGCCGAAGTCAAGCCCCGCCTCGTTACCGTAGAGCGCGCGCAGCGCGTCGTCGGACTTGAAGGTGCCATCCTCTTCTGCCGCCTTCGACCATGGGACGTTCTTGGCGGTCGGCACGTGGCCGCCGCGCTGCGCTTGCTCCTGCGGCAGGTGAGCCGGCGCGAGCAGCCGGCCAGCGAACTCGTCGGGCGAGCGCACGTCGACCAGATTGAGGTTGCCAATCGCGGCGACCACGTCGTCGCGGTACGCCCGGATGGAGCGGTCCTGCTCGGCGGCGTGGTACGAGACCGCAGACCGAGTCGGCACATCAGTGACCATCTCGCGGGAGTCGAGCTCCCACTTCTTACGGCCGCCATCGAGAAGCTTGACGTTGTGGTGCCCGTAGAGCTTGAAGTACCAGTAGGCGTATGCCGCGAACCAGTTGTTGTTGCCGCCGTACAAGATGACGGCGTCATCGTTGCCGATGCCGCGCTCGGAGAGCAGTTGCTCGAAGCCGGCCCTGTCAACGAAGTCCCTGCGGACCGGGTCCTGCAGGTCCTTCTTCCAGTCGATCTTCACGGCCCCCTTGATGTGGCCCTTGTCGTATGCGGCCGTGTCCTCGTCGACCTCGACAAGCACCAGGCCAGGATCGTCGAGATGGTCCTGAACCCAGTCGGCGCCCACTAGAACATCTGAACGACTCATGCGTACTTCTCCTTGTCTGAATTTGCGCCCGCGTCAGGATGCCTGCCGCGCGGGCCTGATCCGTCGGATGAGCAGGTACAGTTCGCAGCCCAGGCAGAGGCCGAAGGCTCCGTTGAGGAATGCGGCGATCAGCCCGAAGGCGACGGCGACGATGCCGAGCCAGGTAGCTCCGGTCGCATAGCCGATCACGCCGATGACGGCGAACGCCAGCCCCAGGCCCTGGGAAAACCGGGGCGGCGCCTCATCTTCAAGCTCGGTGGGAGGGCCAAGGCGCGGCCGGACAAGCCACCGGAAGACCAGCCCGTACGGGGCGTAGCGCATGCCGAACGCGGTCCCGATCCCGAACACGACGGCCTGTGCGGCGAGCAGCCAGACGTTGCTGGTAATCAGGACAGCGATGAAGACGGCCGTGGTGATGACGGCACCGAACCGCGGCCCGCGTGGGTCGATCTGCATGTGGTTCCTTCCGTGACGCCGGCCAGCAGGTAGTGGCACGGGCTGGCCAGCTGCCGGGTAACGACAGAAGGCTGGCTTACACGGTCAGGTCAGAGCGTGGCGGTCACACGGCAGTAGTCCACGACCCGTCGCCTCGTCAGGTGTGAAGCACGCAGCCTTGTCAGGCGTGATCCACACAGCCTGGTAAGGCGAGTTCCGTGCGCAGCCACGTTATTCCCATCGCTTCTGTAGGAAATCATAGCACGGCCCCAAGCGCGGCGATCACGTCCGCTTTGCGCGGCTGTCCGCTGGCGCGGTGGGTGATCTGACCGTCAGGACCAAGCACGATCGTGGTCGGCGTCCGACGTACGTCCAGCCTGCGAACGAGGTCAAGCCGGGACTCGGCGTCGATCTCCACGTGCGCGACACCGTCGACCATCCCGGCGACCTCGGTCAGGATCTGCCTGGTCGCACGGCACGGCGCGCAGAACGCGGACGAGAACTGCACGAGCGTGGCCCTGTCGCCGAGCGCGGCACGAAGATCGTCCTGGGTCAGCGGGGTGCCCGGGGGCCCGGCCGACACAGCCCCCAACTCCCCTGTTCCGATCTCCTCCGCAACCGCGGACACCCGACCGTTGCGCCGCTGCCACAGCAGCCCGAAGCCGGTAGCCACGACCAGCGCGCAGGCGCTGACGATTAGTCCGGGAGCCACGACGCGTTAACATGCCGCCGTTGCGGGACATTCCCGGCCTGGCCAGCATGCGGGCGCTCGGCCCGCGGCGCTCAGTCAGCCGGTATCTGGAGCGTCTTCCCGCTCGCGGTGGTGATCTCGAAGCCGTTCACGTTGGGCTCGTGGATGCCGCTATGCACCGGGTACCAGATCTTGTCCGAGTCAGGGCCTACGAGCCAGCCACCGGCCAGCACCTTGCGACCGTCCTTCGTCAGCACATAGAACTCACAAGCTGTCCACCGCTTGAAGCCGCTGACCTGGACCGCCATGTTTGTGCCCCAGGTCATAGCGCCGTAGCGAACGGTCGCACCGATCGTGCCCTTGGTCGCCGTCGCGATGTCAATGACCTGGTGGTGGTGATGTGGTGCGATCGCCTCGGCAACCGCCGCCGCACCGCCCACTGCCACCAGAACGGCCGCTGCCGCGGTGAACAGGCCGCGGAACCGCCTCGTCCGCCGCTTGGCTCCGACCTGACGGAGCAGCGAGTCGAGCATGTCGGGTGACGGCCCGGCTACGTCGCCCAGCGGCTGACTCGCCAGCAAGATCCGCTCGGCGTCCTCCACCGGCACCCGGTGCAACAGGGCGGGAATGGGCGCTAGCCGGGCGAGCTCCTCCCTGCACTCGTAGCACTGACTCAAATGCGCGTCGACCGCTGCGCGCTCATCTGGCTCGATGGCGCCTACGACGTAGACACCCAGCAGTTCTCGGAACGTCCTGCAGGACGGGTCACTCATGGTGCAAGCCCCCGTTCCTCTAGTTCCAGCTTCAGCGCCTTGAGAGCGTAGAAGGTGCGTGACTTCACTGTGCCCGCGGGAACGCCGAGCACGGATGCGGCTTCCGCGACCGAACGGCCGCGATAGTACGTCTCGAGCAAGACGGCCCGGTGGTCTGGCCGCAGCGATCGCAGCGCGTCGGCGACCGCCCACGACTCGAGCGCCCGGTCCGCGGTGTCAGGAACGGCTGTGAGCGCCAGGGCAGCCTCACCAACCTCGTGCGGGCGCGCCTGCCTGGCGCGATGCGCGTCGACGGCCAGGTTCCTCGCGACGGCGAACAGCCAGGGCCGAGCCGGGCGGCTAACGATGGCATCAGGGTGCAGCCAGGCGCGCAGCAGCGTCTCCTGCACGATGTCTTCGGCGCGCTGCCGGTCACCGCTGGTCAAGTGCAGCGCATAGCGCAGCAACGGTCCAGCGTGCTCATAGTAAAGGGCCCGCACCAGATCTTCGTCGCTGCTACCCGACCTGGGCTGGTCCTGGCTCTCGGCGCCGTCGCGAACCACCACACCAAGGTAAACGGAAGCTGGCCAGGGCCGGTTCAGCAACCGGGAAGATTCCGCTCAACCGGGCGGCCGCTAGCCGCCGGCGAACGGCGGCAGCACCTCGATGACGGAATCGGCGGTCACGATGATCGAATCTGGAGTCCTCGTACCGGCTGGCTGGCCGTCGACGAGGTACGACGAGCGCTCCATCACCTGCCGCAGCCGCTCGGCGTGATCACCAGGTCGTTCAGCGGCCGCGGCAACGCCGCCGGCCAGCGCGTCAGCCAGTGTGTGCGCTTCGACCTTGTCCTCGGCCACGCCGGCCGCGTCCTTCGCGGCGGCCCAGTAGCGCAAGGTCACAATCGCCATGTCAGCTATCCTCGCTCATAAGTAACCAGGCCCGGCAGCGCACCGGGCCTGAACCAGTCAGGGCGCGAAGGCCGCAGGGGTTCCCTGGGGGGAGCTGCCGCATACCGGAGGTGGCGCCTGTTGAGCAATGTCCTCTTGCTCACCGCCACGCGCGAATCGGCCGCCGAGATTCTGCCATCCCTTAGCCTGCTCGACCACGCGGTCAGGATCGGCCCGGCGTCGGGTGAGGCGTTCCTCAGCGCGACATTCGACGCTCCCCAGGCTGCGAGGCCGGACGCCGTGCTCGTCGATGGCCGGCGCGACCTCGTTCGCGTCAAGGAACTGCTCCGCCAGATTACCGGCAACCGAACACCCGTACTCGTGGTCATCAGCGAGGGCGCCTGGGCCGCCGTATCACCTGACTGGGGTGCGGATGACGTGATCCTCAACACCGCGGGCCCCGGCGAGGTCGAGGCAAGGATCAGGATCGCCGTCGGCCGTGCCAGCGGTCAGCCGGGACCTGCCGCCGAGGAAGTCCGCTCCGGCGAGCTCGTCATTGACGAAGCCACGTACTCGGCCAGAATCCGCGGCGCGGCGCTGGACCTCACCTTTAAGGAGTTCGAGCTGCTCAAGTTCCTCGCCCAGCATCCGCGGCGTGTGTTCAGCAGGTCACAGCTGCTGCAGGAGGTATGGGGATATGACTACTTCGGCGGAACGAGGACCGTGGACGTTCACGTCCGGCGGCTGCGTGCGAAGCTCGGGCCGGAGAACGAAGCCCTGATCGGCACGGTCCGCAACGTCGGCTATAAGTTCGTGCCGGCCAGGCATGAAGGTCGTCGTTCCGAGCTGGACCAAGGCCCGGACCGGCAGGCGCGGAGCCCGGACCGACAGGCGCGGAGCACGGACCGACAGGCGCGGAGCACGGACCGACAGGCGCGGAGCGCGGAGCAACAGGCGCGGAGCGCCAATGGGGCGAGCAGATGACGGAGATCCGGATAGCGCAGCGGCTGACCAGCGAGGACGTCGCGGACGTGCTGGAGCTAGTCAGGCTCGCCACCGAAGAAGACGGCGTCGCCCCGCTGTCCGAGCACGTGATGCTCCACCTGCGCTACGGCGGAGACCGCCAGGCGCGCAACGTCATGCTGATAGAGGACAGCAAGATCGCCGGCTATGCCCACCTCGACCCGACCGACCCGGTCGAGGGCCCGAGCGGCGAGCTGGTCATCCACCCTGCTTACCGCCGCAAGCATCTCGGACTTGCGCTGGTGCAGGCTTTGGCCAAGGAGGCAGGGTCACAGCAACTCAGGCTGTGGGCGCATGGCGACCTGCCCGCGGCCGGGCGGCTGGCAGCGGCCGCTGGGTTCGAGCGGGTGCGGGCCCTCTGGCAGATGCGCCGCTCGCTCCAGACTCAGGTTGACCGGCCGCAGCTCGCAGACGGCATCACCATCCGCACCTTCCGGATCGGCCAGGACGAGGATGAGTGGACGGCGCTGAACCGCCGGGCGTTCGCCACCCACCCGGAGCAGGGCGCATGGACGCGCGCCGATCTCGACCTGCGCGAGCAGGAGCCGTGGTTCAATCCCGAGGGCTTCTTCCTCGCCGAGCGCGACAGCAGGCTGGTCGGCTTCCACTGGACAAAGATCCACGGGCAGGACGGCCAGGAGGGCGAACACGAGCACCAGGCCATCGGCGAGGTCTACGTCGTCGGGGTCGACCCTGGTGAACGCGGCTCGGGCCTCGGCCGTGCGCTAACCCTGGTCGGCCTGCGCTACCTGCGCTCACGCGGCTTGTTCCAGGTGATGCTGTATGTCGACGAGAGCAACACGCCCGCGATCAGGCTCTATGAGTCACTGGGCTTCACGCACTGGGACACCGACGTGATGTTCGGGAAGGCTGGCTCGGGGTGACCGCCGGGCGCGCGGCAAGAACCTCAGGAAGAAGAAACTGGACCAGCCGCGTGATCGAGTCCGAGGACCGCGTCTAGTTCATCATCGGTCAACGGTCTGTCGACCGCGGCGACCGCGCTCAGCACGTCGGCATACAGGTCGATCTCGTCGAGCGCGACGGCATCGTGAAGGCGATCGTCGAGGTCGTCTCGCATCGCTTCACCTCCGTCGCTGAAGCGGGTCCGTCAGGATGCCTGCCAGGGTACGGGCAGACACCGTGGCCCCGCATGACCCATGAGGATCATTTCTCACCGCTACTGTGACCATGCTCACCCCCACGCCTAAGACCAGCCCGACGGCGAGGCGCTTGGTCAGTTCGTCTGGTAGCTGTCCCAGCGAACTTCGCGGTGCCTTGCAGCGCGGTGGGCGTACCGCTCAGGCGTGCCGTCGAACCTCTTAAAGTCATCCCCCGTCAGGTCCCTGATCACACGGCCTGGCACGCCGGCATACAGCACTCCCGGCGGCACCGAAACCCCTGACAGCACGACGGTTCCGGCCGCGACCAGCGCCCTCGTGCCAATGCGCGCCGCGCCGAGGAGCACGGCGCCCATCCCGATCAGGGCACCCCTTTCTATGTAGGCGCCGTGCACCGTGGCGTGATGCCCGATGCTGACGCGCGGCTCGAGCACGGCGGGCTGGCCCGGATCGGCGTGGAAGCAACACATGTCCTGGACATTGCAGTCGGGCCCGACGATGATTTCTTCCTCGTCCGCGCGGAGCACCGAGCCGTACCATATGCTCGCCCTCGCCCCGATCCTGACGGCTCCCACCACCACGGCTCCGGGAGCAATCCACGCCTCCGGGTCGATCGACGGAATGGCGTCCCCGATCGAACCGATCATTTGCGCAGCCCCATTCGGCGCCTCCCCCATTGCACACCGCTCCACCCGTTGGTGATCATCGCAGATTCAGGCCGGAGCATGTCGGGCGTCCCAGGCAAGCAAGCGGCTGTATCACGATCTGGCATGATGGCAGATCTTGGTCACGGAAAAACCTCAAATGCGGATAATCCGCTGTTTCGGTTGCGCTCTGGTGTGCCTCGGGACAAGAGTCGTCACATCTATCGGTCGCAAGACGTCTGCGCGTGGGCAGCGCCGCATGCAGACCGTCAGCCTTTTAGTCAACCTCGCAGGACCCGGGCCCTGCGGTCAGCTCAGCCATTTCTGAGCCATCCGGGACCTGCCTGACGTACCTGACGGGTGATTTATGAGCGAGCACAGCGAGCTACTCTCCGAGGGCGGGATGGAGTGGGAGCGCGAGGTCCGCGGCTACAACCGCCAGCAGGTCGACAACTACGTGGCCTGGCGGACCGGCCAGGTACGCGAGCTGGAGAGCAGGCTCTCGCAAAGCCTTGCCGAGATTGAGCACCTTCGCCAGGAGGTCGCCGACGCCAGGCAATCCGCTCGCCGGCCACCGCACGAGGAGATCAGCGAGCGCGTCGGCCAGATCCTGAAGCTGGCGGCCGACGAGGCCAAGTCCGACCGTGAGCAGGGCAAGGCCGATGCGAATGATTTGCGCGACGCGGCCAAGGCCGAGACCGAGAAGCTTCGCGCTGACGTCAAGCATGACGTCGAGCGGCTCAAGACCGAAGCCCAGGAACGTGCCGAGCGGATGCTGACCGCCGCCCAGGAGCAGGCGGACCGCGCGGTCGCCGCTGCCAGGGCCGAGGCCGAAGAGATGGTGTCGACGGCCCACGCCGCTGCTGAGCAGACCGTCTCCGAGGCGAACCAGCATGCCGAGACCACCGTGAGCGCTGCCATGGCGCAGGCCAAGCAGCAGCTCGACGATGCGACTGCGCGAGCGACGGCTATTCACGACGGTTCCGAGCGGCGGCTGAACCTGCTGATCTCGCGGCACACAGAAACAGTCAGGCGGCTCACCGAGATCCGCGACGTTGTCACGGGTCTGGTGGCAGGCGAGGTTTCACGTGGATCGCTCGAAGATGAGGTGAACCGGGCGCTCGGCGTGCAGCAGGCGGCCAACGGTGCCGCCGGCTCAGATGGCCGGACCACCGCCCAGCAAGAGCAAGGCCAGCCCGCCCCGCAGCGCAGCGCCCGCCAGGCCGCGTCCGCTGACAGCCGCCGCACAGTCGCAGCACAGCGTGAGGAACCAGCCGCGCCGCCAGCGGCCGCCGCGCCCGCAACCCGTCAGCCGGCAGCGGCCGCCACCAGGTCGCATGCAGCGCCGATCGCGCCGAACGCGCCGGTCGCCATCGACCACGATCAGGAGGATTCGCTGACCACGGCCGCCCAGCTGGCGGCCGGCCGGTACCAGGCCGAGACGCCGCCAGCGCCGCCCGCCGGAAAGCACGTGACCGATGCGGCGATGCAGGCAGCAGAGGAGATCAGGCAAGGCAGGAAGACCGATCGCGTGCTCGACGAGACGACCGCCGGCAGCGCCACCCGCTCCGACACCTGATCGCTGGACTTATGCGCTGAGGCCGTCCATCCGGCGCAGGATCACGCCCTCCCGCAGCGCCCACGGGCAGATCTCCAGCTCGGGCACGCCGAACAGGTCCATCGCCGCGTCGGCGACGATCGCGCCGGCGGCGAGCTGAGGTGCCCGCAACAGGGAGACGCCGGGCAACTGGGCCCGGGCCTCGACCGACATGCGCGTCAGCCGGTCGGCCAGTTCGGTGACGTCGGCGTGCCTGAGCATTCGCTTGACGTACATGCCCTCGCTGGAGGGCGCAGCCCCTGAGATCCTCGCGAGCTGCCTGAACGTCTTGGACGTCGCGACGCAATGATCGGGGTTGCCCGCCGACCGGATAGCACTGGCAGCCGCGGCGATCTCAGCCCGCACGTGCCTGCGCAACCTGCGGACCTGCTCTCGCTCTGGCGGGTCGCTGGTGAGCCAGTCCCTGGTCAGCCTGTTCGCGCCGAGCGGCAGCGATACGGCGACGGAAGGATCCTCGTCCTGGCCTGAGGCGATCTCGAGCGACCCTCCGCCGATGTCAAGCAGCAGCAGCCGGCCAGCGGACCAGCCGAACCAGCGCCTGGCGGCCAGAAAGGTCAGCCTCGACTCGTCCGTCCCCGGCAGAACCTGGATGCGCACGTCGGTCTCGGCCTCGATCCAGGCCAGGATCTCGTCGCCGTTCGCGGCGTCCCTGACCGCCGAAGTGGCGAAGGCAAGAATCTCCTGCACGCCCTTGTCCTCGGCGATCTCCAGCGCTTCGTTGACGAACTTCAGCAGCCGAGCGGCGCAGTCTGAGGTCAGCCTGTTCTCTGAATCAAGGCAGTCTGTGAGGTGAAGCTCTTCCTTATGCGAGAACGCGGGCAGCGGCCGTGCTCCCTGGTGAGCATCCACAACGAGCAGGTGCACGGTATTGGAGCCCACGTCGAGCACGCCTAGACGCATACCATGAAGCTACAGCCAGCAAGCCCAAGCTCCATGCACAAGGAGGCCGATGTCTGATCAGCAGGCGGCCGCCGTACAAGTCGAACGCAGCCAGAAGCGTGTGAGGGCATACCTCGGTGGTGACATTGTCGCCGACACCAGAGCGCCCCTGCTGGTCTGGGAGCACGACAAGTACCCGGCCTATTACATTCCGGCGGCCGACATGACGGCGGACTTGGTCCCTGCCGGGCAGTTCGACCGGCTGCCTCGCCTCGGCGAGGCAGCGTTGTTGCACGTTAAGACGCCTACCGCGACGGCTGAGGGGGCCGCGCGCCGGTACCCCGACGCTCCCGTGGCCGAACTGAGGGACGCGGTCAGGCTGGACTGGGCCGCGATGTCGGAATGGCTCGAGGAGGACGAGCCGGTCTACGTGCACCCGCGAGACCCGTACAAGCGCGTCGACATTCTGGCCAGCTCCAGGCGGGTCAGGGTGGAACTCGACGGAGTCACGGTGGCGGAGTCGAGTCAGCCGAGAGTCCTGTTCGAAACCGGCCTGCCTCCGCGCTATTACCTGCCGCTCACCGATCTGCGGATGGATTTGCTCCGCCCCTCCGACAGCGTCACCCACTGCCCGTACAAGGGCACCGCGGCCTACTGGTCGGTCGACACCAGCGCGGCGGCGCAGGCGGGCAGGGTGCACAAGGATGTCGTCTGGATCTACAGGAGCCCGCCGCCGGAAAGCCAGAAGATCGCGGGCCTGGCGTGCTTCTACAACGAGCGCGTGGAACTGTACGTCGACGGCGAGCTGATTCCCAGGCCGAAAACGCCGTTCAGCTAAGCCGTCGACGCGGCGCTAGTTAGCGAGCGCCGCGTCGAGCACCCGCAAGATATTGCCGCTCGCGAGCTTCGCGCAGTCCCGCTGGCTCCAGCCGCGGCCGATGAGCGCGGCGAACAGCGCGGGGTAGCACGACACGTCGCCAAGGCCGTCGGGCAGATTGCTTGTCCCGTCGAAGTCGCCGCCGATGCCGACGTGGTCGATGCCGGCCACGTCCCTGATGTGCTCGATGTGATCGGCGACGTCCGCGATGGTCGCGGACGGCATCGGGTTGGCGCTGACCCAGTCGTCTAGTTCTGCCCTGGACTCGATCGTCCGGTAATCGACACCGCGGCGCTCGGCCTCGGCGGCGGCCGCCAGATCCCATTCCCGGCAGGCGCTGGAGACGAACTGCGGCACGAATGTCGCCATCGCCACGCCGCCATTGCCTGCGAGCCGCTCGAGAATGGCGTCTGGCACATTCCGCGGATGGTCGGTCAGCGCCAGCGCGGATGAGTGCGAGAAGATCACCGGAGCGGTCGCGACGTCGAGCGCATCGCTCATCGTCCCGGGCGACACGTGGGACAGGTCGACCAGCACGCCGATCCGCTGCATCTCGGCGACGACCTCGCGGCCGAAGTCCGTCAGCCCGCCGCAGGCCGGCTCGTCCGTCGCTGAGTCGGCCCAGGGCGTGTTCCGGTTGTGCGTCAGCGTCATATAGCGAACGCCAAGCGCGTGCAGCGCCCTGAGCACGCCGAGCGAGCAGCCGATCGAGTGACCACCCTCGGCCCCGATCATCGAGGCCACCTTGCCCGCCGCGATGATCCGCCGTGCATCGGCGCCCGTCAGCGCGAGTTCAAGCGCGTCAGCGTGCCGCGAGACCATCCGGCGGACGAGGTCGATCTGCTCGAGCGTGGTCGAGACGGCCGCGTCGCCGGCCAGTTCAGCGGGGACGTAGACCGACCAGAATTGCGCGGCCACTCCGCCTGCGCGGAGGCGCGGAAGATCCGTTTGGGTGAACGGGACGCTCTCGGCGATGTCGATCAGCGCCGGATCGCCCTGGCCTGCCTGCCGAAGCGCCCAGGGCAAGTCGTTGTGACCGTCGAAGACGCCGGTCTCAGCGAGCAATGATCTTGCGGCGTCAAAGCTCGCTGCGGACGTGGGGGGCTCGGTCATCGCTTCACCCTACGGAACCAGGACCCGGCTCCCGATGGCAGGATCGCGAGCACCGCGAGCGGCGCCGCCCCGAGCAAGGCCAGTGCCCAGGTCAGCCCCGCCTGCTGCGCGACGAAGCCGACGGCGAGCGGGCCGACGGCACCGACCAGCGCGGCCGCGCTCGACAGGAACACCGCGATGCCGCTCCGGCCGGGCAAACAGGTGTACAGGCCGGCCTGGATGACCGGATACCAGCAGGCGGTCGTCAGGCTCAGCACCGCCAGGATGGTCAGCTTGGCAGGGAACCAGGGCACGAGCAGGAAAGCCGGGTACAACACCACGGCCGTCGTGGCGCTGACCCGGAGCGCGGCTAGACCGCTAACCCGCCTCGAAACGACTACAAACAGCGCGTCTCCAGCCAGGCCAGCACCCAGCCGTACCGCCACCGCCACGGCGGCCTCTGCCGGACTGGCGCCGACCACGTCGACCAGGTAGATGCCGATGTATCCGGTCAGCACGTCCAGCAGCAGGTCGCTGACCTCGAGCAGTGCGACCCAGCGAGCCACGCCGCCCTGCCGCAGCGCGCGCAGCGCCTCCCGCACCGAGGGACGCTGGCTGTTCTCCTCTTCGTCATCGATCTGGGTGCCGGCCTCGGGTTCGGGCTTGGCCTCAGGATCGGGCTGGACGTTGGTGTCAGGCTCGGCCGCGGGTCCGCTACGGGAAGGCGAAATGAAGAACGCCACCGCAAGGGCGGCCGCTGCGGCCGCCGCGAGCAGCAGGTACGCCGTCCGCCAGTCGCCGCCGACCGCGAGCACCCCCGCCAGCAGCAGCGGTCCGCCGACCGCCCCGACCGAGCCGGCCAGGTTCCAGGCCGCCATCCGCTGCTGATGTCGCGTCGGCGCCGCGTCCATCAAGGCGGCCTGGGTCAGGCTGACGAACGCACCGGACGCGGGGAAGAACGCGATGAACGCGACCGTCAGGACCGTCAGCGAATGAGCCGCGGCGACAGCCGCGAGCGATCCCGCGACGACGGCACCACCGACCAGCACGAGGCGGTGCCTGGCCCTGCCCTGCCCGGCGACAAGGCCGAGCGGCAGCTCGATCAGGCTTCCTACCAGCAAGGGAACCGAGATCAGCAGCCCCACCTGGGCGTAACTCAGCCCCAGATCAGCTCGGATCAGCGGGAGCGCGGCGCCCTTGGTCCCGTCGGCAAGCTCATCGACGAACTCGATCGCCAGCGCGACGGCAACGGCCGCGACGACCAGGAACTGGCGATGTCGGCGAATGCCGCCGTAGCGGCCATTACGAAGCGAGCGCAGGCGGCTGCTCAGCCTGCGCGGGCCGGACGCGGAGTCAGTGACAGATCAACATCGCATGACGCCATGCTAGCCAGTCACCAGGGCCGCTCCAGCGCACCTGCGTCATGATCCCGAAGAGTTTTGGGTTCTCTGAGACCCACGATCCTTCGGGATCATGGATGCGGGGCTCCCAACAGCCGGGCGCGCGCAGGCCGCCCAGCCTGCGCGCGCCCGGAACGCTGCGTGCTGTGTTACTGGCCGTCCGGGATCTCGGTGAGCAGGTCGTCGGAGGTCTGCATGCCCTCGCGCCACACCGACCGGGCGATGATCTTGGTCGGGTCGACGCGGTGCTTGTACTTGTCGGCAACCTCGGTGACCTCTTCGAGCAGGCCGTTGCTGAGTGTCGTCGGGTTCAGCCCGAGAGCGAGGAACTGCTCGTTGAGCACGACCAAGTCGTTCTCATCGGCCTCGCGGCGCGGGTTGGGCAGGTTGGCGATCTGCGCGCCGGTGATCTCGCTCACGATCTTCGCGAGGTCGGCGACACGGTGCGTCTCAGTGATCTGGTTCAGCACCATCGGCTGGGACCCGTTGTGCGGCGGATTGGTGATCGCGATCTCGATGCACCGCACCGTGTCCCTGATGTGGATGAACGCGCGGGTCTGGCCGCCGGAACCGTGCACGGTCAGCGGGTGTCCGATGGCGGCCTGCATCAGGAAGCGGTTGAGCACGGTGCCATAGTCACCGTCGTAGTCGAACCGGTTGATCAGCCGCTCGTCCTTGATGGTCTGGTCGGTCTGGGTGCCCCAGACGATGCCCTGGTGCAGGTCGGTGATCCGCAGCCCGTCGTTCTTGGCGTAGAACGCGAACATCAGCTGGTCCAGGGTCTTGGTCATGTGGTAAACCGACCCAGGGTTCGCCGGGTGCAGGATTTCCCTGGCGATCTCGCCGTCAGGAGTCTCGATCTTGACGGTCAGGTAGCCCTCGGGAATCGGAGCGCTGCCGGTCCAGCCGTACCCGTAGACGCCCATGGTCCCTAGGTGGGCCAGCGTCGCGTGGCTGCCGGTGGCGACGAGGGCCACCAGGAGGTTGTGCGTCGCACGCACGTTGTTGTCGACCGTGTAGCGCTTCGTGTTGACCGTACGCATCGAGTACGGCGCGGCACGCTGCTCAGCGAAGTGCACGATCGCGTCCGGCTGGATCTCCTCGAGCACCCGCACAAGGCGGTCGTACTCGGTCGCCAGGTTCAGGTTGACGAAGCCGATGTCACGACCGGACGCCTCGTTCCAGGCCCGCAGCCGCTCGCCCATTGGGGTGATCGGCGTGAGCGACTGGACCTCGAGCTCGTTGTCGATGTTGCGGCGACTGAGGTTGTCCAGGATGGTCACGTCATGACCGCGGTCCGACAGGTACAGCGACGTTGGCCACCCACAGAACCCGTCGCCGCCAAGAACCAGAACGCGCATTCCCACTCCCGTCACAGTTACGCTGGATGCTTAGATTCCCAGCGGCTTGTGCCGCTCGGCGGGGAGCCAGACTATGTCAAAACGGGCCATGGCGTCCCGGTGCGCCGACAGTTTACCTTCCCATTACCTTCGCGCGGCTGGATCCGCACGACCAGGCTGGCATTGACTGCCTGCGATGCAGTTACACAGATCAGAACGGCTTACCCTGCCGGAGCCGGTTCCATCCGGTCCTCACCGTACCGACCTCAGGCGGCGCTCATCGGCAGACCGATGAGTTTTGTCCCGCCGGCTCGTTACAGCTTCGAGCGCTCGCACAGGGCGGCGCCGAACAGAGGAGAATGCTTCGATGGACTTCAAGCTCGAGCTCATCGTGTTGCCCGTGGTCGATGTCGATAAGGTCAAAACCTTCTATACCGATAACGCAGGCTTCCACCTAGATGTTGACCACAAGGCGGAGAATTTCCGCGTCGTGCAGCTGACGCCGCCGGGCTCAGCCTGCTCGATCACGCTGATGCCGAACCAGACGTGGTCAGGGCCGGTCCAGGGCCTGCACCTGGTCGTCAACGACATCAATGCCGCCAGGGGCGAACTGGCTGAGCGAGGCGTCGACGTCAGCGAGGTCTTCCACTTCGAGGCGGGCGGCCAGAAGCCGGGGCCGGACCCCGAGCGCGGCGACTACAACTCGTTCCTGTCCTTCAGCGACCCTGAAGGCAACGGCTGGCTGGTCCAGGAGTTCGGCTACCGGAAGCCGAACGCTTGACCGCGGGCGGCGAAGGCCATCGGGCCCCAGGCCAGGGAGCCCGGGGCGGTATCGAGAGCGATTTCGCCAGGCTCGCCGACGAGCACCGCCGCGAACTGCATGTGCATTGCTACCGGATGCTGGCCTCGTTCGATGACGCCGAAGACGCGGTGCAGGAGACAATGCTGCGCGCCTGGGGGGCTCGTAAGGGTTTCGACGGCAGCATCCTGTTCCGCGCTTGGCTGTATCGGATCGCTACCAATGTGTGCATCGACCTGCTCAGGCGGTGGTCCCGGCATGCGACCACGATCCAATCGGTCGCCGAGGTGCCCTGGCTGCAGCCCTACCCCGATCGGCTGCTTGATGAGATCGCGCCGGCCGCGGACCGGCCCGACGAGGTTGTCGTCCAGCGCGAAACGGTGTCGCTGGCGTTCATTGCCGCCCTGCAAGTGCTGCCGACCAGGCAGCGGGCGGCGCTGATCAGCCGGGACGTGCTCGGCTGGTCCGCTGCGCAGACCGCGGACCTGCTGCAGACCAGCGTCGCGGCCGCGAACAGCGCGCTGCAGCGGGCGCGGTCGACCATGGCTGGCCACCTGCCTGCCAGCCGTGCGGAGTGGCAGGCGAGGCATGCCGACCCGCAAGAACAGGAGTTGCTCGAGAAGTTCATTGACGCGCACGAGCGCGGTGACGCCGAGGCCGCGGCGGCGATCGCGGCCACGGACATCAGGGTCACGATGCCGCCTTATCCGATGCGCATCACGGGGATCGACGAGATGCGCCGACTGCTTCACCGGGCCTTTGTGACCGAATCGGACGGCGATTGGCGGCTGGTGCCCACCGCAGCCAACCGGATGCCGGCCGCGGCCAGTTACCTGCGCCGGCCAGGCGACACCGAGTTCCGGGCGTTCAAGCTCGACGTGCTGAGCATCTCCGATGGCGCGATCGCGGAGATCACGACGTTCGGCTACTCGCGGTTCCCGCACTTCGGCCTTCCGGCGAGACAGTGAGGCGTCCGCGGGCGCGCTGCCCGCGGACG
>DATAEH010000027.1:0-7140 GCA_036258115.1 Streptosporangiaceae bacterium
CGCTATCAGGGGTTCATCGCGGTCAACCTCGAAGACCCAGATCAGCTCGCCGAGATCGTCGCCGAGCTGACCGCGCTGCGCCGCACCGCCGGCACCGCCGACACACAGCCTTACGACACCGTCGTCGCCGTCGAACCCGGCAGCGACCCGGCACCATACGCCGCGGCCGGAGCGACCTGGTGGCTCGTGGGAGTGGCCGCCGACGCGGCACGCGCCGAGCTCCTACGCGCAATAATCCGCGACGGCCCCGCCAGCTCGGCATAACCCGCGAACTGCGGACGAGGCCGTTCCGTTTGCCGACCCGTTAAAGAGCCGCGTCCGCCACATTCCCGCGTCTGCCATTGGATGGGCAGCGGCATCCGGATCGAGTTCGCCGACTAGCTCGATAAATTTAGGCGGCGCGGAGGAGCGCGAGTCCCGGGGATATCATCACCAGCTGCAAAGGGCCGGGGCCTGCGACGCGCTTTGGCGGGAGGCCGAGCCGGTGACACCTAAGTGATCACAAACTGTACCGGCTCGCACGCTCGCTGTCTGATGCTCGCGACTAGCGATGATGCCGGCACGATGAAGGGCGCGTAGCCGTTCCGCGCCTCTCGCGCCGCGGCGAGCAGCCAACTTGAGCCGCATTGATGTACCAATCGGGTGCGCACACGAGCGAGGTCGACATAGCAACGATCACGACGGCAGAGAGGGCGCTGCGCGAGTCCGCGGTGTCATGGCGTAACCACCTCGCTCAGGACTGCGGCCGCGGCCGGCCCGGGTTCTCCGAATCCGCAGAGCCGGCGCAGGTAGTCGATGACACGGTGGGTGTCTCCCGCTGATCCGCGTGCGGCGAGGATTCCGTCGGGCCGGACGAGTGCGAAGCCGCTACCGGGATCGCCATCGACCATGTCGACGAGCCCGGCGTAGCGCCGGATGCCGGCCGTCTCGAGTGCGCTGCGGACCTCGGCGCGGGACACGATCAGCACGTGGCGTCCGCTGCCGAGCAGGTGATGCAGCCTGTCCGGTCCGTGCTCGCCGCTGACGTCGACGTCGGGGAACCGATCTCCGGGCTTCGGCCCACGGCGGTGACCGTCGGGCTGGACCAGCCGGCTCCGCGGGTACGCGACCGAAAGCTGGGACATCCTGCGGGCCGCTTTGCGCTGGACCATCGGCGTGCGGCTCACGACGGGAAGGACGGTGTCCCGCACGGCCCGCTTGGCCCGGTTCTGCATGGTCAGCAGTTCTACGAGCCTATTGGTGAACTCGAGCACGCCGGAGGCGACTGGGATGCGCTCTTGGCCGTAGGTGTCGAGGAGGGTGTCCGGGGCGCGTCCGTCCGTGACCAGGGCCAGCTTCCAGGCGAGGTTGTGCGCGTCCATGATCCCGGTGTTCATGCCTTGGCCGCCGGCCGGCGAGTGAACGTGCGCGGCGTCGCCGGCGAGCAGCACGCGCCCGCGCCGGTAGCTGTTGGTCGACCTGAGGTGACACCGGAAGGACGCCAGCCATTGCGGGTCGCTGACCTCGATAGGCCAAGGCGCACGTTCGGCGACCAGCTCCTGAATCTCTGCGAACGTCGGCTGCTGGCCGCCGCGGTCGCCCGCGTTGGCCATGACCAGGCGCCAGCGCTGGCCGCCCATCGGTATGCAGACCAGGGGCAGTCCGTTCGAGCGGAAGAAGGCGTGAACCGCGCGGTCACTGCCGACGCAGTCCAGCGCGACGTCGGCCAGCAGCCAGTCCTGGGGGTATGGCTGCCCCTCGAAAGGGAGTCCGAGCTCGTGGCGCACGCGGCTGTGCGCGCCATCGCAGCCGACCACGTAGGCGGCGCTGATCTCGATCTCTCGGCCGTCGGCATCGCGGAGCGTGGCGTCGACCTGGCCGCTGCGCTCCGCCAGGCGCACCAGTTCGACGTGCTGTTCGATGGTGCCGCCGAGTTCCTGCACGCGGGCGCGCAGCAGGTTCTCGGTCTGGCTCTGCGGGAGGTCCAGCGTAAAGCCGTACCGCGAACCGTTGTGTGCCAGGTCTAGATCGCAGAGGTTTCGTTGGCCGGCGTACCAGCGCAGCCGCCGTACACGGTGCCCATGATCGATGAAGTCGCCCGCGAGCCCCATCGCGTCGAGGAGCTCGAGCGTTCGGGCCTGGATGCTGATTGCCCGGCTCTGCGAGGCGGGCCCTGCGCCCTTGTCGATGATGCGGGCGTGGATCCCGCTGGCGAGTAGCTGCGCTGCCAGGGTCAGGCCGGTCGGCCCCGCGCCGACGACAAGCACCTGGCCTTCGGGTGTCCCGGTGTGCGTTGTAGTCATGGCAGCAACGCTGGACCAGGCAACGTCGCGGATCGTCTGAAGAACTACGTAGTTGGCTACGTATCTTGCGGCAGCAGGCCTTCGTCGTGTGCCCAAGCCGCCAGCTGGGTGCGGTTGGCGAAGCCCAGCTTGGTCAGAATCCGGTCGACGTGCACCTCCACCGTCCGGACCGACAGGAATAGCTGCCCGGCGATATCGCGGTTGCCGAGCCCGCGGGCCACCAGCGTCGCGACCTCCTGCTCACGGGCGGTGAGGGCGGGCGACGCGCCGACCCGCCAGGCACCCTCGGGCTGTTCATCGAGGCCAAGCTCGACCGCCTGGCCGAGCGTCAGCTTTCGACCCCGGTCCGACAGCTTCTGCGCGGAGGCGCCGATCTTCTTGTGGATCGGTGCCAGCCATGCGTCGAGCTGGGTGCGTACCTTCTGCGGCCGATGGGTCTGGTTGACCTCTTCGTACGCCGCTGCTGCGCCCGCCAGCATGAGCGCGGCCCGTGGCCGGCCGCCCTTGGCTGCGAGCCCGGCCAGGGCACTCACCCCGACCGGGATGGCGAACCGATCGCCGATGTCAGTGATGGCTGGCACACCCTTGGTGAGCGCCGCCTTGGCGCCTTGCAGGTCACCGCGCTCCAGGCAGGAGAGGCCGAGCAGCTGGAGGGCCCGGGCTTCGACGGCGGGCAGGCTATGCGCGGCGGACAGCTGCGTGCAGCGTTCGAACCGTTCGACGGCGATCCCGAGGTCGTCCTCGAAGTAGGCGGCTGCCCCGGCCAGCAACAGGACCACCGCCAGGTCGGCGCCTTCGCCGGCCTGGGTCTGCAGCTCCAGCGCCCGCTCAACGTCCGCCCGACCCCCCGTCGGGTCGCCGATGACCTGTCTGGCGCGGCCTCGACAGCTCAGGGCGGCGGCCTCCCGGACAGGGTCGTGCGCGACGCGTGCGGACCTGATGCTCTCGTCGAGCAATCCGAGGGCCGAAGCACGGTCTCCCTGGTCGGTCGCGAGCCACGCCGCACCAGTCAGCGCGTCCACCCGCTCCGGATCTTCGGATGGGACACGGTCGAGCAGATCGCCCAGCCGCCGCCTGCCTTCGGAGAAGTGCCCGCGCACCGACCAGAACCCGGTGAGCCGGTTGGCCAGGCGCAGCCCCATGGCCGGATCCGTCTCGCGGTACCAGTCCAGCGCCGTCCGGAAATTGTCGTGCTCGAGCTCGAGCAGATCGAGACCCGCCCGGCCCGGCGAGGACGGTGGGCGAGCGAGATCCTTGGCCAGGTCCCAGAACACCGCCGCGTGGGCATCTCGCACCTGCTTGTGCTCAGGTAAGCCATCGAGTTGTTCAGCGGCAAAGTCGCGGACGGTCTCCAAGATCGCGTAGCGCGACACGGCCGCAGACGAGCTCGCCAGCCGCAGCAGGCTCTGGTCGACAAGTTCATTGACCGCGTCCAGGACTGGCACGCCAAGGCGCAGCGTGCTGGCACAGACCGCCTCGATGTGCTCCAGACCGATACCGCCGCGGAACACTGAGCACGCCGCCAGCAACCGCCGGGCCGGCTCGCCCAGCAGATCGAAGCTCCAGGCGATCGTGGCGCGCAGCGTCCGCTGCCGGTCCGGCACGTCCCGGCTGCCGCTCACCAGCAGTCCGAGCGAGTCCACCAGCCGCGTCAGGATCACCGCCGGCGGCAACAGCTTCACCCGCGCCGCCGCTAGCTCGATCGCCAGTGGCAGCCCGTCGAGTCGTCGCACGATTCCGGCGATGGCCTCAGCGTTCTCGCCCGTGATGGTGAATCCCGGTAGCGAGGCGGCAGCGCGTGCCGCGAATAGCTGCGCAGACTCGTAATCGGCGAGCGACGCCGCGGAGACCGGTGTGTCCGGCTCCGGCAGGAGCATGGGCGGGACAGCGAACTCCTGCTCGCCCGACACGTGCAGCGGTGAGCGGCTCGTCACGAGGATCCGCAGGTCGCTGCTCGCGCCAAGCAGCTCGGCCACGAATTCGGCTGCGGGCAGGACATGCTCGAAGTTGTCCAGGATGAGCAGGACCTTGCGGTCCGCCAAGTAGCTGGTCATGTGCTCGAGCAGTGAGTGCCCCCTGGCGTCCTGGAGACCGATGCTCTGCGCGATCGACGCCGGCACCAACGACGGATCACTGACCGCAGCGAGCGGCGCGAACCAGACGCCATCGCGGAACTCGGCCGCGACGCGGGCTGCGAGCGCGATGGACAACCTAGTCTTGCCCGAGCCGCCGGGTCCGGTCAGCGTCAGCAGCCTCGTGGAGTCCAGGAGGCGGCGCGCCGACCCGAGTTCGCGCTCCCGGCCGACAAACCTCGTCCGCGGCTGTGGCACGCGACCGGCCGCCTCCCCGGCATCCGCGGCTCCAACAGGCACTTTTCTGTCCTCCCCTCCGGCGGCGACGCACGGCCACCGGCGGAGTGCGCCGGCGCCCTAGGTTCGATGCTCTCACCGATTCCGGCCCACGCAGCTCCGAGCGGCTCAGCCGCTGACAGGCCGTTGACCGGCAAGCGGCGGCTTAGCGCGTACATGGCGCGACACTCGAGGAGTCCGCGGTGCCCTGACTGAAGTGCCGGCCCCGACATGCCCCGTGTGTTCGGCCCTCACCACGTTGTCACGATTCGCGGCGAGACCAAACTCACCGCCTCGTGGCACTGCTGCAAGGACTGCCTCGCGTCGTCGGCCTCCGTGCCGCCGGGCCTCCATCCAGGCTCACCGCACGGACTTGATGCGGACGGGCGTCGGCTGGTGGTGCGGAACGGTTTACCATGCCACCCGAGAGGCAACCACAGGAGCGGTTCGATCAGGAACACCTTCTCCTTTACCGCGCTGACCAGCAGGTTGATCTCCGTGCAGGTCAGGGAATCTGCGCCAGGCAACGCTTCTTCCTGAAGGGCCGGACGGAAACCGCCCGCTGACGCCGCGAGTCGGGTCTGTGGATTGCTGGGCTGGATCTGCCGGGCGATGATGTGGACGGGAAGCTGGCCGAGAGTCAGCCGGACACGTGGAGTGGGTCTTCATGCCTGAACGTCACATTAGAGTGCAACGTCGCATGGTGGCGTCCACCGACTCTGTATGGGCACTGTTCGCCGACTTTCCGAGTCTGGCGAGCCATTGGAGTGGCCTCCGGGCAACGAGGGCCATAGGCGACCAGACCAGCGGTGTGGGCGCTCGTCGCCGCGTTGAACTGAAGCCGATCGGCAGCATGGAGGAAACCGTGACCATCTGGGAAGAGGGTCGCAGGATCGATACAGACAATCTGCCGAGCGCGTCGGTGCCGTTCAAGCACGCCGCGTCCACCCTCACGCTCGAGCCCGACGCTGAGGGGACGTTGGCCACGTTTCACTACCGCTATGTACCTAGAGGTGGCCCACTCGGCCGATTGGCGGCCCCATTGATCGACAAGATGCTGATGGGCACTTTCACCGACATGCTGGCTGCCACGGACGAGGCCGCCCGCGCGAATGACAGCGAGCGCTGATCCGCCGAGCTTCGGAGCGCCCGCCTCTGCCCCGTATCGAGCGGTTTGCTAGTCACAACCTGTGTAGGCCGCGCTGGGTGTCGATCGCCGAGGGCCTGGTGCGGTCGGATCGTGTTGTAGATGATGCGGAATTGGTGGACCTCCATCTCCAGGGCGTCGCCGTCGGTGATCACACCGCGGAATAGATGCTCGTACTTCAAGTCGCCGAACCACCTTTCGATGACGCCGTTGGTCTGGGGTGATCGGACCCAGGTGCGGACGTGTCGCGGCAGCGGGTGCGGTCCGTCGAACGCGGTCTTGAAACGCCTCTCCGCGAAAAGCAGGGACCGTTGTCCGACCACCGCGACCGGCGCGGGCGCCATGCCAAGCATCTCCCGGCACCCGAGCACCTCACCCTGAAGCGGACCCGCTTGTGCGCGTTGAGGAGTGCCCTGATCTTCGCCGCAGTGTGTGCCAGGGCATGAGAATGAATGAACTGCTTGGGATACACACGTGTTCGACAGGTCCTCAAGGATCTCAACACATTCGCCCCGGGTGTGGCGGACGGCGAGCCCGGCCCAAGCCGACTTGCCGGGGCTCCACCTGATCGGTTCGGATAGCGGTATGCCCGAGCTCGTGCGGCCCACCCTCGAGGTCCATCGCTCGTTCCTCGCCGCGATGGCCGAATTCCGCGGCGAGGGGCGCGGCGGTGTGGACGACAACTCCATGATCGGATTGGAGAACCGTGAGTTCGGCGGGACCTGGGACACGCTTGAGGGCTTCGCGGCGTACGTGCAGAAGATCCGTCGCGAAGCTGACGAAGACGCTCCGCGCCCGGCTGGGTGGGTGCCCTGCACCACCCTTTGGTACGTGGAGGATGCGGAGTACTTCGGACGGCTGGCGATCCGGCACCGGTTGACCGACTTGCTCCGCGACTCCGGCGGTCATATCGGCTACGACGTTCGCCCAACGGCGAGGCGCCGGGGATATGCGACCGCCATGCTGGGCGAGGCGCTGCCCCTGGCGCTGGCGCTTGGCCTCGACCAGGTGCTCATCACCTGCGACACCGACAACGTCGCCTCACGAAAAGTGATTGAGGCGAACGGTGGCCGCTACGAGGACACCCGTGGCAATAAGCTCCGCTACTGGATCCCGTGCGGCTAGAGGACGACAGCTGGATCCCGACCGGCTAGAGGACGACAGCCTGTCGACCCTTGTCAGGCCCGCTCGTAGGTGACGCTCATCAGTGCCGCGAGCGGACCGGCACCCGGTGTCAAGGCTCGGTACCCTGGAAGGTGGTGAGGGCGCCTGCTCGGGACACCGCAACTCGCCTGGCTAGGTGGTCGCAAGGGTGGACAAGAAGGAAGTAAGGCTGACGATTCTCGCTTCGGCCATCCTGGTT
>DATAEH010000028.1:0-5853 GCA_036258115.1 Streptosporangiaceae bacterium
CTCCATCCGATCCAGCAAGGCGTCGTCGTCGCATGCCTGCAGCGACGTGACCACGTCGGCCGAGGCGTCGAACGCAAGGTGCACGTGCGCGTCGATGAGCCCGGGCAGCAGGCATGCATCGGGACCGAAGTCGATAATCTCTGTGCCTTCCGGGACCTGGGCTCCGCTCGCGTCGACGTCGCGGACCTGGCCGTCCTCTATAAGCACAGCCGCAGCACCAATCGAGCGTTCTCCGTCGAACACGCACCCTGCGCGCAATACCAGCAAATTGTTCATGACTCCAGTCCTGACGACGGAGCCTCGTAACGGGCGCGGCGGCCGGTACGGGTAAAGCCGAACCGGCGGTAGAGGGCGATGGCGTGCGGGTTGTCGACGTTGGCGTTGAGCGTGATGGTACTCGCGCCTGCCGATCGCAAGCGCTGCACGCCCTCCGCGATCAGCCTGGCACCAATGTCCCTGCCGCGAGCCGCGGGGACGACGCCCATTTGGGCGATCCAGGCCGAATCATCGGCGACGATGAAGCCGACGTCATGGCCATCGACGCTGGCGAGGAGAGTCCACTCTGGCCGGAAGTCCTCATCGTCGCTGATCCACTCGATCCAGCGTTCCTGCGTCCACCCCGGGAAGCCTGGCCGTTCGCGGAACGACGCCTGGTAGACCGCGTAATACCTGCCAGGATCGGCCTGACCCCAGTGCGAGAGGACCAGCGTCTTTGGCGCATTAGCTGGGGGCATGTTCGCTCGCTCCCCAAGCTGCATCACGTCTTCTGCGAACACCTGAGCGAGCCCCTTGCTGAGGTACAGCGCGTGCGCGCCTTCGTTCAGCGTCTCGGTCTCGGCGCGCAGCGCACCGTTGACCGTCTCGCCGGCGGCCCAGTCAAAGGCGTGCCCGCCGATCCCGCGGCGGCGCCAGGCGGGGTGGACCAGGCCTGTGGTGACGGCATTCGCTCCCTCATCGCTGGCTGTCCCCGCGGGCAACCGCAGCGAGCAGACGCAGATGAGCTCGGGGCCATCCCAGCCGGCGCACGTTCTGGCTTCGGACCCGTACCGCTGGGCCAGGAAGCCGGGATCGGCCGCGTAGGGCTGGCCGCCATCGAACGATAGGCACGCGCGCGCAAGACCGGCCACCGCCCGCAGGTCAGATTCCGCCAGCGCTTGCCACGAAAGCAGGTCGCGAGAACTGCTCACAGCCTGGCACCCCATCGGTCGGCGTCGAGCAGGGTGACCGAGAGTTCAGGGTTCTCGACGTGCGCGTTGTGTCCAAGCCCGGGGAGCGTGACCGTCGGAACGCCGAGCGCGGCCAGTTGCTTGTCTGTGTTCATCGGGTCGTACTCGCCGCGCGCCAGGGTCACCTTCGCCTGTGATCGCGCGAGCAGTTGCGGCATGTCGGGTGCTCCGACCGCAAACGCTGCCTGATCCATGGCCAGCCGCCATTGCCCATCACGGTTCCGCAGGCCGGAGTCGACGCTCGGGTCGCCGGTGGCCAGCAAGCCCGCCAGGCCCGACACCCGCAGGTAGCGGGCGGCAGCCTCATCGCGGGAGGAGAACCAGGCCGTCGGCCGGCTGGCCAGCGCCTTGGCCTTGTCAAGATCCTCTCCGGTCCAGATGACCTTGATTCCCAGGCTGATCGCGGTCCGCACGCGAACGCCGAACCGGCCGCTGGCCAGCGCCAGGCCGACAACGCCGCCGAGCGAATGTCCCAGCACCACGGTGTCCGTTTTCGGGTCAATGAGGCGGGCGACCGCTGCCGCGAAGCCGTC
Source organism: Streptosporangiaceae bacterium (assembly GCA_036258115.1). GTDB lineage: Bacteria > Actinomycetota > Actinomycetes > Streptosporangiales > Streptosporangiaceae > Chersky-822. The sequence goes on from DATAEH010000028.1 coordinate 1,760, forward strand.
GAAGGTATATCCGGCAAGCGGCGGTGAGCCGCCATGACCAGGCAGGTCGGGCGACAGCCAGCGCCCCGGCCACCGATCCGCCAGCAAGGGCCGCCACCGATCCCAGACGTCGCCGGTCGCTCCGAGCCCGTGCAGCAACACCAGGAGCGGTTCACCGCTGCCGCCCTCGTGCACCCGCAAGCGCGCGTCCATGGTGGCAGTGTGCCAGCGGACCTCAGGTGATTAAAGTTGGCAGCAAGGAGCAACCGCCTTCGAGTCCTGGACTGCCATGACACTGGCCCGGCCCGCCCGGCCCGAGACCGAGGTCCTGTTTGATCCCTCGACGTACGTGGAAGGCGTGCCCTTCTGGGCGTTGGCCAAGCTGCGGAACCAGGCTGCGGTCGTCTGGGTAGCCGAGGCTCCTGTCCTGGGCTGGCCAGAAGGGCCTGGATTCTGGCTCGTGCTGCGGCATGCCGATGTGGAGTCGGTGCTGGCGCGGCCGCGGCAGTTCTCTTCATCGCTCGGCGCCACGCAGATCCGGGACCCGGCGACGCCACAGGCTCTTGAGTATGTGCGCCAGATGATGCTCAACATGGATCCGCCAGACCATTCGCGGCTGCGGCGCCTGCTCGGCAGGTCGTTCACACGGCGCGCGGTCACGCACCTTGAGGAGCGCATCCGCGGGCATGCGCGAACCATTTGCGATCGGGTCTTCACCGGCCCGCGGGGTCAATGCGACTTCGCCAAGGATGTAGCTGCTGACCTGCCGCTTCTCACCCTCGCCGACGTGCTCGGAGTGCCGCATCAGGACCGCTGGCTGCTGTTCGACTGGTCCAACCGGGTGATCGGATACCAGGACCCGGATTATGCCTCCTCGGCCGAGTTCGATCCCATCGCCGGGACAGCCATGGCCAGGCAGGCGCTCGAGCTACGCCCCGTGCCGGACCGGGACGGCCGGATGCCAGATCCGCGTACCAGGGAAGGAATGCCTGACCTTTACGCCTACGCCCACCTGCTGGCGGAGGAGAAACGGCTTCATCCTGGCGATGACGTGATGTCGATCCTGCTTGCCCAGGTCGACGACGACGGCGGCCAGGTGTCCGTCGCTGAGTTCGAGAACATGTTCTGGCTGTTCGCGGTGGCCGGTAACGAGACGCTGCGCAACGGCCTGCCCGGTGCCTGCATCGCCCTTCTCGAACATCCGTCGGCACAGGACGAGCTGCGCGCCGATCCGGCGCTGATGCCCGCGGCGGCTGAAGAAATGCTGCGCTGGTGGACGCCGGTCATGACATTCCGCAGGACGGCTACGTCGGACTGCCAGCTTGCCGGACAGCAGATCAGCGGCGGCGACAAGGTGGTCGTCTCTTTCACCTCAGCTAACCGCGATGCGGCCGTCTTCGCCGAACCCGATCGTTTCGACATCCGCCGCCACCCGAATCCGCACTTGGTGTTCGGCCATGGTCCGCATTTCTGCCTCGGCGCGCACCTAGCGCGCATCCAGACACGGACGCTTTTCGAGGAGGTTCTGGCCCGCACGAACTCGCTCGCATATGCGGGCCAGCCGTCCTACCTCCGATCGAACTTCCAGCGCGGCGTCAAGCGACTGCCGGTCAGCTGGACGGCACGCCCTTAGCTGGCGGCGCGGTAGGGCTCCTCCGCAGCGCGCTTGGTGATGGCCTGTAGCGTTCGGACCGTGGTCTCGATGTCGCGGACATCGAACTGGCTGAGCAACCGGGCCGCCGGGCCGGCGATGTACTCCCGCAGGCTCTGGTACTCGGCTTCGCCCTCGGGCGTCAGGTCCACAAGTACGTCTCCGCGGATCAGTCCTTCGCCTTCGAGTCGCACGAGAAGCTCGCGCACGGAATCTTCGTTCAGAGTCCGCGAGCGCTCCAGCGCGGCGACGAGTTCCTCGCGCGCAAGCCCGGGCCCGCGCACCGCGACGAGTTGCAGTGCGTACCAGGTCTCCGGCTTGGTGTCGCGCTCGGCGAGGTGCCTACGCAGCGTTTCACTCAGCGTCTGCTCCGCGAAGGCCAGGGTTCGGCCGAACTGCCCGAAGACAGCTGGTGTCGTGGTGGTCATGATGAGCTCCGTTCCGCTAATATCGACAGGTACCTGTCCACCATACTAAATAGACAGGTGGCTGTCTATCTATGGAAGCGGGCTTCCCAGAGCGCCCCCTGATCGGGCTGCTGTTGCGGCTGGTCTATCAGCACTACGCGCAGAGCGTTGACGCCGCGCTGCGCAACGCTGGCTTTGATGACATCCGCCCGGGCGCCGCGAACGTCTTCCCCTTCGTGCCGCCAGATGGGATCACTGTGTCGCGGCTCGCCGAGCTAGCTCGGGTGCGCAAGCAATCGATGGCCCAGGCCGTTGATCAGCTTGAGCGCACCGGTTACGTCGAGCGTCGGCCCAACCCTCGCGACCGCCGATCACAGCTGGTGTTCCTAACCGAGCGGGGAGCTTCTGTTCCGCCCGTCACCCATGCGGCAGCTGAGCGCGTGGAAGAGCGATGGGCACAGCTGACGAGCCCCGCGGAGTTCGACGCGCTGCGGGCTTCGCTTGTGCGCTTGCTCTCAGCGCTCAGGGACCGCTAGTGCACAGTTCCGGCGTTTCGTCCGAGTTCGGCTAGCACGGCCTTCGCGGCTCTCTCGCCAGATCGGGCTGCGCCGTCCATGTACCCGCACCAGATCGGCGAGGTCTCTGTACCTGCCCAGTGGATCGGCCCGGCGGGCGCGGCGAGCGCGTGCCCGTACCTGGTCCACACGTTCGGCCCGAAGATCGTGCCGTAGCAGCCGCCGCTCCAGCGTTCCTGCTGCCAGTCGAGCTCCAGGAAGTCCGCTGGCGAACCCGCCTTCGGGCCGAAGTACCTGGTCAGCGAGGACAAGACGGCGGCACGGCGCGCATGCGCGCTCTCCCGGCCGAGCCGGCGCGCCTCATCACCTTCGACAAAGGCCAGCAAGACTCCGGGTGATCCGTCCGGCGGGGAGTTATCGAACACCACCCTCGATCCCTCCCCGTCGCCTGTGGCCTGCCCGGACAACCCTTCCGCACGCCAGAACGGCTCGTCATAAATGACCTGGCATTTGATGACGGAGCCCATCGGGGCTCGCTGGGTGAGCTGCTCGCGCCAGTACGGCAACGCGGGCTCGTACTCGATCCGGCCCGCCAGCAGCGGAGGCGCCGTCACGATGATCCGCTTGCCCTCGAACTGGCCGGCGCCGGTCGTCGCGGTGACCTTGTCACCGACCACCGCGATCTTGGTGACCGGCGCCTCTAGCTGCACCGTCGCGGCGCCGAGCCGGTCTGCCAGGGCCTCGGCAATCAGCGCCGAGCCGCCCACGAACCGGTCCTGCTGCGCGCCGCCCGTCGTTTCGATCAGGCGTTGGAAGGTGTCCCCGGAGTGGGCGTAGAACAAGACGTGCAGCAGCGACAGGTCACCTGGCTCAGCGGCGAAGACGGCTTCCACGGCGAGGGCCAGCAATTTGTAGGCCGTGGGGCTGACGGTGTTCCGGCGAGCCCACGACTCGAACGTCTGGCCATCCCACAGCTCAGCTTTGGCCGCGGTCCACGGCGCGTCGGTCGGCACCTTCTTGGCCAGCGATTCCAGCCTTGCCTGCGCCAATCCCAAGTCCACGAGCACGATCGGATTGATCCGCGGGATCCCGCCCGCATAAGTGCCGCGCTTGCCATTGAAATGCAGCACGTTCATTCCCGTGTCGTACGTCGGGAACGTGGCCACGCCGAGTTCCGCGGCTAGGGCAAGCAGCCTGTCCTGGGTCGGGCCGGCATACTCGCCGCCCATCTCCACGACCTTGCCGTCACCGATATCGCGGTTGACGACTCTTCCGCCGACCCGGTCCCTGGCCTCCAGAACCAGGACCGACCGGCCGGCGGCCTTCAGGTCGCGTGCTGCTGTCAGTCCGGCCAGCCCGGCCCCGACGACCAGCACGTCCACCGACTCCGCCATGTTTGATCTCCCATACCGATGATCGACAGTAACCCGCTAGCTAAGGCGCGCATATCGCGAAGCTGGCGTCCAGCGGCTGCAACGCAAACAGCCTGGTACGCGTCAGAACAGATGCGCAGGGACCTCAGCCTAGAAGCGGAATTGCGAT
>DATAEH010000029.1:0-26275 GCA_036258115.1 Streptosporangiaceae bacterium
TGACCTCGCCGCCGGAGATCACAAAGCGGAGGGTGTGGGATTCGAACCCACGAGAACTGTCACCAGTTCTAACGGTTTTCAAGACCTGTCGGTGAGCTCGCCTGACCTGCGCAAACGCCATCGCCATCGAGGATCTGGGCACGTATTCGGCACGGCCACGCGCTGGATTGGCACCCGTTGAGCAGCACCACCGCCAGCTGCCCTGGGGTCAGCAATCCGGACACGTCCGACGCCCCGAAGGGGATCACTGCCCGCGAGGGCTCAAGGGATACCGGCGCCCTTTCGCATCGAGCGTGGTCGCTGCTGGGCAGTTCGGGCGCGTGGTCGCTGCGGCCAGGTCGCGGCCCATGTGGCTGGATCTGGCGGTCCAGGGCGGCTGCTGTTTGCGATGGGGGCGAGCGGCGTGGCTGCGGCTGTCAGGAATGGCGGGCGGTCGAAGAGCAGCCGGGTCGGCTGATCCGCGGTCAATGCCGTAGCAGGGCATTGAGCAGGACCCTGGTCGTAGCTCGTACTCGGGCCTGGTCCGTCGTGTCTGCTCCATAGACCCGTTGACCGCGTCCCAGGACCACTCGCTGTGAACATGACCATCGACAGGCATCGCCACGATCGGATCCAATTCCAGGAACTCGCTCGGTTACGTCCGCGACGCGCTCAGCCGCGCTACCTGGCCAGGTATGACACACAGCCGGCCTGGGCCGTCCCTTCGAGCCTGCGCCGTCGCATCATCACACGGTACCGATGCTGCCAGCGGACTGTGGCTGTTGAACGCCGGGAGCGGCGATGTGTCTGCCCAGCTGGTGGTGGCGCGCATCGTCGAGCCGGAGGGTCTTGGCGCGTCCGCTGATGTGACTGCTGTCTCATAAACCTAGGTAAACGGGGAACGCGCCTCGTGCGTCTCAGGGGGCACAAGACGGCACCGACTCTGAGGAGGCACAGTGAAGGTCGAGGCGACCCTTTGGATTAACGGGGACGGCTTCCCCCAGGCGACGCTGCACCTACCTTCCGGGGATGTGATTCTTCAGATCCCCACTAAGGATCCGAAGGGCAACCTACGTGCCTCGAAGCCGTACCGGGCCGTGATGGAGGCCCTCGACACTGACGCGTCGGGGTGAACTGGATCGCTCTTCGCCGTCGACGACCTACTTGCTCGACACATGCTGGGCCGTAGCTTCGCCAGGGAGCGTCCGGTTCACGGCAGCCTCGGATTGGATGGCCTGACCTGGGTTTAGACCTGTCGAGGCGGTCACGGTGCGATGACGATTTCGGTACTCGGGTCGTGAGGAAGCTCTGGGGTGCCGCAGACGATGATGTCGGCGCGTTCCCATGTCCGCTCGGCGGCGTTGAAAAGTATTTCCTCGGCCATCCACCCGTCCTCGTCGAACGGGGCCCCGTCAGCGGCCTTGTTAGCCAGGTCGGCAGGAGGCGGACTGGCCACCCTGGCGGCCGAGCGCCGCGCGGCCTCCCGCTTGTCGGCTTGCACCCAGATCAGGGTGTCGACCAGCCGCGTTGCGTCCCGCCGCCCGGCACCGTCGCCCTCGATGATCAGCAACGGACAGCCGGCCGGAACCTCGATGGATCCAGCCCGGCCGTGCTCGTCCCAGCGCGGCGGCCGGTAACTGACCGCCCGGCCCTCGTGTACGGGTCCCAAGATCCCGTCAATCAGCAGATCGGCCCAGCCGAACCGGGAATGCTCCCAGGCAAGGTCGTCGGTATGGATGACAACAGCGCCAGGCACCAGGTCGCGGATCCGCAGCGCCACCGTGGTCTTGCCGTTGTTGCTGCGTCCATCCACGGCCAGCACGGCCGGACGGCCCGAACTCCTGTCGTCCGTTCCGTGTTTGGTCACTGCATCAGCGACAGTGGTCAGCAGCTCCACGCGCCACGGTCCGGCTTCAGGCTCTTCCGGGGCCAACTGCAAGGCCATAGCCTCATCATGTCCTTTAGACAATTCTGTGCGGTTGTCCAGAGTCCACGTCAGGCAAATCCCGGCGAAGATCTCGGGTCGTTGCTAGCTGCTCGGCGCTCGAATAGTTGTTCGATTACGCTTAGCCGGACGAGCGACGCTGACCAGATCCTGTGCGCGATGATCGAAGGAACTGCACCCGGACTGGCGACCGACAAGGAAGTCGCGGAAGCCGATGCAGTCAGGAAGCTCCGGGCGCTTCCCATTTAGGGATAATGCTTGCGGCGATTGTAAGTTGTTGGTACCGCCTTCGCCTGCTCCGCTCTGACCTGCCCCACAACGTCGCCCGCACCCTCCTGGCTACCCTGCACTGATGCCCGCCGTCACCGTGACCGTTGAACTGGCACCGGCACGCCGATCGAAGGCGGCTGGTGCTCGACCTGCTTGCTCTCGTCCCTCGTCTGCATTCCGCTGTGGCAGATTACCCAGCGCGGGAGATGCCGCGCGGCGGCGCGCATCGACATTGACTTGCCGCTGCCGACTGCGCTCGCGAGGTCGCTCCGGTTATCTGGGCCGAGCCCGCGACCGGCGCGATAATGGAGTCGTTGGGCCGGCCTGTGCAGGTCGGACTGGACGGGATGGCCGAACGTGAGGCGATGCTAGGGCTTGTCGTGCTTGCGGGATTCAGTCAGCGCGTCCAGGGATGACTGGCTGATGGTCGCCTTGAGCTGGGTGGCGGTTCCGGGGGGACCGACGACCTGGACGGTGCCCTCATCGTAGCGGTTGGGCCCGGGAGTGCCTTTACCTGCCAGGATGACGAACAGAATGATGACGCCCAGGTACGGTACGGCGCCGATCAGGAACCACCAGCCGGATCTGTCGGTGTCGCGGAGGCGGCGGACGGTCAGGGCGCACGCGGCCAGGCCAGGGTAGATCAGGGCGAGGCTGAGAAGGCCGATAATGAGACCCGCCGCGGTGGTTGACGTTGTTGCCGTGAGCAGGACAGCGATGAGCCAGATGGCCACGTAGGCCAGCGTGATGGCCAGGTAGAACCACCAGTACGCTGACCGGGATGCGCGGCCGCGATAGGTGAACGCGTTGCGCAGCGCGGCGTTGATGGCCTCGCCGAAGCTGACCGGCGCTCCATCAAGGTATCTGGACTGGATTGCGAGAGCGCTCATCGCGGCCTCCGATTGCCTAGAGAGGGTCCGCTTGCGCTAATGCGGACTGCATAATGAAGACGCCCGACATGGTCCTGCGGAGCACAACGTCCAGGACAACTCTGGGACCTCCGGCATCAGCGATCACGCAGTGACTCGTGCTGCTCAGTCGCACGACAAATATCGGGAGCGCCACGATCGGGAGCCGCGGCCGCGATCGGATCGTAGCCGTGCAAGATTCTTCCGCGATCCGCGCTTTGGACTGTCGGGCACTTGTTGGCGGACGACTGAAACCGGTCCTCCTATGACCGCAGGACGGCGGCTACCGCTGCCGGGTCCCTTTGCCAGAGTTGCCGCTCAGCATCAACGCCGATTGCGCGCGCATCCGGCTGGCAAACCTGGTCTCCAGCGGGCTGCTGGATGCGGCATCCCGGGCGGCCTACCTTGAGCATGGCGTCGCCTGTACCGGTCTGACCGGCCGGGCGCATGGCCAAGCTGGTCCACGGGTTCAGATGCGGCAACCTGCCAGCCACGGGGACACCTCGGCGGTCGTGCTCCGCTGGGAAGCGGCTGGCCCTGCCGGGAACCTCTTCCCGGTGCTCGACGCCGACCTGACCGTCGGTCCCGGCGGTGAAGGTTCCGCCGCTCTGCGGCTGGACGGTGTCTGCCGGCCTCCGCTCGGCGCTGCCCGGATGACCGAAGGCCGGGTGCGACCGGGTGCAGATCGTGCACGAGCAGGCTCAGCAAGGCAAACCTCCGGCGCTGCCCCTTGCTGTCAGCGATGATGACAGCCATGGAGTCCTCGGATGCGGCAGGCGGGCGGCTGAACGTCCGGTTGAGCCTGGACGCCAGCGTCGAGGCCAGCGCCAACCGGGCCGGGCGGAGTCACGAGCCGCATGTCGCTGCGGGTCATCAGTGCGTACTCTCGGGCGTGGCGAATCTCGCGCTCGCCGCTGGGGTCGCGGAAGGTTGTCCCGGTCAGGTCTGCTACCACGATCGCGCCTGCGGGCTGGACGGCGGCCTCCAGCGAGTTGCCATATCGACTTCGCCGGTCATCAGCGCGATGCCCGGCATGGCCGGGTCGGATTTATCCGATGCATGGCATCTGGGAACACGATGGCAAGGGCAGCCGTGCACAAGGTCGCTGGATGGCGGTCACCGGAACCTGGCGACTCCGCAGGGACCGCGTTGAATCGCCGCGGGTTCTGCAGCAACGAACGCGCGTGCCTGCTTGGCTAGGCAGGGGTTGGTCTCAGTCCTCCGCGCGGTGACGGAGTTTCTTGAGCCGCGCTATCTCGGCCTGCAGCTGGCGGGTCTCCTCCTGTAGCTGCAGCACTCGCCGGATGCCGGCCACGTTCAGGCCTTCACCGGTTAGCGCGCAGATTCGCTGCAGACGCAGTACGTCGTTGCGGCTGTACCGGCGGGTGCCTCCCTCGCTGCGAACGGGCTGGAGCAGGCCTTCGCGCTCGTAGATCCTCAGAGTCTGCGGATGAAGGCCGGCCAGTTCGGCAGCTACGGAGATGCTGAACAAGCCGTGGTCCATATCCGACCAGTCTGGTCTCACCATGGCCGCTGCCCCCGGTGACGGAGGTAGTAGCCGACCAGTCGCAGCATCTGCGGCTCTGCGCGCGTGGTAGCTGCGTAGTCACGGGAAACGTCCTGGGCTGTGAGTGGCTCGATTCTTGCCGGGCCCGCCCATATGGCGCCGTTTGGCGGCGACGGAAACATCCCGTGAGCCGTATCGGCGGGACTCAGCGGGTGCAGCTGAGACGCTGGCGGCGTCGCGAGGGTGCGGGGCGTGGGTACGTCAGCCGGGCTGATGGGGTGATCTGGGGTCTGCCTGTCAAGCGCGGCTCTGCGGGTCGGGTCTGACAGCAGCTCATAGGCGGCCATGACGGCACGGAGCCTGTCCGCGGCGCCGGCGTTTGTGGGACGTGCGTCGGGATGCAGTTCGCGTGCTAGGCGACGGTAGGCGCGGGAGATGTCCGCGCTGCTAGCATGTCGGCTGATTCCTAGCACGGCGTACGGATCGGGGAGGGGCTCCTGCTCGGTCATTACCTCTCCTGAAGGTCGTCGGCAGCTCGATAATTACATCAGTATGCAGCATGATTAAATCTGAGTCGACGCTTGTCAGATAACTAGCTTCTGTGTTATATACATGCGTGGGCCGGAAGGCCCTGGCAGACGACCAGTTGGTTAGGAGGCTTTCAGCGATGCTTGTGCGCACTGACCCGTTCCGCGACCTCGACCGGCTCACCCAGCAGCTGCTCGGAACAGCCACCAGGCCGGCCGCGATGCCGATGGACGCCTACCGGAAGGGCGACACCTTCTACATTCACCTCGATCTGCCCGGCGTGAGCGCCGAGTCGATCGACCTGACGGTCGAGCAGAACGTCCTGACGGTCCGGGCCGAGCGGCAACCAATCCAGATCGACGGCGCGGAAATGATCGTCGCCGAGCGTCCCGGCGGCGTGTTCACCCGGCAGGTGTTCCTGGGGGACACTCTCGACACCGAAAACATCGGCGCCGACTACAGCGCTGGCATTCTCACCCTCACCATCCCGGTGCACGAGCAGGCCAAGCCTCGGACCATTCAGATCACCGGGCACGAGGACCACAAGCAGGTCACCGCCTAGCCAGCGCTGTGCCGCTGGGGTGTGGCGAGCTGCCACCGCGAGCTTGCGGCACTCCAGCGGCGAGGGCCTGCATGCGTGACACGTGGACCTTTGACACGCGTCCGTGGCCCCGACCAGCGAGATCACGCATTCGGGGTCTGCTGAACGACCGCGCGGGCAGAAGGAGGCGATCAGATGACGGCATCGGAGCGGCATCGCGACCAAGACCAGCTGACCGAAGCGCACCTTCAGCGCACCGAACGGCGCCAGGCCGACCAGGACCGGACCCTGCTGGCGATGCAGCAGCTAGAGGCCGCCCTGGGAGCCGCCGCACCCCGCCGTGAGCAAGCCTGGCTCGTCCAGGTATGCCAAGCGCTCACCGTGCTGGCCGAGGCAGCACGGGAAGAGGCAGAAATCGCCGGCCAGCCCGACAGCCTGCTATCCGACATCGCCCGGACCCAGCCCTGGCTGCGCAACAGAGTCCGTGGCCTGCGCATCCACTACCGTCAACTGCAGGATGGCATCACAGCGCTTCAGCACGAACTCAACGGCAACGTCAGCGACAGAGTTGACTTCACCGACATCCGCCAGCGGCTCGGCTGGATACTGGCCGGGCTACGACATCAGCGAGCCCGCGAATCCGACCTCATCTACGATGCCTACTACGACGCTTTCCGAACCGACCTGGTTACCGAAGCAAACGGCTCCAGCCACCCGGCCGATGCAAGCTTAAAGACGAGGATCTCGCCGCCAAGCTGATGCACGTTGCCACAGCTGTTGTGGACGAGATCCATGCGCGGCAAAGAGACCCCGAGGGCAACAACGCCGACCTCGACCCCGACCCCGGATCGGAAGGCGGCCCGGCGCCGGATTAGAAGGCGACCGGAGTCCAAATCGAAGTTTCTTTCAGGGGTGCGGCATTTCGCCCCGCCTCACAACCCGCCGCGGTCCGGCCGACCCCGAGTTGCCCGGGGCGTGGCCCGCGTGCGCCGTGCTGCTGCCGCACGCCCAGGCCGTGCTCAGCCAGGCCAGCGCCGGCTTATGGCGCATCGCCCAGGGCCTCGGCCGTAGCGGTTCGTACGCCGCCGCCCTGGACTTGTTCCGTAAGATCACCGCCGCCCACCAACACGACCCCGGCTACGGCAATGAGCACCCCGACAGCCTGGCCGCCCGCGCCGACGTCGCTTCCTGGACCGGGCAGGCGGGTGACCAGCTGCGGCCCGGGACCTGTACGCGCAGCTGCTGCCGGTCCGCGAGTGCTTCTCCAATCCGGAGCACCTCGACACCCTGCCCGCCCGCGCCAACCTGGACTACTGGACCCGACGGGCGAGGCGCGGTACGGGCTGGAGGTTTTTGTGTCTCAACTGGCGACCGCCTCTGGCGGCATCGGAGGCATGAGGCAACCCCGTAAAGTTGAGCCCTCTTGCGCTAGCCGCTAGGACTTAGGTCGGGCGCCGAGTATCTCGCAGGCAGCCTCTGTCCGGTCGGGGGTGATCCGGCGAATCTAATGACCGGCGGAAGCGTCCGGTCAGTTGGTTCACTGAAGCTGACGGTGGCGCCAGAGAACTTCGCGTTGTGGAAGCTGACCTCGCCGCCGGAGATCACAAAGCGGAGGGTGTGGGATTCGAACCCACGAGAACTGTCACCAGTTCTAACGGTTTTCATCCCTGAACGGGCGGGGCCGTGTCAACGGCGGTTTTGACCGGATTCTGGTCGGCCTGCGGGCGTGGGCGACTGGCGTCTGCTGTTTCCCGGTAGCTGCCGATGTCCGTGGCGAGCGGCTGGCCGGGTCAAGGACCGGGCCATTTCGGCCCGGTCGCCCTGGGGCGGCGCCGGAGGCGTCCTTGAGGCGGCTGGCCGCGAGCCCGATGATGGGGCGGCGGGAAGCAGAGCCGGTGTTAATTCGGGTATTGAGTTGGCGTTCGGGTCCGTCCCAGAGTCGAGTCTGTCGGGCGGGCAGTGCCGCTGGCTGCATTCATCCCTTCGCGCGCCGGCATTGGGCTGGGGCGCATGGGGCGGTCCGCGTCAGAGAGCGGTCAGGCGGGGTCAGTCAAGACAGCGCCCGCGCCACCACAGGGGGCGGGGCAGAAAACCGGGCGACCTCGCGCCTGGCCGCTGGCCAGGGAAAGCTGCTCATGCCGCCGCTCGCGGCTCTGCTGGCGGCTCTGCGGGCGGCGGGTTGTCCGGGGCGTGGGCCAGGCAGCGGATCTCGCCGTCGCGCAGCCCGTAGTAGACCAGGGTCAGGAGCCGGCGGGCGGCGGCGACCTTGGCGATGTTGCGGGCTTCCTTGCCGCGCCGGGCGATGATCGCTTCCTTCGCCGAGCCGATCACGCTGTCTTTCGGCAGGCGCTGGATCGCCTCGGTCAGTGCCCAGCGCAGCGTCCGCGATCCCTGCTTGGTCACGTGCCCGCGGGTCACCTTGACGTCGGACTCGCGGTGCTGTGGGGTGAGCCCGGCCCACGAGCACAGCTGGCCGGCGTTCTTGAACCGGGTGACGTCGCCGATCTCGGCGATGATGATCGCGGCCAGGACCGGGCCGACGCCGGGGAGCTGCTGGATCACCTGGTAGCCCCGGTCGGCGGCGAGCAGGTCCGCGATCACGTCGCTGAGCATGGTGATCTCGGTGGTGAGCTCGCCGGTCAGCTGCCGCAGCGAAGTCACCTTCCCCGCATAGGGCTGGGCCAGGCCCAGCCCGTCCAGCCATTGCCGGCCGCTGGTCCCGAACAAGTCCGAGTGAGTGACCGGGACGCCGAGCTTGGCAAGTACGGCATGGACCTGGTCCTTGGTGTTGCTGCGCAGCGCGATGAGCTTCTGCCTGTACCTGGTCAGCTCCCTCAGCTCACGGACCTCGGGCGGCGCGATCCACGCCTCCGCCAGCCGCCCCATCCGCAGCAAGTCCGCCAGATCAGTGGCGTCTCGCACGTCGTTCTTCACCCGCCGGTAGCTGAAGGCCTTGACGCCCAGGGGGTGCGCCAGGTGCACCTCCGCCCCCGCCGCTGCCAGGGTGTCCGCCGCCCAGTACCACCCGTATGTTGCCTCGAGGACGACCCGCGGGTTCTTCCCGGCCCTGGCGATCTGCGCCCGCAGCTCCGCCGGGCTGTTCGTGATCCTCGCCGTGCCAAGCCGCCGGCCATCCTCGGTCATCCGCACCAGCACGCTGCGTCGGCGGTGCAAGTCCATCCCGACGACCTGCCGGCCGTCATACGCTAACTCCATCGGAGCCTCCTCTTCCTGGTGGAGACGGACGCGTTTGCACCTTCCAGCATCCGCCAGCGAGCGGGAGGCTCCGCCCGTTCATCACATCAAGACCCGTCCGTGAACTCGCCTGACCTGCGCGGACGCCATCGCCATCGAGGATCTGGGCACGCATTCGGCACGGCGCACGCGCCGGACTGGCACGCGTTCGGCACCACAACCGGCGCCCGCCCCCGGTCCAGCACCCTGGCCACCTTCGACGCCCCGACCGGGTCACTGCCCCCCGCCGGCCTGCTTGAAGGCAAGCATTCCCTCGCCCGCGTCGGTCATCATCGCATGGCCGCCATCGACCATCGCCCCGGCGTCGGCCCGGCCGGGTATGACGCTGTGGGGCGAAATGCCCCACGTGAAATGGTACGCCAGCTTCGGCGGCCTTCGTCAGCACCTGGCGGAGCGCGTCGAACGTCGGGGCAGAGCACGGTCAGGCCGACGTCACCCCGGACCGCGTCCAGGCCTTCCAGCAGCGGCCGCGCCACGACACCAGTTGGCCGGGCCGGCAGGGCAAGGCGGTCGCGTTTCGCTCGTGCTGGCGATTTGGTTGGCCGGGACAGCGAACGCCTACTGTGCGGTTCACTGGTGTCGGACCTCGTCCGTTTAGGCGTGCGCTGCAGGAGGGTGGCCGGAAGGGACCCCGACAACGCGGCCCGGGCACGTGAGACACATCTGGCCCGGCATCAGCCAACGGCGAGACGGCCCGGATCTGGGGTCTCGTCTGATGCTTGTGATCGCTGGATTGCATTGCCGACGGGCCGCTGGCGGCGCTGTTCCTTCTGACACGCCGCCGAGGGAGCAAGGTTACAAAAAGCTGGAGGCTCGCGGGCACGTTGAGCCGTTCGTCTAGTCACCAAAGTTGGTTTCCGGACTCGGCGTTAAGACACGCGCGGTTGTCGAGGAGTTGGCAGCGCTGACACTGGCCCTATGACTGTGATCATCACAAGCGTCGAAGCCGTGCTGACCTCCTTGCTCGGCGTGATGGTCTGAAGTGTGCTGAGCAGTCGGTTTGAGAAACGCCAGTGGTCACGGGACCGGCAAGCGGATGCCTGCGCGCAGGTGCTGGGCGAGTCGTCCAACGTCCTGATCGAGTTGGCCAGGTTTTCCCGGGACATTGTGGCGGCTGCTCCAGATGGTGCCAGCGTTCCAACGCCGATGGACTGGAGGCGTGGAACGAGGCACTTGCGAGGATCAACCTGGTAACTGCCGATGAGATCGTGGAGGCGGCCCACGCTATAGACGACGAAATCTGGCCAAATCACCAGCAGATCAAGCGCGGCTGGATTCCCGAGGGCGGATGGCCGCGCCAGCGCGACCGCATCGAAGCCCGCCGTCAGGCCTTCGTGAACATTGCCGGTCGGCACCTCGCCGCCGGGTCCGCCGCTCCGCCGCCTGTCCGGGCGTCCGCGGGCCGACGATCCATTCTGGCAGTTCCGCCGCTCTTACGGGTCGGAGTAGTTCGAGCCGAAGGTGATGGAGTTCGCTGAGCCGCCACTGCCGCCTGACGAGCCCGAGCTGCTGCACGTGCTCAGTACCGGGTCAAGCGCGGCGAGTCCCGCGATGCCAGCGAGCCCTTTGAGCAGGCCGCGACGGCCGACGCCGGCGTCCGTCAGGGACACTGGGATAGTGCTGTCGGGCATCACGCCTCCTGTGACAACTCCTGGTTCGACAAGGGCTACAACGCACAGAGTCCTCCATATGCGCACATCACTGCGTACCTATCGATCAGAGCCGGTGGTCAAGGTTCTGATCGATTTTGTTCGTTAATCTTTCTCATCTGCGTAACATCCTCGTTGGATCAGTTGGAGGTTGTTGGGTTGTTGCCGATGGAGAACAAGCTCAGCGCGGCGTTCCGTGGTGACGCGCCGGTCGGCGTCCGGTGAGCGAACTCGCGCCGCGCCGCCGCGCCCACATCCTTGAGCAAGTGGACCGGTCGGGCGGCGTCCGCGTCAGCGAGCTCACCCAGCTCTTCGGCGTGTCCGACATGACCATCGGGCGCGATCTGGACGCTCTGGCCAAGCGCGGCCTGCTGGCGAAGGTGCACGGCGGAGCGACCAGGGTCGGGCCGGCTGCTGAGGAGCCGACCTTCGCCTCGAAGTCGGTGCGCGAGCTAACCGAGAAGGACGCGATCGCCGCCCGCGCTGTCACCCTGATCCAGCCAGGCACTGCCATCGCGCTCACGGCGGGCACCACGACCTGGGCGCTGGCCAGGCACCTGTCGAGCGTTCCGCACCTCACCGTCGTGACGAACTCGATCCCGGTCGCCGAGGTGCTGCACGAGGCGCAGCGACGGACCAGACGGTGATCCTGACCGGCGGGGTGCGCACGCCGTCGGACGCGCTGGTCGGGCCGGTCGCGGTGGCGACGATCAGGTCGCTGCGCGTGGAGATGCTCTTCATGGGCGTGCACGGTGCCGACGCCAGAGCCGGGCTGACTACGCCCAAACTGATGGAGGCCGAGACCAACCGGGCCTTCAGCGACTCGGCCAGGCACCTGGTCGTGCTTGCCGACCACACCAAATGGGGCATTGTCGGCCTGAGCCAGATCGCCGCGTTGTCCGACGTCGCTACGTTCGTCACCGACAACGGCCTGCCTCCCGACGCCCAGGGCACTCTGGCCATCAGGGCCGGCGAGCTGCTGGTCGCCCGCGTTCCCGACGGCGAAGGCACATGAAGAAGACGCAGGCTCGGCTGGCCGACGGTCGCGAGATCATCTACTACGACGAGTCAGACGACGCCGTCCGGACGATGCCTGACCCGCGGCACCTTCCGGCTTTCCGGCCCCTTCCAACAGTCCGCTATGACGCGCTGCTTGACGAGTGGGTCGGCCTGGCCGATCACCGGCACGACCGGACCTACCTGCCGCCGGACGACCAGTGCCCGCTGTGCCCGTCCACGGTCGGCCGGCACACCGAGATCCCGCCGCCCGCTTATGACGTCGTCGTGTTCGAGAATCGCTTTCCTGCGTTCGCCGCGATGGCTACCGCTCCTGACCTCGGTACCGACCTGGGGCCGCAGCGCCCGGGCGTGGGACGCTGCGAGGTCGTGTGCTTCACCGCCGACCACGATTCCTCGTTCTCGGCCTTGACGCCCGCCCGGGTCTTCACGGTCATCGAGGCGTGGGCGGACCGCACCCTCACGTTGTCCTCGCTGCCGCACGTGGAGCAGGTTTTCTGCTTCGAGAACCGGGGCGCCGAAATCGGCGTCACGCTGTCCCATCCGCACGGCCAGATTTACGCATACCCGTTCCTGACCCCGCGGACCAGGCAGACGCTGAGCTCAGCCAGGGCGTACCGCGAGCGGACGTGGGGCAACTTGTTCGCCGACGTGCTCGCGGCCGAGCAGCGCGGCGGGGAGCGCGTGGTCGTTAGCGGAGACCTGTGGACGGCGTTCGTCCCGTTCGCCGCGCGGTGGCCGCTGGAGGTCCACCTGTACCCGCACCGCCAGGCGCCCGACCTGCCGTCGCTCAGCGGCGCGGAGCGGGCCGAGTTGTCCCGGCTCTATCTCGACGTGCTGCGCAGGATGGAGGCCGTCTTCGACGACACGCTCCCGTACATCGCGGCCTGGCACCAGGCGCCGGTGCGGATTGACCGCGATCTTGCCTACCTGCACCTGCAGCTGTTCTCGATCAGGCGCGCCGCTGGCAAGCTGAAGTACCTCGCGGGATCGGAGTCCGCCATGGGCGCCTTCGTCAACGACGTCAGCCCGGAGGCGGCCGCCCGGCTGCTCCGCGATGCCGGCTGATGGACGGCGGCGGGCAGGCGCGGCTGGCCGAGGCGTTCACCGCGCTGACCGGGCAGCCGCCCCCCGGGACCTGGTCGGCCCCCGGGCGGGTCAACCTGATCGGCGAGCACACCGACTACAACGACGGGTTCGTCCTGCCGCTGGCGATCCCCGCGCGGACGTCCGCCGCGGCGGCCCCACGCCAGGACGGGCGGCTCTCGGTTCGCTCACTGCAGCGGCCAGGCGAGCTGACCGACGTCGCGGTCGCCGACCTCCGGCCTGGCCATCCGGGCGGGGCGGCCGCCTACGTGGCCAGAGTCGTGTGGGCGTTTCGCGCCGCCGGGCACCAGGTCGGCGGCTTCGATATCGTCATCGACGGCGCGGTTCCTGTGGGGTCGGGCCTGTCCTCCTCGGCCGCCCTGGAGTGTGCCACGGCCCTGGCTGTCAGCGCTCAGCGGGATCGAGATGCCGCTCGCTGACCTCGCCCGGTTGGCCCGGCGCGCCGAGAACAACTTCGTTGGCGTGCCGTGCGGAGTCATGGACCAGATGGCAGCGATGCTGTCACGCGCCGGGCATGTGCTGTTCCTCGACACCCGCACCTGCCACACCGAGCACGTCCCCTTCGACCTGGCGGCGAGCGGACTCGAGCTGCTGGTCATCGACACCCGCGTGCATCACGACCACGCCGATAGCGGCTACGCGGAGCGGTTCGCGAGCTGCGCCCGCGCGGCCCGCCTGCTCGGGGTGGGGGCGCTGCGCGACGTCCCGGCCGCGGAGCTGCCTGCCGCGCTGAGCAGGCTGGCCGGCGAGCCGATCCTCGCCAGGCGGGTACGGCATGTCGTCACGGAGAACACCCGGGTCATGAAGTTGGTCGCCCTGCTACGGGCGGGCCGACCCGCCGGGATCGGCCAGATCCTGACCGCCTCGCATGCCTCGCTCCGTGACGATTTCGAGGTCAGCACGGCAGAACTGGACACAGCGGTGGCCGCAGCGATCGACGCCGGCGCGCTCGGAGCGCGGATGACCGGCGGAGGCTTCGGCGGGTCCGCGATCGCGCTCACTCCGGCCGCCGCGTCAGCGGCGGTGACGGCGGGCGTTGTCAGCGCGGCCATGAAGGCGAGGCATCCGGTCCCGGCAATCGGCCCGGTGCTGGCGTCGGCCGGAGCGCGCCGCGACGCGCTCGAGAATCCAGCCAGATGGCGTGTCGATAGCGTATGAACGGACGGGCCCAGGCATCCGGCTCTGCCCGGTTCAGTGCTCGACGACCGCGAGAATATGCCTAGTCTTCGGCGGGGACTCGGGAGACTATGGACAGCGCAGGGCCGGGCACACCCTGTTAAAAGGCCGGGCACACCCTGTTAATACGTGGGCCTGGAACGGCATGGACTAGACGCGGCTGAGATCGGTGCGGCTCCCGACCTGAATGCCGGGCATGCCGATCGCCGCCCCCGGGATGCGTCCATCTCCAGCTGCCAGCAGGGCGGCGTCTTGCCCTTGGTCAGGGTCGCCTCGCGCATGAACGATACGGCAGCCGTGATGTCACGGATCCCGTATCCAGCTCCCCAAAACCGATGGACGGCCAACTGGCATGCGGCGTGCACCACGGCGGCCTAAGAGACCACCGCGAGTCGGCGTACCGCTCGCTCAGAGAGCCGCGCTGACCTCCCAAGAAGAAATCAGCGCGCTGGTCAGTCACATCTGCCCTCGTCCACCTCCTTCTTGAAGGCTGTCCGGCTCAACCTGCAGCAAGTGGCCGGAGGGACAGCCCGCGACGCCAGGCCTCAGGGGCCTTCGACGATCACCTCGCCGCGGCCGCGGCCGTCGTCCCAGCCTGCGTCGCCAGCGCCCAGCGGTCAAGGAACGCCGAGCTGGTGCGCACGACGAGCTCGGAGCCTGTCGCTGTACACCAAGTTCTTGCCGTAGCCGGTCTGCTGGCGGTTGTATCCGGCGATGCTGGCCACGGTGATCGCGGAGTCGATCGGCTGGGACGGTGAGCTGACGGTGCTGAAGGACCAAGTCCGGGAAATGCGCCCGGTCCACTTGCATGACAACTTCTGCGATGTCTGCGATGTCTGCCCTGGGCACCGCAATGATCGAGTCCGGATGTGCTCAGGTTAGAGTCACCACGTAAGGGTTGGCAGAACCGTGTGTGACCATGGAGCTCCCAGGCCTGACAGCCGGGAACTAGCGTCGCTGCGGATTTTGTGAGCGCTGCCAGCATTGCGGTGACTTGCTAGCGCGCAGCCAGGAGCAAAGAGATGAATAAGTGATGTCCGCCAGCAGCCGTTCGTCAACCAGGCCGGTCATGGCGGACGTCGCGCGGCAGGCCGGCGTATCTCTTCAGACAGTCTCACGCGTGCTCAACGGACACCCGAACGTCAGTCCTGCAACGCGCGCTAGCGTTCTCGCTGCCATCCGCGACCTGGGCTTTCGTCCGAATGCCGCAGCCAGGACGCTAGTCACGGGCCGGACGAACGTCCTGGGCGTGATCAGCATCGACACTACCCTTTACGGTCCCGCGTCGATGCTGTATGGCATCGAGCGGGCCGCTCATCCTGGCTACTCAGTCGCGATTGCTAGCCTGCCGGGCTTCGACAACAGGTCATTGGCCGAGGCTGTCGAGAGATTCCTTGCGCAGGGAGTCGACGGCATCATCGTAATTGCGCCGCAGAACGCGGCTGTGGAGTCTCTGACGAGCCTTGTGGCGGATGTGCCGCTCGTCGCCGTGGGATGCGGGATCCGCGCCCCGCTTCCATCGGTGGCGATTGACAACTTGTCTGGAGCGGCGAAGGCCACGCAGTATCTGCTCGACTTGGGGCATGAGACCGTGCACCATATCGGCGGCCCAGACAACTGGGTGGACTCGCAAGAGCGGATAGAGGGCTGGCAGCGGACTCTGAGCGCATCAGGCGCTCCCGAGCCTGCTCTGCGCCGAGGTGATTGGTCAGCGCGATCGGGTTACGAGATCGGCCACCTGCTGGCGGCGATGCCCGACGTAACCGCTGTCCTGTGCGGTAATGACCCGATGGCGCTTGGCCTGCTCCGAGCCCTCGCGGAGCGCGGCCGGCGTGTCCCAGATGACGTGAGCGTGGTGGGATTCGACGACGTTCCCGAAGCCGCCTTCTTCCTGCCGCCCTTGACGACGGTCCGTCAGGACTTCGGCGAGCTCGGCAGGCGCTCCCTCCGCCTGCTTCTGAGTCGCATCGCCGATCACCGGCTCGAGCCGACGCTGCCGATCGAACCGGAGATGGTGGTGCGAGCGAGCGCAAGACCGGCCGGGAATCGCAGATCGGCCTGACGGACCTGTAGCCAGGTATCGCTCAGGAAGCATGGTATGGGGCACAATGGACCTGTGAGCGCTAACAACCGCCCTGCGGCCTACGTCGTGGGCGTGGACTTCGGAACGCTCTCTGGTCGCGCGCTGGTTGTCCGCGTGGCTGATGGTGCCGAACTCGGGAGCGCCGTTCACGAGTACCGGCATGGCGTGATGGATGAGGTACTCGATGCCTCGGGCAGGCGGCTACCGCTGGATTGGGCGTTGCAGGACCCGGAAGACTACTTGGACGTGCTGCGTCATGCGGTCCCGGCTGCGATCGGCGAAGCGGGCATCGACCCGGCACAGGTCATTGGCATAGGTACCGACTTCACGGCGTGCACCGTGCTGCCTGTGCTTGCCGACGGCACGCCGTTGTGTGAGTTTCTGGAGCTGCGGGATCGTCCGCATGCCTATCCGAAGCTGTGGAAGCATCATGCTAGCCAGCCGCAGGCTGACCGGATCACCGAACTAGCGCGCGCCCGCGGCGAGACATGGCTGGCCCGCTACGGCGGCAAGATCTCGGCTGAATGGCAGTTCGCGAAAGCACTGCAGGTCCTGGAAGAGGACCCTGATATCTTCCGGCTGGCAGACCGTTGGATTGAGGCCGCTGACTGGATCATCTGGCAACTCGCCGGCACCGAGACGCGAAACGCATGTACTGCCGGGTATAAGGGCATTTGGCAGGATGGGCATTATCCGTCGCGGGAGTACCTGGCCGTTCTGCACCCCGGGTTCGCCGGGTTCGCCGGCGACAAGCTCGCCCACCCCATCTCCGCTCTCGGCGACCGCGCCGGGGCGCTAACCCCACGCGCCGCGGGCTGGACCGGCTTGCCCAGCGGGATCGCGGTCGCGGTCGGCAACGTGGACGCGCACGTGACCCCGGCAGCGGCCAATGCGGTCGGTCCTGGCCAGATGGTCGCCATCATGGGTACCTCCACCTGCCACGTCATGAACGGCCAGATCCTGGCCGAGGTGCCTGGCATGTGCGGCGTCGTCGACGGCGGGATTCTCGCCGGGTCGTGGGGCTACGAGGCTGGCCAGAGCGGGGTCGGGGACATCTTCGCCTGGTTCTCCGAGCATCTTGTCCCGCCCGAGTATCACGCCGCGGCTCGCCGGAACGGGCTCACAGTGCATGACGTGCTGACGGCCGAGGCCGCCTCCCAGCCGCCCGGCGCGCACGGGCTGATCGCGGTCGACTGGCTCAACGGGAACCGCAGCGTCCTGGTCGATCATCACCTCTCCGGAGCCGTCGTCGGCATGACCCTGGCGACCAGAGCCGCGGAGATCTATCGAGCCTTGCTCGAGGCGACCGCGTTCGGCACGAGGGTGATCATCGACGCGTTCGAAACGGCCGGACTGCCCGTGTCGGATCTGATCATTGCCGGCGGGCTGATGCGCAATCAACTGCTGATGCAGATCTACGCCGACGTGACCAGGCGACCCCTGAGCCTCGTCGCGTCCGAGCACGCGCCGGCCCTCGGCTCGGCCATTCACGCCGCTGTCGCAGCCGGCGCCTACCCAGATGTGCGGACCGCGTCAGTTGCGATGGGCAAGGTTCATGCGCGAGCCTTCAAGCCAGATCCGGTCAGCGCCGACGTCTACGACCAGCTCTACGCCGAATACTTTCTGCTGCACGACTACTTCGGACGCGGGGCCAACGAGGTCATGCACCGGCTCCGGGCCCTGCGCAACCTGGCGCGAGAGGACACGGCCTTCCGATCCGGCGCGGGCGACGGCCCGTGATAGGCGCCGGCTCTGATTCCCGGGCACGTGAGGATTCTGGCCTGAGCCCGGTGACCCGGGGAACCGCAGCCTTCTCGCCCGCGCGCGATACGGTGCGCCGCGTTCGTCATGCCGTCGCGGACCTGCATGCGGAGCTGGTAAGGAACAGGCTGGTTGCGTGGACCTCCGGCAATATTTCCGCCCGGGTACCCGGCACGGATCTGCTGGTTATCAAGCCGAGCGGGGTCGCTTACGCGGACCTCACGGCCGACGCGATGGTCGTGTGCGACCTGAGCGGCGCCAAGGTGGACGGAGATCTGAGCCCGTCGAGTGACACTGCCTCGCACGCATATATCTACCGAGAAATGCCCGCCGTCGGCGGGATCGTGCACACCCACTCCCGGTATGCGACAGCCTGGGCCGCCCGCGGGGAGCCGATTCCGTGTGCGATCACCGCGATGGCCGATGAGTTCGGCGGCGAGATCCCGGTCGGACCCTTCGCGCCGATCGGGGGCGAGGAGATCGGCCGTGCTGTCGTCGCCACCCTAGCCGGACACCGCTCGCCGGCTGTGCTGCTGCGAAGCCACGGCGTGTTCGCCATCGGCCCGAGCGCCCGGGACGCCGTGAAGGCGGCCGTCATGTGCGAAGACGCGGCCTGCACCATCCACCTGGCCAGCCTCAGGGGTCAGGTGAGACCACTGCCTGCTGACCTGATCGACGCACTCTATGACCGATACCAGAACGAATACGGCCAGCGCTAACGCGCCGGTGCGCGACGGCCGCGGCGAACTCAGGGAGGCTGCTGAATGACCGAGCGAAGGCCCCGGATCGGGATCATGGGCATCATGCAGGACCTGTACGACGACATGATCCCTGGCATCGCGAGCCGGCAGGAGGGCTACGCGGCAGAACTTGCCAGCTCCCTCACGGATGTCGGCGATTTCATCCCTGGCAAGCCGATCAGGTATAGGGAAGACGCCGAGGTGGTCATGCGCGAGTTTGAGAACTCTGGTCTCGACGGCGTGCTCGTCGTGATGCTGACGTACGGGCCGGCGATGCGGGTGGCGAGGCTGCTCGCGGAATCCCGGCTGCCCATTTGCCTGGCAAACATTCAGCCCGAGCCAGCGGTCACGCCAGCGTGGGACATGGCCGACATGACCTACAACCAGGGCGTGCACGGAGCACAAGACACTGCAAACGCCATGGTGCGTGCAGGACGGCGATTCTGGGTGCTGACAGATGACTGGCAGAGCGAGGCGTTCCGCGCGGACGTGGGCCGCTGGGCGCGAGCCGCCGCCGCGGCGACGGCATGGCGGCGGCTGAAGGTGGCGCTGGTCGGTTATGCGATGAACGACATGGGTGACATCCGGGTGGACGAGAGCGCCCTGGTTCGCGGCCTCGGCCCGCAGATCCAAGCCGTGGCCCCAGGCGATCTGTACCGCGCCATGCTTGCCGTGACCGAAGCGGACATCGACGGCGTCATGGCCTTCGAAGACGCCAGGTTCGAGATCGACCCAGCCCTGTCACGGGCAGAGCGCACTGATCACGCGCGCATGCAGGTCGCGATTCAGGCCATCCTCGAACGCGGCGGCTACGGTGCCTACACGGCGCACTTCGAAGCGATCGGGGAGGATGGCCGGTTCGACCGGCTGCCGCTAGCGGCCGCCTCGACGCTGATGGCCGTCGGCTACGGCTACGCGGCCGAGGGCGACGTGCTGACGGCCTGCCTGGTCTCAGCCGGGCACATGTTGATCGGTGATGCGCATTTCACCGAGATGTACGCGATGGACTTTCCTTCTGATTCCGTGCTGATGAGTCATATGGGCGAGGGCAACTGGAAAATCGCACGCACCGACCGGCGCGTCAGGCTGATCAAGCGGCCGCTGGGCATCGGGCGGCTGGCGGACCCGCCGACGTTCTTGTTCCAGTATCAGCCTGGTCCCGCCACGCTGGCCACGCTGGTCAATCTGGAAGGCGGGCGCTTCCGGCTCGTCGTGGCCGAGGGCGAGAACCTGGATAGCCCACCACTGCCCAGCCTGGAGATGCCTTACGGGCATTTCAGGCCCTCATCCGGCCTGCGTACCTGCCTGAATGGCTGGCTCGCGGCAGGCGGGCCGCATCACGAGGTCATGAACCTCGGCCACCACGCCGCGTCCTGGCGGGTCTTTTGCGAGCTCACTGGCATCGAATTCGTTCAGGTCTGAGGCAGCCCGTCAGGCCTTGCGCTGCCGTTGCTCAAGGGCGCGGCGATATTCGGCAATGACGATGTCGTTCAGTTCCTGGACGGAGGTCTCCGCACTCGGCTTGTCGAAAGTGATCTCGCCGTGCTGCAGGAGATTGACCCGGTCGCAGATCTCCAGCACCTGGCCGTAGTTGTGCGCGATGACGATGATCGATACGTCGCCTCTCCGCTTGAGATCCCTGATCAGATCCAGGATCAGGGCCGCTTCCTTGGCGCCCATGGCGGCCAGCGGCTCGTCGAGCAGCAGAACCTTCGCATTAGAGTAGACGGCCCTCGCAACGGCGATTGCCTGCCGTTGCCCGCCCGACAGTCGCGCGACCTGGACGTCAACCGACTTCAGGCCTATCCCCATTTCGTCGAGCCGCTGCCGGGCGATCTTGCGCATGCTCCGGTTGTTGAGCAGTGGCCACCGCACGGCTTCCCGCTTGAGGAACATGTTGTGATAGACGGTCAATTCGTCGATCAGGGCCAGATCCTGGTACACGACGTCGATTCCCAGTGCTCGTGCCTGCTCCACGGACTTGAGCGTCACCTCTTCGCCGTCGAGCAGAATCCGGCCCGCGTCGGGCGCCTGGAAGCCGCAGAGGATCTTGAGCAAGGTCGATTTGCCGGCGCCGTTGTCGCCGAGAAGCGCGAGCACCTCCCCCTCTTTCAGGTGCAGGTTGATGTCCACGAGTGCGGTGACCGCACCGAAGCGCTTGGACACGTGCTCGACTCTGAGCACGTCATCACCGAGCGATGCCGGGCTGCCGGCGCGCGCGTCCGGCGAGTTCCCCGTCCCGTCTGGCATGGCCACTTATGCTCTCCCTGCTCGCCGCAGCCTGGCGAGCTGCACGTTGGCGATCATGGCGACGAGGATCGCCCCGCCGAGAATGATCGGCTGCGGGTTTGCGCTGATGCCGATCAGGTTGAAT
This sequence comes from Streptosporangiaceae bacterium, assembly GCA_036258115.1. Classification (GTDB taxonomy): domain Bacteria; phylum Actinomycetota; class Actinomycetes; order Streptosporangiales; family Streptosporangiaceae; genus Chersky-822. The sequence goes on from DATAEH010000029.1 coordinate 20,841, forward strand.
CCGTCGTACAAAATGGCCAGGACCAGGGTGCCGAGGAACGCGCCGATGATCGTGCCCGAACCGCCTGCCAGCGCCGTGCCGCCGATCACCGCCCCGGCAATGGCATAGAACATGGGTTGGTAGCTCGCGTTGCTCGGGTCGATGGAACTGGTCTGGAACGTGACCAGCAGCCCGACGAGGGCACCCATGAAGCCCGTGATCATGAAGTTCCCGTATTTGATCCTGGGCACCCGGATGCCCGCCTCGCTGGCACCCAGGATGTTGCCGCCCACCGCCACCGTGTGCAGGCCCCATCGCGTCCGGCTCAGCACGATCTGGAAGATCGCGACCAGGATCACGGTCCAGGTGATCTCCGCCCACGTCGACGAGCCGAGGAACTTGCCGACTCCAGAAGCGCTGGCCGGGATCGTAGCCGGGTAGGCGTGCGAGGTAACCAGCATGATTCCCTGGAGTGCGAAGCCGGTGCCCAGGGTGGTGATGAATGAGGGCACGCCGAGCGTGACGGTGAGGAACCCGTTCGCGAAGCCGACGATGACGCCCATCAGCATGCTCAGCAAGACAGCCACCACCGGTGGTACGCCGTAGAAGTCGATCAAGTAGTGCATCAGGAATGGCGAGAAACCCAGGACGAAACCGACCGAGAGGTCTAGCTCTCCGCACACAAGGAGGAAGACCTCGCCGATCGCGATGATCGCCCACGGGGTCACCGTCCAGGTGATGTTGGCAATGTTGTCGCTGGTGAGGAAATTGGACGAAGCGGAGGAGAAGAACCTGAAGTAGACCATGAGCAGCACGACGACGACCAGCACGGTGGCCTCGCGCTGTTCGGCCATGACCAGGCCTCCGCGCTTGAGCCAGTTCCACGACCGGCCGCCTGACGCCGGCTCGTTCGGTGGGCTGCCTGCGACCTGGGGAGCTCGCTGAACGGTGTCACTCACGTGCGTTTCCCGACCTCAATGCCGTCCTGGTGCACGGGCCGGCGGAGCCGTCCCGCTAGTTGGTATGCCGACGGCGGTCATGAGTCCGTGCTAGGAACAGCCACATGCCCGCCGACGACGCAGACTTCCTGATGCAGAACCGATTGTGCCTTATTGTGCCTGGTCAGACGATCGCGCCAGAGCGCTTGATGTACTTCTGCTGAGTGCTCGATCCCTCGAACCTCGAAGTGGTGTCCAGATACGGACCCACGTTGGACTTGGTGACAAAGGTAAGGCCGGTGTTGGTTTCCGGGGGGTTCACCAGGCCGCCAGACAGGTTGAACATGTAGAGATTGAGCACCGGCAGGAAGCCCTGGAGGTAGGGCTGCTGGTCAATCGTGAAGTTCAGGCTGCCGTTCTTGATTCCCGACAGCGTCGTTGGCGTCAGGTCGAAGCCGCCCGACGCGACCTTGCCGGTCAGGCTGTACTTCTGGATGATCTGGCCGACGGTCTGGGTCGAGCCCGCATCGACCGCGAAGATCCCCTTGAGGGTCGACTTGTGTGCCAGCACGTAGGCGTTGATGGTGGTGTTCTCCTGGGACAGGGAGGCGCCGGATGCCATCGACGTGAACTTGATGCCCTTGTTGGCCGCGGCGATCGCCGCCTTGGCGCCGTCGATTCGCGGCTGGATATTGGCCGTGCCGGGAGTGGCGATGAAGCCGACGGTCTCGCTCCCCGCAGGCACCGACGCCGCGATGCGCTGACCGAGTGCCTGCCCGGAAACGAACAGGTCCTGGCCGATGTAGGCGAGTCGGTTGGTGCCTGGAACTCCCACATTGCCATCGGCGTTGTAAGAGACGACGGGTATTCCGGCGTCCATGGCCTTCTTCACCGGCCCGGTGAAGGCCGTGGCGCTGATGACCGCGACCGCGATGCCGTTGGCGTTGGCCGAGATGGCCGCATTGGTGGCGCTCACCATCTCGGGAACGTTCGAACTCGCCGAACCTGTCCACGCGGGCTTGGGCAGGCCGAGGAGCGCGGCGGCATCGGCCAGACCGTACTGAGTAGGTACAAAGAACGGGTTGGTCGTGACATGGTTGACGAAGGTGAACTTCCACGCGGGCGTGGACGGGAAATCACCAGCCGCCTGCTTCGTGTTGCCGCTGGCACTCGACGAGCACGCGGAGAGCAGGGCGGAGGCGGCAGCGGTAGCGCTCACCAGGCCGGTACCTGCGAGCAGCCTGCGCCGGGTGGTGCCGTCTTTCATGTTGAGTGTTTGAATTGCCTCATCGACCACCGGGTCGACTTTTCTCATCGCGACCTCCAGTTACTTTCCTTCTGCGGAACCCTGTGCAGCGCGCCGATGGGTGCGGGGTTCTTGCTGCCAGTGGGGACGTCAGAGCCGGCCAGCAGATCGTCTGGCCAATACGCGGCTCCTAGTGAACGAACGGCGCAGATCCCGGTCGAAGATTTGAACCGTTAGCCGGATCATGTGAGCGCTCACACGGATGCACAATACGACGTTGTGAGGCGAAAAGCTAGATCATCGGGACCATAGACGTCAACTGGCGGACTTCCCAGTTTTCGGTTGATCAGAGCCGGTCCTGGATTGTTCTAGGCAGCCGGCTCGACGATCACCTTCAGTCCTTCACGGCGGGCCGCGGTCGCAAGCGCGTCTGGCGCTGCCGTGAGGCCGAACCGGTGCGTGACGAGCGGGGTGAGCGCTATCACGCCGCTCGCGGAAAGCCCGATGGCCCGAGGGTATGTCTCGTTCATCCTGCGCACCATCGCGATGGTCAGCCCCTTACGGCGAGCAAGGGAAGCAGGGAAGCTGGTCTGGTCGCCGGGCGGTATGCCGCCCAAGACCAGCCGACCGCCAGGTCGCGCGCTGAGCATCGCCAGCCGCACCGCTTCGTCCGTGCCCGCGATTTCGAAGGCGGTATCGACGCCATCCCCGACCAGCTCCCGGATATCGCCGGGCGGCAGCTCGTCAGGGTTGAGAGCTGCATCTGCGCCGGATCGTATCGCCGCAGCACGCCGGTGCGCGAGCGGATCGAAGGCTGTGACACGCGCGGCGCCGCTCGCCAGGAGCGCCTGGATCATCAGAAGGCCGATCGGGCCGCAGCCGACGACTACCGCGGTTCCTCCGAGCCCGAGGTGGCCCAGGTCAAGGGCGTGCAGAGCGACGCCAAGCGGCTCGAGCATCGCGCCCTCGGCATCGGTCAGGGCATCAGGCAGCCGGTGCAGCAGATGAGTCGGCCAGCTCAGGTACTCGCGCATCGCGCCGTCTTGGGGGGGATGACCCGCGAAGCGGATCCGCTGGCACAGATTGCGATACCCGTCGCGGCACGGGCGGCAGCCACCGCACCAGGCAGCCGGGTCAATGGCTACCCGCTCACCGCGCCGGGGACCGTCGTGGATAACTCCGGCTGCCTCGTGGCCGAGTATGAGCGGCTGCTCAAGGACCACATCACCAATGCCGTTCTCGCTCCACCAGTGCAGGTCAGAGCCGCAGATGCCGACGGCGGTCACCCGCACCACGCTCATTCCCCGTGCTGGCTGCGGCACGGGTTCCTCAGCCAGCCGAAGGTCGCCAGGGCCATGCAAGCGCGCGGTCTTCATCGCAGTCATCCTCGCCCAGTTGAGGGGCCAGAGAGAAGCAGGAAACGAAGGCTCCTGTGAGCGAACTCTTATCGCGTGCGGAAAGCGAACACTGTCGGGGTCGGCTCCGGGCTTGCTGGCGTTGTTTCAGGTGCTGTCTGAGGACCGTCCAGTGGCGGCGTCGCAGGCGACGGTCGCGTAGTCGAAGCCCGAGTCAGTTCCGGGGCTGCGTCTGGCGATGTAGACCGTGTTCCCGTCCGGGCTGACCGCCACTGCGGCGGCATAATCTTATTTACTGGCTGGCCGGTTGTATCGCCTCCGGCACGGCAATCTCGTGGCCCGGTCGCCTCAGCTGTCGAGACCGAGTGTCCGTTGCACGACGGCATCGCCCAGGCTTCCGGCCACGAGGTCCGCCGCCAGGACCACGCCGGCGACGGACGGAATCCCGATCACCCACAGGCCGGCGGCCCGGGCCGCGGCGACACCCGGCGGCGAGTCTTCGAGCGCGATCGTTGCGGAAGGCGCCACCTCCAGTGCACGGCACGCCTCCAGGTACAGGTCGGGGGCGGGTTTCGGGTTGGCGACGTCGTCAACTCCCAAGACGACACCGAAGGTGTCCTCCAGTCCGACCCGGCGCAGGCCAGCAAGCAGGTGCCGGCGCGGCGCGTTCGAGGCAACAGCGAGCGGGACGCGGGCCGACCGAAGTCTCGCGACCAGTTCTGTCGCTCCTGGCCGTGGTGACGCCCCTTCGCTGATCTCGGTGAGCGCCAGCGCGTACATCTCGTCGCTGAGCTGCCGACCAGCGCCCGGCGCGGCGAGCAGCGCCTCGAGAATGGGAGCCGCTGTCCGCGGCGAGGTGCCCACCAGATCGCGCTTGGCCGCCAGATCGAACACCCGGCCATGTGACCGGAAGAGCGCCTCCTGAGCCGCCGTCCAGCATGGCTCGGTGTCCAGCAGGAGGCCGTCGTTGTCGAACACGACCGCTGGCGGCCTGGTCACCTCGCAGGCCTGATCAGCGCCATTCCCGCCGCCGTCACCATCGGTCGTGGACCTGGGCCCGGAAACGCCGGTCGTAGATGTCCTCGATGACACCGAGTTCCGCCTCGGTCAGCGGCGGCAGGTGCGCCGCGGCGGCCCCGGCCGATCCGCCCGAGAATGCGCATTTCCACAAGCGAATAGCGTAACACTAGTGTCCTGAGTCATAAATTCGCTGGCAGCTAATAGACTGAGGGAATGGCGAGCCCGAAGCTGGCGGCGCTGGGGGTCAGTGCGGAGGAACGGCAGGTCCTGGAGGGGTGGGCGCGGCGGCGCAAGACCGCCCAGGCCTTGGCGCTGCGGTCGCGGATCGTGCTCGCGTGCGCCGGTGGCGCGGCGAATACGCAGGTCGCGGAGGCCCTGGGCGTCTCGCGGGTGACGGTGTCGAAATGGCGGTCGCGGTTTGCCGCGGGCCGGGTGGAAGGCCTGTGTGACGAGCCGAGGCCGGGTGCGCCGCGGACGATCACCGACGAGCAGGTCATACTGGTGATCACCAGGACCCTGGAGGAGCAGGGGCCCGGCCTGGACACGCACTGGTCGACCCGGTCGATGGCCGCCGCGACCGGAATGAGCCAGTCGGCCGTCTCGCGGATCTGGCGCGCGTTCGAGCTCAAGCCCCACCTGGTGGAGACATGGAAGCTGAGCGCGGACCCGCAGTTCATCGAGAAGTTCCGCGATGTGGTCGGCGTCTATCTGAACCCGCCGGAGAAGGCGGTGGTGCTGTGCATGGACGAGAAGAGCCAGATCCAGGCTTATCCGGGGGACGATCCGGGCATCGGTAACGACGGGTAAGCGGCCCTTTCCACGGTCGGCGTGTCGTTCGCCGAGTGATTATCTGGCACCATTACGCTGCGGGGCGTGACGGCTGCTTACGGAGAGTGC
>DATAEH010000030.1:0-8433 GCA_036258115.1 Streptosporangiaceae bacterium
CCTGGTGTCCTTCTCCAGGCTCTTGCACCGCAGGCCCACGAATGGCGGCGCCCAGTCCTCACGTAGCAACTCGGAAAGCGACCGCGCCGCCGCGCGGGCGTGCGCGTCCTCGGTCTCCTCGCCGCGCACACCGTAGCCGTCTTCGAAGTCAATCCGCAGATCCTCGATGGGTTGTGTGGCCAGCTTGGTGAGGACGAGCGGGTGCACCTCGGCGGATACCGCGGGAGCGAGTCCGGTCGCGGCGGCGAGTTCCTCGGGCCCAGGGGCGAATTCCTCGAGGGCTGCCAGCGCCTCCTTGCCCCACTGGCGCACGGTCTCCGGTCCGAACTTGTGCGCCGGGACGTAGGCGGTATGCACCGGCTGCCGGGACCAGGCGCCGCCGCCGTAGCCGGACTCCAGTTCCGCATCGGCAACGGCCAGCATCTGGTCGATCTCGATGGTTATGCGGTCGGCATCGTCGGCCTGCAGAGGGCGAGTCACTGGCGCGTCCGCGTTATATCTTCTGGCTTGACCGGAACGCTGGTCAGATCCAGCCCGGTAGCCGCCCGGATGGCCGCCACGATAGCCGGGCCGGAGGAGATCGTCGGCGGCTCGCCGACGCCGCGTAGGCCGTATGGCGCGTTCGGGTCGGGGTACTCGAGCACGTCGATCCGCATCGGCGGGACGTCGAGGATGGTCGGGATGAGGTAGTCGGTGAACGACGGGTTCTTGATCATCCCGTCCCGCACCTGGATCTCTTCCATGATCGCCAGGCCCAGACCCTGCGCGCTGCCGCCCTGAATCTGGCCGACCACGGCCTGCGGGTTCATGGCTACACCGACGTCCTGCGCGCAATCGAGCGCGACGACCTTGATCAGCCCGAGCTCTGTGTCGACATCGACGACCGCGCGGTGCGCCGCGAACGCGTACTGCACGTGCGCGAACCCTTGCCCGGTCTCAGGATCGATGGGGTAGGTCGGCCGGTGCCGCCACTGCACCGTCTCCTCGTACGCCTCATCGCCCGCGAATTCGGCGATCGATCCGAGCAGAGCGGCGTCCGACCAGACCTGGCTATCGGCGAGCCGCAGGCTGGACGGAGCGCCACCGACGCGATCAACAATTTTTTTGAACAAGCGCTCCCGAATAATCTCGCAGGCCGACTTGATCGCTCCGCCCGTGACATAAGTCTGGCGTGATGCTGACGTGGAGCCGGCCGACCCGACGCCGGTGTCCTTCGGTACCACCAGCACGTTGCTGACGCCGAGTTCGGTCCGGCAGATCTGCTGCTCGATCGTGACCAGGCCCTGGCCGACCTCGGCGGCCGCCGTATGCACGGTCACCATCGGTTCCCCCGCAACGATCTCCAGCCGCACCCTGGCCGTCGAGTAGTCGTCGAAGCCCTCGGAGAAGCCCACGTTTTTGTAGCCGACCGCGTAGCCGATGCCCCGCCTGATGCCCTCGCCGTGCGTGGTGTTGCCGACCCCGCCAGGCATGTGCCGCAGGTCCGCCCCGTTGTCCGACGGCAGTGCCGCTGGGCCGCCTTCTGGCTGGCTTGCCGCCCCGCCGCCCCCAGGCGGCCTTGCTTCCCCGCCGCCCCCAGGCGGCAATGGCATCCGCTGGACTCGGTGCAGGATCTCCGCCACCGGCGCCGGGCTGTCGATGACCTGCCCGGTCGGGCCTTCGCTGCCGAGTTCCATCGCGTTGCGGCAGCGGAACTCGACCGGATCCATCCCGAGCGCGGCCGCGACCTTGTCCATCTGCGCCTCATAGCCGAACGCGGCCTGCACCGACCCGAATCCGCGCATCGCGCCGCACGGGGGATTGTTGGTGTAGACGCCGTAGGCGTCGATGTGCACGTTCGGGACGACGTAAGGTCCGGCTCCCATCGTGCCCGCGTTGCCGACCACGGCTGGCGTGCTCGACGCGTAGGCGCCGCCGTCGAGGTGGATGCTCGCCTTGACGTACACGAGGGCGCCGTCGGCATTCGCGCCGTGTTCGTAGGTGATCCGGGCAGGATGCCGGTGCACGTGACCGAAGAACGACTCCTCGCGGGAGTACATCATCTTCACCGGCTTGCCGGTGTGGAGCGCCAGCAGGCAGGCATGCACGTGCATGGACAGGTCCTCACGGCCGCCGAACGCGCCGCCCACGCCCGCCAAGGTCAGCCGGACGCGGTCGGTCGGCAGGCCAAGGGCCGCGCAGACCTGCCGCTGGTCCACATGCAGCCACTGCGTCGAGACGAACAGGTCGACCCCGCCGCTGCCGTCCGGCACCGCCAGTCCGGCCTCGGGGCCGAGGAACGCCTGGTCCTGCATCCCGATGTCGTACGTTGCCGTGACGACCACGTCTGCCCGCGGCGCGCGATCGCCCTTGCGGATCTTCAGGTGCCGGACCAGGTTCCCGCCCGGATGCAAATGAGGCGCACCGGGCTTGAGCGCCTCGACGGCGTCGGTGACTGGCTCGAGCACCTCGTAGTCAACGGCGATCTTGCGCGCGGCGACCCTCGCGATCTCTGGGTGATCGGCGGCGACCAGGGCGACCGGCTCGCCCGTGTAGCGCACCACGTCGGAAGCGAGCACCTGCTGGTCGGCGTGTTCGAGGCCGAATGCGTTCTCGCCAGGGACGTCATCGCTGGTGAGGACGGCGTAGACCCCGGCCGTGGCAAGCGCCTCGCCGATTGCGATCGACTTGATCCTGGCGTGGGGGTGCGGGCTGCGGAGCGTCACGCCCCAGATCATGTCGTCCATCCACAGGTCGCTGCCGTAGGCGAACTCCCCGGTGACCTTGCCCTTGCCGTCTGGCCTGATCGGACTCGAACCGACGCCTCCGGCTGCGCCCGCGCGCTGTGCTGAGTCGGGCCCAGCCGAGTCAGGCCGACCAACCTCGTCTGGGGCGCCAGGAGCTTCCGGAGGCGCAGGTGCGCGGCTCGGGCTGCCCGGCGCGCGAGTCGGTGTCGTCACCCCGCCGAGCCTAGTTAGCGCGGCTCGGATTCACCACAGGCAGTAATCGCAGGTAGCTGAAAGCCAACCTGGCGGCGGCAACCTCAGCTGGGCAGCCGGGATGTGTCGATTCTTATCAGCAGCTCCGCGGTCGGCATCCATACCGACCCAGGGGTGTAGAAGATCTCCGAGCAGATCACTTGGCCGCACGACGCTGGAGCGACGGACACCCCTCCCGCGGGTCGCCCGGTCGCCTCACTGACGCGCAGCACCCCGCTGAACGGGTACCCATTGTCGAGGAACCACAGCCAGCCGCCGCCAGCAGTCAGGAAGTCCAGGCCACCGGCCCGCGCCGGGTCGAAGTTCCGGTAGTTGAAGCGTCGCACCACGCGCCCTGTGGCGGGGTCGATCCTGGCCAGACGCTCGCCGCCGCTGAGCGCCCAGAGGGAGCCGTCTCCGTAGACGAGGCCCTGCCCGCCGGGCATCGTCTGGTAGTAGTTCGGGTCGCGGACCGACACCGGCTGCGGATTGCCGTTGACGTTCGTGAGCCCTCGAATGCGCCAGTCGTTGACCAGGTACCACAGCGTCCCGGGGGCGGCGACCAGCGAGCTTATGAAGCCGCGCACCGGCGAGGTCAACTGAAATGCCTGCTCGGTCGCGGGATTGATCCGCCAGAACTCCGTTCCACCTGATCGACCGTCCCTGCAAGCAGCGAAGAGATGACCAGAGCCGAAGGCCAGGTGCGTGCAGGCACCAGCGGCCAGGTGGATGCTGCTCAGGATCTTTCCCGTGGTGAGATCGATTCGGACGATCTGGCCGCCTGCCTGGCCCTTCGGAGTCGTCATCCAGAGCCTGCCGCCGCCGGCGGCGATCGCTGGGTCGCTGTAGCCGAGATTCGTCCTGAACATGATCCTTCCCGTGCTCAGGTTGATCCCGGCCAGCTGGTACGAAGTGCGGAGCCCCGGCGGCGGGACGATGGCCCGCACCAGCCATGCAAACGCGGCATCTCCGACGACCGCGGTGACTCCGCTCATCGACATCCTGGCCGCCACCGCTCCTGGGTAGCTGCGCGGCGCCACCGGGATGGTGGGCGACGCGACTGGCTGCGGTGCGGGGCTGGGCTGGTGCCGGCTGGTCAGCCCGGGGAAGGCGAACACGCCGCCGATGACGGCGGCGACAGAAACCGTGGCGAGGGCGCGCCGCCGTTTGGTCCCCGATCGAGTCCGCAAGGCCTGAAATTCGCGCCAGGCCTTCTTCATGTCGATCTGCCGCCGAGCAAGCGCGGCCGGCATCTCAGCCAGCCAGAGCTTCCTGAGCTCACCCTGCAGATCTTCATCACTCAGACGGCCGGATCCGGCTTCGGCGTCCGATCCGCTGCGCAGGTCGCGCCCGCCGAGGCCATCCCTGAGCTGGCGGAGTCCCTGGTGCGTTTGCGTTCTAACTGAACGAACTGAGATCCCGAGCAGGTCAGCTGTGTCGGTCTCGGAGAACCCGATCAGACACCGCGACACCAAGCATTCACGCTGCCGAATCGGCAGGCCGGCAAGGGCGCGCCGCAGCGCGGTCACCGGCCCGGGATCCGATTGCGGCCCGTGTTCTCGCGCCCCGTGTTCGCGCGCCGCGTCGTTGGTCTGCGGCGCAAGGCGCTCGAGCATCGCGCGCCAGGAGGAAGTGCGCGACAGGTTCACCAACGTGCGCTGGAGGTAAAACAGAGCGACCTCAGGGTCGGCGATCCAGCGCCAGCGCCGCCACAGGCGCAGGTATGCCTCCCGGGCAAGCCGTTCCGCGGGATCCCAGTCCCCGGCCAGGGCGAGCGCGGCATAGACGATGCGCGGATAGTGCTCGTCAAAGAGCATCTCGATCGACTCGTCGGCATCCCCTCGCGACAGGCGCCCCGGCCCGCCGAGCGTGATGATGTCCTGTCGCACTCTTCAAGGATGCGCCAAGGCGACCGGAGATTGCGGGCCGACGCCCATTCGGCCTCTAGCCGGGCATGCGGGACGTGTCGATCCTGATCAGCAGCTCAGCGGTCGGCACCCACACCGACCCAGGTGTGTAGAAGATTTGCGAGCAGACCACCTGCCCGCACGAATTCGGAGCGATGCGGACACCGCCGGCGGGACGCCCGGTCGACTCGCTCACCCGCAGCACCCCGCTGAACGGGTACCCGTTGTCGAGGAACCACAGCCACCCGCCGCCAGCGGTGAGGAAGTCCAAGCCGCCCGCCCGGCCCGGGTCATAGTTCCGGTAGGTGTACCGGCTCAGCAGCTGGCCAGTAACAGGGTCGAACCGGGCCAGCCTCTCTCCGTCGCCCAGCACCCAGACCGAGCCATCGCCGTAAACGACGCTCTTTGTGCCAGCGCTCACCTGGTACCGAGGCGTCACGTGCACCGTGCGCGAGTGCCCAGCCATATCAATCAGCCCGACGGCACCACGTACGGGCACATTCCAGACCGAATCCGGGGTGGCTACGAGGGAGAAGACGCCTCCGTACTGGGGGTCCGCCAGGCTACGGGTCCGCTCCGTGACGGGATCGATGCGCCAGACCTGCGTTCCCGGTGCGCCGTTGATGCCGCATGCCGCGAACAGCCTCCCAGCGGCGAACGCGATCCGCGAGCACTGGCTCGCTGGCAACCGGATCATGTTCAGCACCTGCCCAGTGGCCAGGTCGACGCGAGCGATCTGCCCGCGCGCCTGGCCGTACCGGGTCGTCAACCAGAGCCTGCCATCGCCTGCCGCTATCGTCGGCAACTGCTTGCCCAGGGGCGTCCTGAACATGATCGCGTTCGTGCGCAGGTCGATTCCCACCAGCTGGTAGGTAGTGACCAGGCCCGGCTGACCAACCGCGCGGACGGCCCAAGCGTGCCCGGCGTCTCCGACCACCTCCATCACTCCGCTCAACGGGATACGAGCAACGATGGCCTTGGGGTAGGTATGCGGCGACACAGGGATCGGGTTGCTGGTCGTCGGCGTCGGCCGCCCGCCGTTGCTTGTGCCAGTCAGGGCTGGAAAGGCAATCGCTAGCGCGGCACCGACAGCGATCGCCGCCACGACCAGCGAGCGCCTGCGGGTAGTGACCGACCGCGATCGCAGCGCCTGGAACTCACGCCAGGCAGCCGCCGTGTCGACCGGCGGTCGCGTGCTCGAGGGCGGCATATCTGCCTGGCGCAAGTCGCGCAGCCGCTGCTCAAGGTCGGTATCGGTCATGTCGCGGTCCTCCCACGCCTGCGCACCGGACCCGCCCCGGCAATATCCGCTCGCTCCTGCTGCCCGGCCACCGCGCCGCCTTCCCGCGGGTCCGTGACGGAACCCCCTTCCTGCCGAGCCATCGCGCCGCTTCCCTGCCGGCCCGTGACGAAGCCCTGCTCCTGCCCGCCCACGACTGCGGTTCGTGATTGCCCGACCGGCCAGGCGCTGCCCTCTACCCGCGCACCGCTAGTGCCGACGCCGCTGCCCGGCCCGTCGATGTGCTCTCTGAGCAGCCGCAACCCCTTGTGCGTCTGGCTCTTCACCGTGCCTACCGAGATGCCGAGCAACGCCGCGGTCTCAGCTTCCGACAGCCCGAGCAGGAACCGCAGCACAACGCACTCTCGTTTCCTCACCGGCAGCGCGGCGATGGCCCTGCGCAGCTCGACCAGGGCGGCAGGGTCCGGTCCAGCTGCAGCGGCCCGCTCAGCTCCCCTGGTCCGGAGAGCCCGCCGCTCGATGACCTTGCGCCTGATCGTCTCGCGCGACAGGTTGACCACCGTGCGCTGCAAGTACATCGGCGCGGCCTGCGGATCAGAGATCCATCGCCACCGCCGCCACAACCGGAGGTAGGCCTCCTGTGCCAGCTGTTCGGCCAGATCCCAGTCGCCCACCAGGGAGAACGCCGTATACACCACCTGCGGGTAGTGCGCATGGAACAGCGACTCAACCGACTCATCGGCCTCGCGCCGTGACCGGCGCTCGGGCCCTCCGAACGAGATGATGTCGTCTGGCACGCTTAAAGGATGCGCCAGGCCGCCGAAAGGTTGCCGCCCGATTTCACGCCGATTCTCTTGCCAGCAGATCTCGTGCCAGCAGTCCGACGTCGCGGCTACTTCGACGCAACGGCGCGGATCGCAAGCGGCGAGCGCCGTCGACCTGCCTCGATCGCGGCCCGGATCTCAGCGAGGACGACCGCTCCGTTCGTCCTGATCCGCCGCGGCGCGTAGTGCATCACCAGGATCCCGTGCGCGCTCATGGCCGCATGCCTGGCCTGCGTACGCTCCCAATCCTCAGGCGACAGATGCCACTCCCGGGAATCCACCTCAACAGCGACGCCGGCCTCTGCCCACCATGCGTCAGGCTTCGCCAGGAAGGCGTCGCCAACAAAGAGCCTTGGGTTGTACAAGGGCTCAGGCAATCGGCCGTTCTTGATGAGCTTGCGCAGGTCGCCTTCGGCAACCGACCTGACGCCGTCAGCGACTTCCTCAAGCGCCTCCCGCAGCGCCCCTGACCCTTGACGCGGCCCGGCCGCCAGCTCTGCAGCCAGCTGATTGACAGTGCAATGGCCATGCTGAAACGTATCGGCGACCAGCGCGCGAGCGTCTCGGAACTCCATCTGAGCTCGGACGGCATCAGCTAGCGCGCGAGGCGCAGGTGCCCAGCGGATACCGTCCAGCTCCCACGGCCGCTCTGGCATCCGGGCGGTCCGGTGAATTTGCACGAAGCCCATGCTCAGCCGCCGGGTCGTCGCAGGAATGAGGATGTCGACGCTATCCGACAACGGCACTCGCAAACCGTGTCGACGAAGCGCCGCAAAGCCCGTAATGACGCAACCGCGGCCAGCATAGAGAACGGCGGCAATTTCGCGCTGAGCCGCGGTCAATAGCTGGCCATTAGCCCCATAGACCCCTGGGAGTACAACCCTCCACTTGCCCTGCGAGCTCAGCCGATGCCGTAAGGCATTCTCCGTCAGCCCTGCCGCGAGAGCCTGCGACCGCGTAATGAGGTCGGCTTGCTGGCGTAAGACGATGTCTACGGCCCTATCCGCCTCAATGGATGCCCGATTCATGCCGCTAGCGTCGCACCTGGTTCCGACACTCAGCTGAGCTTGCCGCGATCCTCACAACGATGAACCCCTGCTGGTGCCCCAGCGATGCCCCAGCGCCATAAGGGGTTCATCGTTGTGCAGAGCAGCGAACGTACAGGCACAACGATGAACCTCTGCAGGTGCTGGGACGCCAGCAGGAGTTCATCGTTGTGGACGTCCGGGCGGTCCGCGGCGTCAGCGGAGGGTGGCGGCGGCAGCGAAAGCTGCGGAGGCGGCGGCGCGCTCGTCGACGGTGCTCAGTTCGCCGTGTTCGACGACGAGGCGGCCGTTGACGAGGAGCAGTTCGAGCGGCGGGCGCGCGCCGAGGACCAGCGCGGCAACCGGATCGGCGATGTCGGCGTGGGCAAGGCCGTCCACCCGCCACAACGCGATATCCGCCAGCTTCCCCGGCTCAAGGGAGCCGAGCTCATCCGCGCGGCCCACCAGCCTCGCACCGCC
>DATAEH010000031.1:0-2279 GCA_036258115.1 Streptosporangiaceae bacterium
CCACCTGCCCATCTATGGCCACTGTCTGAACGCCCGACAGGGGCTTGAACTCGACCGCTCGGCTTTGGCCGAACGGGACGGACGGTCCGCCGCCAAGCTCAGGCCGCGGCATCAACCCACCTGTCAATCGGCACGGGAACGGGACCCCGGATCGGCGTGCAATAGGGACCCCTCTGGCGGTTGGTTTCGAGGCGCCACCACCCTGGTGGACGTGGAGCCGTAGGCGGAGCGGCGACCGGGGTGGTGAGGCGGGCCTTGAGGGGGGTCAGGCGCGGTTCTTGAAGCGCCAGCTCTCGTTGCCGGTCTCGACGATGTCGCAATGGTGGGTGAGGCGATCGAGCAGCGCGGTGGTCATCTTGGCGTCGCCGAAGACGGTGGGCCACTCGCCGAAGGCGAGGTTGGTGGTGACGATGATCGAAGTCTGCTCGTAGAGGCGGCTGATCAGGTGGAACAGCAGCTGCCCGCCGGATTGCGCGAACGGCAGGTAGCCGAGCTCGTCCAGGACGATGAAGTCCATTCGGCAGAGATAGTCGGCCATCCGCCCCTGGCGGCCGGCGCGACCCTCGGCCTCGAGCTTGTTGACCAGGTCGACGACGTTGAAGAAGCGGCCGCGGGCACCGTCGCGGATGCAGGCGCGAGCGATGGCAATGGCCAGGTGGCTCTTGCCCGTGCCGGTGCCGCCGACCAGCACGACATTGCGCTGGTGGGCGAGGAAGTTGCCACCGGAGAGGTCGCGCACCAGGGCCTCGTTGATCGGCGTTCCGTCGAAGGCGAAGTCGGCGACATCCTTGGCCAGGGGCAGCTTGGCGATGGTGATCTGGTACTTGATCGAGCGGGCCTGCTTCTCGGAGATCTCGGCGGTGAGCAGGTCGCCGACCACCCGCTGCGGCTCGTGCTGGCGCTTCACGGCGGTGGCGATGATCTCGTCGAAGGCGGCTTTCATGCCGTAGAGCTTCAGCTCGCCCATGGCGGTCAGGATCTCGGAGCGTTCCATCACACGGCTCTCCTGAGGCTGTCGTAGCGGGTGCAGTCGGCGACCGGCTCGACCCGCAGGCGCAGCGCCTCGGGCGTGACGATGGTGAGCGGCGCTGCCGGCTCGCGGCGCCGGGCGAGGATGTTGAGGATCACGTCGGCCGAGTGGACGTTCTCACGTAGCGCTGCCGCACAGGCGGCCTCGACCGCGCTCAGCCCGTCGCTCAACACCGCGGTGAGGATGGTCACCATCTGCCGGTCGCCATCATCGGCAATGGCGAGCTTGCGGCGCACCCGATCCAGGCTGGCCGGCAGGATCCAGTCCTTGAACGGCGCGCCGTTCCGGAGCGCCCCCGGCTTGCGGGCGAGTACCGGCACGTAGTGCCAGGGGTCGTAGACCGTCTGGTCCCGGCCGAACGAGCGGTGGTGCTCGCCCACGATCCTGCCTTCCTGGCGGAGCTCGATCCGATCGGCGTAAGCGCGGATCTCCACCGGGCGGCCGACGGCATTTGCGGCGACCGAGTAGCGGTTGTTGTCGAAGCGGACCAGGCAGGTCCTGGCGACCGACGCCGGCACCGCATGGAAGCCATCGAACCGGCCGGCATAGGCAACCAGGCTCGGCCGTTCCGCCTCGAAAACCTCCCAGATCGTGCGGTCGCGAAGCTCGGGATGGCGATGCGCCTTGGCGTGGGCGATGCACTTGTCGAGTAGCCAGGCGTTCAGCTCCTCATAACTCTTCACCCGCAGCCGTGGGCTGAAGAACCGTTCGCGCACCAGCCCGACCTGGTTCTCGACCTGGCCCTTCTCCCAGCCCGCCGCCGGCGTGCAGGCGGTCGGCTCCACCAGATAATGTGTATCCGCTTAGATCAAATCTGACAGGCTGCGATGGTGGGGGTGTCGTCTCCGAGCGTAGACATTGAGGTATCGAAGCGAGGAGACGAGACGATGACGAGGGACGAGAAGATCATCCGCAACAAGGTCGGCGTGCTGGAGCTGGCGAAGCAGCTCGGCAGCGTCAGCCACGCCTGCCGGATCATGGGGTTTTCCCGCGACAGCTTCTACCGGTTCAGGGACCTCTACGAGAAGGGTGGTGAAGCGGCGCTGATCGAGATGTCGCGCCGGGTGCCGAACCCGAAGAACCGGGTGGCCGAGACGGTGGAGCGGCGCATCCTCGAGCTGGCAGTGGAGCAACCGGCGTGGGGACACACGCGGATGGCCAACGAGCTGGCCAAAGAGGGCATCCGCGTCTCGCCCACCGGCGTCCGCGGCGTCTGGGTTCGCCACGATCTCAACACCATGGTCAAGCG
>DATAEH010000032.1:0-25966 GCA_036258115.1 Streptosporangiaceae bacterium
CGCGGCAGGCGAGGCGCTGAGCACCCTGCCGGCGCCAGACCTGGCCGAGCCTGAACCGGCCGACCCTGAACCTGCCCGGCATGAACCTGCCCAGCCTGAACTGGCAAAGGGCGTGGAGGTGCCGGAACCGGAACCCGTCGAAGAAGCGGAGCGCGGCGAGTATGAGGAGGATTCATCTCCTGGCTCTGCGGCTGAGCATGCGGCCGGGCACGAGGGGGCAGCGCAGGAGCATCGGGCCGAGCCAGAGTTGGAACCGCCAACGGCCGAGCCGCAACAGCCGTGCCCCGAGGATGTTGCTCAGCCTGTCAAGGCCGCGAGTGTCAAAGGCCCTGGTCTCGCACCGCGCCAACGCGGCGATGGGCTGCTCATAGCGGCGGGCTTCGTCGCAATCGTGGGAGCGGTCGTGCTGTTGATATCGGTGTTCCCGCCATTCCTGTACGGATCGCCGTTGTCCGCGAGATTCGCCAACACCTGGCAGAACGTGCTCGAAGCAGTGGCCGCAGGAGTGGCCGGATGCTTTCTGCTGGTGCACCGCACCAGGAGCGTGATCGGCCCGGGATTCTTGTTCGGAGCCATCGCGACCGCGCCGAGCGGCGGCGTGTATGACGTCCTTGTCGGGAAACACTACGAGGGTCTAGGCGTGAGTATAGGTCCCGGTTTGCCGATCAACTTTGTGGCCTGCATTATTCTTACGGTCTCTGGCGGAATGGTCTGGCGCGTCATCGCGAAGCAGCGCTTGGTTCACGTCGAGCGTCGGGCCGGGATCTTGCCGTGGCTGGTCGTTTTCGTCGGCCTTGCAAGCGCCGTACTGCTGGTAGGTCAGGTGCTTAACCAGGATGCGATTGCAGGCACCGGGAATTCGGCCATCGACACAGACCTATTCGCCCTTTACTGGACCGCGGTCATGGCGCTGGTACTGCCGACTGTGGCTGTCTTCGTGGCACCGCCGAGGTTCGGCGTCGCTCTACTCGCCGGATGGCTGACTACCGGGATCGCAGAGGCACTTTTCTACGCCAGCGCGCCAAAGAGCTATTTCCTGCTCACCTTGATTGCGCTGCTCGCGGTCACCATTGCATACGCCGCGACCGCACTGCGAAAGCAATCGGAGGTTGGCACCGACACGACGTCACAGCTCGCCTGAGATCAACGCCAAGCCAGCTGCGCCGGCAATACGGGCCATCTTGCGTGCTAGTTCGCCCGCGCGTCATGCTCGACGGATGCGGCATGCGACGGCCGAGGACCTTGATCGCCTCGAGCCGCTTCTGGCGGAACTGCGCGCGCTCCCGCAACTGCGGGAGCGCAAACGCGGCTCGTTCTCTCGAGAGTCCCGGGCATTCCTCCACTTCCACGAGGAGGCCGGTGACCTCTACGTCGATGTCAGGCTCGACTCGGCGTTCCAGCGGCAGAGGGTTACCAGCGATGCCGACAGGGCTGACTTCCTCGCGCAGGTCAAGGCGGCGCTCAGGCCGGCCTGCTCCTCGCCTGCGCCGGGTACTTGTCGTGATGTTGCACCCAGGACTGAGGCTGGTCTCCCTCGTTGCGACCAGCCGGGGTCCGGTCGAGGAATGCGTAGTAGTCCATCATGAACTCCAGCCCCCGGGCCGTCGTCGAGTACGCCAGGTAAACGTTTCCGTCCTCGAGCGCATAGGTGCTCATCGCCGGCCGTTCGGACATGTACTCGAGCGGCTCGGTCCCGCACATATCGGCGTTTCTCGCGACGATAGGCGGGACGCCGTTGGCGAGCCAGCCTCGAACGGTTTCCTCGGGTTCCGAGGTCTGCAGATCGAAGTTGTAATCGCTGTCGAACGAGGACGCCCACGGGAATGTCCAGCCCATCCGCTGCTGGTACGCCTGGATCTTGTCAATCGGGGCCCGTGAGATGGATGTGAACGTCACCTCGCGTGCGTTCAGGTGCGGTACGGCTCCATTGAACGAGTCGGCCATCGAAGAGCACGTCGGGCAGCCTGCTTCGTAGGACGGGCCGAACATGAAGTGGTAGGCGATCAGGGTCGAGCGTCCGTCGAACAGCTCGGCCAGCGTTTTCCGTCCGTCGGCCGTGTCGAAACGGTAATCCTTCTCGACTGGCATCCACGGAAGGTCGCGCCGCTCCGCCGCCAGCTGGTCGCTGCGGCGGGTCAGCTTCTTCTCCTCGGCCAGCAGCTCGTTCCTTGCTGCAACCCATTCCTCGCGTGTTCCGATCTTGTGGCTGTTCATAGTTTCCTCTCTCACATTGATGGCATCAGGCCGGGTACCGACGCGGGCGCGGCGAGGATCCAGATTCCAAATCCGATGATCGCCAGCGCCAGGGGCAGGTCGACGATGGTTTTGGCGGGCAACAGCTTTTGAGCGAGAACGAGGACCGCGATCACGGCCATCCACGTGATGCTCATGACGCCCACCACGATCAGGACGAGCATCAGCCCGATGCTCGAGCCAGCGCAGCACAGGCCGAACTCCCAGCCAGGACCGGCCCGCTCCCGGCAAAGCCTGCGGAAGTGCTGCTTGACGGGCGTGAGCTCATAGACACCGGCCGCGATCACGAGCGCACCGGCCGCGGCCGTACCGTGCGGCCTGTACAGCGCGTAGACCGCGACGCCTGCGAGCGCCCAGACGGCCAGGTAGGACACGACGAACAGGGGCACCGCCACCGCTCGTCCGCTGACACGAGCCCGTCGCAGGACTGCTGGGATCGCCCCGGGCAGCATCATCGCGGCCATCATCGGCACCCACACGGCGCCGAAGAACGCGAAGGAACCGAGGCTCGTAGCTACCCCCATGTTCATCCCTGTCATCTGCCAGATGGCCAGGACCCAGCAACCAGCCGCGAGGCTGAGGGTGACCGCCAGCGCGACGGTGGTCTGGCTCGTCCTAGGCCGGATCGTCGTCACAGCAGGGTTGCTGTCAGGCACCACGTTCACCGTTCACTCGCCTTGCTTGTCTTCGTACGCGTCGTGCCATCGCCACCACTGGTACGGCGGAGTCTGCGGATAGCCCTCGGGCGAGTCCTCCCACTCCTCCTGGCGGCCTAGGGCCGTTAGGTCCAGATAACTCCACGTGCTACCCATTGCCTCGTCGCCGCGGTTGTTGACGAAATAGGTGCGGAACACCTTGTCGTCTTCGCGGATGAACGCGTTCGTGCCGTGCCACTCATCGACACCGAAGTCGGTGTCAAAGTCGTCGGTCAGCGAGTACCAAGGCCATGACCAGCCCATCCGCGCCTTGAGTCGCGCGATGTCCCCCTGCGGGGCGCGGGAGACGAACGCGAGTGTGGTGTCCCGGGCGTTCAGATGAGCAACGTGGGCGACCTGATCAGCCACCAGCGAGCAGCCTGGGCACGCATGCTCGGGCCAGCCGTAGACGCCAGGCTCGAAGAACGCGCGGTAGACGATCAGCTGGCGACGGCCCTCGAACAGGTCGAGCAGGCTGGCCTTGCCATCGGGCCCTTCGAACACGTAGTCCTTCTCGACCGCCAGCCATGGCATGCGCCGTCGCTCCGCGGCCAGCGCATCGCGCGCGCGGGTAACGGCCTTCTCTTTCACCAGCAGCTGCTGACGTGCGGCCTCCCACTCCTGCGGCGAAACGACCAGTGGTGTCTTCATCCTTGATCCCTCCTCCTTGTTGTTAAGGTCCGCGCTCACGCGCTGTTCTCCAGGTGGTCCTTCAGCGCGTCGAGCGAGGTGTCCCAGTCGCGGGCCAGCGCGGCCAGGAACTGCTGGGCTACCCGCATCGGCGCCGAGCGAAGCCGGTACCGCACCCGCCGACGCTCCCCCGGCTCGGCCGTCACCAGGCCAGCCTCTGAGAGCAGGGCCAGGTGCTTGGCGATCGCCTGCCTCGTGATGGGCAGGCGATCGGCCAAGTCAGTGGCGGTGGCGGGACCTCCTGATGCCAGGGCGGCCAGGATGGCACGCCGGCTCGGATCGGCCAGAGCACTGAAGACCTGCTCGGCTATCGCCTCGATCTCAGGCGGCATCGAGGTAGTCGACCAGCTCACCGAGTTCCTTCATCCAGCCCTCGGTGTTGCCGTCGTACGCCTTCCGGTAGGCGTCCTCCGGCAGTTGCGCGAAGCCGCTCTCGACCACCCGCAGCCGCGTGCCCGCACCTGAAGGTTCAAGCGTGAACTCGACATAGGTGCGGCGCGGATCATCATCAGTCAGGCCGTAGATCGGCCAGGTGAACGCGAACACTGTCGGCTCTTCGACTCGTTCAACCCTGATGTCGACCGTCGGCCCGCCGGTCCACTTCAGCTTCGCCGCCCCGCCAGGACGCAGGTCGATCGAGGCCTCATCGCCGAACCAGGCAGCCAGGCCGTCGGCTGTCGTGATGGCGGCCCAGACCTTGGCCGGCGAGTGAGCGATCTCCACGGTCCGCTCGATGCGATCAGGAAAACCCATGTCAGCCTCCGCGAGTAGCAACCAGTTGGTTGCCACACTATGGCAACCAACTGGTTGCGTCAAGTTGGACTCTGGAAAGTGCTAGAGGTACCCGGAGCCAGCGCCCGGCAGTTACGCTGAGCCGCACTCGATGTCTGACCGCGGGCGTGCGGAACCACCTGGCGGAGGAGGCGGGCCATGAAGGCCGTGGTCTACACGCGCTATGGACCTCCTGGCGTTCTCCGGCTGGACAACGTAGAGATGCCGGTTCCGACCGGCAACCGCGTGCTGGTCAAGGTGCGCTCGGTTTCTCTGAACGCCTCCGACTGGGAGGTGCTGCGCGGCAAGCCGCTGTACTCCCGGATCGGCGGCCCGTTCCGGCCGAAGAACTCCATTCTCGGATCGGACATCGCCGGGCAGGTCGAGGCCGTGGGCAGTGATGTGACGCGGTTCCAGCCGGGCGAGGACGTATTCGCCGACATCCTCAGCTACATGGGCGGATTCGCCGAGTACGTCTGCGTGCCCGAGACCGTCCTCGAGCCCATGCCGGCGGGGATGTCCTACGACGAGGCCGCCGCCCTCCCGCAGGCAGGGGCGATCGCGCTGCAGGGTATCGACGAGAAGGGCCAGGCACAGGCAGGTCAGAAGGTGCTGATCAACGGGGCCGGAGGCGGCTCTGGCATGTACGCGATTCAGCTGGCCAAGCTGCGCGGAGCAGAGATCACGGGCGTGGACAATGCGGAGAAACTGGATTTCATGCTCTCGCTCGGCGCTGATCACGTTATCGACTACAGGCGCGAGAACTTCACCAGCAGCGGGCTAGCCTACGACCTGATCCTGGATGTGGCCGGGTACCGGTCGGCCCTGGCCTACAAGCGCTCGCTGGCTCCCGGAGGACGGTACCTGTACGTCGGCGGATCGGTCTCTACCTTGCTGCAGGCTCTGGTAATCGGGCCGCTGATAGGCAGAGCCGAGGGCAAGAAGATCCGCCTCCTGCCGGTCCGGCTCGGTGCCAAGCACATCGCGCCGCTCATCAAGCTATGCCAGGCGGGCACCATCACGACCTTCATCGATCGCCGCTATCCGCTGAGCGAAGTACCCGAAGCGCTGCGCTATCTGGGCGAAGGGCACGCCAAGGGCAAGGTCG
Organism: Streptosporangiaceae bacterium; assembly: GCA_036258115.1. Classification (GTDB taxonomy): domain Bacteria; phylum Actinomycetota; class Actinomycetes; order Streptosporangiales; family Streptosporangiaceae; genus Chersky-822. The sequence continues at coordinate 5,518 of DATAEH010000032.1, forward strand.
TCATCGCCGTCGGCTAATCAGCTCGCATCCGCCTTGCGGGCGAGTCCGTCCACGAAGATGTCGATGAGCAGCTCGAACCGCTCGTCCGCGTCGGCGAACGCGAATTCCTTCGCAAGCTCGACCATGTTCGGGAACAGGTCGACCGGGAGCGAGGCGACGTAGTCGCTGGCCATGTCCGCGGTCTCCTGAAGGCTGTCCGGGTCGCCAATCTGCAATCCGGCCGCTCCATCATCTGGATCCTCGCCTTCGACGTCTTCCACGCCGGTCTCATCCACCGTGAAGCCGTTGACGGTCGCGATCAGCAATAGGTATCCCTGCACCGCGAGCCGGGGCGCCAGACCGCCCGCGCGCAGGATCGCCAGGACGGCCTCGGAGTATCGCAGCGCATTCGGGCCCATCGGAATCCGCCCGATCGAGATCCGCACGATGTACGGATGACGCAGGCTGATCCGGCGTTGCGCCCTGGCTACCTCCTTGAGCTGCTCCTTCCAATGCGCCGCGTCAGGCTCGGGAACTTCCGACTCGCCGATCACCTGGTCGAGGACCAGATCGAGCAGGCCGTCCTTGCTGCCGACATGCCAGTAAAGCGACGCGGCGCCGGCGCCGAGTTCCTCAGCGAGCCGGCGCATGCTGAGCGCTGCCAGGCCCTCGCGGTCCAGGAGTCGGACCGCCGCCGCGACAATTGCGTCCCTGCTGATCGGCTCGCGTCGGCGCCGGGCCTTCCGGTCAGGCAGCCGCTGCCACGGCGGCGGCGGGCGCGCTTCGCGTGGCGCTCGTCGGGACCGTGTTCTTCGGGTACCTGGACGGCCACTCCTTCCAGGCCGCACTGGTACACGCGGCGCCTTACGCGATGGGCGCGTTCGCGCTCTGCGGTGTCCTTTCGTTCCTGCTGCCAAGAACGGCAGTCTCGGAGGAGGCAATGACGGACTCCTGAGCACGCTCGAAGCAGACGCGGCCCATTCTCGGTGGCCGGGTGCTGGCCCTGTTGCCAGCAGCCGGCCACCATGTCGCGTTTAGGCCGCACCCAGGCGCCTCAACGCCTCGGTGAAATTCGGCCGGCCGTCGGCGCCAGTAATAGACCAGTAGATGAACTTCGTCGGGTGCATCGATGGCTTGAGTGAGCTCATGATCCCCACGTGCGGTGACGTCCGCATGAACTCGTTGAGCGCAGCCCTGTCCTTCCATACCGAAAGCGTCCAGTAGTCGCGCCCTAGCGGCTTGGCCCGAAGCGTGTACCCGACGAGACCGTCGGTGTGTGCGAGCTGACCTCGCACGGCGTTGACGGCGCGGAAGAAGCGGACGGTAGCTGACAACGTTCTTAGTGGCAGGTGGGAAGCCATGACGACGTACTCCGAGCCGGGCTCCATTTCGGATCGTGACGTCCACGGCAGATCAGGCATAGCGGAATCCTCCTGATGAGCGCCTTCACCCGCGTTCGCTAGGCCGGCGGCCGGCCAGTTATGAGTTGCTGGCGGGTGTGTTCGTAAAGGCCATCGAACAGCTTGTTAGTCGTGGTCAGAGTGTCGTGATCGGAGCCGCTGGTCATCGAGAGGCCTCGGATCAGCACACTGATGCCCTCGGCGGCTGGTGCGTCGTAGAGCGCGTCGGCTATATCTGCTTCGTGGATGATGTGGCCGATTTCTTCAAGCGCAGGATCGTCGGCCAGGTCGAAGGATGCCAGCATTGTCTCGAAGGTGCACCGGCCGCTGTGATGACCAAGAGCGGCGCCCCGCATGTCAAAAGGAGTGGCGTCGTCGGGCACATCCGCGATCTCAGATGCGAAGACGAACACCGGGTTGCGGTCAATAAAGCGCCCGATGAGCCAGGCGCAAGCAGCGCGATCGACGTGTACGCGCGGCCGGGTAGCCCACTTCATGGCCGGACCTCGGCACGATCAGGCGCCGCCAGGGCGTCGATGGCGCGGCGCGCGATTTCGCGCTCTGGGCAAGCGAAGAAATCGCGTGCCTGAATGCGATGGAACTCCCGGCGTAGCCGCATCGCGGTTCGCCGCCGCGTTGGCGGATCTGCAGTGCATGCCGCTTCGGCCGACACAGATGCCGCTGCGTACTCGGCCGCGACGGCCGCCGTCATCCTGTCGGCAAGCGCGCCGACGGCGCTGGCGTCAACGGGGCGGCCGAGCCAGAGGGTGGCCTCGCCGCCGTTGTCCGTGACTTCCTCGGCGATCCACTCGAGTTGCTCGCGCGTCCGCGGGTCCGCCGGCAGGGCAACCAGGCCGTCCCCGAGCCAGCCGACGCCCAGCCGCTTGAGTTTCCGCCAGACCGCCGATCTTGGCGTTGAAGGCACGCGCGGCAGCCGGTAGGCCAGCAGCACCCAGTCTTCGGCTTCACTCACCTCTGTCACCCCTCAGCGGCAGTCTAGTCATCGTGCAACCGAGGTTGCATTCCTGCGACCGTGGTTGCAGACTCGTGGGATGAACCGGCCAGACAGTTGCATTCGGCTGGACATCGGGTGAAGGTCCGGCGGTCTGGCCTGACCCGGGATGCCCGGCTGCTGGTGGCCGGCCAGGGACTTCGGGCCGCTGGCTACGGGTTTACCGCCGTCGTACTCGGTGCCTTGCTCGCGGACCGCGGCTTCAACACCTTGCAAACAGGCGCGGTCCTGACAGCGCTGATAGCGGGGACGGCGCTGGCGAGCCTCGCCGTCGGCCGGTTCGCTGACCTAATTGGCCGCAGGCGATCGTATGCATTGTTCTTCGGAGGCATCGCGCTGGCGGGCGTCGTGGTTGCCGCGGGCGGCCCGTGGTGGATCCTGCTGCTTGTCGGGCTGACGGGGACTTTGTCTACCGACGTCGTGGACAACGGACCGGCGACCACTCTGGAACAGACGATGCTCGCGGCTGAGGACGCGGGTACGGCGGCCGTATACGGCCGCTACAACGCGGTTGGCTCGGCCGCAGGCGCTCTGGGGTCGCTGGCGGTCACGTTGCCGGGGCTCGGATCGCACGACGTCCCCGGCTGGCTGTTCCTTTGCCTGGTCCCGGTAGGAATCGGCGGTGCGTTGCTGGCATGGGGTTTGTCCGCCGCTGTAGAGCCCCCCGCGGCCCCCGCTTCAGAGCCGACCGCGAGGGCGCGATCACAGCTTGGCCCCTCCCGGACGCTCGTTCGGCGGCTGGCTGGGCTGTTCGCTGTGGATGCCGCAGGCGGTGGCCTGGTCACGACCGGGTTCCTGTCGTACTACTTCACCGAGCGCTACCACGTGCCGGTGGTTGATCTGGGCTGGTTGTTTTTCGGGGTCGCGGTCGTGCAGGCGGTATCGGTCGCGCTGGCGCCGCGGCTGGCACGCAGGTTCGGGTTGATTGCGACCATGGTTGGAACCCATCTACCGAGCAATGTCCTCCTTGCGGCGATCGCATTCGCTCCGGGCTTCGCAGCCGCGGCCGGCCTGCTGCTGGCCCGCACCACGCTGTCCCAGATGGACGTGCCAACTCGCCAAGCCCTCGTCATGACCGTCGTCACGCCGGGCGAGCGTACGGTCGCCGCGGCTGTCACCAATGCCTCCCGCTACAGCATCAGACCGGTCGGACCACTCATCGCCGGCCTGCTCCAGCAGCTGGCCCTCGGCGCGCCACTCGTTGTCGCCGGAGCGATCAAGGCCGGATATGACCTCACGCTGTGGAACTGGACGAGCCGACTTGGCCTGGCGGACCGTCAGCACGCTCAGCGGCCCGACACTGCCGACAGTGCAGCCAGCACCGCCTCACCTGGGGAGTCATCATGATCGTCTGCTTGCGCACCGTGGTTGTCCCGCCCGAATGGCGAGATCGGTACCTGGCCTGGATAGACGCTGGCCGCGCCATCCGCGAGCAGCACGGCATTCTCGCCGAGCTGGTCTGCGAGCCGACTGTGCTTGGGGACGAGACAGTGGTTATCACCATCTGGCCGAGCCACGAGATATTCGACGCCTGGATCGCCACGCCGCACCGCGATGCTTTGACCGGCAGCGAGGTCCACCAGGCCGTCGACTATCGCCCGATCACCCGCTATGAGGTCATCGGAGGCTATCTCAATCTGTCGGGCCTCACAGTGCACGACCTAAATCCGCTATCCACGCCTTCTCAAGAGGAGCCAACATGAAATGGATCACCCGTGCCCGCCCGAAGACGGACCGAATTGCCTGTCCGTGGCTGGTCAGCAAGTTCATCGATCACGAGGCCGAAATCCTCTATGTTCCGGCTGAGCAGGTTCTCGACGACGCACAGCGGCTGGACGCGATCAGTTTCGACGCGCCTGGCGCCCGCTACACCCACCGGGACGGCAAATGCACCTTTGAGATCCTGATCGAGGACTACCACCTGGACTCGGACCTGGCGCTGCTGCGGCTAGCCAAGATCGTGCACGCCGCCGATGTCGCCGAAGACCTGGATACCGATCCGGCTGGCCCGGGGCTCCTGGCCATCGGTCTGGGTGGCCTGGATGTCGAAGCCGACGACCAGCGACTGCTCGAGAGGGGCCGGTTCGTCTACGACGCTCTCTACGCCTGGTGCCAGCGCCAGGTTCCGGCGCCGGCATGAGCGGGGCGACCGGGTACGACGAACTGCGCGCTGGCACAGTTCGACTGGTTGCGCAGCTCATGGCCGCCGCTGCGATCACTGCCCCGAAATCCGGCGGTCAGCTCTTTCTGGCTGGCAAGAAAGGCTTCATGGAGACCGTGATCGTCGATGATCCAGGCAACCGGAGCGAACTCGCCACATGGATGCGGGCCCGCGGGAAAGAGCGCCGTGAAAGGATCTGGTTTCGAGACGCGGAAGCGGCCGAAGCGGTCGATGCCATCTTGTTCGTGGGCTTGCTGCCAGGCTGGTACCCGCCCAACTATGACTGCGGAGCATGCGGGTACGCGACGTGCGCCGAGTTCCTGCATTACACAAAGGCACTGCGCAACCAGTCTGCCGACCTCGAATTCGCCGGACCGGTTTGCAACCTGCGCGACATCGACCTTGGCATAGCGGTGGGATCGGCTGCCAGGACCGCCGCCATTCACTCTGTGGACTGCCGCTGCCAGACCCGCGTCGCGGTCGCGGCACGCAAACTCGGGCTCATCCAAGCCGATCACGCCGTCGCGCTGTCGCTCTCCATGACACACAAGGCCGTCGGATTCGACCGGGCCATGCCCGACGAGGACTTCGACAACCTCGACCTCGAGCCCACAGGAACCCAGCCCACCGGCGTACCCGGCGCGGTCCGCCAGGGCGGTGCAAGAAACCGTCAGGAGCCCCGCATGCCCATCTCCTTCAGTCCTTAGAACGCCAGGACGCCAGGCTCACAGGCAGATGCGGTGGTCGAGTCAGCCCTGCGTCCTGTTCCTACCACTGATCCCAGTGGATGTGCTGACCGCTCGGGTTCCTGGCGGCGGGCCTGAAGCTCGTGCCGATGGTGTGGGCGACCGGAATCATCGCCACCTGCATGACCTGCTCGTATGGGATTCCGAGCACGTCGGCGGCCTCCCGCTCGTAGGCCAGGTGCAGGCTTGTCCAGGCCGTGCCGAGGCCGCGTGACCGTGCCGCGAGCATGAAGCTCCAGACGGCCGGCATGATCGAGCCCCACGTGACCGCCTGCTGCATGAAGGGCATGCTCTCGGCTCGGCCTTCGATGCAGGGAATGACCAGCAGCGGCACCTCGTGCATGCGGGCAGCGAGGTAGGCCGAAGCTGCCATGCTGCGCTGCTCCCGCGGAGGCACTGACTTCGGGTCGTTCTCCACCTTGGACCTGCGGTACAGGTCCGCGAGTGCCTGTTTGCGGCCTGGGTCGGTCACGAGCAGGAAGTGCCAGCCCTGCTGGTTGCCGCCACTCGGAGCCTGGAACGCCAGGTCCAGGCATTCTTGCAGCAGTTCCCGCTCGACCGGGCGGGTCAGGTCCAGGCGCTTGCGCACCGTGCGCGTAGTCGACAGCAGCTCATCAGGGGTGAGATCAAGTGGCGTCATGCAGGACTACACCACCCGAGACCGTGCCGTATTCCCGGTCGGGAAGGGTCGGCGCGTCTGTGGGATACAACCCGGCAACGAAGCCGTAGACCTGATCGCCTGACCGGGGGATCTGGGCGAACTTGCGTGCGATCGCCTGGACCTCGGCCCAGAAGGCCCGCACCTCCTCGACAGGCACGCGGGCGTGCACCAGGGTGCAGCGCAGGTCGTCAGCGGCGTGGGCGGGAGCGGCCTCGCCGGCCGCTTCCGCGAGCCCGTTGATGGCCGCGACAACCTGTTTGTCCTCAGGACGGCTGAGCACACCGATGTAGAAAGTCCTGGCCAGCCTCCCGTAGTAACGCTCGTCAATCGCCCGAACCCGGCGGGTGCGCACGACGCGCAGCAACCTTGCCTCGACGAGCAGGTTCACGTGATAAGCGATGGTGCTCTTCGGGCGGCTGACCGCCTGAGCCATCTCCGTGACCGTGGCAGCGCGTTCCAGTAGCAACTCCAGCAGGGTCGCGCGAAGCGGATCGGCCACTGCGCGCAACTGCTCGGGAGCGGTGATCACGAGCATCTCGTCGAGGTCGTAGTCTGGGATCTGCTCATTGACCGGCATGTGTGGACCGTTCTAATATCTCGGATCGTTCGATCGCTGTCGTTCGATGATAGGAGTCTAGAGATGGCCGAAGTCGTTCTGTTCCATCACGTACAGGGACTCACCGACGGAGTGCGCGACTTCGCCGACCAACTTCGCGCCGGCGGCCACATCGTGCACACGCCTGACCTATTCGATGGCGAGCAAGCGGCGACCATCGAGGACGGGATCGCTCTCACCGACCGCATCGGGGATCAAGTGCTAACCGCGCGCGCGGACCGGGCCGTGGCCGACCTGCCCAAGGAGCTGGTCTACGGCGGATTCTCCTTCGGCGCCGCCACGGCGCAGCGGCTCGCGCAGACTCGGCCCGGCGCCCGCGGCGCCCTGCTTTACGAGTCCTGCATCTCGATTACCGGCGAGTGGTCCTTCGGCCCGTGGCCCGACGGGGTGCCGGTGCAGATCCACGGGATGGACAAGGATCCGTTCTTCGCACTCGAGGGGGACATCGACGCGGCCCGCGAACTGGTCCAGACGGTCGGGCCGGAACTGGGCGAGCTATTCATCTATCGCGGTGACCGGCACCTGTTCGCCGACAGCTCGCTGCCGTCCTACGATGCCGACGCCGCGGCACTGGTCGTACAGCGCTCGCGGGAGTTCCTTAACCGGGTCGCATGACCCAACAGGGGACGGGCATCAGCCGCCGCCCGGCACCTGGCTGGCGGGAACGGGCTTGGTCATCGTGCCGCCGTTCATGCAGGCGAAGGTGCCTGTCCAGTGCTTGCCGTCAGTACTGTCATAGCTCGGGGGCACCGTGATGTCGATTCCGCCTTTACAGCCCGCCGAGCCTGCGGCGCCTAGTACCGCGGAGAACGCGACGATCCCGATCACCCAGCCCGTGGCCAGCCAGCCTACCGATGCGATCGCCCAGTTCTTGAGCTGCTCGCGACGCCTGGGCTGCATCTCCTGAGCGCGCAGTACCAATGCAGCGATCAGCGCGATGAACGGTACGAAGATCGTTAGCACAATCGCGCCAACCATTGCCTCACCGGAGTAAGGCGTATCTTCGCCGATGGCTGTCGCGGGTGAGCTCAATGGCGATCCGAGGGAGCCAGCTGGCGAGGCGGGTGTGGCCGATGGCGAGCGGGGGGAGCCCGATGGTGAGCCGGGAGAGCCCGATGGTGAGCCGGGGGAACTGGCGGCACCGGCAGAACCGAGCGCTGTCCCGCAGACTCCGCAGTAATTCTGGCCAGGCTGCGAGCTGGCGCCGCAATTCGTGCAGAAGGCACCGATCTCCGTCATGGGACAACACTAGGGAAAGGCGTTTAGTTTTCCCAGATAGTCCAGGTCCGTTTCTGGCTCACGTTCGAGGCCTATGGCACCGTGTATCCAGCGAGGTGAACGGCAAGGCTGATGTCGGTGCCCTGACACAAGACGCGAGCGGTGGCGCCAGATCCATGCACCTGACCTTGCGGTCGGCCACCTCCAGGGGATAACGACGCGGCGTAAGGCCCAGTGAGATCGGCGTCGCCGGGTCAAACAGGCTACATTCCCGGCGGAGTCACGGTCTGGTTCGATGGCGGGATCGTGATATGGACGGGCTGGTTGATCGCCTTGACGAAAACGGTGGTGCTGATCGTCTCGCCGTTAAGCGTCTCGACGTCGGTCACTTTCCGGGTGTAATGATGGCCATCGATCCAAACGCGGAAACTTACCGGCGTGTTGCCAAGCGCCTGGAACTCTGGCGCCAAGACCTTGCGATAAGCCGGAGAAAGCGCCTTCAGGGCATCAGCGGTGCGGAACGAGCCTGCATACTCGGTGGTGGCCACGCCGTCAACTGTCTGCTTTCCTACCACCCGCACGTTCTTGGTTACCGCGAAGAGCTGGGTAAGGTTCAGGAAGTTGTTGCTCTGCAGGCTGTGGACGAGCTGAGAGATGCTCCCCAAGGGCGTTTTCTTCATTGCCGAGAGATCAAGTTTGATCCATGGCTTGCCGAGTTGCTTGGTCAGAGCCGGCTCGCTGAGATAAAAGGTCGTCTCGCTAAGAATGGCCTTTATATAGCTACTCTTGCCATCAGAGGTCAACTTGAGCGATTCGCCAATGAGCGTGGTCGGCCTGCGTTGGAACTGGATGACACCGGCTGTGCTTCCGCTCTGAACGCCGGTCTCCCGAACGATGAGCGTTTCGACGGCGGAATTCACTTTCTGCGAATTGCTGGCGGTAGCCATCAAGGCCTTGCTCGCGGTCAGCGGCGCGCCGGCTGAACCCGTGCCACCCTGGGACACGCCTCCACCTGACAACCCGCCTCCACCTGACGACCCGCCACCGCCTGACGGACCGCCGCCACCTGACGAACCGCCATTGGCGGACGAACAGGCTGCGACGAGAACCAGCGCGACTGACAGGCCCGCGATCGCGAAAAGTCGAGCCGGGGCATTTCGGAACGCAATTCCGTTGTCGGCCATCTTGTGTCCTTCCCGAGCTCGGTCGCGTGGTTCTTTGGCGGGCCCGTGACCATATGACGTCTGGCCGGTTATGTCGGTTGACAAATGCAGGGTCACGACGCGGCCGCAGGCGGGTCATTCGGCTTGCGTTGCGGGCGGAACCTACGCCACGAGCCGAGATCGGAAACAAGCATCCAAATCAGGAGTGCGCCAGTCACAACACGAACGGTCCAATCGACTGAGTTGTTGTTGATCCAGGGCGTCCCCAGAGAATTCCCTGAAATGCAAGCAGGACAGATACAGCGAGAAGCTGCCAGTGGTTGGAACGCTCCGACCTGGTCATTTCGGGTTTGGCGTTGTCGATTACCAGCTTGGTCATGTGCTGCCACGCCGCCCACGCCCCTGTGACAACAACCGCACCACCCACAACGTCGTTCACCAAGGACATCGCCGACTCCAGCCCATGCGGCGCCGCTCATGCTGCGACCTAGGGTCCTCGCCTCTGAAGCTAGGGTAATTGAGAAGGAATGCCTCCAGTCCGTGTCCGGCGACCTGCGCCGTGCCCGAGGAGCCGCCATGTCAGAGGTTCGACACTGCCGGCATTGCACGGGTGACTGCCTCGGTGAGTGTCTGCTCGGCGATTACGGCATCTGCATACACGGCTGGAACGAGCGTCCACGCCAGTTCAGCTGGCGGTTGCTGCTCACCCGCAGGTTTTGGCACCGGGTGTTCTGGGGCTTCCACTAATCGAGGCGAACCACATCTCAGCTGACGTACAGCTGACCGTTAGATCCCTCCGCGATCCGGAGCTTGGTCAAGCCGCTGATCGCCGGGCCGCGCTCGACGGCACCGGTGCTGGCGTTGAACTCCGAGCCATGGCAAGGGCAGACGAGCAGTTTCGCGGACGAGTCATAGCCGACAGTGCAGCCCGCGTGCGGACACACCGCATCGAAGGCGAGGAAGGTCCCGGCGCTTGGCCGGATAACGATCGACGGATCCCCTGTCGTCGGATCCTGGAAAGATGCCGCCTTGCCGACGGGCACCTGGCTCGCCCGGCCGATGGCTGTGCCCGGATGATGGTTCCCGGGCGCGCTGGAATGCCCGGCATGGGTGGACTGCGGGTGACTTGGCAGGGTTGGGCCGGTACCGGCGTCTGAAGTGCCCCCCACGAGCCCGCCGACGCCGGCGGCAAGACCTGCGATGATCAAACTCCCGGCTGCGGCAGTGGCGGTCGCTACCGCCCTCAGCGTCGCCTCCCGACGGCTGAGTTCGTTCGCTCCGATCGGGGATAGCTGCGATTGCCTGTGGGTTCCGGCTTCCCTTCTTGCCCTCTCGGCTATGGCCGCATCCAGAGAGACGAATGAGCTGGCGCCGGCCAGCACCAAGGGAGTCCACGCGAAGACAAACACGATGTCGGACCCCGTGTAATAGGGAGACGCGTGGAAGCTGACAGTCAAAAACAGCATGAAGGACAGCGCCAGCCCGCCAATCGCAGCCAGCCGCGCCCATAGCCCGAGCAGCGTTGCCACGCCGATGCCAAGTTCTCCGCAGGCAATCAGCACGCCAAGCGGGACGGCGATATGCGTGAGAGGTGAAACCAGTGCATGGATCGGGCTGAGCCGGCCGGCGCCCGCCAGCTGAGACTGAATCGAGGCGGGATCGGCCGCGTCGAAGAACCGCGGGTTGGCGAGCTTCTGCAGGCCCGCGAAGCAGAACGTGAAGCCGAGGAATGCCCGCAGCGGAAGCAGGACGCGGCCAACCTCATGCGACGGCCGCGAAGCCGGGTCGAATCTCATGCGTCACCATACCCAGCAACTGCAACAGCACAGGAAACCAACTGCGACGGCCCTGATCGCTACCGGAAACCACGGTGGGCTGCCCAGAGAGCGCCGGCGCGGCTAGCAGCTTCAGCGATCAGCGACGCCAGTTCGGGCTCATCCGGGACGGGGAACGAGACGTAGGTGCCACGGCCGCCCGCAGTAGGTCGGCCATAGGCCTTCGCCGCGAGGGTGCCGTCTCGGAGGAGAGCGCGACGACGTACACGTCGCCGGTCTGTGCACTGTAGATCGGAGAGCCCGTGATGCCGAGCGGGTCGATGTTGCCGCAATCCCTTTCGAAGGCTGGTGATGGCTTGCCGACGCGGACGTGCCAGAGCTGTCTGCCCTGCCTGCCAAAACCGTAGACTGAGTGGTTCTCGGTCGCCACGACGATGACGCCATTGACCGCGATCGGGGATGCGTAGACATCACCATCGACCTTGATCGACTTGACGACCTTCAGCGTCCCTTGCACGGGCGGCATGGACTGCGACAGTCCGCTGTGCCACGGGACGCCGTGGTACAGCGGCCAGTTTGGTGGTCTGCCAACAGCTCCGTTGTCGTGCGGCGACGAGCTTTGCTGAGACGCCGTCGGTGTCCCCCGACGCGGGCGGGGCAGAAGATGATGCCGGGCTGGCTGAGCCCGTGCAGCCCATCCCGGCGAGGGCAAGCAGGGCGAGGAATGCCTCAACTCGCAGGCTGCCGATAACACCGTGACTCAGATGCCTCACACGGCATCTATACCATCAGGAAATCAGCGCTTCCCGAGACCGGCGAATGCGTTCGATTGCACCTCAAGTCTTGCGGACTGCGAACAGCTGCTGGCGCTTGGACTTGTCGTTGTAGCTTCCCAACGCGCTGCAGTTGCGAGGTGAGGCGCATGACAGCGAGCTGATAGTAGCTCCACCACCCTTGTAGAGGGCGGTGATGCCAGGAACCTTAATCGCCTTGTGCCACGTACCTTCTACTTCGCTGACGACAAACGGCTGGCTGATGTCAGCGCTGTCGGTGTACCACCCTCCGGCGCTGCAGCTGCCCGCGGAGGCGCACGACACTGAGCTGACCTGCGCGAAGTCGCCCTTGTTGAGGGCGGCGGTGCCGGGCACCTCGAGGGCTTTGTGCCAGCTGCCGTTCACCTCATTGACGACCATCAGCTGCTCGAATCCACGGCTGTCGGTGTACCAACCGCCAGCGCCGCAATTGCCTGCCGAGCCACATGACACCGAGATGATCTGGGCTTCGCCTTTGTTCAGGACGCCGGTGCCGGGAACCTTGACGGCCTTACGCCACTTGCCGTTTACCTCGCTGCCCACGAAGGCCTGGATGTTGGCGGAGTCGTAGTAACCTCCGCCGATGCTGCAGTTGCCCGCCGAGACGCAGGACACTGAGCTGACCTGCGCTGTCGGGCCAACATGGCCATTCGCCGGGCGGGAGAAGATGCCGGGAACCTTGATGGCCTTATGCCAAGTACCGTTCACCTCGCTGACGACGAAGGGCTCATATCTGGTGCCGCCGGCGAGGTAATACCCGCCCGCGCTGCAGTTGCCCGGTTTGGCGCATGACACGGAGTTGAGCAAAGCGGTTCCGCCCGTGTTGAGAGCCGCTGAGCCAGGAACCTCAATAGCTTTGCGCCAGACACCGTCGACCTCGCGGACGACGAACGCCTGAAATCCGTGATCCGAGTAGTAGCCGGCGGCGCTGCAATTGCCCGGCGAGGCGCACGACACCGAATTGATCGCCGCGTCGCCACCGTTCAAATTCAAAGCGGCGGTGCCGGGAACTTCGATGGCGGCACGCCAACTGGCCTTGCGTTCGGTGACAATGAAAGCCTGCGTCCGTCTAGAGCCATCTGTGTACGACCCGCCGGCGCTGCAGTTTCCCGGTGAACTGCACGACACCGACTTGACCTCGGCGAAACCGCCCTTGTTGAGGGCGGCGATGCCGGGCAGCTCGCGCGCGGTCCGCCATGTGCCGCTCAGAGCAGCGGCCCTGGGCCCAGCGGCACCGGAGATCGCCGCCATCGCGCCCCCAGCGCCGGCGAACGCGGTCAGGCCCGCTGCACTAGCTATCGCAACCATCCTCGTGACGGAACGTCGTCCGTCAGCCATCTCGATGCCTCCGTGACACGTGGTTGTACGCAAGCCAGGCAGGCCCAGTCTGGCTCAACCTGAGGGCAGTGACCCGACGTTCCCCGCAGATCCGATGATTCGGGCCCCGCCGCCGCTGGTCAGCGGTCAACACCTAATCTTGATTGATTCCAGAAAATGCGCCAGACTCTAGGGGATGCCGCGACGTCGGGGGACTTCGAGCGTAAGTTGCGCGGGGGTCATGTGCGCCTGACGCGTTCTCCGTGTGTCCGTTCGCGCTGCGGTGTCCAAACATCCGCGCGGCAACTCGGGGTAGACCATCAGAGTCGTGCGTGAGCATCTCGGCGCGGTACCGCACGAGCCTGTCTATGACGGGCCGTGTGTATTGACGAGGGCATGGCGCGCTGCTTTCAGCCGGCGAACCCTGTGGTGCGCGACGGGCGCCGGTCGGAGGCAACCAGCACCAGTTCGTCAGGCGGTCGCGGGGCCTCATCGGCGATATCGACCGGCTGATCGGTCGCGAAAGACCAGCTACCAAGATGGATGACGAAACAGGAGGGCCGACGTGTCTGAGCACCGCAGCGAAAGCGAGAACCCAGTTATCCCGTCCCCGGTTCCAGCACCACCGCGGCCAAGGACGAACCAGGACTGGTGGCCTAATCAGCTGAATCTGCAGGTTCTCAACCGACACTCGCCACAGCGCAACCCGATGGGCGAGGGTTTCAACTATGCAGAAGAGTTCAAGACCCTCGACGTCGAAGCGCTGAAGCGGGACATCTTCGAGGTGATGACGACCTCGCAGGACTGGTGGCCAGCCGACTACGGCCACTACGGGCCGCTGTTCATCCGAATGAGCTGGCATGCCGCTGGGACGTACCGGATCGAAGACGGCCGAGGCGGTGGCGGCCAGGGAGCCCAGCGATTTGCGCCCCTTAACAGCTGGCCTGACAACGCCAGCCTGGACAAAGCTCGCCGGTTGCTCTGGCCCGTCAAGCAGAAGTACGGCAAGAAGATCTCCTGGGCCGACCTGATCATTTTCGCCGGCAACTGTGCCTACGAGTCGATGGGTTTCAAGACCTTCGGATTCGGCTTCGGGCGCGAGGACATCTGGGAGCCAGAGGAGATCTTCTGGGGACCGGAGGACACCTGGCTCGGCGACGAGCGCTACAGCGGTGACCGGGAGCTGGCCGGACCACTGGCCAACGTCCAGATGGGGCTGATCTACGTGAATCCGGAGGGGCCCAACGGCAACCCCGATCCGCGAGCGGCCGCAAGGGACATCCGCGAGACCTTCCGCCGCATGGCGATGAATGACGAGGAGACGCTCGCCCTCATCATCGGGGGCCACACGGTCGGCAAGACGCATGGTGCGGTCGACGCGGAGTACGTCGGTCCGGAGCCCGAGGCTGCCCCGATCGAACAGCAGGGCCTCGGCTGGAAGAACACCTACGGCACAGGCGACGGTCCGTACACGATGACCAGCGGCTTGGAGGGCGCGTGGACGAACGAGCCGATCAGGTGGGACAACGGGTACCTGGACAACCTGTTCAATTACGACTGGGAGCTGACGACGAGCCCGGCCGGTGCGAACCAGTGGACCCCCACGAATCCCCAGGCGCAGGGCACGGTGCCTGACGCCTTCGACCCGTCGAGACGGCACGCCCCGATGATGCTGACTACGGATATCGCGCTGAAGGTGGATCCGATTTACGGACCGATCGCCAAGCGCTTCCATGAGAACCCAGACGAGCTCGCAGAGGCGTTCGCAAAGGCATGGTTCAAGCTGCTGCACCGCGACATGGGGCCGGTTTCCCGCTACCTCGGCCCGTGGATCCCCGAGCCGCAGCTATGGCAGGATCCTGTCCCCCAGGTCGATCACGAACTGATCAACGACGAGGACATCGCGGCCCTGAAGCGCACGATCCTAGGGTCCGGATTGTCCATCCGCCAGCTTGTTAACACAGCCTGGGCGGCGGCGGCGAGCTTCCGCGGCACCGACAAGCGCGGCGGAGCCAACGGGGCTCGGCTGCGCCTCGCGCCGCAGAAGGACTGGGCAGCGAACCGCCAACCAGAGCTGGTCAGCGCGCTGCAGACGCTCGAACAGATCCAGCAGGACTTCAACAGCTCGCAGTCCAGCGGTAAGAAGGTCTCGCTCGCTGACCTGATCGTCCTCGGCGGGTGCGCTGCCGTCGAGCAGGCGGCAAGGAGCGCTGGTTATGAGGTCACGGTCCCGTTCGCACCTGGTCGGACGGACGCCTCGCAGGAGCAGACCGACGTGGAGTCGTTCGCTGTGCTCGAACCTGCTGCGGACGGTTTCCGCAATTACCTGCGAGCCGGGGAGAAGCTTCCGGCCGAGACACTGCTCCTCGACCGGGCGAACCTACTGACGCTGACTCCTCCGCAGATGACGGTTCTAGTCGGCGGGATGCGCGCGCTGAACGCGAACGTCGGGCAATCACAGCTTGGCGTGTTCACCGACCGGCCTGAGACGCTGACCAACGACTTCTTCGTGAACCTGCTCGATATGGGTACCGAGTGGAAGGCATCTGCGTCGGCTGAGAACGTGTTCGAGGGCCGGGATCGTGACACCGGAAAGGTCAAGTGGACAGCCTCGGCCGTCGATCTTGTCTTCGGATCGAACTCCCAGCTCCGGGCCGTCTCCGAGGTCTACGCGTGCGATGACGCCAAGGAGAAGTTCGTGCGGGACTTCGTGGCGGCTTGGGACAAGGTCATGAACCTCGACCGATTCGATCTTGCCTGACCTGGACGTCTGGCGGCTATCCGGCTTTCAGGCGTCCAGGTCAGCGCCCTTCAGGTGCCGGTCCATCCATCCGACGAGCGCCTCTGCGCGGCCGACCCGAACACGGAGGTCGGCTGCGAACGGAGAGTGCGGAACCCCGGGCAGCCGGAGCATCTCTACTTCCTTGCCGGCCAGTTTCAGTTCGTTGTAGAGGATGTCGCCCTGGGTGACCGGGCAGCGCAGGTCGGATTCGTGCTCGAGAATCAACAGCGGTGCAGAGCACTGCGCCGCGAACGTCGACGGCGCCATCCGGATGTACGGCGCCATGGATGCCTCGCCCCTGCCGGGTTGGCTGTCCATCCATGTCGAGATCACGTGCGGAATGTCAGAACCGAGCATCCCCGCCCAGTCTGACACCAGGCACTCGGCCACCCCGGCCCGGAACCGGTCGCTGTGCGTCAGGAGCCACGAGGTGAGGTAGCCGCCTGACAGGCCGAAGGACGCCACCTGGTCGCCGTCGGCGAGCCCGCGTTCAACCGCTACCTCGACCCCCTGCAGGAGGTCGGCCATGTCAAACCGCCCCCAGTCACCGATGAGCATTCGGGCGTGTGCGTCTCCGTAACCCGAACCACCGCGAAAGTTCACCGAAAGCACGCCGTAGCCAGCAGCGGTCAGAAGCAGGTTGTCGAGGTTGAAGATCTCGCCGTGCGCCGCGAACGGCCCGCCATGGATGTGGAGGACTGTCGGATAGGGAGCGGCCGACTGCTTCGGTGCGAGGTACCAGCCCTCGATCTCGGTCTCGCCGTCGGAGGTCGGATATGTGAGGTGGTGCACGTCGAACGGCAGCTCACTGAGCCAGCCCGCGTTGAGTTCGGTGACCGCCTCGGCCTCCCCCGTCGTGGTGTTGATCACCACGAGGTTCGCGGGCTCGGTGTGCGCTGTCCGGATGGCCAGCAGGCGGCTGCCGTCGACGGCTAGCGGCGCAGCGGAATAGGACGGCTCGCTGAGCCTTTCGACCCGGATGTCGCCGCGGAGAGCCACCCGGGATGTGAGCAGGCTGCCCCCCAACTGGATGTACACGTAAGCCCACTCACCGTCCGGGTCGACGATGATGCGCGGCTCTATCGCGCGTGAGTCAAATCCAGCCTGAACAAGCCCGAACATCTGACCGTCGCTGTCCGGGAGCCGGCTGTCGTGGGCTTCACTGGCGGGGTCGAAGACCACCAGGTCAATGCGCTGGTTGATCTGCCACGGGGAGTTGTAGACGACCCGCCCATCTGGCAGCCAGGAGGCGACAGCCGTGTACGCGAGGAAGGGGGCGCTCGTCACCGTCCGGGAACTACCGGCCGCGTGCTCGACGATCTTGATCTCGTAGGTGGTGGAGTCGGCAGAGCCGAACGTCCCGAACAAGATGGCCTTGCCGTCGGGCGACCACTCGAGGAACGAGATGACGCCACCTTCATTGGTGAGCCGATGCGGCGATCCGCCGGCTGCTGGCACGACGAAGATGTCCGTCGCCTTGTCATCGACAAGTCCCATGCTGTCCATGCGCCAGATCGTCCGCGTGACCCGGTAGGCGATGTCGGGGTCGCGCCGGGGCGCGTCTGATGCGTCGACCGCCAGATACTGAGCGTCCGGTGACCAGGCCGGACCGGCCGGCCCCGTCCCGCGAGGGAACGATGTCAGCACCGTCGTCTCGCCCCCAGCCAACGGGCACTCGCAGAGCTGCGTGGCCTCGTTGCCGTCCGCGTCGGTCTGCACCTGGAGGAACGCGACACGCGTTCCGTCTGGCGATACCGCCGGCCGGGACTGCGCAGCCTCCGCCGGTGCGAGACGGCGATGCTTGCCGCCGTCCGACAGCCACAGGGCGGTTTCCTTGCTCGCGGTCTCGCCGTCCAGAGTGTTCGCTACATAAACCACGGTGTCGGAGCCCGGTACGAGGGCACCACCGCAGAGGTCAACGAAGCGCAGCAGGTCCGAGGGCTGATAGCGGGGGGCAAAATCCACAGGTCGTTCCTATGTTCACGAAGCAGCTCATAGGCGAGGGATTGGGCGGCGAGGCGCCCCGCAATTGTAGGCATGACGACATCGCTAGCAGCGAGACGTCGCCATGCAGCGGTTGCGTTTGAGTCAGCCGAGATCAAAGCGTGGTTTGAAGAGAATCGCCACGGGGCTAACACCTCATGCGACGGCAGTCTCTTGCGAGGGGGCCTGTGATGACCGGACAGGGAACGCGCAGCCTGGTACGCGGCGAGCTAGAACCTCTGGCAGGCCTCATCGATCAACTGGGGCTCACCGCTCATTTCTCGGGAGACGCCGGCATGCACGGCGACGATCCGGTCATCCGCTCGCCCCACCGCCTTGGTGAGGCGTCTTGCACCGCGCAGCTGCTAATCGGCGCCGCCGGCGCCGCGATCTGGGAAGCCCGCGGTGGCGCGCGCACCGACATGTCCATGGACATCGTCCACGGCCTGCACCACCTTCATCCGACCCACTACATCGAGCAGTCCGTGTACCCCAGCAACGTCGGAGCTGAGTTCGTCGCGGTCAACGGTGTCTTCCCGACCCGCGACGGTCGCTACATCATGCTCGAGGCAGGGCCGCCATACCAGAAGCTCCTCAACGGGTACCTCAACTTCTTCGACTGCGGCAACAACAAGCAGTCCTTCACCCCGCGAGGTCGCCAAGTGGGACGCGGAGGATCTCGAACAGGCGCTGGCGAACGCCGGCCTGCCGGCCTGCGTGCGTTCACCAGTGAAGAGTGGCTCGCTCATCCCCAGGGCGATGCCCTGGCAAAGACGCCGCCGATCGAGATCGTCAAGCTGGCCGACGGCGAACCGGTTCCGTTCGATGACCACGCAGACTCGCCGCTAGACGGCGTCCGCGTGCTCGACTTCACGCATGTGCTCGCTGGCCCTCGCAGCGCCCGGACGCTCGTCAAGTACGGAGCTGACGTGCTGCACATCAGCTCCCCCTGGTTCGCGGACACTCGCGCCCAGCATCTCGGCGTCGACGTAGGCAAATACGACGCTTACCTCGACCTGCGAAGCGAAAAGGACATGGCGACCATGCGGCAACTGGCTGCCACTGCAGACGTTTTCGCATCAACATACCGGCCGGCTGTGAACGAGCGCTTCGGCTTGCTGCCCGAACCACTCGCTGCCGCAAGCGAGCGCGGCATCGTATACATGTCAGCCAACGCCTACGGGCACTCCGGCCCCTGGAAGGACAGGCCAGGATTCGACCAGAACGGTCAGGTGGCCTCTGGGTTCGCGATGGCCGAAGGCCAAGGCGGCCCGCCCAAGTTCTCGCCGGTCTTCTACCTCGGCGATCTCATGACGGGGTACTTCGCGGCCGCCGGAATGATGGCGGCCTTGCACCGACGTGCCATCGAAGGTGGTTCGTACCAGGTGAGGCTGTCGCTGACACGCAGCGCCATGTGGGTCCAGGAACTCGGCCTGCTCGACGTCGCCGCCCAGGGCGATGTGCCCGAGTCCGACTCATACCCTGCAGAGACGATCTCCATCGACACCGCCTACGGCGCCGTGAGCTCGCTGGCACCCCGCTCACGTTCACCAACCTCACCCTGCCGGCCAATCACCGCCTGATGCCCTACGGCGCGGACCCCGCATCATGGCCGTCACACAAGAATGGCTCGTTACGCACCTAACTTCAGCCTGCCAGCTGGGACACGGGCCCAAGCCGTTGAAGCATGACGAGCGTCACGGTCGGCCTGTGCTTGCTCCCTCGGCCCACCCCATAGTCCAGCACCTCTAGCTTCTTGGCGCTGAGAATGAGCTCGAGATTCGTCGCCGACCGAGGGATACCCGCAATGCCGGTTGGATGAAAATGCCCACGTTCGACCACCAGGTATACCGGCGTATGGCTCGAACCAGGGATCATGTCGGCCGGATCGGCAAGATGCAATGCCGCGGCGCGGGTAGTCCGGACCGCCAGGACTGACTGAGGCGAGGAGTCACCTTCACGCGCCGCCCACTGATATGCGACGGCCGTGAGCCGGGCGATGACCGCAGCTGGGATCTGCCCCTTCGAACTGGTACAACTCTTCGCAGCCTGGGTGACACCGAGCATTGCCGCAAGTCCGACGCCTGCTCCCAACGCCACCAACGGGACCACCGGTCTCACCGCATGCCTCCCGTTATCGCGGAGTCAGCACACAGAAATCGTTGCCATCGGGATCGGCCATGACCACCCAGCTCACCTCGCCCTGGCCAATGTCGAGGCGCGTTGCCCCGAGCGAGATGAGGTGGTCTACTTCCGCCTGCTGATCACCTTCGACAGGTGGCGCTAGCTCGAAATGCATCCGATTCTTGCCGGTCTTCGGCATCAGCGGAGGTCCGCCCCAGGAGATCTTCGGACCGCCGTGCGGCGAGCGAATTGAAGTCTCTTCATCCTGATCCCAGCCCAACGGCCAGCCGAGCGCCGAGCTCCAGAAGTAGCCGACCTCCCGCGAACCGTCGCACGCAAGCTCTGCGAAGAATCCGCAGTCGGCAAGAAAGTTGTTGCCCGGCTCGATGACGCAGAACTCATTGCCCTCAGGGTCTGCGAGCACAACATGCCCCTCTTCCGGGCGCTGGCCGATGTCGATGTGCTGGCCGCCGAGCTCAATCGCCCTTGCCACAGTCTGCTGCTGGTCCTCCAGGGACGTGCTCGTCAGATGGAAGTGCATCTGGTTCGGGCCGAGCTTCGGCTCCGGATTTGGAAGAAATCGCATCCTGAATCCGGTGTCATCGCTCGGCAGGAGCGCAACGCCATCTCGGGAGTCGTCGACCATCTCCCAGCCCAGAACACCACCCCAGAACCGGGCGAGACCGAGCGGGTCGTTCGC
>DATAEH010000033.1:0-69297 GCA_036258115.1 Streptosporangiaceae bacterium
AGTTCTTCTTGATCCCAGCCATGTCCGCGATTGAGAACGTCGCGTGCGGGCTGCTCTACCGCGGCGTGCTCGTCCGTGAGCGCCGCCGCGCCGCCGGGGCCGCGCTCGAGCGGGTGGGTTTGGCCGATCGCGCGTTGCATCGTCCCGGCCAGCTATCCGGCGGAGAGTGCCAGCGAGTCGCGATCGCGCGTGCCCTCGTCGGCGAACCGGCGATCATACTCGCCGACGAACCGACGGGGAACCTGGACTCGGGGACCGGGGCAGGGATCATCGAGCTGCTGGCCGGCCTGAACTCCGCTGGCGCCACGATCGTTCTCGTCACCCACAATCCCGAGCTCGCGGCCGCTGCTGGTCGCATCGTCAGCCTGCGCGACGGCGCGGTCATCGCGGATAGCGCCGTAAAGACTCCTAGCGATGCGGACGGTCAGGAAGGTGGTCACGGATGACCGTTCAGAGGATGAGTAAGCCGACCCGACAGCCTGAACCAGACCAGCACCTGGCGAGCCGTGGCGGTCACCATCCGGTTCGCTCGATTCTCCGCACCCGCGACGTCGGCCCCGTTGCCGCGCTCGGGATGCGCTCCCGGCCAGGCCGGTCGGTGCTGTCGGCAGCAGGGGTTGCGATTGGTATCGCGACAATGGTGTCGCTCTTCGGGATCTCAAGCTCAAGCCGTGCGCAACTGATCGCGGAGATCGATGCGCTTGGAACCAACATGCTGACCGTGGCCCCCGCGCCGTCCTTCAGCAGTGAGCAGAATCCCATGCTGCCGACGACCGCTCCGGCCATGGTGCGCCGGATCGGCCCGGTGCTCGCAGCGTCGGCGATCGGTGATGTCCATGCCAGCGTCTACCGCAATGACCGGATCCCTGCCGTGAACACCGAGGCGATCACCGTTTACAGCGCGGACACCGGACTGCTGAGCACCCTTCAGGGACGCATGGCGCGAGGCAGGTTCCTGTCTGCTGCGACGTCCAGGTACCCGGCGGTCGTGCTCGGCTCCGACGCTGCCGCCGCTCTCGGCATCGACCGGGCCGACGGGTCGGTGCGGGTATGGCTCGCAAACCGTTGGTTCGGCGTGATCGGCATCCTCGACCGGCTGCCGCTCGCACCCGAGTTTGACAGGAGCGCCCTGATCGGACTGCCCGTCGCTGAGCGTCTGCTGCATGCGAGCGGGCACCCCGTCCAGATGTACGTCAGGACCACTCCGTCTGAGGTAGCTGCGGTTCAGGGCGTGCTCGGACAGACCGTCAACCCGGCGGCGCCGCAGAACGTAGCCGTCACGAACCCCGCCGATGCCCTCACCGCCAGGGCTGCTGCGAAGGCTACGTTCCAGGGCCTGTTCCTCGGGCTCGGCGCGGTCGCGCTTCTGGTTGGCGGCATTGGCATCGCCAACGTTATGGTGATCGCTGTTCTGGAGCGGCGTGGTGAGATAGGCCTTCGCCGGGCGCTTGGCGCCACTCGGCGCCACATCGCCGTGCAGTTCGTCGCCGAGGCAGCACTGCTGGCCGGGTCGGGCGGCGCGGCCGGCGCACTGCTCGGCGGTTTCGCAACAGCGGTGTACTCGTGGACCCGGCAATGGAGTGCGGTCGTGCCCGTACCTGTCCTGCTGGCCGCGGTTGGCATAGCCCTGATCATCGGCGCGGTCGCCGGCGTCTACCCGGCCTGGCGGGCGGCCCGGCTGACTCCGGCGGAGGCACTCAGGATGGTATAGCCGGGCCGCCGTAGGGACTGGTCAGACGCCGAGGCTGCTGCGCGCGCTGCTCTCGAATGCGCGGAACGGCAGCAGCCGCTTGGCATACAAGCCGGCCCGCTCGCCTGCCTTGCCGACCGACACCCGCCTCGGTGGCCGTCGCGCCTCGAGCACCTTCTCGACCACAGCCGCGGCCTGGTCGGCGGGGACGCCGTTGCGTTCGTCCCGCTCCATCCTGCTGATCGCCTTTGCGGCGGCCTGGCCGTAGACCTGGTCATCGTGAGCCGCACTGGCCATGCGACGGCTGTCGGTGAAGTCGGTCTTCACATTGCCGGGCTGAACCAGCGTCACCTCGATGCCGAACGGCGCGACCTCGTAGGCGAGCGACTCGCCGAAGCCTTCTAGCGCGAATTTGCTCGCGCTATAGAAGGCCTGGAACGGTATGCCGATCGCACCGCCGATCGAACTGACGAGCAGGATCCTGCCGCCGCCCTGCTGGCGCATGGCGGGCAGCACCTGCTGGACGACCCGGACGCACCCCCAGAAGTTCGTCTCGATCTGGGCCTTGGCTTCCTGCACCGACGAGCTCTCGACCGCGCCAGCCAGCCCCCATCCCGCGGCAGCCACCAGGGCGTCAATCCCTCCCTTTCGCTCGAGTACCGCGGTTACGCCGGACCGGACTGAGTCATCATCGTCGACATCCATCACCAGGCCGGTCCAGCCCGCCGTCGCTGTTCCGCGCCTGCTGGCCCCCGTGACCGTCCAGCCTGCGGCGTGCAGCCGGTCGGCGACGGCCCGGCCGATGCCCGCGGACGCGCCCGTCACCAACACTGATCTTGCCGTGTCGCTCATAAGGCTCCGATCTCGACAGGGTCAGGCAGGAGGAGGTTGTCCGGAATAGTACGCCCTGCCCTGCTCGCCGCCGAGTGCCAATCGCGCCATTCGGCCAGTAACAATGGGATCCATGACCGGGCAGCGGAAAGCGTGCAGCGCAGGCGGCGGCAATGACCCTTGATGTCGTCGTGCGCGGCACAACGATCCCGCCCGACGAGCTGATGTGGCGATTCTCCAGGTCACCGGGGCCTGGCGGCCAGTCGGTGAACACCGCCGACACACGCGCCGAACTCTCGTTCGACCTGGCAGCCTCGCAGGCGTTGCCGGTGGTGCTGCAGCAACGCGCGCTCGCGGCGCTCGCGGACCGCCTGGTCGGCGGCGTCATCACCGTGGCCGCGTCGGAGTACCGGTCCCAGCTGCGCAACAGGGAGGCGGCCGCCGGCAGGCTCGCCGAGCTGCTGACAGAGGCAACCGCGCCGCCGGCCGCCCCGAGGCGGCCGACGAAGCCAACGCGGGCGTCCAGGGAGCGCCGGCTCGCCGACAAGCAACGGCGCTCACAAACCAAGCGCCTGCGCAGGCCCAGTGACGACTATTAGCCGCGGGCCGCACGGGCGTCGGCTCCCGCGCAGCTAGCGGCGGTGCGCTGGGTGCCTGCCGGACCCTGGCGGGCCGGCGAATGCCTGAGCAATCTCCAGCCACCGGCTGGCAACCTGGCCGTGCGTGCGGACCGCCGTGTCATAACGGTGCCGCCGCTGAGTGACAATGAGGCAGAAGTCGAGTGCAGGACCTGTCACGCGGCTGGCCGCGTGCTCTGGACCCCAGGTCCACAGGTTCGCGCCGGGCCCGGTTAGCTCCACGCGCACGGGGTCTGGCGGCACATCAAGGCCGTTCGCAGCGAAGCTGAAAGGCATCGCACGGACACCGATGTGGGCGATATGCCGCAGCCGGGCGGTTGGCTCTCGCATCAGCCCCAGGGCGTCGGCGACGTCCTGGCCGTGTGCCCAGGTTTCCATGATCCGCGCCGTCAATGATGACGCCGCGCTCATCGGCAGCCCGAACCACGGCAACCGCAGCGCTGGGTCGAGCTCGCTGAACACCCTGATCAGGCGCCGCCTTGAAGCGTCGAACCAGGCGAGCAACTCGGCGCCCGCCTGATTCCTGTAGCGCTCGGCTACGTCATCCGGGGTGAGCTGCCCGACCGTAAAGTCTCGCTCCATTTCCGCGGCGAAACCTTCCGGATCGGTTGCGGACTGGATCGCGGCGTCGTCGAAGAATGCCAGGTGACTTATCTGGTCGCCGATGCTCCATCCTTCTGCCGGGGTCGGCCTGTGCCAGCCGGGCTCGTCCAGATCGGCGACCATGTCCCTGAGCACTGCAGACTCCGCCGTCAGGTCCTCGGCGAGCGCGTGCATATCAGCGGGCATGTGTGGCCTCCGGGGGTGGCGCCGTAGCCAGTATGCACCGCCCGCATTCGCGCGGTGACCAACGGTCAGTCAAGCATGCAGCGGGGCGCTTCTGGTTACGCGCTGCCGGCATCGGACGTGCCCGCAGGTGCGCAGCGTGGGGCTCCCTTGCGTTTCCTGCTCGAATATCACGGACCGTATCGGGATCGTCGGGACCTAAGCCGCATTCTGGCCGAGATGAGCTAGCCGAACTTAATTCTCGGCCGGTTGCGCAGTGCAATCACGAAAGCAGTTCCCGATTAACAGAAACCGTCGAGGGCGCACCGTTACCGGTTGCCGCTCCGGACCGGACGGAGGTGTCCGGACAGCCCGACTGTGCTGCAGCGCTATTACCCCGAGAAGTGCCGGCTGGGACCCACCGCATCACGGGAGCGAAGCATGCACTATTCGAACGCGTATCAAGTCGTGCATCACGCATCTACCATAGGAATTACCGCTTTCGATAACGAAAATGCACCGAACTATCTTGCGGTGCCGGGTACACGCGACTAATGTCCGTATGGCCAAATCTCCATCGGGACTGCTTCATGGGCGAAGAAAAGTGGATCCGCCGCAAGCCCGGCCGGGTCAGCGGCACAGTCGTTCCTCCGCCTGCGGGGGACGATCCGCCGCCGCTGCCGGAGCGCAAGCGCGCCGGCCGGTCGCGGCACCGGCTAGAGGGATTCGCTCATGGCGCCGGCGCGGCCGCGCCCCCGCCCGTTCTGCCAGATAATGTCCGGCCGATCCTCAGGCCCGTGCTGCAATCGCGTGATGGCCTGCCTCAGCGTAAGCGCGACCTGAATCCCAGGACGGATAGGTCCGCGCTGGGCGCCGAGGTCCGGTCCGCCTCGTCCGGCAGTCCGCAAGGCGTGGCTGCGCACGACTGGCCTGCAGGCGGTTCCGCCGCGGCCGTCGGAACCATGGTCGCCGCCCCGAGCCGCCTGAGTTCTCAGCGTGAAACCAATGCGGACGGCAATCTGCCAGAGCGCCCACGGGCCGCCGGAGCGGGCCGCCGCCACGTGGCATGGCTCGCGACGCTGACCGTTCTGCTGCTGCTCACCGCGGCCGGAACGGCGGCGGCCCTACTCGGGCAGCGCTCGGACTCTTCGACGCCGGCGGGTCACGGTGGCGGCAAACCCCTGGCGGGTGCGGCCGCTGCACGGGAGAAGGCGGCGCGGTGGCTATCCCGCGAGGTGAGCAGGAGCCAGATCATCGGCTGTGACACCCTGATGTGTGCGCTCCTGGTCAAGGCAGGCGTGCCGTCCGCTGACCTGATGCTCATGTCGCCAAGCACCGAGGATCCGCTCGGCGCCGGCATCATCGTCGCCACGCCTGACCTGCGGAGTCAGTTCGGCCCGCGGCTCAGCAGCGAGTACGCGCCCGCCGTCCTCGCCAGCTTTGGCACCGGCAGCGCACGCGTCGACGTCAGGGTGATCGCGCCATTGGGCGCTGACGCCTATCAGCTGGCGCTGACCAGGGATATAGCCGCCAGGGAGCTGCAGGGAACTCAAATCGTCGGGAACAGCCGCATCGTGCTGCCGGCATCGGCCAAGACCGCGCTCGCCGCCGGGCAGGTCGATCCGCGGCTGCTGATCACTCTTCCGTTTCTCGCGCACAGGCATCCGGTGCGAGTGGTCGCGTTCTACGACCGCGCTCCTGGCGCCAGCCCTGGTGTCCCGTTCACCGGCGTCAAGCTAGCCGGGGCCGACGCCAAGGCGGGCATGTCTGCTCACGCGTACCTCCGCTGGCTTGTCAGTTTCCTGCACAGCCAGCGATCTTTTTTCCGTGCAGCCAGTGTCACCACGGCATGGCGTCACGGCCGGGCCGTTGTCTCCATCAGGTTCGCTCTACCCAACCCCGTAGGACTACTGCACTAAAGACTGGCAAGGGGGGACTGTGAACGCTAAGGCGGGAATCGCACGCGCATTCCGGCTGCTCGCTCTGGCTGTCCTGGCGCTCGGGCTGCTGTCCGGCGTTGCCCCAGCCTCCGCATCGGCCGGCTCAGGGTGGCTAAGGCTCGCACACCTGTCGCCCAACACTCCGGCAGTGGACGTGTACCTCTACTCGTTCCACAACTCCAACGCGCTCATCGTTGTGCACCACGTTGCCTACGGAACCGTCTCGGGCTACCAGAAGGTCCCGGCTGGCGAGTACACCGTGGCTATGCGAGCCGCCGGAGCGCCCGCGTCCTCATCGCCGGTGATCTCGAAGGCGGTCAACATCAAACCGGGACGCGCGTACACCGTCGCCGGCATGGGGCCGGCGAAGGGCCTGCGCCTGCAGGTGCTGGACGACCGGCTGACCACGCCGAAGGGCAAGGTGCTGGTTCGCATCATCCAGGCCTCGCTCCGCGAGCACAGGGTGACAATCCGCGCTGGCCACGCCGTCATCGCGCGTAACGTGCCGTTCGCGTCGGTCACCTCCTACAAGGTCGTCAAGCCAGGTAACTGGAAGGTCAGCGCGACCGGACCGACGGACCGCACCAGCAGCAACATCGCGCTGGCCGCCGGCACGATCCACACGATCGTCGTCCTCGATGACCCGGGCCGCCTGTTCCTCGACGACCTCGTGGACGCTGCTGGCAGCAAGGTCGCGCCGGGAGACGGACCCGCTACCGGGTATGGCGGAACAGCGCCCAGGCCTGGGCATTCTGAGTTGCCATGGCTCGCGCTGGCCGGCGCCGGCCTGCTGATCGGCATTGCCGGGTTCCGGACGGCGCGCAAGCCAATCGGCGCTCACGCGATGAGCGGGCGCGGTCCATCCGCGGCGGCGTGACCGGACCGGCGCATACCGGCGCGGACCCGGAGCCAATGGACTCCCGCTGGCTGGTCTTGGCGCGATGACAGGGCCGGCTACACAGACCAGCGGTGCCAGGCGGCCCGCCTCGCGAAGGCCGCCGTCTAGGCATCGCCGGCCGCCAAAGCGGCGCAGGCTCGCGCAGACGGCCGGACTGGCCGTGATGGGCTGCGGCGTGCTCGCCATCGCGCTGGGCGTTGGCGGCTGGGCACTGGCCGGCCACCATCACGGGTACTCGCCCCCGCCTCACGCGGCAGGGTCGTCTAGCGCGAGTACTGCCGGGCAAGCCGCCAGGCCCGGTACTGCTGGCCTTTCAGGTCCGCACCGGCGCCGCACGACCGATGGTCTCGTACCCGTTCCGCGCGGTCTGAAAGGCCGCGGTATCAGCGGCCATCGCGAGCAGCGCGTACCGAAGCCGGTCAGGCTCGCGATTCCGGCAATCGGCGTCCGCGCCAGCCTGATCCGCCTGGGCATCACCAGGCACGGAACGTTGCAGGTCCCGGTTAGCGCGGCGGTAGCCGGCTGGTTCACCGGCAGCCCGCCGCCAGGAGGTATCGGCGCGTCGATCATCGCCGGGCATATCGACTCCCGCTCTGGTCCCGGAGTATTTTTCCGGTTGAGAGACCTGCATCGTGGCGAGAAGGTCTATGTCAGCCGCGCCAACGGTTCTGTGGCCGCGTTCCGGATTACGGCGGTGCGTACGTACGCCAAGAACCGGTTTCCCACGGCCGCGGTGTACGGGGCGGTACCGGACGCGGAGCTGCGGCTGATCACTTGCGGCGGTCAGTTCGACTACGCGACTGGCTCCTACCTGTCGAACGTTGTCGCCTACGCGGTGCTGGTCCGCTGAAGGGAGAGTCTCCCTTCAACGGCGAGCGGCCATGGAGGCGACCCGATGACGGCGATGACACCGGATGACCTGACCCGGCAGGTGCTGGGCGCCTTCGAGGGCACGCCGCGACCGCGGCTGCTTGAGCTGATGTCCTCGCTAGTCGGTCATCTGCACGCGTTCGCGACCGAGAACCGGCTATCACCGCAGGAGTGGCGAGCTGGCATCGACTTCCTCACGGCCACCGGGCAGAAATGTGACGCGGAACGGCAGGAGTTCATCCTCCTGTCGGACGTTCTCGGCCTGTCATCCTTGATCGAGATGATCAACGCTGCCGGAGCCGCGACCGAGGCCACGGTGCTCGGGCCGTTTTACGTCCCTGGCGCTCCCAGGCGGGCGGCAGGCGAGCAACTCGGACGGCCGGAGGACGGCGAGCCAACCCTGGTCACGGGCGTGGTGACCGACGCTCGCGGAGGCGCGTTGCCTGAGGCCACGCTGGACGTCTGGCAGAGCAGCGCCAACGGCCTGTATGACACCCAGGATCCGGAGCAACCGCCCTTCAACCTGCGCGGCGTCTTCGTTACCGGTCCCGATGGCAGGTACACGTTCAGGACCGCCAGGCCGGTGAGCTATCCCATCCCGACAGACGGCCCGGTCGGCGGCTTGCTGCAGGCCACTGCCCGGCACTGCTGGCGGGCCGCCCACATTCACGCAATCGTGTCTGCCGCGGGCTGCCGCCCCGTCACGACGCACATTTTCGACGCCGACAACCCCTACCTGGACAGCGACGCCGTGTTCGGAGTCCGGGACTCGCTGGTGCGGCCGTTCCGCCCGGCCGGGCCTGGCGATCCACCGGACGTCAGCTTCGTGGCCGAGATGGACTTCACGCTCGTGCCTGCCGCGCAGGAGGTCTAGCTGTACTGCCGGGCTGGTTCAACCTGGCTCTCGACGCTGGCGGCTACGAACGGGCACCTGGCACCATCAACTCCCCTGTGCCCGGGCTCAGAAGGGCAGCTTGTTGCCGTTGTAATACCACAGCGCGGAGGTATACCAGAGCACGATGAGCAGCACGGCGAGGATGCCGCCCGCCACCGGAAGCGTCCATCCCGGCAGCCTCTTGGTCTGCACCAGCAGCACCTTGGCGACAAAGGCACCGTAGAAGAAACAACCTGCGATGGAGTGAATGAGGACTCGCGGATCGGTGACCTGAACTCCGTAAGCGATCGCGCAATGAATAGCGACCGGCAGGGTTACGACGAAAGCCACGCTGCCGACGATCCGGTGCGTGAGCCCGACGCGCTTCGGCGCAACCCCTGCACCAGGCAGCTTCCGGTACATCCACAAGGCCAGCACGACCTGGACGACCGCTAGTCCCAGCGCGACTGTTGACAGCAGCGACTTCAGACTCCACACGCCGGTGAGGCTGGTTACCCCGAACAGGCCCACCGTGCTGTAGCTGGACGTCTTGACGATCGCCCGCCCGACGAAATAGAGAGTGGCGGTAACGGCCAGTCCAATGACGCCGATCAGGATGACGCGCGCCCTCGCGTCTCGCAGGCTGGCGCTTTGCAATGTCATGGCACCGAATGATGCCAGACCGGGCGCCTCTAAGTCTTTATTTGCACGGTCATATCACCTGACCATTAAGGCCCGATAGCCGATTTTGCCTGAATCGCCGTGCCAGCCGTGACACGCCGTCGGTGCCGCCGCGTGCGGGCCGCGGCCTGACCTGCCAGGCGGCCAGCGCGGCGCGCAGCAAAACACCCGCTACCACCGAGGTCAGAACCGGCGCGACAGACTCTGGCAGGTGCACCAGCGCCAGCACCGCGGCGCCAGCGGCCGGGCTCACGCAGGTGATGCCCAGCAGGACCGCTGCCCGGGCCTTGCGCTCGCCTCTGAGCAGGGCGGTCAGCGCGAACCCTTCGCTGCCCGCGTGCGCGACGAGCGCAGCGATGACCGCGGCCGACCCGGCGATAGCCAGCGCCGCGCCCTCGAGGGCGCGATGCACCCCCAGGGCGACGGCGGTCGCCCGGCCGCCGGCCGGAGCCCCGGCGCCGCGGCCGCAGGCACAGCCCAGCCTGACCGCCACGTCGGTCACGGCCAGACCCGCGGCGAGCGCTGCCGCCGCGATCCACCACGGCAGCCCGGTCTCGCGCAGATCGCTCCAGATATCCGGAACGAGGTCTGCGGCCACCACGGCGATCAAGGCAACGGCCGCGCAGGCCAGCGAGATCGTACGGAGCCGGGCGAAACGTCGTCCCAGCCATGCACCGGCCAGCGTTGCGGCGGCGATCAGGGCGACACCGGCCAGGTCCGCTCCGGTAAGCACCATTGCCGCGCTCCTATTCGGCGAAATCTGGAATGGCCTGACGAGCCTTGGCCACGCGGCCCTTCGGCTCCTCCCAGTCCTCCTGGCGGCCGAGCGCCGTGGTGTCGAGGAAGGCGTATGCTCCGCCGAACTGCTCGGCGCCGCGGCCGAACGTGGAGTACGTGTGGTACACCTCGTCGCCATCCTTCAGGAAGCAGCTCATGCCGGGCTGCTCAGAAGGGCCGTCGAGAATCCACGAGAAACCGGACGCCTTCAGCTCGGCTTCGTCCCGGTAGTTGAACATCACCGGTGCTACAGAGGGGTCGATGCTGACGTGGAAGTCGTAGTTGAAGTCGCTGCCGAATGAGGAATACCAGTCGAAGTCCCAGCCCTTGCGCTTCATGTAGGCCGCGATCTTGGCGTACGGCGCGCGGGCGATGGCGGCAAATGCCGTGTTCCTGGAACGCATGTTTCGCAGCAACCCTGGCGACATCTCGTCGAGGCCGGCCGAACAGCTCGGGCACGCATCCTCCCAATCCGGGTCGTACATAACGTGCTGAACGATCAGCTGCGAGCTGCCGCGGAACATGTCGGCCAGGCCGACCGTCCCGTCCGGCCCCTCGAATACGTACTTCTTGTCGATCAGCACCATCGGCAGCTCGCGCCTGCGCGTGTTCAGCGTGTCGCGCAGCTTGGTGAGCTCCTTTTCCTTCAGCAGCAGTTCCTTGCGCGCCGCCAGCCACTCCTCGCGCGAGGTAACGGTGGGAAGGCTCATCGTGATCTCCTGTCCATCGGATCGTCCGGCTCGTGGCCGGCTCACCCTCACGACGATGCAGACTCCGTCAGATGGACAATTTCATCGGCCAGGAAGGTCGAGCCGTCAGGTCGTAGTCTCGAAATGCGCCTCGCGCAGCGGGGCCTTCAGGACCTTGCCGTTGGGATTGCGCGGCAAGGGATCCGGCCGGACCGCGATGAACTGCGGCACCTTGAAGTCGGCGAGGTGCTCGCGCGCGTACGCAAGGAACGCCGACGGGTCGACGGTCGCCCCGGCGAGCGGCACGATGACGGCGCCGACCTTCTCGCCCATCATCGAGTCCGGCACGCCGACAACCGCCACCTCGCCCACGCCGGGAGCGCCGATCAGGGCGTTCTCGACCTCGACGCAGTAGACGTTCTCGCCGCCCCTGTTGATCATGTCCTTGATCCGGTCAAGAACGAAGACCAGCCCGTCCGAATCAACCCGGCCCACATCCCCCGTGTGCAGCCAGTTGTCGACGAACGTGTCCGCGGTGGCCGCCGGCTTGTTCCAGTAACCGGCGCAAACGCTCTGGCCGCGGATGAGAATCTCACCGAGGTCTGCGTTATCCCCAAAGCTTGTCCTGTCGATCGCCACCTCGGCGTGCGGCGCGGCGAAACCGACCGAGTCGGCGTGCTCGGCGGCCCATTCATGCGGCAGCAGCGTCGCGATCGATGTGCACTCGGTGAGCCCGAAGCCGTTCGCCAGCCGGGCTCCTGCGAACCGGTCGCCGATCTGATGCACCAGGTCGGGCGCGATCGGCGCTCCGCCATACGACGCCCACCTGACCCCGGCGACCTTCGCGGGCGAGAAGTCGGGGTGGTTGAGGATGTAGTAGTAGATCGCCGGCACGGCGGTACAGGCCGTGATGCGCTCGTGTTCCAGCGTCTCGATCATCCGGCGACCGTCGAACGCACCATCGATGACCGCCGCACCGCCGATCCGCAAGGCCGGCAGCGTCTGGCTGTGACAGCCGGTGACATGAAACAGCGGCACCACCACGAGCGTGCGCATCTCGCGACCCGCATCGCGCGGTATGCCGCTCACCCGGTACACCGTTTCGACGTTCGCGAGCACGTTCTCGTGCGTATGCATCGCGCCCTTGGGGAATCCGGTCGTGCCGCTGGTATAGAAGATCGCGGCGATGTCCGACCTGCGTGCTCCCTCGTGCACCAGTGGGCTGCCATCGGGCAGCGGCGTGCCCGGCTCGAAAACGTACGAGCTACCCGAGTCGCCGATGATGTAGGCCGCCTCGGGTTCCGCGAGCCGGGTGTTGACCGGTACCACGACGGCCCCGGCCATGAGCCCTCCGAAGAACGCGACCACCCACTCGATCGAATTCGGCAGCTTGATCGCGACCCGGTCGCCAGGTTTGATCCCTGCTTCCCGCAGGCCGCCGCTAACCCGGGCGGCCCGGTCCCACAACTGGGCATAGCTGATTCGCTCGCCCCCGACCTGGACAAGGGCCTCGGCGTCCGGGTCGGCGCGCACGCTGTCGCGCAGCATCTCGACCAGCGACTCGTGCAGGTGGGGGTACCGGCGCACGCCGTTGCTGTCCGGCCGGACGCCGGAGTCATCGAAGGGATTCGCGCCCCTAGGCGGCGGCATGATCGCCATCGGTCGGTCCTCCTGAGGGGATGAGCTATGCGCGGTCACGCATCAGGCCGCATAGGCAGCGCCGAAGAACTCGCGCGGGTTCCTGATCAGCATCTGCTCGATCTGATCGTCGCTGACGCCGCGATCGCGCAAACCCGGCAGCACCGTGTCGTGCAGGTAGGTGTACCGCCAGTCAGGCAGCACGGGATCGACCTCAGCTCCCGAGAACCAGTCCATGAACGATGACTTGTCGTGGGAGAGCATGATCCGGCCCGCGTAACCGCGCTCACATAGTGCCGCGAGGGTGTCGATCTGGGCGTCCAGCGGGACGGCCAGGGGCAGCCCGCAGCGGTCCCAGCCGAGGTAAGAGCCGCCGTCGATGATCTTGGTGAGGTAGTCGAGGTCGGTCGTCTCGTTCGAGTGACCAATCATCACCCTGCCAGGGTCGACGCCCCGGCCGGCCAGTAGCCGCTGCTGGTCGAGCCCGCGCTGGCTGGGCGCGTGCGCGTGCGTGCAGATCGGGACGCCGGTGCGCAGGTGCACGCTCGCCACGGCATTGGCCAGCCGCTCGACGTCAGGGGTCATGCCTGGCTCGTCTGTCACGATCTTTAGCACGGCGGCGCGGAAGCCGGTCTCGCCCATCCCGACCGTCAGGTCCGCCTCGAACAACGACTCGAGCAGCCGGTCGTCGCCGTCGAGGACCTTGCCGGGACCGCGCAGGCTGAACGGCAGCGGCAGGTGCTCGTAGGTGTAGAAGCCGGTCGCGAACATCACCTTCAGCCCGGTGCCGTCGACCGTCCTGGCGACCAGCGCTGGATCGCGGCCGAGCCCCGGTATGGTCATGTCGAGGATCGTGTCGACGCCGTTCGCGTGCAGCTGGCTGAGGCGCTGGCGCGCGGCCGCTACCTCGGTCTCTTCGTCCCAGCCGCCGAAGCCTGGCCAGCCCCACTGCAGCGACTCAGTCCTGATGAAGACGTGCTCGTGCATGAAAACGACGCCAAGCTCCTCGGTGTCGATGTCGCCGGCGGTTGTAGGAACGTGGGGCATGGTCTCGCTCCTCGCGCTGTCAGCTATCGGACGCCTGAGTTCCTGGGCTGCCTCGTTTGCTCTCTGCAGGGTTTGAAATCTGCAGATTCACTGCAAATTCATGAGTTCCCGCTGATCGTCGCATACCCCGGAAACGGCGGCAAGACAGGCTCGCCACGCCACGACTGCCCCCGCACCCGGTGAACCCTTGGTGGGTCACTAGCGCCACCAAGGGTTCACCGGTGGGTCTGGGGTTGGAGCGGGGTCCTGGCTAGGCGGGCCAGTGGGTGGTTGTGACCTGGCCGCTCGCGACGGTGACCGTGGCCGCTGGCTGGTTGCTGGCGTCCCGCCAGATCGCGTAGTCGCCCGCCGGGATCCACGGAGAGACGGCGGCATACTGCACTCGCCCTGGCAGCCGCCGCTGGCGCACCTGCGAGTGCGTCCTAGGCTCAGGCTCGCCGCCGAGCCGGCTGATCTCGATTTCCGCGCCGTTGACGGGCCGGGCTCAGCAAGTCGGCAGAAAGACCTCAGCGACTATGCGCTCTGGCAGCCTGTGCGTCGCGGAATCGCGAGCGCCAGCGCGACCGCGAGGCCTGCTACCACGACGAGAACCCAGACGGTGTCGTGAAAGGCGGCGGTTCCGGCGCTCAGCAGCCCGTGCGCGCCCCGTGCCGGCGGACCGGCCGTCAGCGCTCCTGGCCCGAGTCGCGACCCGGCTGCCCGCAGGTGGGCAAGAACACTGGCCTGAAAGAACGTAGCTATGAGGCCTACCCCGAAGGAGCCGCCGATCCGGTCGACGATATTGAACAGGGTGTTCGCGTCAGCCAGTTCGGCTTCGGGCAAGCCAGCGAGCGTGGCCACTAGCAGCGGCTGGATGATCAGGCCGAGCGCGAGCCCGCGTCCGCAGAGCAGCAATGCGGTGAGCCAGCCGGGCGTTGCCGCCTGCACGAGCAGCAGCAATGCCGTCGACAGGGCGAGGATCAGCGTACCCGCGACGGCCGTCTCCTTGACCAGGCGCCGCTTGGACAGCGCATCCCCGGCAATCGTTCCCGCCGCCATCACCAATCCCTGCGGCAGCAAGATCAGGCCGGCCCCGGCTGCGGAGAGTCCCTGCACCTGCTCGACGTAGGCAGGAATCAGGAACAGGGCTGCGAACAAGATCACCGCCGCGACGACCGACAGTCCGATAGCCAGCGCAGGGCCGCGCGCCGAGAGCAGCCGCAAGCTCACAGCCGGCTCGCGCCGTCGCCGCGCCCAGACCGCGTAGCAGCCGAGCAACATCAGACCGGTCACCCACAGCGGCCACGAGCGTCCGGACAGCCAGCCATCTGCCGGCCCGTTGATGACCCCGTAGCAGGTCAGTGCGAGGCCAGCTGAGATTAGTGCCAGCCCGCCGGGATCGAAGCCGGCTGTTCGGTCGCGCCCCGGTGCGAGCGAGCGCGGCAGCCGCTGCACCCCGGCGATCGCGAGCAGGCCGACGGGCAGGTTGATCAGGAAGATGCTCTGCCAGCCGGAGTGTGCGACGAGGAAGCCGCCGATCGCCGGACCGAGCGCGGGCGGCAGGAACAGCGCGAGGCCGGCGGCAGGGGATAGCTGTTTCCTCCCGTCCTCGCAGCCGAACATCATCCCCATGGCCAGCGGGGTCATCGGGGCGCCCATCAGTCCTTGCAGGACTCGGGCAGTGATCAGCCACCCAGTCGAGCCGGCCAGCGCGCAGGCCAGCGACATCACGAGAAAGCCTGCGAGGCTGGCCAGGTAGACCTGCCTGGTTCCGTAGCGCCTGGCGAGCCAGGCGCTGGCTGCGAGACCGGCCGCCAGGGCAAGCAGGTACCCGCTGATGACCCATTGCAGCTGGCTGAGCGGGACGCCGAAGGAGCGAGCCATGGCCGGCACGGCGACGTTCACGACGCTCGAGTCGATCATCGACAGGAACGGGCCTGCGAGCAGGCCAAGCTGGGCCAGTGCGCCAAGGCGCGAGGCTCCGCTGTCTTCAGCAGCCGCAATCTCAGCGGTCATCACGCGGCCTCCCGGCGTCCTGCCAATTACGTCGTATACGACGCGTCGTCCACGACACGGTAGCAGTTGCGACGTTTATCCGTCGCATGCGACATACTTTTGCGATGGCCAAGGCACGATCGGGCGCTCAGGCGGCGGCCGGCGAGGCCGGCGCCGGCCGGGAGCCGATGGCGGAGGCAGCTGAGATCGCAAGGCTGCTGCGCGCGGTCAGGAAGCAGGTCGAGCAGCCGCAGAATGCCGCCGCTCGCGGCACCGGCCTGACCATGCCGCAGGTGTCGACCCTGAGCGTCTTGTTCGACCGGGGGCCAGTTTCCCTGAAGGACCTCAGCCGCGAACTCGGCCTCAGCCATAGCACTGTCTCCGGCATTGTCGATCGCTTGGAGCGCCAGGGCCTAGCCAGGCGGTCCGTCGACCCGACGGACCGCCGGGTGAGCCTGATCGAGGTCACCGACCAGGTCGATGCCTACGCGCGTAAGGGCTACGCGCAGAGCCAGGCTGGCCGCCTGGCCGGCGCGCTAGAAGCTGCGAGCCCGCGGCAGCGCACGTCAATCCTCGAAGCGCTCGCCCTGCTGGATTCCCTGCTCACCGGGGATTCCGGCCAGCGTCAGAAGGACTAGAGATACAGCCCGACTCGAGCCGGCGGTAGCGCGGACGAGATCGGTGCCCCTGCGCGGCGCCGTGCGTACAGGTCCGCCAGCGTGAGTGGCGACGCTACGTCGCCACCGGCTCCGAGCCAGGCTGCCGCTTCAGCCGCAGCCAGCGGCCCGACCTCGATCTGTGCCAGGCACCGGCCAGGCCGGACCACGGCCGGGTGCAGTGAGCGGATGTCCTCGTTGGTCGTGATCGCGACCAGCACCCGCCGGCCCTGCCCGAGCAGCCCGTCGGTCAGGTTCAGCAGCCGGGACAGCGCCTGGCCAGAGGCACGTTTTGCGTCGGCGCTGATCAGCTCGTCGCAGTCTTCGAGCAGCAGTAGCCGCCAGCGGCCCTCTCCTGGGGTTTCGTCGTCGCCCAGAGCGGCTTCCGTCAGGTACCCGGGGTCGGCGAAGAGCGCTTCGGGGTCGAGCACACAGTCAGTTTCGCACCATCGCTGCCGCTCGCGGGCAAGCGCCCGCAGCGCTGTGGTCTTGCCGGTACCCGGCGGCCCGTACAACAGCAAGAGCTGGCCGGCGAGGTCGTCGGGTGTGACTGCCATGAGCTGGTCGAGCGCGGCCGCGGTCGCGGAGCCGTAGTTCATCCGGATGTCGAGCCAGGCCGGCGCCCGGACTGTGCGGGCGAACCGGTATGCGCCGCGGCGCTCGAGCCGGTGCCAGAAACCGATTGTCACGAGCGCTTCGTCGGCCGGCCGACGAACCTCGGCCCCGTCGGCGATACGCCTGGCGAGCGATTCGGCCAGTTCGGAACTGACCGCGGTGACTGTCACTTCGGCAGTGCCAGACCGCCACAGCACAGACCTGACGGTCCAGCCATCTCCCGTCGCCAGGAGCGCCTCCTGCGCTCCGTCCACGGCGGCCCGGAGCACGGTGGCGCCGGCCGGAACCATTGCTGCGCCCCGCCTCACCTCCTGCAGCCTGGCCGTCCGCGCGAACGGCCGACTGCCTTCGGTGAATGCGGCCAGGATCAGGGCGTCAATCACGTCCCTTGGCGTATCGGCGGAGTCCAGGCCGATGGCTGGCAGAAGCAGGCACGCCGGATCGGGGCTCGTCGCGGCAGTTACTGGTACGAGCCTGGAAGGCGCCAGGCATTGCTCGCTCACAGCCGCCATGATCGGAAACTGGCGACGCGGTGTACAGCGATTTTCGATCTTGCCGCCCGGGTATGGATGTGCATCTAGGGGCCCGAACCAGCAAGGAGGCCGGGGGAGCAGGCATGACCGACTCGACGATCAACTACCAGGAGGTCTTCAGGACCACGCCTGGCTCGATGGCTCTGCTGACGCCAGACGGCGTAATCCTCGACGTGAACGACGAATACCTCGAAGTTTCGGGACGCAGCAGGGAACAGCTCCTCGGCCGCAACCTGTTCGACGCATTCCCGCTGAACCCCGACGACCCCGGCGAGCTCGGACCGATCCAGCTGAAGGCGTCGTTTGATGTCGTGCTGGCGACGGGAAAGCGCGACATAATCATGCCGGTGAGGTACGACGTCGAGGACCCCGGCAGGCCCGGTGATTTCGAGGAACGTTACTGGGCCGTCGTCAACACTCCCCTGCACGACCAGGACGGCCAGATCGTGATCATCGTCCACAAGGCCGACGAGGTCACGCACATCGTGAACCAGGGACGGAACATGCTTGCCGATCAGGGCTAGTTTCTAGCGCAACGCTCCGTTCGCATCGCTAACGCCTCCCTTGGACTCTCCTGATAAGTTCGCCCTGAGCCGAGCCGGCGAGGGAGCGATCTGATGACTGTTGAAGGACCGGACTGGCCAGTTTCCGATGGAGTGCTGAGCCTCGGCAACTTCGAAGTCCAGCGCGGCGGAGTCATCCGCGACGCCAGGCTTGTGTGGCAGACACATGGCACCCTCAACGCCTCGCGGGACAACGTGATCGTCTACCCGTGCAGCTACACGGCCACGCACGAAGACCTCGCCTGGCTGATCGGCCCGGATGGCGTGCTCGACCCCAGCCGCTGGTTCATCGTGATCCCCGACATGTTCTCGGGTGGCCTGTCATCGAGCGCGGCCGACACCGAGGACTTTCCCGCAGTCGTCACGATGGCCGACAACATCCGCGCTCAGCACAGGCTGCTAACCGTCGAGTTCGGCGTCACCCGGATCGCGGCGGCGTATGGCTTCTCGATGGGCGCCGGGCAGGCCTATCACTGGGCTGCGCTCTATCCCGACCTGATCGAGCGCGCCGTCGTCGTATGCGGGAGCGCGCGAACCTCCCCGCATAACAAGGTGTTCTTGTCCGGCCTGCTGCGCACGCTCGAGGCAGCGCCAGAGTACGAGGGGAACGGCCGGTTCAGCGCAGAACCGCAGGAGGCGTTGCGCGCGTTCGCGCACATCTACGCCGCCTGGGGCCTCAGCCAGGACTTCTATCGGGAGCGCCTGTACGAAACCGCTCTGGGCGCGCCGGACCTTGAGACGTTCCTGAAGACCGACTGGGAGGACTCATTCGGCGCCTGCAGGGCAGCCAACCTGTACGCGCAGGCCGTCACCTGGGCCGAGGCTGACATCAGCGACAACGACCTGTACCGCGGTGACCTGCCGGCCGCATTGAGCGCCATCAAGGCGAAGGTGTTGCTGCTTCCCGGCGAAACCGACCTTTACTTCCGGGTTGCGGACAACCAGGCGGAGCTCAGCCACCTGCGCGCAGGACAGCTGGAGGCGATTCCGAGCATCTGGGGGCACCGCGCGGGTAGCCCTGAGGGCATCCCAGCGGACCTGGAGTTCCTGACCAGGCACGTGCGCTCCTGGCTGGACAGCTAGGCGCGCGATCCCGTTTAGCACCTGCCGATCCTGGCCCTGGCACGGGCTGCGTCTGGTGCTGGCAGACACGTATCATGGTGGAAAGCTGAGGTATTTGGAGTATTCGAAATATTCGGGGTATTCGGACGTTTTACCATCTTGGCAGCCACTGAGAATTGCTACTGCGTTTTCCGATTCGGCACGGAGACTAGGCACGCGGCATGAGTCTTTGGGATCGTTTTACTGGCCGGGCCGTGGAGGCGGCGGGCCTCGGGCAGAAGAAGCGAGCCGCGGCAACTGGAATACTCGCATTCGACGGCCCGCTTAGCGATCTGCGCCTCGACATCGCAATCAAGAGCCATCCGTGGCTGCAACATACCGGGACGACGACCTTCCTGCTATCGACGTGGGCATCTCAGGCGCTGCAGGACATGGCGGCCGTCATTGAGGCGGATGCGCGAAAGCTACTAGGCGATACCGGCAGGCTGCCAGAGGCAACGTTCATGCTGGCCGACGGGCTGTATGATTCGGCGCTTAAATGGATTGACCTGGCACAGTCGGCATTGGCCGCGATCGAGTCGGAGAGCGATTTCGTTCTCCAGTTTCGGCTGCCTTCTCCGCCACCGCGATTTGACTGGATTGCCGACGCACCGCCGGCGCATTTCGTCGCAGCGGTCGCCGGAGCGGTCCAATTGGGGACCTCCGTCGAGGATGCCCTGAACACGATGCAGAATGACCGCTCGCGGCTACCGCACCGGTACGACGGTGCGTTCGAAGCTCTCGCGGCGAGTATCAAGTTCGCGCGTGCCAAGCTCGACCAGGTTGAGGCGGCGGCAAGTGACCGGCAGGCGGTCAGGCTGAGCCGGGACATCTGGACGATGCTGCAGGAAGTCGTCCGGCTGTATTTCCTGGCCGGTCAGCAGTGCGCGATGCCTGGGCTGATCGACTCGAAGTACGACGCTGTCGCTCAGTCAGCTGCTCGCGCACGGCGGCTACCCCCGCCTCCGCAGCCCGCCCAGCCTGCTCGACCTGACCCTTCGGCTCAGCCTTCCGCGCCGCGAATTCAGCAGGCGCAGCCGGGCGAGGACTGGGGATCGGTGGACTGGACCGGTCAGAGTCGCAGGCGGCAGGAGCCAGCGGGTCCGGCGCGCTCGCCGGTCCAAGTAGGTCAGGGCTATGCGCCGCGCACCATGGGCCAGCCATCGGCCCCGCCACGGCCGGCGCCCCCGCCAACGCTCGGCGAGCGACTCGGGCTGAACTTCGATGCCTGGGCACTGACCGATCCGGGCGCCAAGGCTACCTACCAGAACGACCGCACGCGCATTGCGGAGCTTGAGGCGTTCTGGCGGACCGATACGAACCCCGATGAAACCCACCGTCTCTACAGCCTGATCACGGCTGCGATCAAGGCGGATCGGGTGGCGGTCCGGCCTGGTGAGTTCAGTCGTTCCTGCCCGTGGATTTCAACGTTTGTCGCCCGAGCCGACACCACGGTCGGCTCCGAGGAGTTCAAGTCCGGGCAGTTGTTCACTCTCAAGGTGGGCGTCGACGGCGAGTACTTCGGGCGAGGCTTCGAGCGCCTCGGATTCATTCCGGGAACTCAGCAGCCCAAGCCTCGGCCCAAGCCCCCTCCGGAGCCCAAGCCTTCATCCTCGGCGCAAGCGCGCCAGGAATCAGGGCCGTCGCGAATCGACATCCAGCGTCACGGCGAGCGCAAGCCCCAGGTCAGCGCACCGGCATCGCCGCCACCCGCGGCCGTCCCCTCTGACGAGGACATGTGGTCGCTAACTGCTGCATTCCAGCGCCCGCAGCGGCGGGCGAGCCGTGCGGATACCGAGCACCTCAAAGCCCTGTGGCGGGCAGATCCTGATCCGCCCCGCACGCTTGCGTTCCACGAGGAGCTCATCGCCGCCGTCCGCGCCGGAAACGCAAGGCAACACGGCGACGAGGCGCTCAGGGACTGCCCGTGGAGTCAGGTCTACGTCGCCGTCAAGCAGGTCACCATCGGCGGAGTGCAGCTGCAGCCAAACGAGAAGTTCGCTCTTGAGGTGGGCGTATCGCGGGGTCAATTCACGCGCAGCATCGAAAGGCTCGGCCTGCTCGCAGCCGGCAGCTGAGCAGCGCTGTCCG
Source organism: Streptosporangiaceae bacterium (assembly GCA_036258115.1). Classification (GTDB taxonomy): domain Bacteria; phylum Actinomycetota; class Actinomycetes; order Streptosporangiales; family Streptosporangiaceae; genus Chersky-822. The sequence continues at coordinate 20,872 of DATAEH010000033.1, forward strand.
TCCTGGTCAGGTCACCGATACCGAAACGAGCCCGGTGACGGGCACCGTTCCGCTTATGGTCGTGCCCAGGCCCTGGGTGGACGCAATCTGGAGCTGACCGCCAACCGCAGACAGCCGGTCCGCCATGCCCTGCAGGCCCGTGCCGTGCATGGCCTCTGACGGGTCAAAGCCCGCGCCATCATCAGCGACGCTGAACTCGAGCCTGCCATCGAGCTGGCAAAGGCTCACCGTGGCGCGCGAGGCATCCGCATACTTCGCCACGTTCTGCAGCGCCTCGAGTATGCAGAAGTACAGCGTCGACTCCGCTTCGCGTGAGAACCGGCCAATCCCGTCTGCGTCGACGACCACCGGCATCGGTGCACGGTTGGCTTGGGCCTGAACCGCAGCCTGCAGGCCCTGGTCGGCGAGCACGGGCGGATAGATGCCGCGAGCGAGGGCCCGCAAGTCGTCGACGGCCTCCCGCAGTCCGGAGTGCAACTGACTGGTCAATTCCCTAACTTCGGCAGGGTCGTCGGCGACTCGCTCGAGCATGCCAAGCAGAATGCTCTGCGCGACGAGCTGCTGCTGCGCGCCGTCGTGCAAGTTTCGCTCGATCCGCTGCCGCTCATTGTCTTGCGCCTGCACCAGCCGCCGCCTGGAGGCCCGCAGATCGTCGATGGTGGCTTGCAACTCGGCCGTCAGCCTGACGTTTCTTAGTACGAGACCTGCCTGCGAGGCCAGGTCGGTGAGCAGCCTGTCTTCGGCTGCGGACACGGGCTCGTTCTTGACCTTCTCCAGCGTGATCGCGCCCAGCAACTCGTCCTGGTGATAGACACCGATCGCGCGCGCGGTTGGGCCGAGCACCGCAAGACCCGCAGGACGGGTCACCACCTCTGGCGCAGCACCCGGCTTAGCATCGGCCGGCCAGACCGATCGCGGTGTAAGACCGGCGCCGACCAGCACCCAGACCTCGACGAGCTCAGCCCCAGTCGCTCCGCCAAGCACGGAGGCCATCCGATTCAGGGCGGCATCGGCGTCGAGCTGACCAGCCATGTCTTGGGCGAAATCGGCAAGCACCTGGTACGGCGAGGCCCGCCTGCCGTAGACGAAGCGGTTCGCCAGCAAGGTGGCCCGCTGGCGCACGGGATGGAAGAGCACGGCGACCACGACAGCCGCAGCGACGGTGAGCACGGGACGGCCCGCATAACCGGCAAGCGTCCCGATGCCCACCACCATGCCGACGTAGACGGCCGTCAGGGCGGCGGACAGCAGGCCGTAACTGAGCGTCTTTTTGATGATGACGTCGATCTGGTACAGCCCGTACTTCAAGATCGCGACCGCGATCGCGACCGGGAAGCCGCCCAGGCCGATCACCGCCATCGCCGCGTATGCGATGGTGGACGCTTGCGTCGATGACTTCCCGCTGATTGCCAGCGACGCCAGCGCGACGATCGAGCACGCAATCGCAGCGGCGACCGTGAAGGCGATCCATTTGATCTGCTGCCGTCGCTCTCGGCCGCCTGACCGGTACCGGTTCGTAATCGCGAGAATCGAGACTGCCAGCAAGGCGATGAAGACAACCGATAGGGCGTTGATGGACCCGATCAGCACGATCCGTAGGGGGGCGGGCAGTGATCGCACGGCGAGCGGGTTCTGATAGGTCACTGAGATCCCGCCGGGCGCCGGTATCGCAACTCTTCTCGGATGAATCAGGAATCCGATCATCAGTACCCCGATGACGAGCAGGCTAAGTCCGGCTACAGGGCGCCAGCGCGCGGAGGGCAGAGTTCCCGTCGGAAAGAGCAGGAACATGAACGCGATGCCGCACGCGAGGGGCACGAACGACCACTCCGCCAGCAAGCCGACAATGCGCGGATCCGGCAAGGTGCCTGGATGGCTGACGCCGATGACCGCGTAAGCAGAGGCGAGACCCATAACGGCTGTAGCTACGCCCTCCACAAGCAGGAACCAGCCGATGACGTTGCCAGCCCGGCGAACCACCAGGGCTCCAATCGTGGCGTACAAGACACCGGCCGGCGGCGCGCACATGTTCGCGATAGCGTCGCTCGTAACCATGTCGGTCCAGGCCAGGATGTTAAGTACCACGCCGGCCGCCGCCAAGGCGACGGTCAACGCCCATATAGCCGCAGCGCCAGCACGCTGCCGCTTCAGGTCGTTCATGCGACTCGGCGCCGCGACCAGAGATACAGGTAGGCCGGGATGGCCAGGATAAACAGGCCATCGGTCGCATGCAGGGCGCCGAAAATAACGCGGTCGTCGGCGAGGCCAGCCAGCAAACTCTGCAAGAAAGACGTCATGAACACAAGCAGGACGGCGCCAACAATGGGCCGTGCCCCTGCCCGGGCGATCAACGTCAGGATCAGGATGACGATCGCGAGCCCTGCCATGACGAAGCCGAGCGTCCGGTGCGGATCAAGTGCCGGCTCGCCGGCTCCGTGCAGGAGCTTGAATGCTCCGAGGCCAGCCAGGAAGATCTGGACGATCCCCGCAGTCAGGAAGACCAGCAGGCCCCAGCGGTAGACCTTCAGGATGACGCCTGCCGACCTAGTCTGCGGTGTGCCGCCGATGTCCGCACCGCTGGTGACGGCCGTTTTGCTCTCGCTCATGCTCAGGACGCTAGGCCGCCGGGCGTGCGCCAACCACCGTGCGAGCCACCCGGCAGGGGTGAGGATGGCCACACCAGGCGTCCTGCGGTCTCCCTCCTACCGCTCGTGCGCTTGGTGGCACACACTGGGCTTATGCGAGCTGTCAGCTGGGTGTTTGCCGTAATCGGTGGTTGCGCCCTGACCGTCGCGGTTGTGTCCGACCTGATCTATGGCGACCCGGCAGCAGCAGGCTGGATCCTCATCGGGCCGGCGCCGTTCTACGCTGTCGGCCTGGCCGGCGCGTTCCGCGGCCGAGGGCACCCAGTCGCGGTATGGCTGCTGGCCGTGGGCAGCCTCTTCATGCTCAACGTGTGCCTCAGCGATGTGGTGCTTCCTTCCGTGGGATTCGCATCCGCAGGCTGGGTCGTCTTCATAGCGATATGCGTCGGTAACCTGTGCGAGGTGGCCGGAGTCGGCCTGATCGGGCTGTTCCCGACCGGCAAACCTGACCGGAGGGGACAGCGCGCGGTCCTGATCATGACGGCCGTGCTCGCCGTCCTCCTGCCCGTTCTCGTGCTGGTCGCCAGCCCGTGGATGCCGCGTGATCCGTTCGCCGCGTTGGGCGCTTCATCGATTCCCAGCCCAGTGTTCCAGACGGCCGCCTGGCCGCTATCGACCCTCGCGAACGTGGCACAGCAGTTCTTCATCGTCGTCCTCGTCGCCGGCTTGATCATGCTTTACCTGCGCTACAGACGCTCAGCTCAGTCTGAGCGGCGCCAGGTGCGGCTAGCGCTGGTGGGCCTGGCCGCCGGCACTGCGGTTTGCGGCGCGCAGCTCGCGCTCGTCTGGATCGGCGGCGAGGGACCAGGCTGGGTCGCGGCCGTCCTTGCGTTGTGGATCATCGGGCTGACACTGGTGCTCGGCTCGCTCATCGTGGCGCTGTCCCCCGAGGAGATGCTGGGCATAGACCGCGCTGACCGCAGATCGATGGTGAACAGAGCCCTCCGTACTCTGATCGCCCTTGGCATCGTGGCGGTCGCAGCGGCGCTGGGCATCATAGCCAGCCGATACACCTCGGCCGGATCCGCGATCCTCCTGGCCGTGGCGGTCGTGCTGGCGTTGCAGCCGGCCCAGCGAGGGCTGGAGCGTTTCGCCGACCGGTGGGCTTTCGGAGCCCGACTGGACGGATACGACGTGCTCACCAGGTTCGGCACGATGCTAGAGACGTCGCCGACGCCTGATGACCTGCTGACCAAGTTTGCCGACGCGATCACTAAATCCTTGGTGCTGAAGTGGTCCAGGGTGCGGCTCGACATCACATCCCCACCCGAAGTCCGCCAGCTCGTCGGAGCGGCGGGCATCGACGCCAGCGACCCGGCGGCGCCCGCGCTCGTCGTGCCCCTCACGTATTCCGGTGAAGCGCTCGGCGCGATCGAGTGCGGACCGCGGCGAGATGGCTCGCTGCTCGACGAGGACCGCCGCTTGCTCGTTCACCTCGCCAGCCAGGCCGCGGCGGCCGTGCACAACCTGCAGCTGAGCGCCCAGCTGGCGACGCGGCTCGAGGTCATCAGGGAGCAGGCGGCGGAGCTGGCCACCTCTCGCGAGAGGATCGTGCGGGCACAGGACGCCGAGCGACAGCGCATCCAGCGGGACCTGCACGACGGGTTCCAGCAGGACCTGGTAGTCCTCACCGCGAAGCTCGCCCTGGCGCGCGAACAGCTGCGCCGCGGCGACCACCGCGGCGATGAGTCGCTCGACGAGCTTCAGCGGGACCTCGGTGCCGCGCTCGTCCACCTGCGTGCCTTCGCGCACTCCATCCACCCGCCGGTCCTGGCCGATCAGGGTCTGCTCGAAGCGATAGAGGCGCAGGCGGCGAGGCTACCTGTCGAGGTGGTCATCGAAGCGGACCCGGCATTGCGCGGTGTCCGCTACCCCAAGCACATCGAGGCCGCCACCTGGTACGTCGTGGCCGAGGCACTGACCAATGCCGTCAAGCACGCGAGAGCCCGCCAGGTCATCGTCGGTCTCGCCCAGCCGAACGGATCGCTGGCCGTCGAGGTCAGCGACGACGGGTGCGGTTTCGATGTGGCCGCCCCGCGCGGGATCGGCCTGGCCGGGCTCGCTGACCGGATCGCGATCGTGAACGGCGCGCTGACGATTGACAGTTCGCGCGGAGGTGGCACCAGGCTGCGGGCCGAGGTCCCGCTCGGCGTGCATACCTCGGGGAGCGAGGGATGAGCCATCTGCGCATCGTCATCGCTGACGACAACTACCTCGTCCGCGAGGGGACGAGGCGGCTGCTCGAGGACTCAGGCGAGGTAACCGTGCTGGCCGCGGTCGGATCGGCCCCGGAGTTGCTCGAGGCCGTGCCGCGGCACGGTCCCGACGCGGTGCTTACCGATATAAGGATGCCGCAGGACGACCCTGGCCGGGATCCGGCGCGCGCGATGGAAGGCATTGACGCGGCACACGCCATCAAGGAGACGGCACCGGCGGTCGGCGTCGTGATCCTCTCCCAGTACGCGGACGAGTCCTACGCCTTCGAGCTGTTCCGCAACGGCACCGCCGGCCTTGCCTACCTCCTCAAGGACCGCGTCGGCGACCTGCACCAGCTCCTGGGAGCGCTGCGGGAGGTGACCGCTGGCGGCTCTGTCATCGACCCTCAGGTGGTCGATGCGCTGGTCAGTAGGCGCGCCAGGCTGCAGAGCTCCCCGCTGGCGCGGCTCACTCCGCGTGAGCTCGACGTCCTGCGCGAGATGGCACAAGGCCGCGGCAACGCGGGCATCGCGCAGGCGCTTTTCCTGTCCGAGTCATCAGTGGAGAAGCACGTCAACGCTATCTTCGCCAAGCTGGATCTGGCCAGCGAGCACCAGGTGCACCGCCGGGTCGCAGCGGTCCTGACCTTCTTGCGCGATGCCAGCCTGCGGCCCCGCCCCTCGCACTAGCAGCCGATTCATCTGGAGGCCAAATTCTTTGGGCTGAATGAACCCGAATTGGGTCGGCCAGCAGCAGCGTCTTGGCCAGGCGCTATCAGTTGGAGGGCCTCTTGAACAGCACCCTGCAATGGCGCGTCCGGGACTACTTGTTGACCCACTCGACAACGGCCTTGGCGACCGCTCCCGCGATCTCCTCGGCCGACCGCTACAGCAGCGTAGAGGCGTCGAGGGTCAGGGGATCAAGCCATGCGAGAAAGTCCTCATTCAGAAATGCAGGCAGGCTAATAGCAGCGTTGATGATCCATTCGGCGGCATCGAAATTCCGGTCATTGAGCATCCGGCCACGCAAATAATCGGCCAGTGTCGGCCGGCTTGCCCTCGCGGCAAGTGCTGGTTCCCGCCACACGGCCCGATAACTCGGCATCGGCATCGGGTTCAGGTAAATGTGCTGTACACGTGAGGTAAGTTCATCGGCGCAGCATGTATGCCATAGTTCCCACAGGTGGCGCTCGTCTTCGCCGCCAAGTGTCACGACAGGCATGGGATCATCGCGCGATTGAGATTCAAGCGTTCTCTCTATCTCGCGCTCGAACACGATCCAGTTCTGCAGGGCAGTGAGGATGCTGTCGGCATGAAGGGACTCCGACTGACGCAGGATCGCTAGGACACTCGCCTCCGACTCGGTGCTGTATTGCGTTGGCGAGATGGTCTTCGCTGCAAGCAAGAACTTCAGCATCTCGGTTTTGGGGGTCAGGTACTGGCAGACGGTGCGCCATCCTCGTTCGGCAAGCAACTCGGCGCTGAGAATCTCTGAATACAGCCCGGTGGACAGCTTGTCTTCATGACCCGCCGCGAATCGGAACCAAGACCTTATCCGGGTCTCGAGGTCACTCCGTACTCTTGAGCGTTCCCAGGCGGCCAGGGCCGTGTCGTCAAGCAGAAGGCGCACGGACAGCCCTGCCCTGGTCGCTGCCGCCGCTGCGAGCGTGAAGACTGCGTGGACCAGATTCGGGTCGTGCAGGCGGTGGACCCAAACGACCACGGACGGCGTTTCTACGTGCGAGTTCGGCACGTCGAATCCAGCAAGCCGCAGCATGCCAGCCAAGCGCTCATAGGAGATATCCCTGGAGGCGGCCCAGCCCCACACGCGAAGTGCATCGCCAGAGGCATACCTCCCGCGAAGCACACGCTGCAGTAGGACATCGAGCTGAGCCGCGAGCGGCCTGGTGGGTCCAGCGTGCGGGTCCCTGCCGTTTTCCCAGCCCCGATATGTGGCGGCACTGACGCTAAGTTCTCTGGCAATCTCGACCTGGCTCATCCCGGTCTCATAGCGCCATTGCGCAGTTTGCCGTTGCGCGGCCAGCCGTTCATCGGACGACAAGTGCACCGGGCGTTCAGGTGGTCTGCCGCCGGTGGCCATGTACGCAACGTATCTGAGGTACGGCAGCTGGAAAAGTGGCGAATAATCAGGCTTACTTGTGTGGTTTCTTGCGCCTTTTCCTTAGCAGCGTCGAGCGCGTGTGCTTGAAGCATGATGAACACGCACCCAACCAGCGGAAACCAGTCGGCTCGGCCATCTGGACCTCGCCACTCCCGTTTCCTGGCCTGGCTGGAGGCCCGCCTCCAGGCGACGGGCGATTACCTGTTCCGAGCTGACGACACCCTAGCCGAATCCAATGGCTGGGAGGTCTCCGCCGGACGCTGGGGACTGAGCAGGACGTATCGAGACCAGCGCTTCAATAGGCGGTCTGCCTTGATCGAGACTCGGGTAGTGCAGCAATGAACATGTTCGGGCCGCGGCCGCGCAGCACGCGGCAGGCGCTTGCACGCCGGGAGTTTGCTCTTGGCCGGGTGGCTACGCCGAACATGCTCACGGTTGGTTGGCGCTGGAGATATGAGTTGCTGCTGGCCGCCGGGGTGCCCGTCGCCGCGTGGCTGCTTGTGAACGGTCTCGGAGCTGCTTTCGCGGTCATCACAGTGGTTGCGCTGATCGTGCTGGTCGCCGTGTCGCCGCCGCTACGAAGGCTGCTGATTGCCCGTGCCTGGTGCATCATCACGCCGCATAGGGTGCGGACCGGGATGGCCCAGGCCTGGATCCACTCTAGAGACGGCAAGATGCCGTTTGTTCTACGCACAACACGAGAGCCCTTCGGAGAGCGGGTAAGGCTCTGGTGTCGCGCGGGAACTAGCGCCGAGGACTTCGTCTGGGCACGTCACCTCATCGTGGCAGCATGCTGGGCGCGTGATGTGCAAGTGCTACGTAACGAGCGTTTCGTACACATTGTGTTGCTCGACGTGATCAGGTACGCCGAGGATCATCCGGCTGTTGTGTCCCCCGGCTGGCGGGTTGGCGGCAAGGTGCTTCAGCAAGAGGACTCGCCTATGGGACTGCCTGATCTGCCGTGGGTCTGGGGCGACGCTTCCGATGCCGGCGAAAACGGCCGCGCAGCCTAGTGGCAGCGCGCTGGTCAAGGCGATCGAGTGTTGACGGCTAAAGCTTCAGGTGCCGGAAAAGATGGCTCAACGACGACACTGCGGGACATCCATCTGATCCAGTGCTAGCCCGGTCGAGGTGCACGCTGTAGATCCCGACATCTCGCGGACCGAGGACATCAGCACGGATGCTGTCACCCACGAACACGGCCTCGGCAGCCGCAACGCGGGCGGCATCGAGCACAGCGTGATAGATGGCTTGGTGCGGCTTTCTGTATCCGGCCTGTGCGGACGAGATGGTGACATTGATCAGATCGGCCAGGCCTGCACCGGCGAGGTCGCGGGCCAGATCCCACCCCAGTTTGAGCACACGCCAATGCTGATGCCCTCAGATCTCAGCACGCCGAGGCAATCTCTCACATCGGAAAAGGCCTCCATAGGGGCCTGATGTCTCTCCTCAAGCGCCGGAATGACGTGCGGGGCCAGTCCGTCGAGCAGTTCCGATGCAGCCGCGTTCAGCGTCCGCCTAGTCCATGTCGAGTAGTCCTTGCGCGACTTAGACCATCGCGTGTGATCGAGTCCCTCGCTCGCTGACTGGAGCATGGACATGACCGAGTCCGTTGCCGCTACACCGAGCGTTGTCAGAGCTGCCGTGAAGGTGCTCTCGAATCCTGATACTGGGTGAACAAGGGTGAAGGCGTCGAAGATGACCAGCTTGGGGGTGCAGGGCCGATGAATCATGCATCAGTGGGCTGGTGAACGATCCAGTCGGTTGTATATGCACAGGGGCAATGGCTCCGGTGCCCCATCGTTACTGACCGCGGCAACCTTGACTCGCATCGGGCATCCGCCGCACGGCGTCGCCGTTCTGGTCACCTCGCTCTCAGCTTGCCGCAGGTGCAGACCGCCACCACGCCACATGTATCCGGCGAGGTCAGGCCGCTCGACGAGCATGCCGCACGAAAAGACACTGCCGTCGGGCATGAACTGAAGGTTCGTGCGGTCCCGGACCGCGCACATCTTCCGGTCCTCGCCCCGGTAGCCCAGTTCGTAACCGAGCTCGCAGTCCACAATGAAGTCCCCGCGAGACGGCGAGTAGCCGGCAACGACGTCGAGCACCTCGCGCCATTCGTCCGACGACACAGTTTCATGCTGTGCGTTGAGTTTGCCGCGGCCAACTGGTGAGAACCAGTGCATGTTGATGCGGCGCGCTCCTAGATCCTCGGCGAATCTGAGCATCTGCCGGACATATGGGAGAGCGGATTTCACGACTGTGAAATTAATGTCGAATTGCTTGCGGGCCAACGCAAGCAATTCGATCGTGCGCATCGCGTCCTTGAACGCGCCGCGCCCCCGAAGCTGATCGAATAGCTCGGGATTAGGTACGTCCAGGCTTACGGCCACCCGATCCATGGCGGCTGAGGTCGGGCCGTGCGTCATCGCCGCCCTGAACTTTGAGCTTCCATTCGTCACCGTTCTGACCGCCAGGCCGGCAGCCTTGATAAGAGCGACGATTGCTACGAAGTCAGGATGCATGGCGGGTTCGCCACCGAGCAGGGTGATTTCCTCAATGGTGCTCTCAGCCGTCCATCTAACTATCTCGGCCACGGTGCCGATGCTCATGTGCTGCCGGTTAGCGAAGAACGACTCGCTCAAGAAGCAGTACGAGCATTGCCTGTTGCACGCCGACGTCAGATACAAGTCGATGCTGGTGGCTGCGAATGCACTAGCAGGCAACGCCTGGCCCAGCTTGAAGACTTCAGCGGTCAACGGCGGAACAAGGGGATGGTCGGTCGACCGAGTGGCCTGGGCTGGCAACTCAGGGCCTTCCCACCGAGTGCGGCGGCATATCGCTCACAGCGGATTCCTAGTTGTCAGGGAAGCTCTCGCCGGCCCGCATCGCAGCGGATCGGCTCGATCAAGTCCCGCAACAGTCACCAACCAGCGATGCGGGATTGCAACCATGACCGGCCGGCGCAACGCGGTTGACCGACTCAGTCGACATGTTTGCACACGCGCGCGAGTAGATGGCGGCGATTCTTGGAGCCGGCCATACTTATTTACCTCTTTGAGACTTAACTCAAGACAGCAGGAAGGGCTCCTGTCCCAATCACTGCCATTTCCCGGCGGCTACCGGTTAGTGCATTGACCCAGGAACGGCACTCGACACCACACTCAGCGGGTGATACTTGCCTCTTGCCAAACGCTGGGCAGAACGTGAAGATCTGCCGAAACACCGAACCCTGCGAACCCGATCGGTGGGTTCGCAGGGTTCCGTGTCTCGCTGACTATGCGTCGCCGCGGCGCATCCGCGCCGCCGACAGGCCCAGCAGCACCGCGGCGTACAGGCACAGCACGCCGAAGCCGGTCCACGGCTGCAGCATCGTCGGGTCTGGGTGGACCGAGGTGACCGCCTGGCCAGCGTTCGCGGGCAGGAACTTGCTCATATCAGTGGCCATGCTGCCGGGCAGGAAGCCCGCCGCCAGCGGCAGCCCGTACAGCAGGCCGAACAGGGCGGCGATTCCGCCGGCCGCGTTGCGGATCACCGCGCCGAGGCCGAGACCCAGCAGGCCGATCACCGCCAGGTACAGCGCACTGCCGATGACGGCCCTGATCGCGCCGGGCTCGCTCAACTGCACCGAGAGGTGCTGACGGGCCAGGATCGACTGACCGCCGGCGAATGCGGCGAAAGCGGCCGGCACGCTCACTGCGGCGATGGTGGCTGCCAGCAGGCCAGCCTTGGCCCACAACACAGGCAGACGGCGCGGGACAGCCGCGAACGTCGTCCTGATCAGGCCGGTCGCGTACTCGGAGGTGACCAGCAGGACACCAAGAACGCCGACCGCGATCTGCGCGAGCTGGACGCCAGAGAGGCTGATCGCGGCAGGGTCGAACGAGGCCATCGCGGCAGCGCCGTGCGGCGGCCTGGCGACCCGCAGCAGGCTGTAGCCGATGCCGAACCCGACGACCACGATGACCGCTGACAGCAGTGTCCAGAACGCCGATGGCTGGGTACGGAGCTTCGTCCATTCCGCGCGGAACACGCGGACCTGGGTGACTCGCTGCGGTTGCCGGTAAGCCGGCAGGCTCGCCGCGTCGGACGTGGGGTCGGAGGTGATGGCAGTCATTGTGTGCTCCTTAGAGGTTTCGCAGATCCAACGTTCAGATGGCGGGGCGGTACTCGACCGCGTCATGGGTGAGGCCGACGAAGACGTCCTCCAGGGACGCTTGTTCGGTTGTGAGCTCGAGGACGGTGATCCCGGCAGCGCCGGCCGCGGCGCCGACCTGCGTCGTCGACGCGCCGGTCACGGAGAGGGCGCCGTCAGCGGCTTGGGTGACGGTCACGCCGGGCGCGCGAAGCATTTTCACGAGCGCGTCGGAGTCAGTGGTGCGGACCCGCACCGCGGTCGGCGCAGCCGTGGCCATGAACTCAGCCATGCTGGTGTCAGCGATCAGCCGTCCTCGGCCGATGACGATCAAGTGGGTCGCGGTCTGGGCGATCTCGCTCATCAGGTGCGAGGAGACGAAGACGGTCTTGCCCTCGGCCGCTAGGTCCGTCAGCATGCCGCGGATCCAGCGGATGCCCTCGACGTCCAGCCCGTTGACCGGCTCGTCAAGGACGACCGTGGCCGGGTCGCCGAGCAGCGCGGCGGCAATTCCCAGCCGCTGGCTCATGCCGAGCGAGAACTTGCCCGCTCGCCGGCCCGAGACGCTCCTGAGCCCGACCGCGTCGATGACTTCGTCGACACGCGACTTGCGGATCCCCGAAGTCTGCGCGATCGCGAGCAGGTGATGGTAAGCGCTGCGGGAGGGATGAACGGCGCGCGGGTCGAGCATCCCGCCGATCTCGTGCAGCGGTGCGGCGTGGCTCCTCGGCGGACGGCCGTTGACCAGAACCGAGCCGCTGGTCGGCTCGTCCAGGCCAAGGATCATCCGCATCGTCGTGCTCTTACCGGCGCCGTTGGGGCCGAGGAAGCCGGTGACCACCCCTGGCCGGACGGTGAACGTCAGCTCAGAGACGGCGATGTTGGATCCGTAGGTCTTGGTCAGTTGCTGTATCTCGATCATGGCTACGACGGTGCCAGCGCGCGGCGTCTGTGTCGCTGGGGTGCCCAGCCGGGTGATGGTAGGGATTTCCGCACCAGGGGACGCAGGATTGCCCGATAGATATGTGCGGGATGTCCTTGTACCTTGACGTCATGACCTCGGCAGATCTGACATCCAGCCGAGCTGCCGCGCTCGTGAGCTCCCTCTGGTCCGGCGCGGCATGGCGCGCGACGAGGAACGGGCTCGCAGCAGTCGGCGTGGCCGCCGTTGGCACCGCCCTCATAGGCGGGCTCGGACGTTACCTGGGGGGCGGCGATCTACAGCCTGCTGACCGGGGCCGGTGACTTGAACCACATAGTTGTGTACCTGGCCTGGGTGCTCATCAGCCCAGTGCTGGCGCTGTGGGCTGTTCAGGGAGCCACCGCCCTCCAACGCTCCAGACTCCGCGACGTGGCGGGCGTCGACATTCCGGAGGGCTCAAGCGCCTCGCGCAGCCCATGGCCGATAGGCCCTTGGCTATCAGCGAGTACCTGGCGGCAGATCACGTTCCACGTGCTTTCGATCGCAATAGCCGCAGGCGCAGGCATTGTCGTGGCGTGCTGGCTGGCTCCGCTGGCGGCGATCGCATTCCTGATTGCCGGCCGGCCGTCGCCCGCCGCGGGCGCGGCCGTATGCGTGGCCGCGGTCGTGTTGCTTCTGAGCGCGCCCTGGCTGGCGCGGCAGGTCACGCGCGCCGACGAGACCCTGGCGAGATTGCTGCTCGGGCCCAGCAGGAACGAGGAACTCGCGGTCCGGCTGGAATCGCTCACGAAGAGCAGGGCCGAGATTGTCGCAGCGACCGACGCAGAACGCCGCAGGATCGAACGCGATCTGCACGACGGCGCTCAGCAGCGGCTGGTCTCGCTGGCGATGAACCTCGGCATGGCCAGGGCACGTTTCAGCGATGTGCCCGAGCCCGCGAAGCAGGCGATCGCCGATGCGCACGAGGAAGCGCTTCTGGCCCTGTCCGAGGTGCGTGAGTTCATCCGGGGGCTGCATCCTGCGGTGCTGAACGACCGGGGCCTGGACGCCGCGTTGTCCGGGCTGGCTGCGCGTGCGCCGCTGCCGGTCAAGCTCACGGTGGAAATGGCGCGGCCGGCCGCGCCGAGCATAGAGGCGGTGGCTTACTTCATCGTGTCTGAGGCGCTCACCAACGTGGTCAAGCACGCGCAGGCAACCCGGGCCTTCGTGACGGTCACGAGGAAGGGGGACCAGCTGCGGATCGCCGTCAGTGACGACGGCGCGGGCGGTGCGGTGGTCGGCGGTGACAACGAGACAGAAGGGGGAACAGGGCTCAGGGGCCTCATGCAGCGCGCAGCCTCAGTGGATGGCACCCTGACCATCGACAGCCCGCCGGGCGGGCCAACCGTCATCACTGCGGAGCTGCCATGCGAATCGTGATAGCCGAGGACTCGGTGCTGCTGCGGGACGGGCTGACCAGGCTTCTCTCAGACGGTGAGTTTGAGGTGGTGGCAGCCGTTCCGGACGCCGAGCAGCTGCTCAAGGCGATTGCCAAACATGAGCCGGACCTCGCCGTGATCGACGTGAGGATGCCACCTGCGTTCACCGATGAGGGCATCAGGGCCGCGCTGGCTATCCGGCGGCAGTATCCGGAGGTCGCGCTGCTCGTGCTGTCGCAGTATGTCGAGGAGAGCTACGCCACCGACCTGCTGTCAGAGGCGACCAGCTCAGTCGGCTATCTGCTGAAGGACCGGGTCGCGCACGTCAACGACTTCCTCGATGCGGTCCGCCGGGTGGCCGCGGGCGGCACGGCGCTTGATCCCGATGTCGTCGCACAGCTACTGGTACGCCGCAAGGACGACCCGATGAGCCGGCTGACCCCGCGCGAGCAGCAGGTACTGCGGCTGATGGCCGAGGGGCGCTCCAACGGCGGCATCGTCGAGCTGCTCAAGGTCAGCCCGAGCGCGGTCGAGAAGTACGTCACCAACATCTTCATCAAGCTCGATCTGCCGCCCACCGGGACCGATCACCGGCGGGTGCTCGCAGTGCTCAAGTACCTCGGCTCTTAGACGATGGCACGCCGCTCAGCCCCAGAATCAATCCCACCCTATGAGCCCTTGGTGGGCCTATCACACCACCAAGGGTTCATAGGGTGACGAAGGAATGGCGCGGCTAACTAATGCAGGACATGTCCGCTGATGGCAGCACCCCGGTGTCGAGGTACGCGTTGACCGCGCCGTCAACGCAGGGCGACCCGTGGAAAAGGTACACGCCGTGCGTCCTGACGCCTTGCAGCGTGATCATCCGAGACGCGGCCAGCGCACGGTGCATGGCGCGCCCCATAGACAAGATGGCGTTGATGTCGCCGGACGCGTTGACGATGAGCGCCGGGACGTGGTTGGCGATCCTGGGCGGGCGCGGCGGCGGGAATGGCCAGAACGCGCACGGTGTGATCGTATGATCGACCGGACTGAACAGCGGCGCGCTTGCCCGGTGGGCCTGGATGGCCCGCCAGTAGACGCGGGGGCTGCGCGGCACTGGCGCGTCGTCGCACATGATCGCGGTCGCAGCGCTGCGCAGCGCCGATCCCGCGCTGGTCAGCTGCCTGGCGAGCGCGTGGAGCAGCCCGGCGCTCGGTCTGGCTGGCTGGCCATGTGCGGCCCGGTTCAGCGATGCGACGATCGCTGCGAGCGCGGCGGAGCTGGCCTGCGAATCGTCGCTGAGCGGGTCGAGCAGTACGGCTGGCACGACCGTGTCATCGACGCGGAACGGACCGACCCGCAGCGGGTGCCGGCCTGCGGCGCGATAGATGTGGTAGACGGTTGCCACCACCTGGCTCGGTGTGCTGCCCAGATGGAAGTGGTCGTCGTGCGCGGCGGCGAACTTGGCCCACTCGCGTAGTGCCATCTCGCGCTGGGGGCCATTACTGCCCTTGGCAACACCTGGGTGCGCGGGGTTGATGGCGCTGTCGAGCACGATCCTGCCCGTACGGCCGGGGAACATCTGGGTGTACACCGCGCCGAGATAGGTGCCGTAGGAGTACCCAAGGTAGGAGAGCTTGGCCTCCCCTAGGGCTCCGCGGATTACGTCCATGTCGCGCGCCGCGTTGACGGTACCCGCGAAGGGCAACATCGTCCGTTCGGAGCGGGCACACCGCTGCGCTAGGTTCCTGGTCAGGTGCACCATCTCGATGAAGCTGGCCTTGCTGCGGCCGGCGCCGCGTGGTAGCCAACCGGCGTTCCAGTGGCAGTTGATGGGGCTGCTGCGGCCCGCGAATCGCTGGTCCATGCCGATCAGGTCAAACCGGGCTCCGGTCGCGCCCATGGCCTGGCGGGCGAGCAACACGTCGGTGAGCACTGGCGTGGCCGGGCCGCCGAGGTTGATGATCATGGCTCCGATCTTCTTGGCGGATGGGTCCGCCGCGAGCCTTGAAATCCCGATCGTGATTGTGCGCCGTCCGGGATGGGCGTAGTCCAGCGGCACCCGAATGTCGGCGCACCGAGCTCCGGCCGCGTCCAGCTCCTTGCCGCCCGCGTCATGCGGGCCGCGCTGGCAACGGTGCCAGCGAACGTGCTGGGCATAGAACCGGGCCAGCCGCGGGTCGGTTGCTCCCGCCGCCTTGGCCGGGTGCTGGCCCGCGTTGATCCGGGCCGCCTGCCCGGCTGGCGCCGCGGCCAGCACACCGGTCACGGTCAGCCCTGCGGCGAGCACCGCGGCGCTCCACCGTATTGATTTCACAGGGAACTCCTTGTTGACTGGCGGGCTTGCGGGCCCGCTGATTCAGAGGACAAGCCTCAGGTTCCCTGCGTGACCTGGCATTGTCGGTAGGGCAGTCAGCGCCGTAATGGTGGGGTTTTCCGCAGTGCAGAGCGCGAAATGGCTAGCGGGCCAGGCAGGTGCGCTACGGAGTCTCGGTGGCGACCAGGGCCACCTGGCCGTGTGCCGCATAATTCGCGAGCTCTTTAGCTAGGTCGTGGTGCACCAGGACGGTCACTTCCCGGGTGCCTGAGGAGTCTGGCGGCAGCAGTGCCCAGATCGTCGCGTCGGACTTCGGTGTCAGATCCTTAACAGAAAGGTCAGTGCTGACCGGGAGCAGCAAGATGTCGACCTTCTGACCGACGGCTAGGCCGCCGGCTGGCAACTGTCCAGGCTTCAGTGCCAGCCCCACCAATCTGTGCGAGCCGTCCGGCATTCCGCCCGCTGTTGTAACCATTCCCTTAACCAGGAAGGTCCCAGCCAGGATCCGCCGGTTGGTGAAATGGCCGAGCAGGCCGTTCGCGAGCGCGGGAGTAAGCCCGCCTGAGGATGAGAAAGGGGCGCGCACGCTTATGAAGCGCAGATCTCCCTGGACCAATTTCGCCCCCGCCGGCAGTTTCACGCGGGTGACCGCGAGTTGGACCTCCTGCGGGGGCTTCGGCGCGATGACGTACCTGCCGAGCGCGTAGCTACCGCCAGCGACGATGATCGCGGCGATGAGAGCGACTGTCCGCCACGTGGTGATGACACGGCGGCGGGCGGCTGGCCCGCTCCCGCGCATCGCGACGAGGTCGCCGATGGCCGCACGTTCGGATGGCATACCTGGCGTCGCCGCGCCGAACCGGCCGCCAGAGCGTCCGTCAATACCGCTGCTGTGGCTCACCTGCATTCCCTCCTCGCTAGCGACCTGGCCTGAGCGCGGCTGCAGCCTCACCAGGCGGCCTGAAAGTGATGAGATCGCCGTCGGCCACTCCGCTGTCGGCGAGGGACGTGTACGCGTCCATGGGCACGCGGATGCCCATGGGTGTTCCCGGCCGCGGCGGTGCGTGGTGTTCGACGATCGCCGGCCCAGTGCCGACCCCGAGCACGCTCGCGAGAGAGCTGGCAAGGTCAGCTGGCGTCGCATCCGATCGCACGCCCACGTCCACCTGACCGCCAGGCCCGGACGCTGTTACCAGCACCACCCGGGTTCCGGCGGCGCGGGCCTTTCTCGGATCCCCCGTCATCCTGGTGCTTCAGGTTCATCCTGGCCAGGACTGTCAGAGTCCGAATCGGCCGTCGGCTCTTCGGCGTCCAGGCAGCACTGGATGAGCCGGGGGAGGGCGTGGCCGGGAATGAGGATCCCGCGACCTGGCGGCCACTGCCTGGCCGAGACGCCGCTGACAAGAGGCCCCTCGTCCGGCTGTCCGGACAGGATCAGCGCGGTCGTGGCAACCTCCCTGAGCCGCTGCCCGAACTGCTCTTGCGCGGTGCGCTGGCTGCCCGTGACCTGGCGCGTCAGGATCACGCTGAACCCGATGTCGGTCCCTTGCGCAAGCAGGTCGGTGAGCATTGTGAAGGGCCCGCCCAGCTGCCCGATCAGCAGGTCGTAGTCGTCAACGATCAGCACGTACCTGGGCCCAGACCACCGTTTCCCCTCGCGTAGCTCGGCCACCCCGGCATCCTCTGACGCGACTCTCGGCAGTAGCTCATCGGCCAGCCTGCCTGCCAGTTTCTCGGCGGCGCCAACGTTGGCCGCGTAGCCGAATACGTCTTCGCCGTCCGCGATGTCGAGGAGCCCCCTCGCCGGGTCGGCGATGCAAAGCGAGACTTCTCCGGCGGGTGCGTTCCGCAGGAATGCCGTGATCCGGCGAAGCAGCATCGTCCGGCCTGAGCCGCGGTCGCCGTATACGAGCAGGTGGCTGCCGGGTCTTCCCAAGTCGAGCTCGGCCGGGCGGCTGCGGAACTCGCTGACGCCGAGCAGGAACACGCCATCACCAGTCGGCGGCTCCGAGCCGGCCACCAGGGCGAGCCTGGCGGCGTCGGCAGCGGTGACGCGCAACGGCAACGGGGCGATCTTCGGCGCATACGCCTGGCCTGCGGACTCGGCGATCACCGCTATTGCCTCGGCCAGGCCGCCAGGCGACGGCTCAGGCGCGAGGTCGGGCAATGCCGCCTGGAACAAGTGCCCGTCCCTGATCAGACCGCGCCCGGGCATGTCAACTGGCACCTGCAGGGCGGCCAGCCGCCCGGCATGGGAATCGGCGGGATCGGCCAGGTGGAGCTCCCAGCGCGTGCTGAGCGCGTCGAGCAGCTGTGGCCTGATGTCCAGCCACCGGTTTGCCGACAGCAGCACATGCAGGCCGAACGGGGTCCCGGCGGTCGCCAGCTCGATCAGCTGGGGCTCGAGGTCGGGCGCAGACTGCCTGAGCCAGCCGACGTTGTCGACGACCAGGAAGACCTCGGGCCAGGCTTCGGCACGCGATCCCGACCAGTTCGTTTGGCTTGCGTTGGCGCGCTCGTCGAGCAGCGCCCGAAGCTCGCGGAACAGGCGGGCTGCGGCCTCCGTCTCGCCGCTGCCGACGACAGCGCCGACGTGCGGTAGGCCTTCCAGCTCGAACAAGGCGCTGCCGCCGAGGTCAAGGCCGTAGAACTGGCGGCGATCAGGTCCCTCGGACGCCGCAAGCGCCAGCACCAGCGACTGCAGCAGCGTCGACTTTCCGGTCCCAGGGGCGCCAGCGATCCCAACGTTGCCGCCGGTCCCGTCTGGCGAGTACCTGACCGCTTCCTTGGCCTGGCGTTCCGGCCAGTCGGCGATCCCGATTATCACGCCGTCGTCGCCGCGTTCTGCAGGAGACGCGCCGCCGCCCGTGACGGCGTCAAGGCCGCCCAGTGTCAGGTCCGTCGGCAGCGGAGGAGTCCAGATCTGCCGTGCGGTACTGGCTGCGGCCGCCTGAGCCTGCTCCACCAGCACCTGCAAGTCGTCGGCGCGCGGCCCCACCATCCAGGCCTGGCCATCATGCGCGCTGGAGTCGCCGAGGCTGAGCGGCCTAAGGAGCGAGCCAGGCGCGGCCAGGCCGCTGGCATCAGTGAGCGTTCTGCCCGCACGCGCCGGTCGCGCAGTGCCGCAGACAGCCGCCTTGAACTTGGCCTGCTCCCTGTCCACGCGCAGGTAGCCAAGTCCTGGCATTGACGGGAGCTCGAACGCCGCGGTATTGGACAGGACGGCCATCGACTCCTCGGCGGTGCAGGTCCGAAGGCACAGCCGGTAACGCAGGTGCGGCTCGAGGCCGCGGATCCTGCCCTCGTCCAGCCGCTGCGTCGCGAGCAGCAGGTGGACGCCGAGCGAACCGCCGAGCCTAGCCAGCGTCAGGAAGGTGTCCACGACGTCTGGCTTGGCCGCGAGCAGTTCCCCGAATTCGTCGACGACAACCACGAGGTAGGGCATCGGGTCGAGCGGCGCGCCGCACGCCCGAGCCGCCTGATAGTGGGCGATGGATCCGAGGTTTCCCGCCAGCCGTAGCTGTTCTTGCCTCCTGGCGAGCTCACCGCGGAGCGCAAGCCGTATCCGGTTGACCAGCCTGAGGTCGTCGGCGAGGTTGGTGACCAGCCCGGCAACGTGCGGGAGCCCTGCTAGATCGGCGAACGCGCCCCCGTCCCTGAAGTCGATCAGCAGCAGGTTTACCAGCGACGGGTCATGCCGCGCAGCCAGCGCGCCCGTTAGCGAGCGGAGCAGCTCGCTCTTGCCGAACCCTTCCGCGCCGACCAGCATCCCGTGCGGCCCCATGCCGCTCGCCGCCGCTTCCTTGAAATCGAGCATCATCGCCGAGCCGTTGTCGCGGCGGCCGATCGGCACAGCGAGGAATTCCGGCGGAACGCCGTCCGCTAGCCGCTCGAGGCCGATCCAGCCTGACTGCAGGTCGAGCTCGTCGGCGTCGTCGGCGCCGAGCAGCTCGACTAGTCGCACTGGGTCGGCCAGGTTGGCGCCGGTCTCCCCGGCGAGCAGGCTAAGCGGAGCAAGCGTCCTGGCCAGCTGGGTCGCGGCGCCCAGATCGAGGCTGTCAGGAACCACCCCGGCCTCGACCCGGCCATGCGGCCCGGACGCCACGTACCTGATCGTGTTCGGCGACGTCCAGTCCACCCGAGCGCCGCAGGTCGCGGGTACCTGGGAGGGGTCGTGAACCAGCACCAGCACGGTCAACCCGACTGACGCCGCAACTGGCAGCACCGTGTCGAGTGACGCCGGGCCAATACCCGGCCGGTACCCGTCAACGACGACGATGACATGAGCGCTTTCGGCGCCGACCTCGCGATCCTGCCGCCCCATCGGGGCGTTCCCGGATGCCAGGCTGCTCGCCGCGGCCTCCATCCGCCGCCTGAGGCTGTCCAGCCGTCGCCGTGCGAGCGTCTCGAACTGGGCGGCGAACGCGACCGGATCGGCGGTCACGGCGCGGCTGACCCGGCCAAGTCCCTCGCCGGCCTCGGGATCCCTGGTATGCGGCAGCCACTTCAGCCAGCTCCAGGTCCGCACCGCCTCCAGCGGGAACAGGCCCATGATCCGCAACTCGGCCGGCGCTTGAAATGTTGCCAGCCCGGCCAGCCATGCTCCGGCCAGCGCCCTCGACCTGTCCGGTTCGCCGACGATCGCGACGCAGCCGGCATCGCGCAGCGGAACGACGATCGGCGCGCCGGACAGCGTGGCCGTCTCGGCGATGAGCCTGTCTGCTTCTGCCGCGAGGTCCGGATCGGCCTCTGCGAGCGGCCCGTCGTCCCTGGCCAGACGAGCGGGGCAATGCGCCGCAACCCTGCCGCGGCCGAGTCTCACCGCCGCGAAGTCGTCGTCTCCCGGGCGCCGCTCCCACAAGCCGTCGCCGCGAGCGGCGGCGGTTACCAGGCTCTCTGGGCCGGGGAAGCATGCCTGCAGCGCATCGCGCTGGGCAACGGCCGCTGCCGCGGCTTTTGTTCGCACGTCAGTCAGGTGAGCGGCGTAGCGCTGTGTGGTGCGAGTCCAACGTCTCGACCGCGATCGCCGCTGGCCAATGGTGGCCGCCAGGCCCCCGCCGACCATGGCCAGCACCATTGCGCCGATAGCTACCAGGTAGACCAGCGAATGAATAAGAAGCGCCAGGCCGACCATGGCCAGGCTGCCGACCACCGGCAGCAAAGAGGCCATCCTGCCCGTGCCCCCGTCAAGCAGAGCAGGAGGCGCGATCAGCTCGATCGGCGCTGGCTCTGGCGAGTGCGGCCAGGCTCGTTCCGGCCTGTGCACGCGGAGACTGTCTACCGACGGTCTCGCCATTGCGGCATAACCCCGCCTGGCTGACGCCTCAGGTCTTGAAGAAATGACCTGCTCAGCTGGCGTTTCTGGCTGCCCTGAGCGGTGCGGATCCGGCCTTCTGGCATCGCCAGGCACGACACCAGGTGGCTCGCCCGTCTCGCTGATCAGTTCTTCGGCCACCTGCTCTTCCCGAAACCGACTGTCAATACGATCTAGCCTGCTCGTTGGCCATAACGCCGTTAAACGTCAGGCAATCTTACACCCGTAATATAGATGAATTTATGACGATAGCAAAATAACTAAGCTTCTTGCAGCGTTTGGTCAAAGCCCAATAATAATGGCGCACTGAATGCGGCGGTGTTGCCGCATTTGATCATTATGACGTGATAGTTCGCAGTTCAGGAGGAGCCATGGCAGGCGTGATTAGGTTCATGGCCCGCCGCCCTGGCCAGCGGGCATCACCGGCGTCGTGATCCAGGGTCGACCAGAACCAGGCCCTCGTGCCTCCGATCCGCCCCGCGCGCTGGCGAATCACCCGGCACGGGTGTCGCGCATCCTTCGCCGTCTTTGGTGGGCTGGGCAATTGCGGTGCCCGAGGCTGATTACGCCGACGGTTGTCCGGCACGATCAGACCCACCTATGAAGGGACTTGGACTTGAGCTTGGTTGAGCCTGTCACCGTGGCCAAGCGGTCCATCGAGCAGCTCACTCCCGTCATCGGCGCTGAACGGCTCACGCGGCTAGCTCGGGCTGCGGACGAGTTTCGCCGCGAGCTCGGCAGCCGGACGGTTTGGAACGTCAGCTCGACCGCCGTCGGAGGCGGCGTGGCCGAGATGCTCCAGGTCCTCCTCGGCTACGTCGAGGACGTCGGCATCTCCAGCCGGTGGATGGTGATCACCGGCGATGCCAAGTTCTTCGTGATCACCAAGCGGCTGCACAACCAGATCCACGGTCAAACGGCTGGCGGACCGCTGACATCAAGCGATGTCAGCCACTATGAACGGATGCTCGCGGCCAACGCGGCTGAGTTGCTCGAGATGATCAAGCCAGGCGACCTCGTGGTGCTGCACGACCCGCAGACGGCCGGGCTTACCGAGAGCCTGACGGAAGCCGGAGCGCGCGTCGCCTGGCGCTGTCACATCGGGGTTGACTGGGAGAACGAGGCGACCGCCGCGGCGTGGGACATGTTGCGCAGATATCTGACGCACGCGCGAGGCTTCGTGTTCTCCAAACGGGACTACGTCCCGGCCTGGATCCCGGATGAGCGCGTCTCGATCATCCCGCCTTCGATCGACCCGTTCTCTCCCAAGAATCAGTACCTCGACGACGACACGGTCACGGGGATCCTGGCCCGGATCGGCGTGCTCGACGGCTCCACTCCCGCCGAGCCTGCGACCTATCTCGGCCGCGACGGCAGCCCGGCATCGGTGACGCGTTCAGCGGAGGTCACGGCAGATGGCCTTCCGGGCCCCGACGATCCGCTCGTCGTGCAGGTGTCGAGGTGGGACCAGCTCAAGGACATGTCCGGCGTCATGCACGGCTTCGCCGACTACGTCGCGCCAGAAAGCTCCGGGTTCCTGCTGCTCGTCGGTCCGGCGGTCGCAGGAGTCAGCGACGATCCCGAAGGCGCCGCTGTGTTCGCAGACTGCCTGCTTCAGTGGCGTGAGCTGCCCCCGGCGGTTCGTTCCAAAGTATTGCTCGTCACGCTGCCCCTCGACGATCCGGATGAGAATGGCGCGATGGTCAATGCGCTGCAGCGGCGGGCGAACGTGATCGTCCAGAAAAGCCTGGCTGAGGGATTCGGGCTCACCGTCGCCGAGGGGATGTGGAAGGGGCGGCCGGTGGTCGGCTCAGCCGTCGGGGGGATCATCGAGCAGATACCGCCGGGGGCCGGAGTGCTATTGCCCGACCCCCGCGATCTCGAATCGTTCGGCGCGGCGGTCAGGGGACTGCTTGATGATCCCGGCGCGGCCACCAGGATGGGCGCGGCCGCGCATGAATACATCGGTCAGCACTACGTCGGTGACGTGCACCTGCTCAGGTACGAGCGGCTGTTCAGCGCGATGATGGCAGCCCGTTAGGAAATGGCCGTCAGCCGGCACGAGCTACCAGCGCCCTCGATGTACGACCTCGTCGAATGGACGCCGCTTGGGGTGCTTGATCGGTTTCAGCAGGCGGTCGGCCGGATAGCCGAGTGATAGCAGCAGCACGAAATCACGGTCGTCTGGGAGCCCGAGCACGCGCCGTGCGAGAGCCATGTCCTGGACGCCTGCGTGGCAGGCACCGATGCCGAGGTCGGTGGCGGCCAGCGTGATGGCCATGACGGCCTGGCCGAGGTCGAACTGTGCCCGGTGGTAGGGGTTATCGGCCACCGGCCCGACGACCGCGATCGTCGCGGCCGAGTCGGCGACGTGGTAGGCGCCGGAGAATACGTGGCTCAATTCACGCAGCTGGTCGCGGTCGGTGACGAGGACAAAGTCCCACGGCTGCCAGTTCTGCGAGGACGGCGACCGCCAGCCAGCCTCCAGGATGCGGTCGAGGTCCTCCGCGGGAATTGCCCGCTCCTCGAAGATACGAACATTGCGCCGCGAGGTGATGGCGTCCCAGGTCTGCATAGAGCGGACAGTACCGCTGCCCGCCACTAATCGCGGCCGTGCGTTGGGGTAACACGTGCTACAAATGGCTGGGTAACTTGTTGTCAGCCCTGCGGCGCCGTCGGCAGCCGAAGATCAATTCTCGTGCGATGATTCGCTGAACGTCCGGAGGGCGCGTGTCCTACCTGCAGGCTTTCGTGATCGCTCTCCTCCAGGGCGTCACTGAGCTTTTTCCGGTGTCCAGCCTCGGTCATTCGGTGCTGGTGCCTGCCTGGTTCGGTGGTAGCTGGCAGACCATGGTGACTCAGTCATCCGAGCAGAACAGCGATAGCTCGTTTTACCTGTCCTATGTTGTCGCGTTGCACTGCGCGACAGCGCTGGCGCTGATGTGGTTCTTCCGCAGTGACTGGGTCAGGATCATCCGAGGTTTCTTCCGGAGCCTGCCGCGTAGCCTGCGGGACAAGCGGCTGGCCGCGCACGGCACGGATGAGCGGCTGGCATGGATGATTGTGCTCGGCACGATACCTGTGGGCATTGTCGGCGTCGCGCTCGAGCACACCTTCAGGACCCTGTTCGCGAACCCGTCCGCAGCGGCTGCGCTGTTGTTCGTCAACGGGCTGATCCTGGCTGGCGCCGAGCTACTGCGCCGCTCACGCATCCGCGGCAAGGCCGAGCGTCCGGTTGCTCCGGTCGCGACGGCCGTTCCGGCGGTCATAGCCGGACGCGCGGACCGTCCAGCCGCGGCCGCGGTGTCCGGCTCGGCGCCGGATGCGCTCGCCCGCGGGCATCGGAGCGCGACAGCAACCACATCGTCGCGCCCGCCCGGCGCCCGGCCCCACTCGCACCGCAAGTCCTCGGGCGGCCGGGCCCGCTTCGACATCGATGCGGCACTGGAATCTGACGCCCGTCTCGTCAGGCTGTCCTACCTTGACGGCGTCATCGTCGGCACGTGCCAGATCGCAGCGCTGCTGGCCGGTATCAGCCGGTCGGGAATCACCATGGCCGGCGGGCTGTGGCGGGGGCTGAATCATGAGGATGCTGCCCGCTTTGCCTTCCTGCTCGCTACCCCGGTCATCCTGGCCGCCGGCGTGCTGAAGATACCTGAGCTCTTTAGCCCCGCTGCCGCCCACATTCACGGCCAGGTGGTGCTCGGCGTGGTGGTCACGGCCATCAGCGCGTACCTGTCAGTCCGCTTCCTGGTTCGCTGGTTCCAGACCAGAACGCTGACGCCGTTCGCCATCTACTGCCTGGTCGTCGGCGCGGCGAGCGTAGTCCGTTTCGCCTTCTGAACTTGATATTCGCGCCAGGTCAGCCAGACCAGGGCGGCATCGAAGACGGTCAATGCCGTCAGGCCCCACGAGAAGCGGACGGCCGTGATCCGGTAGATCTGGTAAATGATGAAGGCGATTAGCAGGACTATCAGCCACGGGTAAGCCCACAGCTTGCGCCTGATGACGAGCACGACAAGGATCACCTTGGCGGCGCCGTGGGAGAGCAGGTAAATGGCGCCGAAAGCGGTGCCGCTGCCGGTGAGGTGGCCGGTGGCGTGCACCAGCGACCTGGCGATGAGGTCGTGCGGGTCTTCGCTGAGTTCGTGCATCGTCAGGTCATGGACGAGATGTGCGATGGCGCGCGGGCTGACGATAAGCAGGAGCGTTCCGCCGATGACCTCCGCGATGCCGTCCAGGCCCTTCAGGATCAGGCTGACCTCGAACGTCCTGCGCAGTGCCTTCGACTCGGTTGGGGCGGCCGACTGGGTTGGGCCGGCGCCGGGCTTCAGCCCGCGGGTCACGGCCGCTCCCTGGCCCGATACACCAGCTCAGCGAAGCGCTCCAGTGCATCAGCGCACTCCTTGAGCCGCCGTTCGGCATCAGCGGAGCTCGGGGCTCCGTAGACGTCCCTGGCACGGATCGCCCGGTACCACCGGCGAAGGCGCTCCAGGCTTTCCTCTTCCTCATCGAGTTCCGCCAGGGTCAGCTTGCCCTTGGCTACTTCATCGGCTAGCTCAGCCTCATACTTGCCGCAGTCGCTGAGAAACTCGCCCCACTCCGCCTCGCGCTGGGCGGTGAACAGGTCCTGCAGGCTGGCGGTCCCGACCTCGTCGTCGGCCACCCTCAGTACGACGGGCTGACCGCCTGCCTCGCTGATCGTCGCGATGACCTGGGCAAGGCCCGCGTCGAACCCTTCGCCCTCCGGCAGTACCCAGGTGCCCTGTTGCAGGGGTACGGCGCCGAGCTTCCGCAGTTCACGCCATACCGCCACCCGGTGCCGCGATGGCTCAGCGGGCAGCCGGTAGGTGATCAGCCGCCAGGACACGCTGCGACCGGTACCGGGAACGAGGACAGCACTGTCAATCCCTTTCCTAGCGCGACCGGTTCATACCTAAGTTTTACCCGCCAGCCGATCTCCGGTATCCCCCACACACCGCGTGTAACGTGTGCTACAAACCTCTAAGTAAATCCAGTTCGTCTGGAACGGGGCGGCTTTCCAAGCACGTTCGGCGACTGCTTGCTCATCGACCCGGCCGGTTGCCGCCGGGCGGAGGCTGGCCTTCCACGCTTGCCAGCCTCACAAAGCCGGCGCCTCGTCGCTACCCCCCGGGCGGCGAGGCGCCAGCTTAATGAAACAAATCTTTGAATCAGCCGGGCAGGGCAGCGGTGCTGACCTGCAGTGATCCGCCCCGGCTCACAAACGGGTGATTCTTTATCAGATCGACCGCGCCATCCAGGTCCGCAGCCTCTCAATGCCATGGCGTTCTCGGCCGGCATGTCGAGGACCTCGTTCAACGCGAGGTTCCGTGCGGTGCTCGGGCAGGCGCCCATGGCTACCTGACGGAGCTGAGGCTCAGGCGCGCGGCCGGTTATCTCGCGACGACGACCAAGAGCGTGAGCGAAATCGCTCATCTCGTCGGCTACGAGACCGAGGCATCGCTATCCAAAGCCTTCAGCCGAGCGTTCGGCCGACCGCCTGGCGAATACCGGCGCGAGGGGCTGGCCGTCTCAGCCGCTGGCCCGGACGGCGCGACGGCCTAGGCGGGGCGAATCTCGACCAGGTTGCTGTGGAACGTGCTCTGGCCGCCGATGTCGGCCAGAGCATCAGAGGTCGTCCAGTTGACATTGTGGCCGTCCAGGCTCAGCGACTGCCAGCGCGCCTTGGGCGACACCGCGACGCCAGGCAGGACGTTCTCGGTCACCACAGCCTGCAGTCGGCACTCGCCCCGCTCGTTCGAGACGATCACCATGGCGCCGTCGGCGATGCCGCGCGCCTTGGCATCGTCGGGATTGATCTCGATCCACGGGACCTGACGTTCCTTGGCAAGCAGGCCGGACACGTTCGCGAAACTGCTGGACGTGAAGTGGTGCGCCGCGCCGGTGATCAGCGTCAGCCTGGAATCTTGATGCGGGCGTCCGGCGAACTCGGCCGGTTCGGTGTACTCGGGCAGCGGATCCAGTCCTGCCCTGGCGAACGCCTCTGCGCGCAGTTCCAGCTTGCCCGACGGAGTCGGGAAATGACCATCGGCGAACGGCACCTCGCGCCCGGGCGGAAAATGGAGCGGCACCGTTCCGTGCGTCCGCAGGCGCTCGAACGTGATCCCCTGCAGCACCGGGCTGATCGGGCGCGAGGCGTCCAGCAGTTCGGCAATGGCCTCCTCAGCGCTCTGCCGCAGCCACGGTTCCCGGTAGCCCATCGCCGCCGCTAGCAGCCGCATGACGTCCCAGTTGCTCTTGCACTCCCCGAGCGGGGCGATGGCGGCCTCGTTGTACTGCAGGAAGCGATGCCCGTACGCCTCGTGCATATCGGTGTGCTCAAGCTGGCTGGTCGACGGCAGGACGATGTCGGCATAGCGCGCGGTGTCGGTCATGAACAGCTCATGCACAACCGTGAACAGATCCTCGCGCATCAAGCCCTGCACGATGAGCCCCGTGTTCGGGGCCACAGCGACGGGATTGGCGGCGAACACGTACAACGACATGATCAGCGGGTCAGTCACCTCGCCGGTCAGGGCCGCACCCAGCCGGTTCATGTTCACGACGCGGGGCCTGGGCGGGCATTCGCTGGCGCGGGTGACCGTTTCGGCATCCATGTCGATGTAGTCGCCCGTCGAGTACGCCAGGCCGCCGCCAGGAACGCCGACCTGGCCGACAACGGCCGGGAGGCAGATGATCGCCCGCGTCGTCTGTCCGCCGTTGCCGTGCCGCTGCACTCCATCGGCGAACTTGACGAGCGCGGGTTTCGTGTTGCCGAGGCGCCGGGCCAGGCCAACGATGGTCTCCACCGGTACACCGGTGATCTCCGCGACCCGTTCTGCCGGGTAGCCAGCGGCGCGTTCGCGCAGGTCGCGCCAGCCGATCGTGTTCGCCTCCAGCCAGGCCTCGTCGTGCTGGCCCTCGGCGAAGAGCACATGCATGAGGCCGAGAGCCAGCGCCCCGTCGGTGGCCGGCCGCGGCCTGACGTGCTCGTCGACCGAGCGCGCGGTGAGAGTCCTGCGCGGGTCGATGAGGACCACGTGGGCGCCGCGCTGCTGAGCCTCGCGCAACATTGGCATGAAATGCGGCGCGGTCGAGGCCGGATTGTGGCCCCAGAGAATGACCAGGCGGCTGTTGACGACGTCGGTGTACTCGGGGGCCCAGCGTGCGCCGTAGGTCGCATGCACAGCCGCCGATGCGGCGGCGTTGCAGATCGAGCGCTGCAGTCCGCTTGCGCCCATCCGATTCCACAGGCGATTGTTGGACAGGCCGAGGTTCACCCAACCGGTCGTCCCGCTGAACGAGTACGGCAGGACAGCCGCCGCACCGTGACGATCGATGATCTGCCGCCACCGGCCGGCGATCTCACCGATGGCGTCGTCCCACGAGATCGGCTCCCACCGGTCAGGGTTGCCCTTCGGGCCGACGCGGCGTAGCGGCGTGAGCAGCCGATCAGGGTGGTAGACGAAGTTCAGGTACGGCCGGACCTTCGCGCACAGCCAGCCTCGGGTAATCGGATGGTCCGGGTCGCCCCTGAATCCGACCGCGACGCCGTCGCGGACCTCGGTGATCGTGGCGCAGGTGTCCGGGCAGTTGTGCGTGCAGGTGCCCTTCACGAAACGGGTCCCGGACGTCACGTCCAGCAGCGGCAGTGTTTTGCGGCTCAATCGCTGTCCCTCAGTTGCCCGGCCGCGCCGACCGCGACCACATCCGTTGCCAGCACGCTACGCGGGCAGGTACCGGGTGGCATCCGGGCCGGCTGCCTATTCAACCGCCGGAAGATGCCCATTTTTGGACAGCCGCTGTGAGCCGAATCCCGGCAGTTCGGACTAATCGTCCAGCACGGGGTGCCTGCCGCGTGTATGCATGTACCATTCATCACCTGAATCCGGTATGAAAGTGACATCCATACACGACTAGGCGCCCGGCCGTTACACCCGAACCGGTTATATCGATACAAAACTGTCCTCGGCCGGTCTCCGGGGGCGCCGTCGGCGCGGAAATCTCGGTTCAGAACTTGTAGAAGTGATTGCGGATCTCGAAGTCGGTATCTTCCGCGGCGAACGCTTTCTCCTCTGAGCGCCGGACCGCCAGATAGCACCTTGCCAGCATCTCGCCCATGCTGTCGGTGAGGAACTTGTCCCGCTTCAGTTCGTCCAGCGCCTGCGCCATGGTGGCCGGCAGCGGCCGGGCTTTGCATCGCTCCAGCTCAGCCGCCGACAGCCGGGCCGGGTCGTGTTCGGCCGGGTCGCCGGGCTCGAGCTGCCTGGTCACGCCGTCCAGGCCGCAGGCGATCAGCGCGCCAAGGGACAGATACGGGTTGGCACTGCCGTCGGAGGTCTTGAACTCGATGTTGTAGCTCTGTGCCTCGCGGTTGTAGAACGGCGAGGCAACCCTGAGCGCGGCCTCCTTATTGTCAAAACCCCAGGCAGTGGTTGCCGACGCCCACGCACCGGGTTGCAGCCGGCGGAACGAGTTGTAGCTCGGAGTGGTCAGCGCGGCGAGCGCCGGAAGGTGGTCCGCGATCCCGGCGATGAAGTGCCTGCCGATCTTTGACAGCCCGCGGTCGGCCTGCGGGTCGTAGAGCAGGTTCCGGCGTCCATCGCTGTCCCACAGACTGAAATGAACGTGCGCTCCGCTGCCGATCTCCTCCGGAAAGGGCTTGGGCGCGAAAGACGCCAGCAACCCGTGCGTCCAGGCGACGCCGCGGACCGTGTCCCGGAACTTCATCTGGTTGTCGGCTGCGCGGAGGGCTTCGGCGTGCCGCACCGCTATCTCGCGCTGCCCCGGCCCGAACTCGTTGATCGCCTGTTCAACCACCATTCCCTGGGCTTCCAGCGCGTCCACCGTCTGCACCATGAGGGCCGTGTCCACGTCGTGGCCGATTGCGCTGTAGACCGGCGCATGACCGGGGGCGTCGACCGGGGTGAACCGGCCGTCCTCCTCTTTGGCCAGGTAGTACTCGTTCTCGAAGGTCGCCTGGACGCTGATTCCGGCGTCCGCGGCCCTGGCGATCATGTCCTTGAGGTAAGACCGCGTGCACGCGCCCCAGTTCTTCCTGTCATGGTCAAGCTGGTCGCACAACACGCTCGCGCTCGCCGGGGCCCACGGCAGGACGGTGAATGTGGCCGGATCAGGGACCAGCCGGATCTCGCCGACCGGCTCCATCCCGTCTACGTGAATCAGTTGCTCAAGCAGGCTGATTGACATCTGGGCACGGGTCAGGCCGACGCCGTCGACCAGCTTGTGGGCGAGCTGCGCCACGTGGACGGCCTTAGCCCGCGCGACGCCGCTGACGTCGCAGTATTCGAAGCGGATCAGCTTGACGCCGGATTGGCGCGCGACGCCGAGCACCTCAGGGATCTTCATTTTCCGTCCTTCCGCGCCCGGCCTGAGCGCCCTGGAGCGTCATGTCCCCGTCGTTCGAGGCACGACTCGCCGACACCCATTTTCTGCTTTTGCCACGGGACGATGCCTCCCTTTACTACCTTTTCCAGGACAGGTGTCCCGCGAGCCACCCGATGCCAGGACCACCCATGACATCGGATCGCCGGGCGGACGCGAGGTTTCTCGGACTGGAGGGCAATGCCCGGACGACCCCGTCACGCCAAGCCGAGGTCCCGTGCCGCCAAATTCGGGCCGCTGGCGGGAGCAACGGCAGCGGTTGTCGGCGTGGCCACGGTCGTAGTGCTTCTGCAGGCCGGACCGGCCGACGCTGGGCCATCGCGCGCCGCCTCCGCAGCGAGGACCACGAGCCAGGGCTCTGGCCTGGCTGACAACCTGGTCTCCACCGCGATCCATCGCGACTCCTCTGTCCACCAAACCCGAGCCATCCAGCGTGCGCGGGCAGCTGCCCGGCGCAAGCACCTCGCGGCGGAACGAGCCGCACGTCGTCGTGCTCAGCAGACGCCCTCGCCGCCATCCTCGCCGCCACCGTCATCGGGCGGTACCGACGCTGCCCACTCCGCGCTCGGGATCTGCATTCGCAACGCCGAAGAGGGCGGCAGCTACGCCTGGGGGCCGGGAAACGGGGGCGGCGCGTACCAGTTCCTGCTAAGCACCTGGGAAAAGTACGGCGGAGCGGCCAGCGAGTACGGTGTGGCCGGTCCCGCATACCAGGACCAGATCTTCGACAACGCCATCGCCGCGGGCGGCGCGTCCAACTGGACCGCCTACGACGGCTGCTGACGGCGCGCGATCGCCCGGATCGGGTAAGGGCCAGAAAGCCAGTTCGGTTTGGCCTATTTCTGTCGGCCTGTCGAGCCGTGAAATGTCAGTGCCGGCCGATAGCTTCGCCGCATGCAGCACGCGATGATGCCCGACTTCGATGTCTCCGGGCTGGCCAGCATCGCTGGAGCGCCTGCGTTCGGGAAAGGGTTCCAGTACGCCGAGCAGCGTGCGGTGATGCACCTTGAGTGGGACTCCTCGGAATCCGTGCTGCGCGGATTGGTGCGCGGCAGCGGCGGCAATTTCTATGCGACCGCCGTTTACTTCTCGGTGCGCCCCGGCGGTGCAGCGGCGGTTGAAGTAGCAGAATGCACCTGCCCGGTCGAGTTCAACTGCAAGCACGCCGTCGCCCTCGTGCTCACTGCCGTCCTGTCGATCGGGCCGGCCGAGCCGCCCGCTGATCCGCTGCCAAGCTCCCAGGAGACGAGCTGGGAACAGTCGCTCGACTCATTGCTGCTCACGTCCCGTTCGGGCGTCGCCGGCGCTGACCACGCAACGACGCCGCTAGCCATCGAGCTGAGCCTGACGAACCGTCCGGCCAGCACCGGACAACGGAGGGAAGCCGGCCGCGAGACCGGCATGGAGCCGTTCCGCCTGCTCGGCCGCCTGGTTCGTCCCGGCAAGAACGGTGGCTGGATCAACGGCGGGCTTACCTGGAGCAGGCTGGAGACGCTGAACTACGCCGGTGATTACACAGACGACCACGTGCGGCTGCTGAGGGAGCTCTACGCGCTCTACCGGTCACGCGGTGCTCGCGGTCCGTACGTGGGCTACACCTATGGCGACGACAAGACCATCGACATCACGGCGTTCGAGTCCAGCCGTCTGTGGCCGTTGCTGGATGAAGCAGAATCGGCCGGCCTGCGATTGGTATACCCGAAGAAGCTTGGCCATGTCGTGAGCGTTTGTTCAGCCGAAATGTGCCTGGACATGACGCGGGACCGCGGCAGCGGAGCCCTTTCGCTCACCCCGGTTATCCGGATGGAACAGGTCCCGGACGACATGCGACCTGTTGCTTTTATTGGGAACAATGCGCACGGGCTGATCTTTGTTGGCCGGGCCACTGTCGAACGGGGTGGCGACCCCGCTGGCTGGCGTTTCCGCCTCGCGCGGCTCAATAAGACGGTGCCGCCTCAGCTCCAGCGGATGGCGCTGGCCGGCCGGCGGCTCGAGATTCCGGCTAGCGGGCAGTCGCGCTTCCTGGACGGCTACTACGCGCGGCTGCGGCGCACCGCGAACCTGATCTCCTCCGATGACTCGTTCACGCCGCCGGTCATCTCCGGCCCAGATCTGGTGCTGAAGGCGTGCTATGGACCTGATCATGACCTGGAGGTGACCTGGGAGTGGGCCTACCGGGTCGGTGACTCACCCCTGCGCGCGACACTTGATCCGGCCGGCGAAGACGGCGGGTACCGGGATCCAGCCGCCGAGCAGGCCGTCCTGGCCGGCATCGAAATGCCTCTTACCAGGTTCGGCCTGGTCCAGGCACGCCGAGAGATGCCCGCCGGCGCGCAGCTGATCCTGGCGCCGCGTACGCGCCTGGCCGGTCTGGACACCATGCGCTTCACCACAGAATTGCTGCCGCTGCTGACAGACCAGCCGGGCATCATCATCGAGGTAACCGGTGAGCCGGCTGACTACCGCGAGGCTGGCGACTCGCTGCGGATTGCCGTGTCGACCGATGAGGTGGCTGGCAGCACCGACTGGTTCGACCTTGGCGTGACCCTCAGCCTGGAGGGACGCGAGGTGCCGTTCCTCGATGTGTTCCTGGCGCTCAGCCGCGGCGACCAGCACATGCTGCTGCCCGACGGCGCCTACTTCTCGCTGCAGAAGCCTGAGCTGCAGGCGCTGGCCAGGCTCATCGAGGAGGCGAGGGCGCTGCAGGACGCGCCTCCTGGCGAGCTCAGGATCAGCCGGTATCAGGCCGGGTTGTGGGACGAGCTGGCCGGGCTCGGGGTCGTCGGTCACCAGGCCGCCGCCTGGCAGGAGCAGGTCCGCGGGCTGCTGTCACCCGATGGCGTCGGCCGTGCGAACCCGCCGGCGATTCTGCGGGCACGGCTGCGGCCATACCAGGCGGACGGGTTCGGCTGGCTAGCATTCCTGTGGCAGCACAGGCTGGGCGGCATCCTCGCCGACGACATGGGCCTGGGCAAGACGTTGCAAGCCCTGGCTCTCATCGGCCATGCCAGGCAGGCCGATCCTGGGGCTCCGCCGTTCCTGATCGTCGCGCCGACCAGCGTGGTCGGGAACTGGGCCGCCGAGGCTAACCGGTTCGCGCCAGACCTCAAGATCGTGCCCATCACTGAGACCGCGGCCCGCGGCCGCCATGATTTCCGCGAGCTGGCGATGGGCGCAGACGCCGTCGTAACCTCCTACACCTTGCTGCGGATCGACTTCGAGGCGTACGCCGCGCTCGACTGGTCTGCCGTGCTGCTGGATGAAGCTCAGAATGTAAAGAACCACCAGTCGAAGGTCTACCAGTGCGCGAGGCGGCTGACGGCGCCAGTCAAGGTCGCCATCACGGGCACGCCGCTGGAGAACAACCTCATGGAGCTGTGGTCGCTGCTTTCGATTACCGCACCTGGCCTGTTCCCGAACCCGGCCAGGTTCCGAGAGTTCTACGCAGGCCCGATCGAGAAGCAGGGTGACGCCGAGTTGCTCGCCCAGCTGCAGCGCCGCATCAAGCCGCTGGTCAAACGGCGCACCAAGGAGCAGGTCGCCGCTGATCTGCCTGCCAAGCAGGAGCAGGTCCTCGAGGTTGAGCTGCATCCGCAGCACCGCAAGGTCTATCAGACGCATCTGCAGCGGGAACGGCAGAAGGTTCTCGGCCTGATCGACGACATGGACGCCCACCGGTTCACGATCTTCCGGTCGCTGACCCTCCTGCGTCAGCTCAGCCTGCACGCCGGGCTGGTGGACGACGCGCACCGGGACCTGGCGTCGAGCAAGATCGACGCGTTGCTTGAGCAGTTGGGCGCGGTTGTCGCTGGCGGTCACCGGGCGCTGGTGTTCAGCCAGTTCACCGGGTTCCTCGGCCTGGTCCGTGAGCGGCTCGATGCTGACGGGCTGCCGCACTGCTACCTGGACGGACGGACCCGCAACCGGCAGGCGGTGATCGAGCAGTTCAAGGGCGGCGCCGCTCCGGTGTTCCTGATCAGCCTCAAGGCGGGCGGTTTCGGGCTGAACCTGACCGAGGCCGACTATTGCTTCCTGCTCGACCCATGGTGGAATCCCGCGACCGAGGCGCAGGCGGTGGACCGGGCGCACCGGATCGGCCAGACCCGCAACGTCATCGTGTACCGGCTTGTGGCTCGCGACACGATCGAGGAGAAGGTCATGGCGCTGAAGGCGAAGAAGGCCAAGCTGTTCTCCAGCGTGCTAGACGATGGCAATGTCTTCAGCACAGCGCTGAGCGCAAACGACATTCGTGGCCTGCTCGCCTAGCGCCTGGGCGCACGCGGTTAACGTCCCGACCCGGCGCTGGCCGGTTGCCGCACTGTCGGGCGCTTACGGCGGGACCTCGCCACCTTCAGCAGCTTCCCGTTCGGCCTTCCGCGGCACCCCCCGAAGTGCGGTGATGATGATGACGGCGATGAACGCACCAATGACAGGACCGGCGATGTAGATCCACCAGCCCGTGTAATCAACGCCGACGATGTCCGGCCCGAGCGAGCGCGCCGGATTCATCGACGCGCCGCTGATCGGGCTGGCGAAGAGCCCATCCAGCGCGATGGTGGCGCCGACCGCGAGGGCGGCGTTGTGCCCGATGCTCCGGCTGCCGGTCGCGGTGTTGAGGATGATGCTGACCAGAATCGCCGTCAAGACGATCTCCATGACCAGCGATCGCCACTCACCTCCCGGCGTGGAGATCGGATACGTCCCTCCCGCGCTCACGTGGCCGAACACGCCCTGCAAGAACCACGCAGCGCCGATGGCACCAGCGAACTGCGCCGCCCAGTAGGGCAGCACCCAGGCATTCGGAAAGACCTGCCTCCCGGCAAACGCGAAGGTGACAGCGGGATTGATGTGCAGGCCCGACAAGGGACCCCACGCATAGATCATGGCCATCACCGCCAGGCCAGGGGCCACGACCGCGGCAGCCCGGCCGACCGGCATACCGCCTGCGTAATGGTTGATCACTCCTGAACCTGCTGCGACAGTCACGAGAACGAACGTGCCGAGGAACTCGATGATCAACCTGATCCAGAGCGGCCGCTCCCGCAAAGTGTCCTCTTCGAATTGCACAAGGTAGCGGCGTGCTGGACCAAGCGGGTCTGGGTCCCGACCTGGGTCAGCAGGGTCAGCCATCCGGAGTTCCGCGCCGAGCGTTGACGTACATCGAACCAGGAGAGCGCAGTGCCGGCCTCCTCGGCCTCATCCGCTGCGGATGACTTTGCTTTGAGTTCAGCCGGCCGAGCTTGGGACGCCACCTGCGGCTATCGCGCTAATGAGCTGGACATGGTCTCGTTCGTTCTGATCGGCGTACAGGCGGGCGAAGCGGCCTATGGCCGCAGCAAACTTCTGACCTTTGCCGATGTAGCCGGCGATGGCGACCGGGTCTCCCGTGCGTGCGTGGGCGCGGGCCAGTGTCTCGCCACACGCGGTA
Source organism: Streptosporangiaceae bacterium (assembly GCA_036258115.1). Classification (GTDB taxonomy): domain Bacteria; phylum Actinomycetota; class Actinomycetes; order Streptosporangiales; family Streptosporangiaceae; genus Chersky-822. The sequence goes on from DATAEH010000033.1 coordinate 56,779, forward strand.
GCGAACTCGGTAAACCTGGGCGCGATGAGCTCCGTGGTCGGGATGATCTTCATGTCGCGGAACTGGCGAATGTAGTAATCCTTACCGTGCAGCGAGCCCCATCCGACGAAGATGTCGGTGGCACTTTGGACCAGCCGCTTTCCCTCGATCACCCGTGCTCCGTGACTGGCGGCGCGGCTCGGCTGGGTGTGTTCCTCGTACACCGCCGGCCCAGCCTGCTTGACCTGCAAGAACAACGGGTCAGAACCGGAGCGCCCCTCCAGGAGCACCAGATAGACAGCCATGCCCACGCTGCCTACTCCCACGACTTGGCGGACCACATCGACCACGGTGAACCGGTCGAACAAGGTGCGCCGGTCGGCTTGGAGGGTCATCCGGTACTGCGCCAGCAGGCAGTCGACGAGCTCCGCCTGTTCGTCGTCGGTGATCGTGACCCGGACCGGGGGCTCCGCAGTGATCCGCGGACGTCCGTGGGCCATCGTGGTGAGCTTGGCAAACGCGCCCAGGCTGGTACGGCGCCTGCGCCGCTTCTCGATGTGGATCGACACGCGCCCGCGGTCGGCGGGCTCGAAGTACCGGACTGTCGGCGTGCATGCCGTCGTACCAGATGTCGAGCTCGGCCATCCTCCCGTAGCGCCGCATGCGCCTGCAGTAAGCCTCGAGACCAGCGGCTACGGCGGCGGCCTCGCGCGCGGGCTTGAGCCGGTTCTCCCGCGCCGCCACCACCAGGCTCGCAGCGAAGCGCTTGAGATCCCATTCGAAGGGCCCGGGCAGGGTCTCGTCGAAATCGCGAAGGTCGAACGACAAGTTTCGCTCCGGCGTGGCCCACAAGCCGAAGTTCAGCACGTGGGCATCACCGCAGAGCTGGACGATCAGCCCGCTATCGGCTTGAGAGGCGAGATCGGAGGCCATGACGGCCGCGGCACCCCGGTAGTAATTCCACGGAGAAGCTGCCATGCGGTGGTGGCGCAGTGGAACGAGCTCAGGGAGCCGCAGCTGGTTCTGGGCCAGGATTGTCTTCAGCGCGTCGTGCCCGCGCTCCGATTCCGCCCAGTCAGCTAGCCCACCCCGCGGAGCCCGCTTCCTGGCCGCTCTGCCATGATCCCGCCGCTCGGCGCTCGTCGCGGACAGGTCATGCATCGCGCTGGCCGAACGTGGCCGCCCCGCTGACGTAGATGCTTCCATGAAGCTTCGCCCCCTGCCGCAAGCAGCTGATGTCGTCCGCCGCGAGTTGACAAACGGCCGACGCTAACCGCTTCGCCATCCGCGGTTGCGCCTAAACATGGCTGCCGCGGTGTTACTTCGCCGGGCCGATCTGCACGTCCGGTGAAGCAAGGACGGCGAGCACCTGGCAGGGCTCGTGGGAATCGTGGATGATGGCGTGCCTGGTTCCCGGAGCGATGATCACCGAATCGCCAGTCCTCGCGACTTCTTGCAGGCCATCAATGGTCACGGTGCATTCGCCGCGGGTTACTGTCAGGATCTCTTCGACTTCATGGACGTGTTCAGGGACAGCCTGGCTGCCGGTGAATTCGTTGATGAGGACGGTCATGGCAGTTGAGCCGTTCTGCCGGTCGACCAGGCGCTGCAGCGTCGGAAACTGCGGCCCGCGCGCCAGAACAGGACGCTCCTCGCGACGCACGATTGACATCCGGACCCCCAGTGAACGAACTGAATTCTCGGCTGGCCAATCTATGCCATATGGCGGGGTCTGCTCGCTCGGCAGTCATGTAGGCGGCAGCGGTTTCGAGGAGTATGGAGGTATGGGAGCAATCCATTTCAACGCAGAGCTGCAGCCGCGTGGACCGGCAGCCGCCGTCGTGCTCGACGAGGCTCAGGTCGCCGTCGTCGGCGAAGGCGCCAAGCGATTCCCGGTCGTGGCAACCGTCAACGGCTATACGTGGCGGACGAGCGTGGCCCGCATGGGCAGCGAGTTCCTGGTGGGCCTTAGCAAAGAGGTGCGCCAAGGCGCAGGCGTGGAGGCTGGCGACCACGTCGAGGTGAGACTCGAGCTCGACACGGCGCCCCGAGAAGTCGAGGTCCCCGAGGCGCTCGCGGCGGCACTGGCGTCCGACCCGACAGCCAAGGCGTCATTCGAGCGGATGGCCTTCACTCACCGCAAGGAGTACGCCCGCTGGATTGCTGAAGCCAAGAAGGAAGAGACCCGCGAACGCCGCGTCGCGCAAGCGCTAGAGATGATCCGGGCCAGGAAGAGCCGCGCCTGACCGCCGCTGCGGCCAGCCTCGAGGAGCAGTGACCGAGCTCGAGTGGTTCAGGCCGCTTCGGTTGTTGCGACGGTGAGAGTGTGGTCGCCGAACCTCGCGACCAAGTCAAGCTGGCCTCCCAGAGCCTCGATGTAACGAGCAACAGCTTCGATGGTTGCGAGCTCGCCACGTTCGACCTGAGACACGCGGCCTGGGGTAACGCCCATCTCGACGGCGAGTTGTGCTTGAGTCAGGCCATGCCGCTTGCGTTCCTCTGCGAGCTGGTATCCGCTCTGACGCGCCATGATGACCTTGCGCCGCCGTTCGGCTTCCTCGATTCCTCCGACCCGGTCCACGTAGGCCGCGCGGTCCCACTTTGCGTAGCCGCTCATCGCCCGGCCTCCTCGCCCCGTTCCTTCAGGTAGATCTCGTACAAGTGCTCTGCCCTGGGAATAGCTTCGGCGTACCAGCGCTTCCACCTCCCGGCTTTGTCCCCCGCGATGAGCAGGATCGCAGAGCGCCATGGGTCGAATGCGAATAAGACCCGGATCTCGCTAAATCCGCTGGATCCTGGTCGCAGTTCCTTCAAGTTTCTTCATACTCGACCCTGCGATGGTGTCGACAAGCGGTCGCCCTAACGCTGGCCCGTGGCAGCTCAATGCGTAGATCGCATCATCGACTAGGTCGCCGCTCTTTGGATCAGCTGCCTGCAGACTTTCGAGCCAAGCAGCAACCTCACTGGTCAGGTAGATGTCCCACTCATCCACGGAGCAACTATAGCATCTGCTATAGTCCGATGAAAGTGTCGCGACGCGTCCAAGGGATAACGGAATCCGGTCGAGTGCCTCTCTGATGAGTTTGGCGACCAGCGCCGGCTCCTCGACCGGCGTGAAGTAACTCGCCCCGGGAATCGTGATAACGCTGATTTGAGGGCACGCTTCGAGGGTGCGGCGCTCCTCGTCAGTGACCCCGCCATCGCCGCGCTCGCCGTGCACGATCCAAGCGGCCACCCCGGATTCGCCGAGCCGTCTAGCGACCGAACCATACTTGTCCAGGTACTGCAGGTAGACGTGAATGCTCCGTTGAAAGACTGCAGGCGAGTTCTTCTGCATCTCCGCGGTCAGCGAGTCGCGGCGCTCCTGCGTGACCGGGACCTGCTTCATCGCCGGGCCCATCAGCTTCAGCAGGGCAGCGAAAGGCAGATGTCCTAGCACACGGCCCAGCTGATCGAGGGTGCGCATGAAGAGCGCCTCGTCACGGCGGGAGAAGCTCGGTGCCAGCAATATCAGCCGACCGTGGAACGCACCGGCTCCAGCCATTTCAAGTGCGTAATTGGCGCCCATGCTGAAGCCGACCACGACATCGCAGCCGAGATCGGCGGCGGCTTCGGCGATCAGGCGGGCGTAGTTCTCCACGCTGATGTCGTCGGGCTCAGGGGTGCCGCCATGTCCGGGCAGCGTGACGGCGACGAGCCGCACGCCGGCCAGATCAGGTTCGGCCATGATCTCCTGATACTGCGACGCGCTGCCCATGCCGCCGGGCAGCAGCAGAGCCGTGTGCTCGGCATCGGCTGGTCCGCTCTCGCGGCGCTCCCAGCGCTCCCAGCCAGCGGCCATGTCGGCTCCTTTCGCTGCCCTCCCCGTTGCAGGCAACGCTAGGCCGCCGTCACCTTGGCCACCATGAGGCGAATGCCTCATCTTCGTAAGCTGGAGCATGTCCATGAACCGGAACGGGCGCTTTGAGCTAAGCGGGTTCGAAGGTGGTGCCGATCAGGCCGTGTTGCATCGCGTACAACGTTGCCGCGGCACGGCTGGAGATGCCCAGCTTGGCGTAGATGTTCTGGACATGATTTGACGCTGTCTTCGGCGCGACGACAAGCTTCCCGGCGATTTGCCTGTTGGAGTTGCCGCGAGCCAGCAGCACGAGCACCTCGACCTCGCGTGCGGTCAGGCCACCAGGGCCGCCACGGCGCGCCGGTATGCGGGCGCCCGCGGTTCTCAGCACCGCGTTGACCGCCTCGCCGTCGAGCCGACCTGCTTGAGCCTCGTGCTGGAGCGTGCGAGCCGCCTTGTCTGGTCCGAGTGGGTCCCGGTAGGGCCGTGGCTCGGTCATGGCGTGGTAGGCATCCGCGGCGGCGAGCAGACGGTCGAGCCGCGTGAGAGAGGCAGCCGTCAGCCCGCGCGGGTAGCCTGAGCCGTCCAGGCGCTCGTGGTGCCTGGATGCGATCTCCCGGCTATGCCTGAGCGCATCCACCCGCGCCAGCATCCGATCTGTGAGGTACGGGTGGAGCCGTACACGCTCGCGCTCACCGTCCGTCAGCGAGCCAGGCTTATCCCAGACGGAGTTCGAGATCCCGAGCCGTCCGAGGTCGTGCAGGTAGCCCGCGCGACGCAGCGCGGTCACATCCGCCGTGCTGAAACCGAGCGAGCCAGCTGCGCGGCATGCCAGGTCGGCCACGCCGCGCGAGTGGCCGGCCAGATACGGGGACTTCAGGTCCACCAGGTCGGCCATAGCTTCGAGAACGTCGTCCAGGTCGGCCCCGGCCACGCGGCGCCGCAGCGCCGGCTCGGAGTCGAGGATCGCATCCCAGTGCGCCGCCTCATCTAGGCCGTCCAGCAAGTCGGGAGCCTGGTCACAGAAGAGGTCGGCCACGGCCGGGTCGAATTGCGTGCCGCGATGCCTGCCGACAAACGCCCGCGCTGCCGCGGTGCCGCGCCGGCGGCTGAAGACCTCCACCGGGCCCGTCAGCTGCACGAGCCGCGCCGGCAGGCAGATGTCCTCACCCTTCAGGTGTGCCGGATAACCCTTGCCATCCCACTGCTCGAAAGCCTGCCGAATCGCCCGGCAGGTGGTCGTATCCAGGCCTATACGCTCGGCGAACTGCGCACTGAGCGCGGAATGCGTCGCCAGGAAGGACATCGCTTCCTTCAGGCCGGTTACCGGGAACGCCGCGAGGCGGCGCGCGCGCGCCATGCCGTTGCCATGTGATCCGACCCGCCGGAAGATGAACGAGACTATCTGCGCCGTGTTCTTGTCGAGCAGCTCGAAGCTGTCCCCTTTGAAACTTATGTCGTCGCCGAACCACCTCGCCTGCTCGGCGGCGTCTGCATGGCAGTAGGTATTCATCAGCAACCCGACGTAGTAGGTCGCAGCCCGGTCGTGCTCGCTGGCGCCGATCATGTCGGCCAACCGCAGCGCGAGCACCGTCTGCCGCATCGAATGCTCGAGCGGCTGGCCAAGTCCCAGATCAGCCGCGTAAGACAGGGTCGCCACCAGTTCCGCGACCCTGACGCCGCCAGCGTCGGCCGACCCCCCAGCCATGCCGCAAAGCTTAGTGCCGGGATACGTGACGGAAACCGTTGCTGATTGCTCGTCCTGACCGGTATGTCGGCCTCTTCACAGCTCGTCGTGCCGGGGGTGCCCCAGCCGTCGCGCGCCGACGGACGTAGCGTTAGGCAAGAGCTTGGGCGCCTTCGTCGCGCGCCCAACCGGGGGGAGGCTCGCAATGTTCGTTCAGGTAATCCGTGGTGAAACAACCGACCAGCAGCAGCTTCACGCAGCGCTAGACACGTGGGCCGAGCAGCTCGCGGGCGGAGCGATGGGCTGGCTCGGATCCACGGCAGGGATCACCGAGGACGGCCGGTTCGTTGCCCTGGTCCGCTTTGACTCCGAGGACGCGGCCAGGCGAAACAGCGACCGGCCAGAACAGCACCAGTGGTGGATGGAGACGTCCAAGCTTTTCGGCGGGGACGTTAGCTTCCGCGACAGCACCGACGTGACAGCAGACGTGGTCGGCGATCCGAACACGGCGCAATTCGTCCAGGTGATGCAGGGCCGCGGCAGCGATCCTGACCGCGCGAGGGAACTCATGACCCAGAATCCGGACGAATGGGCCGCTTTCCGTCCCGATGTCATCGGCAGCCTGGCAGTGGGACACGAGGGCGGAAACTACACCATGGCGATGTACTTCACGTCGGAAGCCGCCGCACGCCAGGGCGAGCAGAAGGAGCCACCGCCCGCGCTGAAAGCGCAGATGGAAGAGATGAACAAGCTGAGCGTGGGCGAGCCAGAATTCATCGACCTCAGGCAGCCGTGGATCTATTCACCCCGATGAAGTGAGAGGCCTGCGCGCTCGGACGGGCCAGCGTCACGCGACATCGCCTTTTACCGGGCCGTAGATCTGGTAGATGTTCCCGCCGGGCGCCTGCAGGTATATCCATCCCAGGCCGGTGCCGTCATCGAACAGCTCGCTCACGAAGACGGCACCTCGGCGTTCCATCTCGGCTCGTGCCTGGAGCAGGTGAGGAACTGGCAGGCACAGGATCTGTTTGCCGTACAACTGCCCTGCTGACTGCGCAGGCTCGACGATCTCGAGGGTGTCGCCGCTCGGCAAGGTCGCGCACGCGTAGCGCGAGAAGTGCGTGTCGGTCTGAGCCATCCCCTGCCTGGCTATGGTCAATCCAAGTACGTCACGTACGAAATCGATGGTTGCTTCGAACTCGGTCGTGCAGCTGAGCATCCAGTCAAAGCCCGTTACGAGCCGCGCGTCGCGCTCCATTCGCGTCCACCTCCGCGTATCCGCCAGGCACGACGCAAAGCTTAATGACGGGCGCGCTACGGGGAGATCATGGTGCGTCTCGCAGGCGGGACGGCGACCGCGGGGCCGACCCAATTCAGCTGGCGGAACCGGACGCGCGGGGCGAAACTTGGCCTGTGAAGCCGCATAGTCCAGAGGGTGTGCTTATTACGGGGGTGTTTGGCTCAGGGAAGAGTTCGGTCGCCGCAGAGATCACCTACCTGCTTGAGCAGCAGGATGAGCTGTATGCCCTGCTGGACCTCGACTACCTCGGCTGGGTTGGGGACCACGCCACCGGCCGGGCGATGATGCTGCGAAACCTTGCCGCGGTCGCTCCCAATTACCTGGGGCTTGGCGTGACGACGTTCGTGGTTGCGTATTTCGTTCGCGACCATTCGACGCTGCGCGGAATTAAGGAGGCGCTTGGCGTGCCGCTGCGGACTGTCCGGCTGTCAGTGCCGTTGCAAGACATCGAACAGCGGCTGGCGGCGGACGTCACAAGCGGGCGCCGCGACGACCTGCGCGACGCGGCTGCGTCGATTACCGCGTCCGAAGGCGTCGGCGTCGAGGACCTCGCGATCAGGAATGACCGGCAGGTCTCGCGAATCGCGCACGAGGTCATGGCGTGGCTGGGCTGGCTCTAAACGCCCTGCAGGTGGGCTAGTGGGCCTCCCGGTCGGTGTCGGTAGCCCCCGGTAACGTGCGAGTCGTGAATCGCACCGACCGGCTCTACGCACTGGTCGAGGAGCTGCGGGCTGTAGCGCCCCGACCGCGGTCGGCATCGCATCTGGCGCGGAAGTTCGAGGTCAGTACCCGCACGATTGAACGGGATATCCTCGCCCTTCAGGAATCTGGTGTGCCGGTCTATGCGGAGGCGGGGCGGCGCGGCGGGTACGTCATCGACAAGGTGCTGACCCTGCCGCCGGTCAATTTCACCGCGGCTGAAGTGGTCGCGATGGCCGTGTCGCTGGCAGAGGCGGAGAAGACACCGTTCGCAACGGCGGCGAGGAGTGCGCTCCGGAAGGTGCTGGCCGCCGCACCGCATGGTCAGATGGCTGAGGCAGAACGGCTAGTGAACCGTGTCAGGCTGATCGAGAGCACCCGCAGTGATTCATCGCAGCGCGATGGCACCACGACACAGAGAACCGCGGTCCCAGAGGTCATCCAGGAAGCGATCACCGCCCGCCATGTCCTTGTGCTCGACTACAGGGACGCGCACGACGTCGTCACCGTGCGCGAGGTTGAGCCTGTCGCCTTCGCAGGTACCCGAGCGCATTGGTACCTGGTGGGATGGTGCCGGCTGCGCGATCGCGCACGAGCATTCCGCGTGGACCGGATCCTTGCTGCCGTGGATACGGGCGCGCCTGCGCCGCATCGTGCGTATGCCGACCTCGATGTCGACATCCCGGACTCGCTCGTCCGGATTCCCGAGCTCGCTGGCTAATCCGGCGAAAACACCGACAGGGGGCTGTCGCTTAGCTCAGGCAATGTCATCCCTGACACATTGCCAACTGACGGAGGATCGCAGTGACCACTCCAGCGCAGAACACAGTCGCCTGGTTCGAGATCGGCGCCCCGGACGTCGATGCCGCCAAGGCCTTCTACGGTGAGCTCTTCGGCTGGTCGTTTGCCGCTGACGGGGAGTACACGCTTATCACGGCGGCTGACGCCGCAGGGCCATCCGGCGGGATTTTCAACACTGGCGGCAACATCCCGCCGTACGCCGTGTTCGTCGTCCAGGTCGCCAACGTCGCGGCGACTGCGACGCGGACCGAAGAACTCGGCGGAAAGATCGTAGTCGCGCCGATGGAACTCGACGATGGCATGGTCGTCGCGTACCTGACTGACCCGAACGGTGCCATGTTCGCCCTCTTCAGCCCGAAAACCCAAGGCTGAAGCGCGCCGCTATCGCCCGCACGCGGCAGGACCTTGGGCAGTTGCTGGCTACGCCGAGGACTCCGCGTGCGGGCGAGGTGATCGAGACTGAGTTAGCTGACTAACTTGACGTGGGACGCCGATCAAACGAGACTGAGTGAGTTAACTCACTGACTAGTTTCGCCAGGAAGGCGGCCCGAAGGCATGGAACCAGTCCAGCGGCCGGTCACGACAGGCGCCGATTCCCGGCTTGTTCTGCGTTCCGCGCTCGGCGTGATCACGCTCGCGCTGCTGTGCACCGTGCAGTTCCTCGACATCGCCGACTCGGCAATCGTCAATGTGGCCCTGCCATCTATCCAGCACAGCCTGGACTTCTCGCAGCAGAACCTGCAGTGGGTCGCCAGCGGCTACATCCTCACTTACGGCGGCTTCCTGCTGCTCGGCGGTCGCCTCGGCGACCTGCTCGGACGTCGCCGCATGCTGCTCATGGGCTTGACCGTCTTCGCCGTGTCGTCGCTTACCGCCGGGCTGGCCGGCAGCGCAGGGCTGCTCGTCGCCGCCAGGCTCGTCCAGGGCGCTGGCGCCGCGCTCATGGCACCAGCGGCGCTGTCGGCCCTGACGACCGGTTTCCGCGAAGGCAAAGACCGCAACACGGCCCTCGGGGTCTGGGGAGCAGTTAGTGGCATCGCCGCAGCGGCCGGGGTCTTCCTGGGCGGGGTACTCACCCAGGGACCTGGTTGGCGATGGGTGTTCTTCGTCAACCCTCCGGTATGTGTCGTAGTGAGCGCGGTGGCGCTCGCGCTGCTGGCGAAAGACCGCGGTATCAGGACGACAGGCCCGGCATTCGACTCACAGGGCGCCATGCTCGTCACCGGAGGCATGCTGCTGCTGGTGTACAGCCTTGTGCGCGCACCCGTTGTCGGCTGGGGATCGATTCAGACCACCCTGACACTGGCCGGATCGGCCGTCCTGATTGCCGCGTTCGCATTCAATGAACTGCGGAGTCGTCACCCCTTGGTCCCGTTCACCATCTTGCGGGTTAAGGGATTGGTCGCGGCCGATGTGACGCAGCTGCTCGCCTTCTGCGGGTTCTTCTCGATGTTCTTCTACGCGACGCTGTATATGCAGGAAATCCTCCACTACTCACCGCTCAAGGCGGGGGCCGCCTATCTCCCGATCACCGCCGGGTTCGCCGTTGCTGGCGGCGCGGCGTCGCAACTGATAGCGCGCGTTGGCGCAAGGCCCGTGGCGGCCATCGGCTGCCTGATCGCCGGGGCGGGCATCTACTACGTGTCGAAAGTGCCGCTGCACGGCTCGTATGCGAGCGACCTGCTGCCCGGGTTCCTCATGCTGTCGGTTGGAGCAGGATCGGTGTTCGTCTCGGTAACCGCTGCCGCCAACGCTGGCGTGCCATCCGACAAGGCAGGCCTAGCGGCGGGACTGCTCAACTCGTCCCAGCAAATTGGCAGCGCACTCGGGCTCGCCGTTCTCTCGGCCGTCGCGATTAACCGCACCACTCACCTGATCGCGGCCCATGTGCCGCATGCGGTGGCGTCAGATGCCGGATATCACCAAGCGCTGGTCACCGGCAGCATCTTGATGGCAGCCGCAGCCCTGACCGCGTTGCGCATCGGCAACACCCGAAATGCCGGACCCGTGGTCATGGTGAATGCCGAACCGGCGCGAACCGCCCGCCCGCAGGGCGAGGATGCGGTACGGCGCCTGTAAAGTGGTTAGTGAGATGGCTGACTCAGAATCGCGTGTGGCCGACAGGCCGCGGCCCGGAAAACATGACCGGCTGGTAGCTGCGGCCAGTCAGCTCGTGCACGAACAGGGAATCGAACGGACAACGCTCGCAGAGATCGCCAAGGCCGCCGACGTCCCGGCCGGCAACGTTTACTACTACTTCAAAACCAAGGACGACGTTATCGGCGCGGTCATCGAATCCCACGCACGGCAGACCAAGGCGGCTCTTGCCGTCATCGAACAACGTCATCGTTCTCCGAAGGAGCGGCTGAAGGCCCTGGTAGCGGACTTCATCTCGCAAAGCGACATCATCGCTCTGTATGGCTGTCCGCTAGGCAGTCTCTGCTCGGAACTCGACAAGCGCGTCTCGGAGCCAGGCTTGCCCGCCGCTGTGCTGATGCGCGTTCCCATTGAATGGGCTGAGACGCAGTTCAAGTCGCTCGGCCGCGAGGACGCCCGGGACCTCGCCTTCGACCTGCTAGCCGCTTACGAAGGCAGCGCGCTGCTGGCGAATACGATGCGCGATCCGGAGGTCCTGACCAGCGCGGCGGGCCGAATTGACCGCTGGATCGACGCTCTCTGAGGCCCGGTCGAACACCGCCCGTGAGATCTCTCAAAGCCACGCCTCGGCGTTGGCCATCTCACTCTCCCCCGGATTTTGGATCAGGAGTGCCTCGAGGGCGGCAATGATCCTTGCTGTGTCAGCCTTAGTCCTGTGGTAGCTGCTGGGCATGAAAACCATGCCGAAGTCACCGGTCGCACCGGGTGTGATGGCTTCGTTGTGCAGCGGCCGGAAGTCACGCACGTTGGTGGTGACAACAGCGCGGTGCTCAGCCCGAGCCAGCGCGAGCACCTCGGCGTCGGACATGGACTCACGACCGGGGTGACCTGCGACGGACTCGACATCGTATCCGCGCGAGCACAACTCCCGCGCTATTGCGGGACTCAACATCTCATCCAGCAGCAGCTTCACTGCCGGAGCGCGGCTTGGCCCGCTTCAAACGCAGCTTGAGCCTCCGCGATTTCCTGCTCGTTGGCCTCGATCTGCTGGTCGACTTCCACGGTGTAAGCACCGTAGTAGGCGATAGCGGCCTGGATCAGCCCTACGGGCATCTCCAGGTAACGTGCTGCCTCGGCTGCATCGCCTCGGTTGTCCTTGACGACCGCGATGACTTCCCACACGTCCTTGCCGGTGCCGAGCAGCCGTGCGCGACGGCCGGCCGGCCCGTCCGCGAACCGGATCATCGGATGCTCATCCATCCGCAGACCTTCCTCGACGTAGCGCTGCGCCAGGGTGCGAGGAGGAAGACGAACTCGTCGGGCGCGCGCGCCAAGGCGACTGAGCGTGGACTCGTTCAAACGGACACTCAAGGGCTGGCTCATGTAGCCCATTGTAGTGCGCTGTAGCGTGGCAGACCACAGCTGCATATGAGAGATCTGCGCGCACGCTCAGGGAGTGGCAGACAACGAAAAAGAGAGGACTCTCCAGTCCTGTCCACTTTCAATCTATAACGCACTGGGGGGCTTGCGGCAAGACCCGGGTCATGCCGCATAATCGCAGGCCGTGAGTGAACAGGGCACGTCATGACCACCAAGTTCGCGGCGGCAGGCGGAGCGCCGTCCGCGCACCTTGGCATGCGACCTCAGATCGGAGCAGAAGCGGTGAACACCCTGGCTACCAGCGCGTTCGACCTCCCTGACCATCTCATCGCGAAGGCCGACCCAGCGCTGATCGCCGCCGACGAGCAGCACTTCTCGGCGATCGCGGAGAGCCTGGAGCAGTCGATCGCTGAGCTGTCCGACCGCCTTGAAGCGAAGCGCAAGGCGCCCGGGGGCATCGGCCAGGAGGCGATGGACCGGGACATGGACACTCACCGGCTGACCGCCCGCCTGCGCGTTCTGCGTCGGTTCGGGCTCGACCTGTGCCTCGGGCGTATTGTCAGGGCGGACAGCCCAGAACCCCTGTACATCGGCCGGCTCGGTCTGACGAACAAGGAGGGTCGCCGGCTGCTGCTCGACTGGCGCTCGCCTGCGGCTGAGCCATTCTTCGGAGCGACCCACGCTAATCCGATGGGCCTGGCGAGCCGTCGCAGGTATCGCTGGACTCGCGGCCGGATC